>NZ_LZTA01000069.1 GCF_001665875.1 Mycobacterium sp. 852002-40037_SCH5390672
TATGCGATCGTCGGGCAGCGTCAGATGTGTATAAGAGACAGGTTCAGCGGGGTGGCCCCGGATGTCGACATCATCGCGATCCGGCAGTCGAGCCAGGCCTTCGGCCTCAAGGACGCCTACACCGGTGACGAGGATCCGCAGACCTCGGCGAAGATCGACAACGTTCAGACGATGGCGCGGGCGATCGTGCACGCAGCCAACATGGGCGCTCAGGTCATCAACATCTCCGACGTGACCTGCATGAGCGCACGCAACATCATCGACCAACGCTCGCTGGGCGCGGCGGTGCGCTACGCGGCGGTCGACAAGAACGCCGTCATCGTGGCCGCCGCCGGCGACACCAGCAAAAAGGACTGCAAGCAGAACCCGCCGCATGATCCGTTGCAGCCCAACGATCCTCGCAACTGGAACGCGGTCACCACGGTCGTGACGCCGTCCTGGTTCAGCGACTACGTCCTGACGGTGGGCGCGGTCGACACGGACGGCCGCCCGCTGAGCCAGGGCAACCAGGGCCAGGCGTCGACGAGCGTGGCCGGGCCGTGGGTCGGGATCGCCGCACCCGGAACGGACGTCATCGGACTGTCGCCCCGGGACGACGGTCTGATCAATGCGATCGACGGGCCGGATAACACGCTGCTGGTTCCCGCCGGCACCAGCTTCTCAGCGGCGATCGTCTCCGGGGTCGCTGCGCTGGTTCGGGCCAAGTTCCCGCAGCTCTCGGCCTATCAGGTCATCAACCGGCTGACCCGTACCGCCCGCGCGCCCGCACGCGGCGTGGATAACCAGGTCGGGCACGGTGTCGTCGACCCGGTCGCGGCGCTGACCTGGGATGTACCCGACGGTCCGGTGAAACCACCGCAGCAACTTTCGGCACCGCTGAACGTTCCGAAACCCGTCCCGCACCGGGATATGGTGCCAGTGTGGGTGGCGGCCGGCGGCTTGCTGGGCGCGCTACTCATCGGCGGTGGAGTGTTCGGTACGGCGATGCTGATGAAGCGATCGCGGAAACAGCAATAGGGGCGGAGCAGCAACACTCATGAAGGCTCAGCGCAGATTTGGGTTGTCTTTATCGTGGCCGCGGTTGACCACGGTGTTTTTGGTCGACGTGGTGATCATGGTGGTGGCCAGTCACTGCCCCGAGTCCTGGCAGGGCACGTATCGCATCGGGTTCTGGGTGGGTGTCGCTCTGGCCGTGCTGGTGACGCTGCTGTCGCTGGTCACCTACCACGGCCTCACGGTGACGTCGGGGTTGGCGACGTGGCTGTGGGATTGGTCCGCCGACCCGGGCTCCGCGCTGGCCGCCGGTTGCACCCCGGCCCTTGATTACCAGCGCAAATACGGGCGCGACACGGTCGGCGTGCGGCAGTACGAAGGCCAGCTGGTCGCGGTGATCGCCATCAACGGCGGGGACGACGAATCGGCCTCACGCCTTCGTCACCGGAACTCGCCCCCCACCTTGCTGGTGTCAGCGGTTGCTTCCGGCCTGCGCCAATTCGACATTCACCTCGACGACATCGACATCGTGTCGGTGAAAGTCCGCCGCGGCGGAAACGCCGCCGAGTTGTCCAAACTGGACGACTGGGGCCCCGAAGAGTGGGAGGTGGCCAACGATCAGCCCACCTCGTACATTCGCCGCACCTGGCTGGTATTGCGGATGAACCCGCAGCGCAACGTCGCCGCAGTGGCCGCCCGTGATTCGCTGGCGTCGACCTTGGTGGCAGCCACCGAGCGGCTCGCCCAGGATCTCGACGGGCTGACCTGTGCGGCCCGGCCGTTGACGGCCGAGGAGCTCGCCGAAGTCGACCGTGCGGTGCTGGCCGATCTGGAACCGACTTGGAGCCGTCCCGGATGGCGCCGCCTCAAGCACTTCAACGGATTTGTCACCAGCCTGTGGTTGTCGCCGTCCGACATCACCACCGACAAGCTGGATGAGCTGTGGGAGGACGAGACCTTCGCCACCGTGGTGACCATTCGGCTCACCTCGCGCGGCGGGCGGCCGCAGGTATCGGCTTGGGTGCGATACCACACCGAGAAGCGGTTGCGCAGAAACGTCTCCTCAGGCCTCAACCGTCTCACGGGCCGTCAGTTGGCCGCGGTACGAGCCAGCCTGCCGGCCCCGACGGCGCGCCCCCTGCTGGTCGTGCCGAGCCGTGCACTGCGCGCCGACGATGATGACCTTGCGCTATCGGTCGACCAGTTGCGAGGGAGCTCGGCGGGCGTACCTGTAGCGCAATGACGAGGCCGCAATCAACCGCTGAAAGCGCCCGTAACGCAATGGTTGCCGGCCTGTTGGCCTCCGGCGTCTCGGTCAATGGGCTTCAGCCCAGCCACAATCCGCAGGTTGCATCGCAGATGTTCACCACCGCGACCAACCTGGATCCGGGCATGTGCGACGCCTGGCTGGCGCGAATTCTGGCGGGGGAGCACAGCATTGACGTGCTTTCCGGTGCGTGGTCCTCGATCCGGACGTTCGGTTGGGAGACTCGCCGCCTCGGGGTCACCGAGTTGCAGTTCCGGCCGGAGGTTTCCGATGGGTTGTTCCTGCGGCTGGCGGTGACCAGCGTGGAGACATTGGCGTGCGCCTACGCCGCCGTTCTGGCCGAAGCGAAACGCTACGAGGAAGCCTCGAAACTGATCGACGGCGTCGAGCCCCGCCAGCCCGTCGACGAGGAACTGGTCAGCTATGTGCGTGGCGTGCTGTACTTCCGCACCGCCCGGTGGCCGGATGTGCTCAACGAGTTCGCCGAGGGGAAGACCTGGCGGCAGCCCGAGCTGAAGGCTGCGGGTGCAGCGATGGCCACCACGGCGCTGGCTTCACTGGGTGTGTTCGAGGAGGCCTTGCGCCGGGGCCAGGAGGCCATCGAAGGCGACCGGGTGCCGGGCGCGGCCAACATCGCCCTGTACACCCAGGGCATGTGCTTGCGGCACCTGGGCCGCGAGGACGAGGCCGTCGAGCTGTTGCGACGGGTGTACTCGCGGGATCCGAAGTTCACGCCGGCTCGGGAAGCGCTGGACAACCCCACCTATCGCCTGGTCTTGACCGACCCGGAAACGATCGAGGCCCGGACCGACCCGTGGGACCCGGCCAGCGCGCCGACGCGGGCCGAGACCGAGGCCGCTCGCCACGCCGAAGAGGCGGCGAAGTACCTGGCCGAAGGTGATGCCGAGCTCAACGCCATGCTGGGCATGGAACGCGCCAAGCGTGAAATCAAGCTGATCAAGTCGACGACCAAGGTGAACCTGGCGCGCGCCAAGATGGGCCTTCCGGTGCCCGTCACGTCGCGCCACACGTTGTTGCTCGGGCCTCCCGGCACCGGAAAGACCTCCGTGGCAAGGGCTTTCAGCAAACAGCTGTGCGGGTTGACCGTGCTGCGCAAGCCCGTGGTGGTGGAAACGAGCCGCACCAAGCTGCTGGGCCGATACATGGCCGATGCGGAGAAGAACACCGAGGAGATGCTCGAGGGCGCCTTGGGTGGCGCGGTCTTCTTCGATGAGATGCACACGCTGCACGAGAAGGGCTACCAGCAGGGTGACCCGTACGGCAACGCGATCATCAACACGTTGCTGTTGTACATGGAGAATCATCGGGACGAGTTGGTGGTTTTCGGCGCCGGCTACGCGAAGGCCATGGACAAGATGCTCGAAGTGAATCAGGGTCTGCGACGGCGTTTTTCGACCGTCATCGAGTTCTTCAGCTACACCCCGGACGAGCTGGTCGCACTGACCCGGTTGATGGGCCAGGAAAACGAAGACGTCATCACCGATGAGTCGGCGCAGGCGTTGCTGCCGTCGTACACGAAGTTCTACCTCGATGAAACTTATTCTGAGGACGGCGATCTCATCCGCGGTATCGATACGCTCGGCAACGCCGGCTTCGTGCGCAACGTGGTGGAAAAGGCCCGCGATCACCGCAGTTTCCGGCTGGACGACGAGGACCTGGATGCCGTGCTGTCCAGCGATGTGACCGAGTTCAGCGAACGTCAGCTGCTGCGGTTCAAGGAATTGACCGAGGAGGATCTCGCCGAGGGCCTCAGTGCGGCGGTTGCCGAGAAGAAGCCGGATTAGCCGGGTCCGCCCCTCCCGGTAGGCCGCCTACTGCGCTGGACCGTCGCCGATCCAGATGGCGCCCGCGGCAGCGCCCTGTGTGGCGTGGCTGAGTAGCCACCGCGACTCAGGCCGAACGGGCCGGCGTGCAGGCCAACGCGGGGCGCCCGGGTGTACCGCGGCGGGTTGGGTACGACGCCCATGGTCATGGAAGACACCGGCCCGGTCGGAATGCCGGGCACGCCGCTGGGAACCATGCCAGGCGCCCACGAGGATGAGTCCGCAGCTCCGCTGGATGAATTCCGGCCCCGACTGATAGCCCGCCCCTTGCCGGCGGTTAACACATGGGAGCAGTCAACTTAACGGCGGGCGAATGAATTCATGCACTCGTGATTGCCCAAAGTTTGCTGTCCCAGCAACGCCTTCAGCGCACTTTGTCGGTGGCTCACAGTGTCTCAAAAGCGCTTGTGAGCTCCACCAACCATGCCTCACAGGAAATTGCCAGTAGCTAATCAGTGCGACGGCAGAGTAGCCACGTCTACTCGTGTAGGTGAACGTGAGGAGAACGATGTGACGATCGACTACCGGTTCGGCGGTCTAAACGCCCGCGGTTCCGTGACCTGGGCCCGAGCGGTGGCCCTGGTCGCCGGGCGCTAGCTTCAGAGTCGTCTCCGAGCAGGTCAACCCCGACAGTGCAGTCGGGTCGGTTCGAATTAGTTGCATTTCGCAGCAATGACGCGAATGCCGTAGTGAAACCGTAGCAATCAGCGATATCGCGCGATTGCGCGAATGGTGTTCCGGCGGAACATAGGCACGGTATCGGTTTTTCACATTGGTGTAGGAGGCCGCCACGATTTGCAATCAGGATGCGATGAAGACAGTTTCTTGGTAATTGCAAGGTGGCGATAACGCCGGCCTCTGGATCTGATCCGCCCTATTGACGGATTCGCGGCGATAGTTATTTTGCAGCGGTCTTTGACGCTGCACACATGCGTTCCGCCACGTGATTTGCGCCACTGATGCCGCAGGTCCTCCCCATCGCCCTCACAGTGGTCGAGGCGCTGCGACATATATGTTTTACATAGATTTACCTGACAGGAACGCATTGTGAAATATGTCGTGGACACCATCGGCAATGCAAAAGCAGCGTGGCTTAACTAGTCGTTCGTCCGCCCTCAGGGCGCCGATTCTCAGCTAGGAAGAGTATGGCTTTGTTGTCTGCAACACATGGGATCTGCACATGTATTCGGGAACAGATTTGATGAATTCCCTTAGAGCTGCGACTTTGTCGATGCCGGGGCCGCAAAGCCGTGCTTACCATGGCCGCTACTCCACGGAATGGAGGTATTGATGCTGGATTTCGGGGCGCTTCCGCCGGAGGTCAACTCGGGGCGGATGTACGTCGGTGCGGGGTCGGGGCCACTGCTGGCCGCAGCGGCGGCGTGGGACGAGTTGGCCGCGGAGCTGCAGAGCACTGGTGTGTCGTACAACTCGACAATTGAGACGCTCGCAACTGGCCCGTGGACGGGCCCCTCGTCCATAGCTATGGCTGCCGCGGCTGCCCCGTACGTGGCGTGGATCCACGCCACCGGCGCGCAGGCCGAGCAGGCGGGCGTCCAGGCCAAGCTCGCCGCCGGCGCCTACGAGGCGGCATTCGCGGCGACGGTGCCGCCCCCGGTGATTGCCGCCAACCGCTCTCTGCTCGCGACCTTGATCGCTACCAACATCCTGGGCCAGAACACCCCGGCGATCGCCGCCACCGAAGCCCACTACATGGAGATGTGGGCGCAGGACGCCGCCGCGATGTATGGGTACGCGGCGTCATCGGCGACCGCCTCGCAGCTGACGTCGTTCACCGCGCCCCCGAAGACCACCAACGACTCCGCCGGTCCCACGCAAGCGGCCGCCGTCACTCAGAGCAGTGCGCAATCCGGCTCGAACACGGCCTCCCAGCTGTCCCAGCTGAGCACCACGATGCAGCCGGCGGCCCAGGCCGTGACGAACGCGAGTTCAACGCCGGCGGCGTCCGGTTCGTCACTTACCCTGCCGAGTGCCGTCACGAACTGGAACGAGTTCTGGTCGGTCGTCACCGGGCCGTACTCCCCGCAGTCGTGGACCAGCATCCCCGCTGGTCCGTTCCTGTCGTTCGGCCAGGCGTACGCCTGGGGCCAGAACGGACAGAGCGCCGCCGCCTATCTCGCCGGGCCGAAAGCTATCTCGGGGGCGTTGGCGCCGCTGACCAGTGGCGCCAGCGCCGTCAAGCCCATGCTCAGTTCCGCGGTCGGCGCGGGACAGGTGTCGGGTTCGATGGGCAAAGCGGCTCTGGTCGGCAGCATGTCGGTGCCGCAGGGTTGGACCGAAGCCGCTCCTGCGATCCGGACGGTCGCCCAGGTGTTCCCGACCAACATGGCCGCGGCGCCGGCGGCAATGGTCGGTGAGGAGGGCGTGTTCAGCCAGATGGGCCTGTCCAGCCTGGCCGGGCGCGCCGTCGCGGCCGCCGCGACCCGGCCGGCCGGGTCCGTCGCCTCGGCGGTGGGTTCACTGGGCGGCGCGGTGGCCGAAGCTGACCCGGCCGCGGCCACCATCATCGTGATCCCGTGCATCGAGGAATGACCGCGATGACCAAAACGTATGGCAGCCAATCGCTTTCCGCCTATGCACCCGCCACCAGGTAAGGGGTACGAGAAATGTTTTACGGAGCCTTCCCACCCGAGTTCAACTCGGGCCGGATGTACAGCGGTCCGGGCGCGGAGTCGTTGGTGGCCGCGGCGACCGCGTGGCAGGACCTGGCCACCGAATTGCAGTCCACCGCAACGTCGTATTCGTCGGTGCTCTCGAGCCTGACCGCCGGGCCCTGGGTGGGTCCGTCGTCAGTTGCCATGACATCCGCGGCCGCCCCCTACGTCGCCTGGATGCAGCAAACCGCCGCCCAGGCCGCGCAAACCGCGACCCAGGCCACCGAGGCGGCAACCGCCTACGAGGCGGCGTTCGCCGCGCACGTGCCGCCGGCGGTGATCGCGGAGAACCGGGCCCTGCTCGCACAACTGGTGGCAACCAATCTGTTCGGGCAGAACACGTCGGCGATCGCCGCGAATGAGGCCCAATACAGCGAGTTTTGGGCCCAAGACGCCACCGCGATGGACACCTACTTCGCCTCGTCTGCCACCGCCTCCAACAACTTGACTCAATTCAGCCCGGCGCCCAAGACCACCAACGAGGCAGCCGAGCCGATGCAAGCGGCCGCGGTGAGTTCGGCGGCCAGCACCCCCACCGCCAATGTCGCGACTACCGCGGCGTCGGCGGCGACCACTACGCTGCCCTACAGCGGACTATTCTCCGGCCCGGCGAACGCGGCCTACATGTACAACCAGTTCGTCACGGGTCTTTTGAACGGACTCCCAGGCGGGTCGAGCTTCTACACGGGCTTATACAACGCCATCAAGGTGCCGCTGGGCCTGACCACGCAATTCAACGCCACTGGGTTGCTGATCAACTTTCCGTTGTCGCAGTGGCTCAAGTTCGCCCCGCCCATCGCGTACGGTGCGTTGCCGAAAGACGCGCTGGGCGCCGGGCTGGGGGCGCTGGGCTTCGGCCGAGGCACGCTATTCAACGCGATCACCCCGCTGGGCAGCATGGGAAATGCCGGCACCCTGGTCGGGAAGCTGTCGGTCCCGCCGAGCTGGGCCACGGCCACTCCAGCCATCAGGACCGTCGCTGCCGCCCTGTCGGCCGCCGGAACCGAGGCCGTGCCCGCGGCCGCGCTGGGCCAGGGGAGTCTGTTCAGTTCGATGGGACTGGCCGGGATGCTGGGCAGCGCGCTGGGTTCCGGTGGGCCCACCGTGGCGCGTGCGGGTGTGCGTAACCGGATGACGCCGATCAAGGACCTCAAAGACAAGCAATCGCCGGAACAGCTGAAACGCCTTGTCACACAAATCTCGGAGAAGCCCGAAACCGTGCAGCACCACAACGTCGATCAAGAGAACCTCGACGCGCTTCTCGAGCAGCTGGCCAAGAAGCCGGGCATCCACGCGGTGCACCTGAAGAAGGGCGACAAGTCAAAAGTTTTGCCCGCGGATGCGCAGTTAGGTTGATGCACAAGGTCCTTCGGACGTTCGAAGACCCGGCAAGCCGCCAAACGACACAACAAACAATGAGCCCGCAACGGAAAGGGTGGCAGTGATGAAACGACTACTGGCGCTACTCGGTGTTTCCGCGATGATCGGCCTTGCCGCACCGGCACACGCCGCTCCGCCGCCTGTGCCGGACGGTGACGACGGAGGCTTCGTCGCCGCGCTGCAGCAAGCCGGCTTCAGCTTCAACAACCCGGGTTCGGCCGCTGCCGCCGGCAGGGCGGTGTGTTCGTGCCTGAACAACGGCGAGTCCGGGCTGGAGGTGGTGCACGATGTGAAAACCCACAATCCCGGGATGGACATGGAGATGGCATCGAATTTCGCACTGCTTTCCGCGAAGTTCTACTGCCCCCAGCAGCTCTCCAAGGCCTGATCCGCGGAATGCGGATGCTGACCGTGCCAGCCGCTGACGTCGAATGCGATGCGGCTCAACGTATCTGCGGCATACCGTCCGTCGCTGCGAACATCGCCGCGCCATGGAACAATCACGAGTCATGAGACTTCAGCTGGCGCTGAGCGTTGGCGTTTCGGCCGCGATCGGAATGGCCCCGCTCGCGCACGGCGACCCGGGGGCACCCGGCGGCGACGAGGCCGGTTTCCTTGCCTCGCTGCGGAGTGCCGGGGTCACCTACTCGACTCCCGACGGGGCGATCAAGTTCGCCAAAGCGGTGTGCGTGTCAATGGGGAACGGCGAGTTCGGCCCCCAAATGGTTGACGAACTGAAGAGTGAAAACCCCGGCCTCACCAACGATCACGCCACATCGTTCCTGGCGATCGCGGCGAAATACTATTGCCCGCAGCAACTTAACCGACGGTAGCCTTGGCAGGCCGGAGTCGCCCGGCCAACCCCTCATCCGGTGGCGGCCGCGCAACCGATTGACAGCCCGCAGGTTTCGTCGATGTGGCCGCCCCGCTCCGCATTTGGCTTGGATCCATCTGCCGTTCACCTCCACGTGTTTAGCTGCGCCGACCGGCACCACGCCGGGCTCACAACCGGAATCGTCCGGTGCAACCGGGGGATACTCAACAGCAACGCCCAGGGGAAGGAGTGAGTCGTTGGAGACGCTGAGCGCGCTCGATTTCGCACTCCGGCTGGGCGTCGGCGTAGGCTGCGGCGCCCTCATCGGTCTGGAACGGCAATGGCGGGCCCGTCGGGCCGGGCTGCGTACCAACGCACTGGTCGCCGGAGGGGCGACCCTGTTCGTCCTCTACGCAGCGGCCACCTCCGACACCAGCCCCACCCGGGTCGCTTCCTATGTCGTGTCCGGTATCGGGTTCCTGGGTGGTGGGGTGATCCTGCGGGAGGGCGTCAACGTCCGTGGCCTCAACACGGCCGCCACGCTGTGGTGCTCGGCAGCGGTCGGCGTGCTGGCCGCTTCCGGTCATCTGGTGTTCGCCCTGATCGGCACCGGCACCGTCATCGGCATTCATGTGCTGGGGCGTCCGCTCGGCCGGCTGATCGACCGCGACAACAGCGCCGAAGAAGACGAGAGCCTGTTGCCCTATCTCGTCCAGGTGGTCTGCCGTCCGAAGCACGAGAAGTACGCGCGGGCGCAGGTCATTCAGCACGCCGGCAGCAACGACATCACGCTTCGCGGGATCCATACCGGCAGCCCGGCCGACGACGAGGTCACCCTGACCGCCCACCTGCTCATGAACGGCGATGCCCCGGCCCGGCTGGAGCGGCTGGTGGCCGAACTGTCGCTGCTGCCGGGCGTCCGCGCGGTGCAGTGGTATGCCGGAGACGACGCGCAGGCCGACGATCGTCGCTGAGACGGACGTGCGGACCGCGGCGAGCCGAGTATCGCGGTGCTCGTCGTAGTCTTACCTGTGTGAGTGCCCTCTCAGGCTGGTTATCCGCGCTGCCTCCGCAGATGCGGGATCCGGTGTTGTTCGCTGTCCCGTTCTTCCTGCTGCTGTTGACCCTCGAATGGACCGCGGCCCGAAAGCTGGAACATCTCACAGCAGCCGAGGCCGGCGACGCAGCGCGGCCGGCGTCAGGGGCACACCTCACTCGCGACTCGTTGGCGAGCATCTCGATGGGCCTGGTCTCGGTGGCCACCACCGCCGGCTGGAAGACCCTGGCACTGCTCGGGTATGCCGCGATCTACGCCTACCTGGCGCCCTGGCACCTGTCGGCGACGCGTTGGTACACCTGGGTCATCGCGATTCTCGGAGTGGACCTGCTCTACTACGCCTATCACCGGATCGCGCACCGGGTGCGATTGATCTGGGCCACGCACCAGGCCCATCACTCCAGCGAGTACTACAACTTCGCCACCGCGCTGCGCCAGAAGTGGAACAACAGCGGCGAAATCCTGATGTGGATTCCGTTGCCGCTGTTGGGAATTCCACCGTGGATGGTGTTCTTCAGTTTCTCCCTGAACTTGATCTATCAGTTCTGGATCCACACCGAGCGGATCGACAAGCTGCCGCGGCCGTTCGAGTTCCTCTTCAACACACCGTCGCATCACCGGGTGCACCACGGCATGGACAAGGTGTATCTGGACAAGAACTATGGCGGGATCTTCATCGTGTGGGACCGCCTCTTCGGCACCTTCCAGCCCGAGCTGTTCCGGCCGCATTACGGCCTCACCAAGCGCGTGGACACGTTCAACATCTGGACGTTGCAGACCCGCGAATACGTCGCGATCGCCCGCGACTGTCGATCGGCGAAGCGGCTGCGTGATCGGTTGGGTTACGTGTTCGGCCCGCCCGGCTGGCTGCCGCACGCGGCCCGTCAAATTGACGCCGGCACCCCCCTCGTGACCTCGCTGTAACATTTGCGCGGGCCGGCGCGAAAAGCTGGGCGTGGAGGAGGGTTACGTCGTAACCTCACCCTCCCGTCGGTATCGGCCCGATGGATCGGAGTTCATGGTGCATCGCCTGGCAACGCGCGCATTCGCGGCGTCGACTACTGTCGCGGCGCTCGCCTCCTTACTGCCGGCCGCGCCGGCCAAAGCCGATGTCATGGTGTATCCGGGCATGGAAATACGCCAGGACAATCGGGTGTGCACGCTGGGCTACGTCGACCCCGCCCTGAAGATCGCGTTCACCGCCGGACACTGCCGGGGCGGGGCCGGAGTGGTGACGGACCGCGGCGGCGCCGTCATCGGCCGGATGGCGGCCTTCCGGGACAACACCCCCAGCGGGACGACCGTGTCCACCAGCCAGACGATCAGCGATTACGAAGCGATCGTGCTGGACAACGACGTCACGGCGAACAACATCCTGCCCGGCGGTCGTCCGCTGGTTTCTGACCCCGGCCTGGCGCTCGCGCCCGGGCAACCCGTCTGCCATTTCGGCGTGATCACTGGGGAAACGTGCGGGACGGTGGAGAGCGTGAACAACGGCTGGTTCACCATGTCGCACGGCGTGCAAAGCCACAACGGCGATTCGGGTGGACCGGTGTATCTGGCGCCCAACGGCGGCCCGGGACAGCTCGTGGGGATCTTCAACAGCGTGTGGGGTGATTTCCCGGCCGCGGTGTCCTGGGGGGCCATGTCGCAGGAGGTTCGCGAGGATCTCGGAGTGCGCGACAACGCGCACTAGGGACATTCAGCCCGCCGCACCCACCTTGGTTAGGGCGAACACCGGAATCGTCGATGCGACAGCGCGGAATTGCTCCTCGCTGCTGTCCGGGGTCAATCCGGCGACGTAGTCCTTGACCTGCCAATACCACCTGGCCAGATAACGCCTCAGCAGCTCGGGCTTGGCCGCGTCGTCGACCTCGTCGGCCCGAGCGCTTCGCCGGTGCCAGCGCGGACCGACCTCGACGACGGTCGCGGCCCGGACATTGCGGGCCCACTGGGTGTTCCCGCGCGGCGAGACCAGATAGTCCACGCCGTCGACGGTCAGCAGGTTGATCACCACGGCGCGTTGCCTCCCGGTCTTGCGGCCACGAACCCGCAACGCGCGGGTTCCGGCGATGCTGATACCCGACTCGGCCAGCCAGCGGATGACCACGTTGGCGGCCCTGGCGGCCCGGTTCGGTTGTTCGTATCGCGTGGACATAGTGCGGCCTCTCAGCGAATCGTGGTCAAAATTGAGAGAGCGGTGCTCTCTGATTTGACGATGCTGCCACGGTCGGTTACGGAAAGCAAGAGCAGTGTTCTCGGTTGTGTCAGACTGACGGCGTGGGCAAACGCCAGGATTCTCGGGCGCAGATCGAGGCACGCATCATCGAACTCGGTCGCCGCCAGCTGGTCGACCGCGGCGCGGCCGGATTGTCGGTGCGGGCGATAGCCCGCGACCTGGGCATGGTCTCCTCGGCGGTGTACCGCTACGTGTCCAGCCGCGACGAACTGCTGACCTTGCTGCTGGTCGACGCCTATTCCGACCTGGCCGACACCGTGGATCGCGCCCGCGAAACCGTTGGAGACCTGTGGAGCGACGATGTCATCGCCATCGCGCGGGCCACCCGCGGTTGGGCCATCGGGCACCCAGCCCGCTGGGCCCTGCTGTACGGCAGTCCCGTGCCCGGATATCACGCACCCCCCGAGCGCACGGTTGCGGTGGGCACCCGGGTGGTGGCGGCGCTGTTCGATGCGGTGGCGGCCGGAATCGCCACGGGTGATATTCGGCTGACGAATGATATTGCGCCGCAACCGATGTCATCCGATTTCGAACGGATTCGTCACGAATTCGGGTTTCCCGGCGATGACCAGGTGCTAACCAAATGCTTTGCGCTGTGGGCGGGCGTGCTGGGTGCCATCAGCCTCGAGGTGTTCGGGCAATACGGCGCCGATACGCTGACCGACCCGCAAGCCGTCTTCGAGGCCCAGCTGCGGCTGCTGGTCGACGTACTGACCCGGCATTGATCGCCCGCGCGTCCGTGGGCACCCAGAATTAGAACGTGTTCACCAGACGATTCGCCGACCGGACGGGCCCGTCATGGCAAAGTCGGTTGGCCCCTTTCTGGCGGCCCGGCGACTGGACTATTCTGCGAGACGATGACGCTTCCCCTTGAGTCGCCGACGCAGATTGCATGGGTTACCGCCGACCTGGATGCCACCGAAACGTCCCTCACCGGCCTGTTAGGAGTGCGGAAGTGGGTGCGCATACCCGATGTGCACTTTGCTCCGGATACGTGCAGCTACCGCGGCAAGCCCGCCGACTTCTTTGCCAGCATCTCGCTGAGCTACCTCGGGGATATGTAATTGGAGCTGATCCAGCCGGTCCGTGGCGAGAACATCTATAGTGACTTTCTGTCCGAGTGCGGGCCGGGTTTGCACCACATCTGCATGGAGGTGGAAAGTCCCGAACAACTCGAGGTAGCGGTGACCAAGGCCGCCGAGCGGGGCGCCGCGGTTGCGCAGCGAGGCGTGATGCCCGGCGGCATCCAATTCGTATACCTCTCAGCGCCGCAGGCGGGCGTGCCCTATGTGGAGCTTGCGTACGTTGCGCCCGAAATGAGGGCGTTTTACGACTACATCAAACAGGAGCAGCGGTGAGCCGCGCCGGCGACGATGCCGAGCGTAGCGATGAGGAGGAGTGGCGCCAGTGAGCACGGAGATACCGGCAACAGTCGGTGCGAATGACGTGACCGCGTGGTCGGATGACGTCGACGTCGTGGTGATCGGGTTTGGCATCGCCGGCGGCTGCGCCGCGGTCAGTGCGGCGGCCGCAGGCGCACGGGTGCTGGTCCTGGAACGCGCGGCCGCGGCGGGGGGCACCACTTCGCTTGCCGGAGGCCACTTTTACCTCGGCGGCGGGACCGCGGTGCAGCAGGCGACCGGTCAGGAAGATTCCGTCGAGGAGATGTACAAATACCTGGTCGAGGTCTCTCGTGAACCCGAACTCGACAAGATCCGCGCCTACTGCGACGGCAGCGTCGAGCATTTCAATTGGCTGGAAGACTTGGGCTTTCAGTTCGAGCGCAGCTACTACCCAGGCAAAGTCGTGGTCCCGCCGGGCACCGAGGGACTGAGCTACACCGGCAATGAAAAGGTGTGGCCCTTCTGCGAGCGGGCCAAGCCGGCGCCGCGCGGGCATTCGGTGCCGGTGCCCGGCGAATTGGGCGGCGCGAGCATGGTTGTCGACTTGCTGCTCAAACGCGCCGACGCCCTGGGCGTGCAGATACGCTACGAGACCTCGGTGACCAACCTGGTCACCGACGACGACGGCGCGGTGGTCGGGGTGGCGTGGAAACACTTCACCGAAACCGGTGCTATCAGGGCCAAGTCGGTCGTCATCGCGGCGGGCGGTTTCGCGATGAACCCGGAGATGGTCGCAGAGCATACGCCCGCGTTGGGCCAGGAGCGCCGCACCAAACACCATGGCCTGGTGGCGCCCTACATTTTGGGCAATCCCAACGACGACGGACTGGGCATCCGGATGGGCGTCTCGGCTGGCGGTGCGACCAAGAACATGGACGAACTGTTCATCACCGCGGCGGCCTATCCGCCGGAGGTTCTTCTGACCGGTGTGATCGTCAACAAGGAGGGCAAACGTTTCGTCACCGAGGACTCCTACCACTCGCGGACTTCGGCTTTCGTGTTGGAGCAGCCGGACCAAACGGCATACCTGATCGTCGACGAAGCGCACACCGAGATGCCCGCCATGCCGCTGATCCGCTTCCTCGACGGGTACGAAACGATCGCGGAAATGGAAGCCGCGCTTGGCATTCCGGCGGGCAACCTTGCCGCCACGCTGGACCGCTACAACAAGCACGCCGCCGCGGGCGAGGATCCCGATTTCCACAAGCAGCCGGAATTCCTTGCGCCACAAGACAACGGCCCCTGGGCGGTGTTCGACCTGTCGCTCGGGCGGGCGATGTACTCGGGATTCACCATCGGCGGCCTTGCGGTGACGGTTGACGGCGAGGTGCAGCGAGCCGACGGCACAGTCGTGCCCGGTCTATACGCCGCCGGCGCATGCGCCTCCAACCTCGCCCAGGACGGCAAGGGCTACGCGAGCGGAACGCAGTTGGGGGAAGGGTCGTTCTTCGGCCGCCGCGCCGGAGCGCACGCGGCCCACCGGGCCGGGGCAGCGTAGGCGCGCTACCACCGAGCGCCGGAGTGCACGCGGCCCACCGGGCCGGGGCAGCGTAGGCGCGCTACCACCGAGCGCCGGAGCGCACGCGGCCCACCGGGCAAAGGAGCCTGAGCGCTAGACCTGCGCGGGCTCCTTCTCGACCGGGCTCAACTGCCACGGGCCGCCGCCGAGCAGATGAAGCTGCTGCTCGTGATGCTGTTCGACGGTGGGCCGATGGCTGACGCTGACCATGACGCACTCGGGCAGCTCGGCCCGGACCAACTGGTACAGCGCGAATTCCAGGCCTTCGTCCAGCGCGGAGGTGGCCTCGTCGAGAAACACCGCCTTCGGCCTGGTGAGCAGGATGCGCGCGAAGGCGACCCGCTGCTGCTCGCCCGGGGACAGCACCTTGGCCCAATCGTGGTCTTCGTCCAGCCGGTTGACCAATGGTGCCAGGGCGACTTTGGTGAGCACGTCGCGCAGCTGTTCATCGGAGATGTCGTCCGGCGAATTCGGGTAGCAGACCACGGTGCGCAAACTGCCGAGCGGCACATACGGCAGCTGCGACAAGAACATTGTCGCGTTGTCGCCGTCCGGGCGGCACAGGGTCCCCGAGGCGTACGGCCACAGTTCGGCCAGGCTGCGCAGCAGCGTCGTCTTGCCCGCCCCGGACCGACCCGTGATCACCAGGGTGTCGCCGTGGTCGAGCTGGATGTCCAGTGAGTCGACCAGCTGGTCACCCTCCGGCGTGCGTACCTCGATGCCGCGAAGCTCGACGGCCGTCTCTTCACTCGGCTTGACCAGAATCGCTGGAAGCGCACGGCCCTTGCTGTTGGCGTCGACCAGCCCGTGCAATCGGATGATGGCGGCCCGGAAGGACGCGAACGCGTCATAGTTGTTGCGGAAGAACGACAGCGAATCGTGAATATTGCCGAATGCCGTCGCCGTCTGGCCCACATCGCCGAAATCGATCTTGCCGGCGAACAGCCGCGGCGCCTGAATCACCCACGGCAGCGGGACGATTGCCTGCGACACCGACCAGTTCCACCCGTTGAAAATGATGGTGCGTCGGACAAAATTGCGGTAGTTGCCAATGATCGGCGTGAAGCGCCCCCACAGCTGTGCCCGCTCGACCCGCTCGCCGCGGTAAAAGCCGACCGCCTCCGCGGCGTCCCGCAATCTCACCAGGGCGTACCGGAAGGCGGCGTTCAGCCTTTCGTTGTTGAAACTGAGCCAAATCAGCGGGCGTCCAAGCCAAACCGCGACGACAGTCGCGATCAGCACGTAGACCAGAACCGTCCAGAACATCGCGCGCGGTAGCACCACCCCAAAGAGATCCAGGTCCCCGGACAGGTTCCACAGGATCGCGGCGAAGGAGATCACCGAGGCCACCGCATTGACCGCCCCAAACAGCAACGTGCTTCCCGTCCCGTTGGACGGGATGTTGGGGGTTCCGCCGGCATTGGCGGTGAAGATGTCGATGTCCTGCTGGATGCGCTGGTCGGGGTTGTCGATGGTGTTGTCGATGAAAAGATCTCGGTAGTAGGCCCGGCCTTCCAGCCAGTCGTCGGTGAGGTGGGAGGTCAACCACATGCGCCAGGCGATGATGAACCGCTGCGTCAGATAGACGTCGGCCGCGAACCGGATGACGTAGATGGTTGCCAACACGCTGAAGACCGCAAGCGACATCCAAAAGCCATGTACCCCAGACTGTTTGACGCCTTCGTCACCGGCGGCCATGCCCTGGACCGCCTTCTGCACAGCGGTATACAGGTCGTTGCCCTGGTAGCTGAGCAGCACCACCAACCGCACCGACAGCAGCACCGACAACAGCAACACGGCGAGCATGACCCACACCCGGACGCTGTGTGCCCCGACGAAGTAGCCGCGGGTGATCCGCCAGAACTGCCGGCCCCAGGGAGTGAGGTAGCGGAAGGCGAGCAGCACCCCCACCAGACAGATAGCGCTGACCACCCACGCTATGGCGATCCATCGCAACGAATCCATGGGTGCCGCCGACCAGTTGATCGATGGCTTGAAGGGCTTCGGACCCATCGTCGACGTCTCCTTACGGTCGAGGTGGTCAAACACTCCTCAACTTCAAATCCTTCGGCGAAGGTACCCGACGGATCTGGTTAGGCTGCGGTCATGACTACCGACGCCATCCCCGCACAAACATTGCACGCCGGCCGACTTGTCGCGCGGCGCCTGCGGGCCAGCGGTGTCGACACCGTCTTCACGCTATCCGGCGGCCACCTGTTTTCCATCTACGACGGGTGCCGCGACGAGGGTATCCGGCTGATCGACACCCGCCATGAGCAAACCGCGACCTTCGCCGCCGAAGGCTGGTCGAAAGTGACGCGGTCTCCGGGAGTCGCCGCGTTGACCGCGGGGCCGGGCATCACCAACGGGATGAGCGCAATGGCGGCGGCGCAGCAAAACCAGTCGCCGCTGGTGGTGCTGGGCGGCCGGGCGCCCGCGCAGCGCTGGGGCATGGGTTCGCTGCAGGAGATCGACCATGTGCCGTTCGTGGCACCGCTGGCCCGCTTTGCGGCCACCGCACAGTCGGCGGACGACGCCGGCCGGCTTGTCGACGACGCGTTGCGTGCGGCGGTCGGTGCGCCGTCCGGGGTGGGTTTCGTCGACTTCCCGATGGACCACGTGTTTTCGATGTCCGACGATGATGGCCGGCCCGGGGCCCTCGTCGACCTGCCTCCGGGGCCCGCGCCCGACGGCGATTCCCTGGCCCGGGCCGCGGCCCTGCTCTCCGCGGCGAAGCGGCCGGTGATCATGGCGGGCACCAACGTGTGGTGGGGACGCGGTGAAGCGGCCCTGCTGCGCCTTGCCGAGGAACTCCACATTCCGGTGCTGATGAACGGCATGGCCCGCGGCGCGGTTCCCGCCGATCATCCGTTGGCGTTCTCCCGGGTTCGCGGAAAAGCCTTGGGAGAGGCCGATGTTGCGCTGATCGTCGGGGTGCCCATGGATTTCCGCCTCGGCTTCGGTGCCGTGTTCGGGGCACAAACCGAGCTCATCGTGGCGGACCGTGTCGAACCCGAGCGCCGCCATCCGCGGCCGGTGCATGCCGAGCTCTACGGCGACCTCTTGACGATCCTCGCGGCACTGGCCCCCGCCACCGGGACCGACCATCGGGACTGGATCGACGAACTGCGAACCGCCGAGACCGCGGCACGCGCCAAGGAGAAGGCCGAACTCGCCGACGACCGGATCCCGCTACATCCCATGCGGGTCTACGCCGAACTCGCACCCATGCTGGATCGCGACGCCATCGTCGTCATCGACGCCGGCGATTTCGGGTCGTATGCCGGACGGGTGATCGACAGCTATCAGCCGGGTTGCTGGCTGGACAGCGGCCCCTTCGGCTGCCTGGGTTCGGGTCCCGGTTACGCGCTGGCCGCCAAGCTGGCTCAGCCGGACCGCCAGGTGGTGCTGCTGCAGGGCGACGGCGCGTTCGGCTTCAGCGGCATGGAATGGGACACCCTGGTTCGGCACAACGTGCCGGTCGTGTCCGTGATCGGCAACAACGGAATATGGGCGCTGGAAAAGCATCCCATGGAAGCGTTGTACGGGTATTCGGTGGTCGCGGAGCTGCGCCCGGGGACGCGTTACGACGAGGTGGCACGCGCGCTGGGCGGCCACGGCGAACTGGTCGCCGCGCCCGGCGAGCTGCGGCCCGCGCTGGAACGCGCCTTCGCCAGCGGACTGCCCGCCGTCGTCAATGTGCTCACCGATCCCGACGTCGCGTATCCACGCCGCTCCAACCTCGCCTGATGAGTCGGCTCCTCCTCACGCCGCTGCGCGGCCCGCATCGTCACCGACTGGCCTGATGAGTCGGCTCCTCCTCACGCCGCTGCGCGGCCCGCATCGTCACCGACTGGCCTGGGTCTGCGCGGTGGGCCACCGCGTACCGTTGACCTGTGCCTAAGACGACCCGCGCTCAACCCGGCCGGCTGAGCAGCCGCTTTTGGAAGCTGCTCGGCGCCAGCACCGAAAAGGACCGCAGCCGCTCTCTCACCCAGGTCACCGACTCGTCGGAGTACGACGACGAGGCGGCCGGTCTGACCGACGAGCAGCTGCGCAAAGCGGCCGGGCTGCTCAACCTGGAGGACCTCGCGGACTCCGAGGACATCCCGCAGTTCCTCGCCATCGCCCGGGAGGCGGGCGAGCGGGCGACGACCCTGCGTCCATTTGATGTGCAGCTGCTCGGGGCGTTACGCATGCTGGCCGGCGACGTGATCGAGATGGCCACCGGTGAGGGCAAGACGCTCGCGGGCGCGATCGCGGCGGCCGGGTACGCGCTGGCCGGACGGCACGTACACGTGGTGACGATCAACGACTACCTGGCCCGTCGTGACGCGGAATGGATGGGGCCTGTCATCGAGGCGATGGGGCTGACCGTCGGCTGGATCACCGCCGAATCGACCAGCGAAGAACGCAGGACCGCATACGGTTGCGATGTCACCTACGCCTCGGTCAACGAGATCGGCTTCGACGTGCTGCGCGATCAGCTGGTGACCGACGTCGCCGACCTGGTATCGCCCAACCCCGACGTGGCCCTGATCGATGAAGCCGACTCGGTGCTGGTCGACGAGGCGCTGGTGCCACTGGTGCTGGCGGGAACCACCCACCGGGAGACGCCGCGGCTGGAGATCATCAAGCTGGCCGGCCAGCTGGAGGCCGGCACCGATTACGACACCGACGCCGACAGCCGCAACGTTCATCTGACCGAGGTAGGTGCCCGCAGGGTCGAGAAGGCGCTCGGCGGGATCGATCTGTACTCCGAGGAACACGTCGTCACCACCCTGACCGAAATCAACGTCGCGCTGCATGCGCACGTGCTGTTGCAGCGCGACGTGCATTACATCGTCCGCGACGACGCGGTGCACCTGATCAACGCCGCCCGCGGGCGCATCGCGCAGCTGCAGCGCTGGCCCGATGGCCTGCAGGCCGCGGTCGAGGCCAAGGAGGGCATCGAGACCACCGAAACCGGCGAGGTGCTGGACACCATCACCGTGCAGGCGCTGATCAACCGCTACGCGACGGTGTGCGGTATGACCGGCACCGCGCTGGCCGCCGGTGAGCAGCTGCGCCAGTTTTACAAGCTCGGTGTGTCACCGATTCCGCCGAATGAGCCCAATATTCGTGAAGACGAGTCCGACCGGGTATATATCACCGCTGCGGCCAAGAACGACGCGATCGTCGCCCACATCGCCGAGGTGAACGAAACCGGGCAGCCGGTGCTGGTCGGCACCCGCGACGTGGCCGAATCCGAGGACCTGCACGAGCGGCTGCTGCGCCGCGGGGTGCCCGCGGTGGTGCTGAACGCGAAGAACGACGCCGAGGAAGCCCAGGTGATCGCCGAGGCCGGCAAATTCGGCATCGTCACCGTCTCGACACAGATGGCCGGGCGCGGTACCGACATCCGCCTCGGCGGCTCCGACGAAGCCGACCACGACCGGGTCGCCGAGCTGGGCGGGCTGCACGTGGTCGGAACGGGGCGCCACCACACCCAGCGGCTGGATAACCAGCTGCGCGGGCGTGCCGGGCGGCAGGGCGATCCGGGGTCATCGGTGTTCTTCTCGAGTTGGGAAGACGACGTGGTGGCGGCCAATCTCGACCACAACAAGTTGCCGATGGAAACCGACGAGGACGGCCGCATCGTCAGCCCCAAGGCCGCGGGCATGCTCGACCACGCCCAACGTGTGGCCGAGGGCCGCATGCTGGACGTGCACGCGAACACCTGGCGCTACAACCAGTTGATCGCGCAGCAGCGCGCCATCATCGTCGATCGACGTAACACGTTGCTGCGCACGCCAACCGCGCGTGAGGAGCTCGCCGAGCTGGCACCGAAGCGCTACGAGGAGCTGGCCGAGACCGAGGGAATCTCCGAAGAGCGCCTGGAGACGATCTGCCGGCAGATCATGCTTTATCACCTCGATCGCGGCTGGGCCGACCATCTGGCGTATCTGGCCGACATCCGCGAAAGCATCCATCTGCGGGCGCTGGGCCGGCAAAACCCGCTGGACGAGTTTCACCGTCTGGCGGTCGACGCCTTCGCGTCGCTGGCCGCGGACGCCATCGAAGCGGCTCAGCAGACGTTCGAAACCGCGAACATCCTCGAAGAGGAGCCCGGACTGGACCTCTCCAAGCTGGCGCGGCCGACGTCGACGTGGACATACATGGTCAACGACAACCCGCTGTCGGACGACACGCTGTCGACCCTGAGCCTGCCCGGGGTTTTCCGCTGAGCTGAGTTGCGCAGTGTGCGGCCAGCCGCGTGTTCGGTGTTCGGCTAAGGTCACGGCTCATGGAGCCGGTGCTTCCGCCCAATCGGGTGCTGACGGTGCCCAACGTGCTCAGCGCTGTCCGCCTGGCGCTGATCCCGGTCTTCGTCTACGCCCTACTGGTCTCGCACGCCAACGGGTGGGCGGTCGCGATTCTGATGTTCAGCGGCGCTTCGGATTGGGCCGACGGCAAGATCGCCCGGCTGCTGAATCAGTCCTCGCGGCTCGGTGTGCTCCTCGACCCGGCGGTCGACCGCCTCTACATGGTGGCGGTGCCGATCGTGCTGGCGTTCAGCGGGATCGTGCCCTGGTGGTTCGTCGTGGTCCTGCTCGCGCGCGATGGTCTGCTCGCTGCGACGCTGCCGCTGCTGTGGAGTCGCGGGCTGTCGGCGCTGCCGGTGACCTACATCGGCAAGGCGGCGACGTTCGCCCTGATGTCCGGCTTTCCGCTGGTGCTGCTGGGCACGTGGGACGCGCTGTGGAGCCGCGTGATCGGGGCCTGCGGATGGGCCTTCCTGATCTGGGGCATGTATGCCTACCTGTGGGCGTTCGTGCAGTACGCGGTGCAGATGATTCTCGTGTTGCGACGCATGCCCAAGGTCGATCGCGGTTCTCGTCCGTCGGCCGCGGCGAAGGTGGCTGACCATGGCTGATACGGATCGACTGCTCGGCGGCTACGACCCCAATGCCGGCCACGGCGCGCATGTGGCATCGCGGCCGAAACGCATTCCGGTGCCCTCACTGTTGCGCGCCCTGCTGTCCGAGCATCTCGATCCCGGCTACGCGGCGGCGGCGGCCAGGCGTAGCGCCCCCGACGTACCGCGCAGCGGACGCCAACGTGTGTTCGGTTGGCTCTGGCAGGCGTTGGCGGCGCTGCTGATCGCAACGGTGTTCGCCGCCGCGGTCGCGCAGGCCCGCTCGGTGGCCCCCGGAGTGCGGACCGCCCAGCAGCTGCTGTTGGGCAATGTGCGGTCGGCCGAAGGCTCTGCGGGCAAGCTGAGTCAACGGCGCAGCGACCTGGCGACACGAGTCGACGATGTGCAGCGCCACGACCTGGCCGACAACGCCGAGGGACAGCGGCTGTTGAAACGCCTCGACGCGCTCAGCCTCGCCGCGGCCAGCACGGCGATCATCGGGCCCGGCTTGAAGGTGACCGTGACCGATCCCGGTGCCAGCCCGAATCTTTCCGACGTGTCCAAGCAGCGGGTCAGCGGGAGCAGACAGATCATCCTGGACCGCGATTTGCAGTTACTGGTCAACTCGTTGTGGGCGAGCGGTGCCGAGGCCATATCCGTCGGTGGCGTGCGGATCGGGCCGAACGTGACCATTCGGCAGGCCGGTGGCGCGATCCTGGTCGACAACAATCCGACCAGCAGCCCGTACACGGTCCTGGTGATCGGGCCGCCGCGGGCGATGCGCGACGTCTTCGACAACAGCCCCGGCATGCAGCGACTGCGGCTGCTGCAGATCTCCTACGGTGTCGTGGTTACGGTGGACGCCGCCGACGGACTGACGCTGCCTGCCGGATCGGTCCGGGACGTCAAGTTCGCCAAGCAGATTGGGCCACAGTGAGAAAAGTCCCGAACAGACAGGTTCCCCTGTGCGAGACGCGGGCGGGAAACCAAGCATGATCGGCATCGCAGCGCTGGCGATCGGTATCGTGCTCGGCCTGGTTTTCCACCCCGCGGTGCCAGAAGTGGTCCAGCCCTATCTACCGATCGCGGTGGTCGCGGCGCTGGACGCGGTATTCGGCGGGTTGCGTGCATATCTGGAACGGATCTTCGACCCGAAGGTCTTCGTGATTTCGTTCGTGTTCAACGTCTTCGTGGCCGCCCTGATCGTCTATGTCGGCGACCAATTGGGCGTGGGCACGCAGTTGTCCACGGCCATCATCGTCGTGCTGGGTATACGCATCTTCGGGAATGCCGCCGCGCTGCGCCGCAGGCTGTTCGGGGCGTGACCCGCGCGGGCGACGATGCAGAGCGAAGCGATGAGGAGCGGCGCCATGGCCCAATTGAGGTCAACGTGAGCGAGGGTCCGGAAGATCGCGCCGACGGTCAACGAGCCGCCGGCCAAAGTGGTGACGGCCCAACCGGGCCCGCTCACCCCGATGCCGATGCGACGCCCGAACAGGGTGCGCCGCGCGGCCGCCATGAATTGGCGGCGAAAGGCCCCCGTCCAGAAATCGGACCGGTGCACCGCACCGGGCTATCCGGGATGGTGCGCGGCGGTCGGTCCCGGATAACGTTCGGAACGCTGGCCGCCATGCTGTGCCTGCTGCTCGGGCTCGCCATCGTCACGCAAGTCCGCCAGACCGAGTCGGGTGACTCGCTGGAAACGGCCCGCCCCGCAGACCTGTTGGTGCTGCTGGATTCCTTGCGACAGCGCGAAGGCACGCTCAACACCGAGGTGAACGAGCTACAGAACACGCTGAATTCATTGCAGGCGTCGGGAAACAACGACCAGGCCGCGATCCAGTCCGCGCAATCTAGGCTGGCGGCCCTGTCCATCCTGGTCGGGGCGGTCGGCGCCACCGGCCCCGGCGTCACCGTCACGATCGATGACCCCGGACCCGGGGTTTCGCCCGAGGCGATGCTCGACGTGATCAACGAGTTGCGTGCCGCCGGCGCCGAGGCGATCGAAGTGAACGACGCACACCAATCGGTGCGAGTGGGTGTCGACACCTGGGTGGTGGGTATGCCTGGGTCGCTGATCATCGACTCCAAAACACTGTCGCCGTCGTATTCGATTCTGGCGATTGGCGATCCGCCCACTCTTGCCGCGGCCATGAACATTCCCGGCGGCGCTGAGGACGCCGTCAAGCGCGTCGGTGCACGAATGTCGGTCCAGCAGGCCGACCGAGTGGACGTGACCACCTTGCGGCAACCAAAACCGCACCAATACGCTCAGCCCGTCAAGTGAGCACGATCCGAACAGAACAGGAACACTCGTGAGTGATATCCCACCCGATCTGCGCTACACCGCCGAACATGAATGGGTTCGTCGAAGTGGGGATGACACCGTGCGAGTGGGCATCACCGATTTTGCGCAGTCGGCGTTGGGCGATGTGGTTTTCGTCCAGCTGCCCGACGTGGGCACCGAGCTGAACGCGGGCGAATCCTTCGGTGAAGTCGAATCCACGAAATCGGTGTCCGACTTGTATGCCCCGGTGTCGGGCAAAGTCTCAGCGGTCAACACCGATCTGGACGGCAGCCCGCAATTGGTGAACTCCGACCCATACGGGGCCGGTTGGTTGCTGGATGTGCAGGTATCCGAGGTCGACGATTTGGAGTCAGCCATTTCTTCGCTGCTCGACGCTGAGACCTACCGCGGAACGCTCACCGAATGACGATTGCTAGTGTCCCTGCAGCCCCGCACCGCCGGCGAGCGGTGGGGCCAGGGTACGGGGGAGTCGAAGTTTCGGGATCGTCAGGTGGTGGGCGCATTGCAGGCTGGTGCGCGGTACCGTCGACACATCGACCTTTGAACACCTTTGAAGACCTTCGAAGATCGCTGAAAGACACGTGACGGACATATTGAACGTACGAGAAGGCAGTAATCGGCATACCGGGCAAAGAAACCTGGTGCGAAAGCCGGCCGAGCGGCCCGGACAGACAACGCCACAGCAGCCAGTGAGGAGCAGCGCGTGACGGACATGGACTCAGGCAATCAGCAAGACCAGAATTCGGACGAAGTCACGGTAGAGACGACTTCCGTGTTCCGTGCCGATTTCCTCAACGAGCTGGACGCTCCCGCACAAGCGGGAACCGAGAGTGCGGTGTCCGGAGTCGAAGGACTCCCGGCCGGCTCGGCGTTGTTGGTCGTCAAACGGGGACCGAATGCGGGCTCGCGGTTTTTGCTGGATCAGGCCACCACGTCCGCCGGCCGGCACCCCGACAGCGACATTTTTCTCGACGACGTAACCGTCAGCCGTCGGCACGCCGAATTCAGGTTGGAAAACAACGAATTCAGCGTGGTCGACGTTGGTAGTCTCAACGGCACTTACGTCAACCGTGAGCCCGTGGACTCCGCGGTGCTTGCCAACGGTGACGAAGTGCAGATCGGTAAGTTCCGCTTGGTGTTCCTGACCGGACCCAAGCAGGGTGAGGATGGAGGATCTTCAGGCTAGTGAGCGCACCCGATAGCTCGGCACTGGCCGGGATGTCGATCGGGGCGGTCTTGGAATTGTTGAGGCCGGACTTCCCCGATGTCACCATCTCCAAGATCCGCTTCTTGGAGGCCGAGGGACTGGTGACGCCGCAGCGGGCCGCGTCGGGGTATCGAAGGTTCACCGCATATGACTGCGCGCGCTTGCGGTTCATCCTTACTGCGCAACGTGATCACTACCTGCCTCTGAAGGTCATCAGGGCCCAACTGGACGCCCAACCCGACGGCGAGTTGCCACCGGTCAAAACGTCCTACTCCGTCCCGCGGTTGGTGTCCGTGGCGGGAACCGGGGAAGCCGGCGCCGGGATGGACGCGGGCTCCGACACGTCGGCGGTGGCCCCCACCCACGTCCGGCTGAGCCGCGAAGAATTGCTGCAGCGCGCGGGCGTGGATGACGAGCTGCTGACTGCGCTACTCAGGGCCGGGGTCATCACGACCGGGCCCGGCGGTTTTTTCGACGAGCACGCCGTCGTCATCCTGCAATGCGCGCGAGCGCTGTCGGACTACGGTGTCGAGCCGCGGCATTTGCGCGCTTTCCGCTCGGCCGCCGACCGGCAATCGGATCTGATCGCCCAAATCGCCGGGCCGATAGTCAAAGCCGGCAAGGCCGGGGCGCGCGATCGCGCCGACGATTTGGCGCGCGAAGTCGCGGCGCTCGCCATCACGTTGCACACGTCGTTGATCAAAGCCGCCGTTCGCGACGTTCTGGATCGCTGAGGACTAGACTTCGGTCGACAGCTTGGTTTTCGGCGGTAGGACGGATTTTTGACCTCGCCGTCCCTGGCGAGCACCAATCCGACCGGCGCCATAATGCGGAGGGCAGACACAAATGGGTGAAGTTCGTGTTGTCGGCATTCGCGTAGAGCAGCCGCAGAACCAGCCGGTGTTGTTGCTGCGCGAAACCAACGGTGACCGTTACCTTCCGATCTGGATCGGCCAGTCCGAGGCTGCCGCCATCGCACTCGAGCAGCAAGGCGTCGAGCCTCCTCGCCCGTTGACGCACGACTTGATCAGGGATGTTATTGCCGCGCTTGGGCATTCGCTGAAAGAAGTGCGGATCGTCGATCTGCAAGAGGGCACTTTCTACGCTGACCTGGTGTTCGACCGCAACATCACGGTGTCGGCCCGTCCCTCGGACTCCGTGGCGATCGCGCTGCGCGTCGGCGTTCCCATCTACGTCGAGGAAGGCGTGCTCGCCCAGGCCGGCCTGCTGATCCCCGACGAGAGCGACGAGGAAGGCGGCAGCGTCGTCCGAGAGGACGAAGTGGAGAAGTTCAAAGAATTTCTCGACAGTGTGTCGCCGGACGACTTCAAGGCCACCTAGCCCGCCGACGATGCGGCCCGCGCAGCGGGGGGTTGAGGAGGCGGGCAATCCGGCCTAGCCCGCCGACGATGCGGCCCGCGCCCGGCTGCTACCAGCAATTGGGAACGGCGGGTCGGCGGCTGGTTTAGCCTGAAAGGCGACATCACGGATGCATCTCAAACAACACGTGATGTCGACACGCTGGCGGATAGCTCGCCCACTTGGCCCCGCGGCGGCCATACTTTGATCGCGACTACAGGCGCGGCGGCTATCAGAGGGCGTAAGCTCTACTAGCACTCGGGCTTGAGCAAACGTGGCTGCGATGCAGCCTTCAGATGCAGCTAACGACGAGAGCGCGATCGCGGAGAGGAACCACCGTGAGCGAGCAGCCACGCCAAGAGCAGCTCAACCTAGCTGACAGCGGTAGTCCGGCGGCCAGTGACCGAAGCGTCACCGTAGCCAGCGCACCCGTGCAGCCCGGCCTTTTTCCGGACGACTCCGTGCCCGACGAGCTTGTCGGTTACCGCGGCCCGAGTGCCTGCCAGATCGCCGGAATCACGTACCGACAGCTGGACTACTGGGCACGCACCTCACTGGTCGTCCCGTCGATCCGTAGCGCGGCGGGCTCCGGCAGCCAGCGGCTCTACTCGTTCAAGGACATCCTGGTCCTCAAGATCGTCAAGCGATTGTTGGACACCGGCATCTCGTTGCACAACATCCGCGTCGCGGTCGATCATCTGCGTCAGCGCGGGGTCCAGGACCTGGCCAACATCACCCTGTTCTCCGACGGCACCACCGTTTATGAGTGCACATCGGCCGAAGAGGTCGTCGACCTGCTGCAGGGCGGGCAGGGCGTCTTCGGCATCGCCGTGTCCGGCGCCATGCGCGAGCTGACCGGCGTCATCGCGGACTTCCCCGGCGAGCGGGCCGACGGCGGCGAATCTATCGCCGAGCCCGAGGACGAGCTGGCGTCCCGGCGCAAGCACCGCGACCGCAAGATCGGCTGACGGCGCGCCTTCACGACACGCGACGGCGCGCTTCACGCGCCCGAGTAAACTGGGCTGCGCATCGCATTCGTGCGGGAGAGTTCGTGGCTGCCAGTCACGGACGCCGAAGGAGCAACACCTCTCCGTCAACCTCTCAGGCACCCGGACCGCGCGACATCATGATGCCTCTGGAAAGCGGTGCGGACCCGTGGGGTCCGCGCCCGCCGATGGGGAAAGGCGCTCAGACAGCATCGGGCGCCGAATCTCTCAGGCGCCCGGCGAACGGGTGAAGACAGAGGGAGAGGGCCGTTAGTCCTCTGCCTTGATATGTCTTCGTCGCCTACTCAGGAGTTCCCGTGTCCGATCAATTCACTTTCGCAGCTCGGCACATCGGCCCGGACAGCCAGGCCGTCGCCGCCATGCTCGCCGTCATCGGTGTCGAGTCCTTAGACGAGCTGGCCGCCAAAGCGGTTCCGGCCGGCATTCTGGACCGGCTGACCGACGGAGGCGTCGCACCGGGTCTTGATCAGCTGCCGCCGTCGGCCAGCGAAACCGAGGCGCTGGCCGAGCTGCGGTCGTTGGCCGAGGTCAACACGGTAGCCGTGTCCATGATCGGGCAGGGCTATTACGACACGCTCACGCCTCCGGTATTGCTGCGCAACGTCTTGGAGAACCCGGCCTGGTACACCGCCTACACGCCGTACCAGCCGGAGATCAGCCAGGGCCGACTCGAGGCGCTGCTGAATTTCCAGACGATGGTCGCCGATCTCACGGGCCTCGAGGTGGCCAACGCCTCGATGCTCGACGAGGGCACCGCGGCGGCCGAGGCCATGACGTTGATGCATCGCGCGGCTCGTGGCAAGGCCCACCGCTTGGCGGTGGACGCCGACGTCTTCGCCCAGACCGCGGCCATCTTGGCCACCCGGGCCAAGCCGCTGGGCATCGAGATCGTCACCGCCGACCTGCGTGACGGACTGCCGGGCGGCGACTTCTTCGGCGTCATCGCCCAGCTGCCCGGGGCCGGTGGCCGGGTCACCGACTGGTCCGACCTGGTTAAGCAGGCGCACGACCGGGGCGCGCTCATCGCCATCGGCGCCGACCTGCTCGCCATGACGCTGATCACGCCTCCCGGTGAAATCGGCGCTGACGTCGCCTTCGGCAGCACCCAAAGATTCGGCGTGCCAATGGGATTCGGCGGGCCGCATGCCGGGTATCTGGCGGTACACGCCAACCATGCGCGCCAGCTCCCGGGCCGGCTGGTCGGTGTGTCGTTGGATGCCGACGGGTCGCCGGCCTACCGGCTGGCCTTGCAGACGCGCGAGCAGCACATCCGCCGCGACAAGGCGACCAGCAACATCTGCACCGCGCAGGTGCTGCTGGCGGTGATGGCCGCGATGTACGCCAGCTACCACGGCGCCGAGGGACTGACCGGGATCGCGCGCCGCGTCCACGCTCACGCCGAGTCGATCGCCGCCGCCCTCGGTGATGCACTGGTGCATGACAAGTACTTCGACACCGTGCTGGCGCGGGTGCCCGGGTGCGCCGCCGAGGTGATCGCCGCGGCGAAGGCCAAGGGCATCAACCTGTGGCGGGTCGACGACGACCACGTGTCGGTGGCCTGCGACGAGGCCACCACCGACGACCATGTCGCGGCGGTGCTCGAGGCCTTCGGATTAGCAGCCGCTCAGCCGGTGTGCGCCGGCATCATCACCCGCACGTCGGAGTTCCTCACCCATCCCGCGTTCACCCAGTACCGCACCGAGACGGCGATGATGCGCTACCTGCGCGCGCTGGCCGACAAAGATATCGCCTTGGACCGCAGCATGATTCCGCTCGGGTCCTGCACCATGAAGCTGAACGCCGCCGCGGAGATGGAACCGATCACCTGGCCCGAATTCGCCCGCCAGCATCCGTTCGCGCCGGCATCCGACACCCCCGGCCTGCGACGTCTCATCGCCGACCTGGAGAGCTGGCTGGTGCAGATCACCGGTTACGACGCCGTCTCGCTGCAACCCAATGCCGGGTCGCAGGGCGAGTACGCCGGCCTGCTGGCCATCCACGATTACCACGCCAGCCGTGGGGAACCGCACCGCGACATCTGCCTGATCCCGTCCAGTGCCCACGGCACCAACGCGGCATCGGCGGCCCTGGCCGGGATGCGGGTCGTCGTGGTGGCCTGCCACACCAACGGCGACGTGGATCTCGACGACCTGCGCGCCAAGGTCAGCGAACACCGCGACCGGCTCTCGACGCTGATGATCACCTATCCGTCCACCCACGGCGTCTACGAACACGACATCGCGGAGATCTGCGCGGCCACCCACGACGCCGGGGGCCAGGTTTACGTCGACTGCGCCAACCTCAACGCGCTGGTCGGGCTGGCGCGGCCGGGGAAATTCGGCGGCGACGTCAGCCACCTGAACCTGCACAAGACGTTCTGCATCCCGCACGGCGGCGGCGGGCCCGGCGTCGGGCCGGTGGCGGTGCGTTCGCACCTGGCGCCGTTCCTGCCGGGGCACCCACACGCCCCCGAACTGCCCCAGGGGCATCCGGTGTCGGCGGCGCCCTACGGGTCGGCCTCGATCCTGCCGATCAGCTGGGCCTACATCAGGATGATGGGCGCCGAGGGCCTGCGGGCGGCGTCGCTGACCGCGATCACCTCGGCCAACTACATCGCGCGGCGCCTCGACGAGTACTTCCCGGTGCTCTACACGGGCGAGAACGGCATGGTCGCTCACGAATGCATCCTGGACCTGCGCGGTATCACCAAGTCCACCGGAGTCACCGTCGACGATGTGGCAAAGCGGTTGGCGGACTATGGTTTTCACGCACCGACCATGAGCTTCCCGGTGGCCGGCACGCTGATGGTGGAGCCCACCGAGAGCGAGAGCCTGACCGAAATCGACGCGTTCTGCGACGCGATGATCTCGATCCGCGCCGAGATCGACCGGGTGGGCACGGGGGAGTGGTCGGTCGACGACAATCCGTTGCGGGGCGCACCGCACACGGCCGAGTGCCTGGTGGTCAGCGACTGGGACCACCCGTACACCCGGGAACAGGCGGCCTACCCGCTGGGCAAGGAGTTCCGGCCCAAGGTGTGGCCCCCGGTGCGTCGCATCGACGGTGCCTATGGCGATCGCAATCTGGTCTGCTCCTGCCCGCCGGTGGAGGCGTTCGCCTGACGGTCCGGGCCAAAGATCCTCAGCCGGGCGCCTTTACCGGGGTCTGCACCACCAGCGGCACCAGATACCGGCGGGCGAAATCGCGGGCGTGGTTCAGGTTGTAGATCGGAATAACCGACTTCGGCGTCTTGATCAGCGAAATGATCAACCGTCCGATCATCTCGGCGACGACCTCGGTGTCGAGATCGTCGGCCAGTTCGCCGCGTTCCTGCCATCGGCGAAGCCAGGTGGCGATGTAGCCACGGGTCATGGCGATCAGGTTCTCATCGGTCAGGTACGCGGATAGTTCTCCGGCGGCGGGTGATTCGCGGATGCTTCGGGTGAGCAGCTTCGGCGCGGAGGCCTCGTGAACGAAGGCCGCGAAGACTTCGGCGATCCCTTCTTGCGGTGTCGCCGCCCGGCCCGCGACCTCGGAGACCAGGGTGCTCAGGCGCAGTGATTCGTCCATGATGGTCAGCCGCACCAGGTTTCGCTTGTGCCGGAAGCGGCGGTAGACCGTGGCGACACCGACACCGGCGGTGTCGGCGATGTCCTGCATGGTGGTGTTCTGGAACCCGCGCTCGGTGAAACAGGTGCGCGCCGCGGTGACGATCGTGCGCGCGGTCGGATCGAGCGTGGCCAGACCGTCGGGCACCAAAGCGAGCAGCATCGCGGGGTCTACCATCTGGCCTCCAGCCGATCGGGTGTCACGTCGATTCTGCTCTATCAGCCGCCCGTCTCGAAGGCCGGCACCGCGCAGCGGCATGGGTTCGATTCGACGATCTGTTGCGCCGAATCAGGCACGGTTCGGCGCGGCGAAGGAATCGAGCAACACCGAGCGATAGCGGTCGCGCAGCCGCTCGTACTGGTAACGGTTGTAGGCCAATGGCTCCAAGGTGAGCCGGCGCGGCAACCATCGCCAGCCCAGCTGCAGGGCGGTTACGTAGACGGCGAACTCGACTTGCTCACGCGTGCCCCACCGCACGCCGAGCAGCCCGCGCATTGTGGGGTGGGCGACCGCGGCGGAACAGACGACCACCGGCCGGGACGCCAGTGTGGTCATCAACGGCCATGCCAGTCGCAGCAGTGGCCGTATTTGCCGGGATACCAACAGCTTCGGGATGGGCGGCGCGACGAAGCTGCGGTTGGCGAATCGCAGAAAGTCGTTGTCGGCCAGATCTTTTGCGGCGACGGCGTTGTAGTACTCGAGCATGTCATGCAGGGTCGCCGGCAGCCTCGCCTGCTTGCTGGGCAATTCCAGAAATTGCAGCTCGGTCCTCAGCGTCTGGTAGACGACCTCCTTCTCGGCCGGGGTGAGCCGACGACCGCATACCCGCAGATAGGCCTGATACAGCAGGTTGAGGCCGCTCACGGCCACCCAGATCCACACCTCGGGATTCAGTGCGCTGTAGCGGGTGTCGCTGAACGAGTCCTTGCCGGTGCCCTGCACGTCTCGATGCAATCGTTTGAGGTCGGCCCGCGACTTCCGCACGTCCGAACTGTCACCGAACGTCGAAAGGGCGGTGAACGCGAAGCTGCGGATGCCGCGGTCGGTGAAGTTGTCGGCGAACCGCCCGCTGCGGTCCACCGCCGCCGCGATTTCGCGGTGCGCCACCTGGTCGAGGGCCAGGCGACCGAATGCCGCGGCCAATGGCGACCCCGCGAACCATCGGACGTCGTCCGCCAATTCCCGATGCACCTCGTCTGGTTCGGACCGGATGCCGGATTCGTTGCCCCGTCGTCCGGTTCGCGCTGTCGTCGTCATGCCGCTCCTCCTGGGCGTGAGTTGGCCGTCATACCACGGTTGCCCCGGTGAGGTGACGCAAGCGCATGTCCCACACCACCGCCTGCACACCCAGGCGCACCAAGAACCGTGGTGTGAACAGGTCCAACACCCCGAAGGCACGTTGCCAGCGGTCGAATCGGCGTTGCTGCGCGTCCGACCAATCGAACCCGAGCTTGTCGCGCAGTTGCGGCGGCAAATATCCCAGCGTCATGAACAGGTTCCATCCGCCGAACAGTGCCGAAACGGGGGCGGGCAGGAAAGCCAGGCGCGCGATGCCGATCAGATAGCTGCGCATTCGTTCGTCGAAGTCCAGTCGATCGAGTTGCTGCTGCCAATAGAGGTCAGCGGCCGCGCGGTTGGCGGGCCACATTTCCGGCGGCACCTGCAGCGTGGTCGCGAATACCGACGCGGCCCGGTGGACGGTTTCGGGGTCGTGACGCGATCGGCCACCCCGCAGCTTGCGCGTGTCCTCGAAGACCGCGGCCATGCAGGAAGCCACCCAGAGCTGTAATTGGGGGTCGAATGCGTTGTAGCGCACCGGGCTTTGCGGACCGGAGCGCACCTGGGCGTGTGCGGCGTTGACGGCTTCGCGATACACCTCGCGATCCCGGGCATTTCCGGCGATCGCCACCGCAATATAGGTGAAGGTGGTCCGGGCCCGTTTGAAGGGATGTTTGTGCAGGTTGCCGCTGTCGACCGTGCTTTCCATCACGCCGTAGGCCACGCCCGAATTCGCCAGCTGCATCACGACATTCGCCGCACCATAGGCCGGGGACAACCAGGGCGATATCTCCTCGGCCAGAAACGACGTCTTGGCGTTATCGGTGTCCGCCCGCTGGGCACGCCTATCCAGCGGGACCGGTGCGCCCTCGGGATCCGCGGGTTGGGGATGGGCCATGGTGCGCCTTCCTGGATTGACCGGCAGCTCAACTAGATTCGGGCACGCCGGTTCGGCTTGTGTAGCGGACATTGTCGACTACGTCTCTCCAGGCTCCCGCACCTGATAGAAATCGAAGCGAATTCTATCGTGGAGTCTGGCACAGGCCGCCATCGTTTGGATAGAGACCGCGCGGGTCTTATTTCAAGATCAGCGCGGAAATCGGGCGCTGGACCGCTGCTCACCGCACATTCCTCGACGCCCGGGACCACCGCAAAGTCGCGTGCAGGTTGTGCAGACCGGTAGACAGAGGCGATCCGGCTATCACCGACCGCGCTCGGCCGCATGCAGCGCCGACCCACGTGAGGTGGCGCCGACTACCGCCTTCAGCTCAGAAAGGCGTTGACCGCCGAGGCGAGGTCGGGGGAAGCCGATGTCGTGAGGTTCTGATAGCCACCACCACTGAGCTGGGCGACGGCTTCCCAGGTCGCCCGGTCCGGGTCGGCACCGAAATCGATGACATTGACCGCGATGGGTTTGGCCGGATCGGCACTCTTGCGGATGAAATCTTGCAGCCCCGGCCCGTCCAAGCTCTGGTCGGTGTGTGGCCCGGCGGTGATCAACAGGATGGAATTGGTTTGTCCCGCATGATAATTGGTCTGCATATCCTGGTAGAGCATCCGCAGTGTGGTGAATGACACCGCACCACCACCCGACGAGTACTGCTTGTCCAGCGCGGTGGCCAGCGCGGCCGAACGGGGCTGTCCATTGACGGCGTCGGATAGCGGCCCGCCGGCCACCTCCGAGCGGCCTTCGTGGCCGTCGAACGTCCACAGGCCGACCAGCGCCGTGCCGGGCAGCGCTTTGATCTTGTCCTGCAGCGCCCCGATCACGTTGGCCAGCCGGGATTTTCCGCCTTCCTGGCCGGGCATCGACTGGTCGAGCATGATGGTCGTGGCCTGCCCGCTCGACGGGCTCGCCATGGCCTCGGCGAGGGTGGCCCGCATCGGGTCGTCACCCACCGACAGCGCGGCCGGCAGCGCCGGGAAATTCGTGACCGCACTGCTGGGCGGTTTGACCCCGTTGACGCGGAAGCCGGCCTTGGCCAGCTTGGTCAGTTGGTCGGACTTGTGCATGAAACGCGAGAACTCGCTGGCCGCCGAGGCCTGTTCGCGGCTAAGCCACGAACCGCTGAGCAGCACGGTGGGGTAGTCGGCAACCGCCGCAGACCCGGGTGGAAGCCAGAAAGCCAAGGTGCCCTTGGCGTCTGGCAACGATTGGCCGCGCTGGAAGAGTTGCTGTTCGGTGGTGACCACGGCGTGTACCGGGGCGGTTGCGGCGTCACCCGGCTTCAGCAGTGTGTTCATCGCCTCCGTCAGCGAGCTGTCGGCCAGTTTTGGTTGTGCGCTCAACAGGCTGCGCACGGCGCCGGTGCCCTGCGTCGCCGGGGCGCCGGGCGGTACCGACCCGGCCGCCACCGCCTCTCCGGCCAGAAACGCTGCGTCCCCGTTGCCGTTCATCGGCAGCGCCAATCGCAGCGAACCCCACGCCGGTAAGTTCAGCCCGGCCAACGCATTCGGGTTGGTTTGCAGCCCAGGCAGCGCCGCCCACGTCTGGTTGGACAGGGCCGGCGCAAGTTGGGGGCGGATGGCCAGCACCACGGGCGAGGTGACCAGCGAATGGCTCTCGGTGACGGTTTTTTGCGCCGTGGCCCCGGCGAGTCGCGCGGCGGCAATCGAACTGCCCGGAATCCACAACGCCGGCTGGCCGCCCAGTTCGGCCGGCCATTTGCCGATGAATCCGTTGAGCACAGCGTCGGAGTTGGCCGGCTTGACGCTCACCACCATGCAGTGGTCACCGACCGGCCCGGCGGATTTGTTGTAGCTTTCCGCGAATTGCTGAATGGAATCGGCGATCGACGGGTCGGCAACGACGGCCACCGTCTCCTGGCCTCCCACACAGCGGCTGGCCGCCTTGTGCGAACGGTTGGACAGCGCGTCACCGAAGAAGCTCCACAGGATGACCGATCCCACCACGACGACGACCGCGACCAGCGCCACGATCACGCCGATGCTGACACCGCGGCGTCCACCGTCGCTGCGATGACCACCCCGCCAATCGGCGAGCCCACGATGACCACCCCGGAAGAGTGACGATGCCGACGCCGGGGGCTCCGGGCTCGACGGGGCAGCCTGCCGCGACGGAAATTCCGGGTAATCGTCGGCGGTGCCGTCTACGAACGCATCCCCGGCGCCGTAGGGATCGTCCTCACCGGCCAGGTCCGCCTCATCCGCCCCGGACTCGTCGTCGGGATGGCGACGCCCGTCGGAGTAGTAACCGTGCTGTGAGTAGTCATCCCCGTCGGAATAGTCACGCTCATCCGAGTAGAGGTCGGCTTCCTCGTCGACGCCGGCATCCCGGGGGCGATCTCCTGCCTCTTCACCTCGAGACGGCTCGCCGACGACGTCGTCGCGAGATGGCTCGTCGAGGGAGTCGTCAGGGTCGGGTGCACTGTGCCTACCCATTGCAGTGCCCGCGGCCTTTCCGTCGATCCATCGATAACTCGGCGCCGATTGTAGTCATCAGCGGCACTATGACACGTTTGAACCCGATTTGAGCGCAGGCTCAATTCGACTGCGCGGCGTGCGCCTTAACCTCACGCCGACGGCGATGCAGGATCGGCTCGGTGTAACCGTTGGGTTGCTGCGTTCCGGTCAGGATCAGATCCTGGGCGGCGAGGAAGGCCACGCTGTCGTCGAAGTTGGGCGCCATCGGCAAATACGCCGCGTCCTTGGCGTTTTGTTCGTCGACCAGCGGGGCCATCCGCTCCAGGCTGGCCCGCACGTCCTCCTCGGTGATCACCCCGTGGCGCAGCCAGTTGGCCAGCAGCTGGCTCGAAATCCGCAGCGTGGCACGGTCTTCCATGAGCGCCACGTCGTGAATGTCGGGCACCTTGGAGCAGCCGACGCCCTGCGCGACCCAGCGCACCACGTAGCCCAGGATGGACTGGCAATTGTTGTCGACCTCCTCGCGGATCTCCTCGGGAGCCCAGGCCAGCTCCTTGGCCAGCGGGATGGTCAGCAACTCTTCGATCTTGGTGCGCTTCTTGCCGGCGAGTTCCTCCTGCACGGCGCCCACGTCGACGTAGTGGTAGTGCATCGCGTGCAGGGTGGCCGCCGTCGGCGAGGGCACCCACGCGGTGGTCGCGCCCGCCTTCGGTTGGCCGATCTTCTGTTCGACCATGTCGGCCATCAGCTCGGTCATCGCCCACATGCCCTTACCGATCTGGGCCTTGCCCTTGAAGCCGGCCGCCAGGCCGATGTCGACGTTGGCGTCCTCGTAGGCCTTGATCCAGGTGCTGTTCTTCATCGCACCCTTGCGGATCATCGGGCCGGCTTCCATCGAGGTGTGGATCTCGTCGCCGGTGCGGTCCAGGAAGCCGGTGTTGATGAACACCACCCGGTCGGCCGCGGCCTTGATGCAGGCCTTGAGGTTGACGGTGGTGCGTCGTTCCTCGTCCATGATGCCGACCTTGAGGGTGCCCTGGGGCAGGCCGAGGACGTCTTCGACGCGGCTGAACAGCTCGCAGGTGTAGGCGACCTCGTCGGGTCCGTGCATCTTGGGCTTGACGATGTAGATGGAACCGGTGCGGCTGTTGGCCAGCGGACCGTTGGCGTCCCCGGTCTTGAGGCCGTGGATCGCGGTCAGGCCGGTGAACAGCGCATCCATGATGCCCTCGAACACCTCTTTTTCTTCGTCGCCTTCGCTCCACACGATCGCGTCGTTGGTCATCAAATGGCCCACGTTGCGCACGAACAGCAGGCTGCGGCCGGGCAGGGTCAGCTCGCCCTCGCCGTCGGGTGTGCGGTAGGTGCGGTCCTCGTTGAGCACCCGGGTAAAGCTCTTGCCGTCCTTGCGGACCTCTTCGGACAGATCGCCCTTGTTCAGCCCGAGCCAGTTGCGGTAGCCGAGCACCTTGTCGTCGGCGTCGACGGCGGCCACCGAGTCCTCGAAGTCCATGATCGTGGTGATGGCCGATTCCAGGACCACGTCCTTGATGCCCGCGGTGTCGGTCTTGCCGACCGGTGATTCCGGATCGATCAGGATCTCGATGTGCAGGCCGTGATTGGCCAGTAACACCGACCAATTCGGGGCGCCGAGCTCGCCGGCGTAGCCGGCGAACTTCTCCGGGCTGGCCAGCCCGACGGATCCATCGGAGGTCGCGACCTTGAGCTGGCCGTCCTCGACACTGAGCCCCGTCGCTTCGGCCCACGACCCGGATTCCAGCGGCACCGCTTCATCGAGGAACTTGCGCGCGTAGGCGATCACCTTGTCGCCGCGCACCTTGTTGTAGCTCGTGCCCTTTTCGGCGCCGGCGTCTTCAGGGATGACATCCGTGCCGTACAGGGCGTCGTAGAGCGAGCCCCACCGGGCGTTGGCGGCGTTCAGCGCGAACCGCGCGTTGAGCACCGGCACCACCAGCTGCGGGCCGGCGGTCGTGGTGATTTCGTCGTCGACGCCGGAGGTCGTGATGGTGAAGTCCGCGGGTTCGGGTAGCAGATATCCGATTTCGGTGAGGAACTTGCGGTACGCCTCGATGTCGAGCGGCTCGATGACGCGCTGGCGGTGCCACTTGTCGATCTGGGCCTGCAGTTCATCACGCCGGCGCAGTAAATCCTGGTTCTTGGGGGTGAGGTCGGTGATCACCTTGTCAACGCCCGCCCAGAAACTGTCCGGGTCGATGTCGGTGCCGGGCAAGGCCTCGTTGTTCACGAAGTCGTAGAGCACTCTGGCGACGCGCAAGTTCCCCGCCGACACGCGATCAGTCATGATTCTCCTCAGTCAATAAGCCGCGCTGGACCATCGTCGGGCCAGATCGGCAATGTCATAAGCCTACCGAGCGCGACCTCGCGAGCGTTATTCGCCCGACCCGGCAGGCGCAGGTCAGGCCGCGCTGGCAGTACCAAGAATGACGCTGCGGCGAGCACCGGGATCTGTTTCCAGCAACGCATGTTCCGCGCGCCTTCGGTCCTTCGCCGTCCAGCACTTTCTTAACTGGTAGCCGGGGAAGATCATACGGGCTGCGCGCGGTGACATCGGCCGGCCAGTGTCGCTACGCGTCGCGCATGGTCCCGACGAGGTCTTCAACCAGGTCTTCCATCGCCACCATGGCCACCACGGCGCCGCTTTCGTCGGTCACCAGCGCCAGATGACTGTTGCTGCGGCGCATTCGCGAGAGGGCATCGGCCAGCGGCAGTGACCGGGACAGCCGCGGGAGCGGCCGCACCTTCGCCAGATCGATCACCGTCTGTGGATCGTCGTCGAGCGTCAGCACGTCCTTGATGTGCAGATATCCGACGAAGGCGCCGCTGACGCTGGCCACCGGGAACCGGGAGTAACCGGTCTGGGCCAGGGCTTGCTCGACCGCGCCGACGGTCGGGCCCGAGCCCGCCGCGGCCACCGGCACCGCGTGCACAGCGGCGAGGGGGACTGCCACGTCTCCGACGACGCGGTGGCGGATTTGCAGCGCCCGGGTGAGCCGGGTCCGTTCCTCCCGGTCCAGCAAGCCCTCGGACTCGGATTCGGCGATCATCTCGCTGAGCTCCACGGGGGAGACTGTGATCTCCAGCTCGTCCTTGGGCTCGACCCCGAATGCACGCACCACCACGTTGGCGCATTTGTTGTAGAACACGATGAATGGTCGGACGGCCCGCACGTAGGCCAGATACGGCGGGACGAGCAGCATCGCGGTGCGCTCGGGGCCGGCCAGTGCGATGTTCTTCGGCACCATCTCGCCCAGCAGCACATGCAGCGTCACCACGATCGCCAGCGCGATCGCGAACGACAACGTGTGCAGCAGCGTCGGGTGAATTCCGGTGAGCCCCAGCGCCGTCCGCAGCAGATTGGATACCGCCGACTCGCCGATCCGCCCAAGCAGCAGGGAGGCGGCCGTGATGCCCAACTGGGCACCGGCCAGCATGGACGGCAGTTGCTCCCCGGCGCGGATCACCGTGACCGCGGCCGCTTTGCCCTGTTCGGCCAGCGCCTCGAGGCGGTCGCGCCGTGCCGAGATCAGCGAGAACTCCGCCCCGACGAAGAATGCGTTCACCCCGATCAGCACGCAGGCCAGCAGCAGGCCCATGGTGTCGCTCATCGGTGCCCCCTGGTTGCCGGGACCTCGCCGTGATTGCTCAGTTCGATCAATTCGAGCAGGTCGATCCGGCGTCCATCCATCCGGATAACCGTTGCCTGCCAGCATGTCACGGCATCCGGCAAGCCATCGGGGTCCAACGCGGGCAACTTCACGGTGTCACCGGCCACCGGAATGTGACCGATCTCGCGCAGCACCAGGCCGCCGATGGTCTCGTAGGGGCCTTCCGGTGCCCGAAAGCCAATGGCGGTGGCCACCTCATCGATGCGCAGCAGGCCCGATACCCGCCAGCCGCTGCCGGCGGGCACGACGTCCGGCGTCGCGTCGTCGTGCTCGTCGCGGACATCGCCGACGATTTCTTCGATCAGGTCCTCGCCGGTCACCATGCCGGCGGTGCCGCCGTATTCGTCGACGACCAGAGCGGTCTGCAGGCTGTTGGCCCGGATCTCGGCCATCACCGCGTCGCCGTCCAGGGTTGACGGCACCTTCGGAACTGGCTGGGCCACCGTGGTCAGCCGCGTGCGGGCGCGTTCGGCCCGCGGGATGGCGAACACCTGCTTGACGTGCACGATGCCGACCGTCTCGTCGAGGTCACCGTCGACGATGGGGAAGCGGGAGAATCCGGATTCGGCGGCCGCGGTCACCAGGTCGGCGACCGTATCGTCGGTCTGCAGCGCCACGATTTTGGACCGCGGCGTCATCAGCTCTTCGGCGCTCAGGGTGCCGAACTGCAGCGATCGGCGCACCAGGGCCGCCGTGGCGGCGTCCAGGGCGCCGCTGCGCGCCGACGACCGCACCAGCGACAACAGCTCTTGCGGTGACCGGGCCGACCGCAACTCTTCGGCCGGTTCGACGCCGAGTCGGCGCACGATCCAGTTGGCCGCGCCGTTGGTCAGTCGGATCGCCGGGGTGAGCAGCAGCGAGAACAACAGCTGAGCACTCACGACGGCGCGGGCCGTCGACAGGGGCCGGGCCACCGCCAGGTATTTGGGGACGAGCTCGCCGAACACCATTGAGACCGACGTGACGATCACCAGCACCAGGAAGGCCATGATCGCATCGCCGACCTTGTCGGGGATGCCGATGGCATCCAGCCACGGATGCGGCAAGTCGGCGACCATCGGATCGGTCAGATATCCGGCCGCCAGCGTGGTGGCCGAGATGCCCAGCTGGGCGCCCGACAGTTGAAACGACAGCCGGTGGTGCGCGCGGCGGATCCAGCGGTCGCGGCGCCCACCGCCGCGGGCGTTGGACTCCACGGCGCTGCGGTCCAAGGTGGTCAGCGAGAACTCCGCGGCGACGAAGACGGCGTTGCCGAAGATGAGCACCGCGATCGCCACAACGCTGATCACGGTGACGGTGATGTTCATGAAGTATGCCGCCCCGATGGGGAAGGTTTGGTCAGCAGAAAAGGCACCGGGGGAGGCTCCGCGTCGGGCGGTTCGTCTGACGGCCCGTGCGCCCGCAAGCCGATGGCCTGCACGGGTGCCTGCGGCACGTCGATCCTTTCGCTGCCTGGTGGCCGAGCGGTCGCGGTTGCTTCCGTCTTTGCTGTCTTATGCTAGCCGGGGCGCGGGCGCACGGCGCCGCCCAATCCCGGCGACGCCGGTTTCGCCGCTCTCATGCTGCCCCAGCCCCCGGTTGACTATGGGTTGCCTAACCTTACTAGTAGGCTTGGCGCACTATGTCCGACGCTCAGACGCCGTCCATTCATGTGCTCCCGCGCGAACGCTTCGACATCCCCGATGAGGTAGCACGCATTGCCCGCCCACCGGTTCCCGCACTGGATCCACCCTTCGGCATGCGCGTGGCGCAGCTCGAGGACGTGGACATGGTGACCGAGTGGATGAACCGCCCGCATCTGGCGCAGGCTTGGGAATACGACTGGCCGGCGCCGCGCTGGCGGCAGCACCTGAGCGCCCAGCTGGACGGGACGTATTCCCTGCCGTTACTTGGCAGCATCCGCGGCACAGATTGCGCCTACCTCGAACTATATTGGGGTGCAAAGGATTTGATTTCTCGCCACTACGACGCCGAGCCGTACGACCTGGGCCTACACGCCGCCATCGCGGACCCGAAACTGGTGCACCGCGGCCTGGGCCCGATGCTGTTGCCCCGGATCGTGGTCAGTGTCTTCTCGGCGGTGCCCCGGTGTCGCCGGGTCATGTTCGACCCCGATCACCGCAACACCACCGCGCGCAGGCTATGCGAGTACGTCGGATGCAAGTTCCTCGGTGAGCACGACACGACGAACCGGCGCATGGCGCTCTATGCGCTGGAAGCCCCGACCACGAACTCGTAGCCGCGGTAATCGGGCACCCGGCAACGTTCTCGGCCAACCCCTGCGCTCCCGGCCAGGGATGGTGGCCAACGCCGCGGCCAGTTCACGCATCGCCAGGTTTCGCCGCGATCGCGGCCTGCAAGTCGCCGACCCCTGTCGCAGCTCAAGAGTTCCTCTTCGGACAGCGACACACCCAGCCGCTCTTCGATCGCCACCATGCCCACGGCGAAGGCCACCGAATCCAGTCCCTAGCAGGTGTCACCACCCCTGCGGTAGCGGATGCCCCTCGGCGAAGCCCGCCGTCGACTGCACGCCGACCACGACCCGGTCATACAGCTGCGCCAGATTCGCGGCGCCGACGTAGGTGCACGTGCTGCGCACGCCCGAGGTGATGTGATCGAGCAAATCCTCGACACCGCCGCGGGCCGGGTCCAGCCCCATCCGGGACGTCGAAATGCCTTCCTCGAACAGCGCTTTGCGGGCCCGATCGAACGCGGTGTCCGCCCCCCGCCGCGCGACCACCGCCCGTTTGGAGGCCATGCCGTAGCTCTCCTTGTACGGCTGGTCGTCGCGGTCGCGCATCAGATCGCCGGGCGACTCGTAGGTTCCGGCGAACCACGACCCGATCATCACGTTGGACGCCCCCGCCGCCAGCGCCAGCGCCACGTCCCTCGGGTGCCGAATGCCGCCGTCGGCCCATACATGTCCGCCCAGTTGCCTTGCCGCGGAAGAACATTCGACAACGGCGGAGAATTGCGGGCGGCCGACACCGGTCATCATCCGGGTGGTGCACATCGCGCCCGGTCCGACACCGACCTTCACGATGTTCGCCCCGGCGCCCAGCAGATCGCGGGTGCCCTCCGCCGAGACGACGTTGCCCGCCGCCAGCGGCACACCCAGTTGCAGCGCCGCGACCGTCCGGATCGCCTCGATCGTCTTGACCTGGTGTCCATGCGCCGTGTCGATGACCAGCACGTCGATACCGGCCTCGACCAGCGACCGCGCCTTGGCTCCGACGTCGCCGTTGATGCCGACGGCCGCGCCCACCCGCAGTCGGCCCCGCGCGTCGACGGCCGGGGTATACAGGCCCGCACGGATCGCGCCGGTGCGGGTCAGCACACCGGCCAGCGTGCCGTCGGCGCTCGTGACGACCGCGACACCGATGGGTGACTGCTCCAGCAGATCGAAGACCTTGCGCGGCTCGGTCCCCACCGGGGCGCTGACGAAATCGGTCATCGCGATGTCGCGCACCCGGGCGAAGCGATCCACGCCCACGCACGACGATTCGCTCACCAGACCGAGGGGACGGCCCTCGAAGGCCACCACGGCGACACCGTGCGCACGCTTGTGGATCAGCGCCATCGCATCGGACACCGAGTCGTCGGGCCCGAGCACCACCGGGGTGTCGAGCACCAGGTCGCGGCTCTTGACGAATTCCACCGTCTGCTGCACCGCGGTGATCGGGAGGTCCTGCGGCAAGATGACGAGGCCGCCGCGCCGCGCCACCGTCTCGGCCATCCGCCGCCCCGCCACCGCGGTCATGTTGGCGACGACGACCGGAATCGTGGTGCCCGAGCCGTCGCCGGTGGACAGGTCGACGTCGAAGCGGGACGCGACCTCCGAGCGGTTCGGCATCACGAAGACGTCGTTGTAGGTCAAGTCGTATGCGGGTCTGTGCCCGTCGAGAAACCTCATCGCAGTCGCCCCACCAATTCGAGCCCCCTTCACGCCTTCTGGTGCCGCCCGGCTACGCGGGCACCTCGGTGCGATCTCCGCTCCACAGGGTGTGGAAGCGCTTGTCCGGGTCGTCATCGACGCGGCCGTAGGTGTGAGCGCCGAAGAAGTCGCGCAACCCCTGGGTGAGTGCGGCCGGCAGCCGCTCTGTGCGCAGTGCGTCGTAGTAGGACAGCGCCGAGGAGAAACCGGGGATCGGGATGCCGAGTTCGGTGGCCTTCACCACGACTCGGCGCCAGCTGTCGATCGATTCCTCGATGGCGCTGCGGAAGTAGGGCGCGACGATCAGCGACGGTAGGTCGGCGTCGGCGTCGAACGCCTCCTTGATGCGGTTGAGGAACTTCGCCCGGATGATGCAGCCGCCGCGCCAGATGGTCGCCATGTCACCGGGGGTGATGTCCCAGTCGTACTCGGCGCTGCCCGCCTGGATCTGGTTGAAGCCCTGTGCGTAGGCGATGATCTTCGACGCATACAGCGCCTTGCTCACGTCGTCGATGAATTGGGCTGCGTCGCTTGGCTTCTCGCCCAGCCGACCGGAGGCCAGGCCGGTGGTGGCCTTGCGTTGGGCGACCGAGCCGGACAGGGCGCGGGCGAACACCGCCTCGGCGATGCCGGTCACGGGCACACCGAGATCGAGCGCGGACTTCACGGTCCAGCGGCCGGTGCCCTTCTGTTCGGCCTCGTCGAGGATGAGGTCCACCAGCGGCTTGCCGGTCTTGGCGTCGGTTTGGCGCAGCACCTGCGCGGTGATCTCGATCAGGAAGCTGTCCAGGTCGCCCTTGTTCCATTCGGCGAACACGTCGGCGATCTCGGGCGCGGTCTTGCCGAGCCCGTCGCGCAACAACTGGTAGGCCTCACCGATCAGCTGCATGTCGGAGTACTCGATGCCGTTGTGCACCATCTTGACGAAGTGCCCGGCGCCATCGGGTCCGATGTGGGTGCAGCACGGCACGCCGTCGACGTGTGCGGAGATCTCCTCGAGCAGCGGGCCCAACGACGTGTACGACTCGGCCGGGCCGCCCGGCATGATCGACGGGCCGTTGAGCGCGCCCTCTTCACCACCGGAGATGCCGGCCCCGACGAAGTGCAGACCGCGCTCGCGGATCGCCTTCTCCCGGCGGATGGTGTCGGTATAGAGGGCATTGCCGCCGTCGATGATGATGTCGCCTTCTTCCATGGCGTCGGCGAGCTCGTTGATGACGGCGTCGGTGGCCTCGCCGGCCTTGACCATGATCAGCACCCGGCGCGGCTTCTCCAGCGCATCCAGGAATTCGGCGATCGTTTCCGAGCGCACGAACTCGCCCTCATCGCCGTGCTCCTTGAGCAGCGCATCGGTTTTGGCGACCGAGCGGTTGTGCAGCGCCACCGTGTAGCCGTGCCGGGCGAAGTTGCGGGCGATGTTGGAACCCATCACGGCCAGGCCCGTGACGCCGATCTGCGCGGTGCCGGTCTTCGCGTCCGACGAACTCATGTTTTCGCCTCTCAATTTGGAGAACCATTCGGCAAAAGCCTTCGGTGACACTGTGGCACAGCGAACAGTCAGGCGCCCGGGGTGATCAGCTCTCGGCTGCGTCAGAGGTTGAAGAGGCGTTCCAGCTCGGTGAGCCACGGGACGGCAAGCGCGACCGTGGGCACCACGAAAACGGCCGCCGCGCCCAGGTATGCGGCCGCCGACAGCAGCGGACTGTTGCCGCGTCCGCCCAGCCGGCGCACTCTGAGCACCGTGCTGGGGCCGCTGGCCGCGAGCGCGCCCGACGGGGCCCGCCCCGAGGCGCACGCGACCAGCGCCCGGGCCAGGGGAGCGCGTCCGGCGGCGCGGACCGCCGCGTCGTCGGCGAGCAGCTCAACCAGAAGCTGAACCGCGCCGAGTGCATTGGCGCTGCGCACCAGCCGGGGGAAGGCCGCGTGCACGGCGGTGAAGGCCTCCAGCACCAGGTCGTGGCGCGCCCGCAGATGTGCGCGCTCGTGGGTGAGGATCGCCTGCACTTCGGCGTCGGCGAGCGTGGTCAGCGTTCCTTCGCTGACCACCACCCGGCTGCGCACGCCGGGCAGGCAGTAGGCGAGCGGTTGCGGGACGCCCAAGACGCGAAGATCGCGGGTGCGGGCGCAGGGCTGGGAGAGTGCCGCGCCGTGGCCGACTCCGACCAGGTCGACCACCATGCGGTGGTGAGCCCGCCGTTTCCGGTTGGCGATGGCCACCCGCATCACGGCGACCACCAGCCTGGCGCCGACCAGCACGGTCAAGGCGAAAACGCTGATGTATACCGTCCACAGCGGCCAGCCGAGGCGGTCGGCGGCGCCGACGATGCTGGTCGTGGGCCGCCCGTCGCGGCCGGGCATCAGCAGTCGGGTCGCGATCGCGATGCCCGCGCTGAACGCCGACAGGACCGCGGCCAGCGCGACGGCTTGCCAGAGCACCATTGCGGCGCGGGGAGCGCGCAGCGGCCAGCGCGCGCGTGCCAACATTGCCGGCACCGGGCCGGTCAGCAGCACCGCGAGAATGATGAAAGCCAGCGCGGACACACTGTAAGTGTCCCTCAGCCCTCCGGTGCAGCGCCAGCAGATGGCGAGTTATTGCGTTGATTGGCTTCCAGTTCTGCGAGTGCGCGCCGAAGCGCCTCGGCCTCGTCGGCGCCGACGCGTTCGACGAAGTGCACCAGCGCGGCCTGCCTGCCCCCGGAATCTTCGGCCTGGGACAGCGCATCCACCATGAGTCCGGCGACCAGTTCGTCGCGGCCGTGCACCGGTGCGTACCGATGTGCCCGGTCGTCGCGGATCTGGGAGACCAGGTTCTTCTTGGCCAGCCGTTGCAGCACGGTCATGATCGTGGTGTAGGCGAGGTCGCGCTGTGCCGACAACGCCTCATGGACCTGGCGAACGGTCTGAGGCTCGGGCGTGGACCACAGATGGTCCATGACGGCCCGTTCTAGATCCCCCAGCCGGGTCAATTTGGCCATAGTTCGTTCATCTCCTGAGCGTCGAAACTAGCGTACTCCGGCTTACTACCGACGGTCGTACGGAAAGCTGACAAATAACTGTGTCGGCCGCCGTGCCCGCCCCGAACGCGAACAAGAAGAACACTACCTCTTGCAAAGTTAGGGCAGCCTTGCCTATGCTAATCGGGTCGAGCGATAACGGACCGTGTGAGAGTCCTGAGGGCTGCAGCGACCCCCGGTCTACTCGATCGGCGAGCCCCGTGCCTTCATGGCACGGGGCTCAGCCGTTTTCAAGGGCAGCATCCCGCTTTGAGCGTGCTTGCGGGGCCATGGTGTAGACACATGGACGTGCCAGAGCCGCAGAAAACGATCCTTCCGCCGGACTTCTCCGCACCCTTCGACCGCGAGATCGGGCTGCAATTCACCGAACTCAGCCCCGACGGTGCGCGCGCCCAGCTCGAGGTCACACCCAAGCTCTTGCAGCCGATGGGTTTGGTGCACGGCGGCGTTTACTGCTCGATGGTCGAAAGCATGGCGAGCGTGGCCGCCTATACCTGGCTGGCCACTCGCGGCGGCGGAAATGTGGTGGGCGTCAACAACAACACCGATTTCCTGCGCTCCATCGGCTCGGGGACGGTGTACGGCACGGTCGAACCAATCCATCGCGGCCGCAGCCAGCAGTTGTGGTTGGTCACCATCACCGACAGCGACGAGCGCGTCATCGCCCGCGGTCAGGTGCGACTGCAGAATCTCGAAGTGCGTGAAGGCTGATCGGGCGACTCGCCACGCGGCCGTCCGGCAGTCTATGAATCCCGCTGTCCGGCAGACTCATTCGGGCACCGCGGGGCCTCAGGCCATAGCCGGCTAGCTGGCCCGCCTTGCCGCCGGCCGTTTGGTCTCGGCAGCCACCACCGCCAACTGTTCGAGCCGGGTCCGGGCGAACGCCTGCTGCTCGGTGATGGTGAGCTGACCGCGCCGGGTGCTCAGGAACGTCACCGTCCAGGACAGCAGCGTGCTGATCTTCGTCTTGAACCCGACCAGGTACACCAGGTGCAGAACCAGCCACGCGAACCAGGCGAACAGGCCGCTGAACTCGACCGGCCCGATCTTGGCGACCGCGGAGAACCGCGAGACCGTGGCCATGGAGCCCTTGTCGAAGTACTGGAACGGCTCTCGCTCTGCCGGGTTGGCGCCGCCGAGCTCGGCCTTGATGGCGCTGGCGACGTACTTGGCGCCCTGGATAGCACCCTGCGCCACCCCGGGCACGCCTTCGACGGCGGCCAGGTCGCCGATGACGAACACATTCGGGTGGCCGGGGACCGACAGGTCGGGCAGCACCTTCACGCGGCCGGCACGGTCCAGCTCGACGGACGACTGGTCGGCGAGGTCGCGGCCCAGCGGGCTGGCCGACACTCCGGCGGACCACACCTTGCATGCCGATTCGATGCGCCGGATGGTGCCGTCGGAATCCTTGACCGTGATGCCGTTGCGGTCGACGTCGGTGACCATCGCACCCAACTGGATCTCCACGCCCATCTTTTCCAGCCGGGCAGCCGCGCGCTCGCCCAGCTTGTCGCCGAAGGGCGGCAGCACGGCGGGCGCGGCATCGAGCAGGATCACCCTTGCCTTCGTCGAGTCGATGTGTCGGAAGGAGCCCTTCAACGTGTACTTCGCCAATTCCGCTATCTGCCCGGCCATTTCGACGCCGGTGGGACCGGCCCCGATCACGGTGAACGTGAGCAGCTTGGCCCGTCGTTCCGGATCGCGGGACCGCTCGGCCTGTTCGAACGCGCTCAGGATCCGGCCCCGCACCTCGAGCGCGTCGTCGATCGACTTCATGCCCGGTGCGAACTCCGCGAAATGGTCGTTGCCGAAATAGGATTGGCCAGCGCCGGCGGCGACGATCAAGCTGTCGTAGGGGGTGTCGTAGGTGTGCCCGAGCAAGTCGGACACCACGAACTTGCCCTCCAGATCGATGTGGGTGACGTCACCGAGCAGCACCTGAACGTTGCGCTGCCGGCGCAGCACGACCCGGGTGGGCGGTGCGATATCCCCTTCGGACACAATGCCTGTCGCCACCTGGTACAGCAACGGCTGGAAAAGGTGATGCGTGGTACGGGCGATCAGTTTGATGTCGACGTTGGCGTGCTTGAGCTTCTTTGCCGCGTTCAATCCACCGAAACCGGAGCCGATGATGACGACCTGGTGACGGCGCTCCGGTCCAGCTGTGGTACCTGGCTGGGGGCTCATGACTCCGCTGCTCCTGACGAGGGCTTCTGGACGCGCGACTGCAACTAGCCACCACGCTAGTCAGGCGGATACCCCCAAACCTAGCTGGCAACATGTGTAATCAAACACATCGTCAGTATCACGGCTGGTCGGCCGACGTGATACTCGTCATGTTGTGCCGTCGGGTGCGCTGAGCGGCGGAAAGACCTACAGGCCCACGAGCGGACGCAGTGCTTCGCCGGCCGCCTGGATAACGCCGGGCGTGTAGAAGGGCAGGTTGATGATCACGCCTTTTATGCCCGCGTCGATCACCTTGGTCTTGATCTGATCGGCGACCGAATCCGGCGTGCCGACCACCATGCGCTGCGTCATCTCGGCGGGAATCTGGTCGAGGTTCGCGTTTTCGTCGATCAGCACCGTGGTCAGCGTGCTGGTTTCCAGGGTGGAGGGGTCGCGGCCGACCTCCTCGCAGGCTCGGCGCACGGCATCCAGTTTGCGCGGCAGCTCGTCGAAACCCGCGATCACGTTGAGGTGGTCGAAATGCCGTGCGGCAAGCGGGATCGTCTTCTTCTCGCCGCTGCCGCCGATCATCAACGGAATGCGGTCCCGGAAACGGGGATTGGCGAACGCCTCGTTGGCCTGGTACCACTTGCCCGAGAAGGTGGCCCGCTCGCCCTTGATCATCGGCAAGATGATCTCCAGGGCCTCGTCGAGCCGGTTGAATCTGTCGGTGAACGTGCCGAATTCGAAGCCCAACTGATCGTGCTCGAGCTGGAACCATCCGGTACCGATCCCCAGAATGGCTCGGCCCTGGCTCACCACGTCCAGCGTGGTGATGGTCTTCGCGAGCAGCGTCGGGTTTCGATACGTATTGCCGGTCACCAACGTGCCCAGCTGTACCCGCTCGGTGGCGGTGGCCAGTGCCCCCAGGGCGGTGTAGGCCTCCAGCATCGGCTGATCGGGCGAGCCCAGCATCGGCAGTTGATAGAAGTGGTCCATCACGAAAACCGAGTCGAATCCAGCGGATTCGGCCTCGCGGGCTTGCGCGATGACGGTGGGGAAGAGTTGCTCAACCCCGGTGCCGTAGGAAAAGTTGGGAATCTGCAGACCGAGTCGAATAGCCACGAGAATTACCGTAGCGATAGGCCCGGCCCTGCGCGACCGGCGCGCGTTACGCCTCAGGCGAAACGAGCCAGCGCGCCGTGGCTCACGTGCAACGTCTGGCCGGTGATGTGGCGAGCCGCCGAGGTGGTCAAGAACAACGCCAACCGGGCGGCCTCCGCGGCCACCGGCGCTTGTGTGCGGGACAGTCCGTCGTAGCCGGCCTCGGCGCTGCGTCCACTGGCCACGACGTTGACCGTGATTCCGCGGGTGCCGAAAATGCTTGCCTGGCCCGCGGTCCAGTTCGACAGGGCGGCTTTGATCGCCGCGTCGGCGCTGCCCGCCGGTGGGTTCTCGGGCACCACACTGATGATGGAGCCGCCCGAACGCAGGTGATCACCCACGGCCTGCACGGTCAACACCGCCGAGAGCACCGTCGCGTCAAGGGCATTGCGCCAGGCGTTGGCGGTATCGGCCATCGAATAGGTGCGCGGGTCGCCGGCGTCCCAGGTGGGCGCCGGCACGTTGACGATGGTGTCCAGATGATGCGGGAACAGGGGACGGGCCTCTTCGAGGCTGGCGGGGTCGGTGGTGTCGCAGACGATCGCCTCGACTTCCAGCTCCTTGGCGGCGATCTCCACGTCACTCTTGCGTGCGCCCACCAGGGTCACTTTGTGGCCGTCATCGCGGAAGCCCTCGGCTACCGCGCGCCCCAGCTCCGTGTCTCCGCCGGTAACCAGCACCTCCACCGCCATGACCTCCTCGCGTTCAACGCTGAACCCAGGGCAGTTCCGGGTGGCGAACACCGCAGGACCGCGAACATCTGCCTGGATCTCAGCGCGTTATGGCATCAATCCCCAGATATGTTACTGGACAGTAGCTAGTCGGCGAAACTTTCGCCGGCGCGACGCGCGGATCATTTGAGTAACTATTCGGCCGTCACTTTCTTGCGGCGATTCAACCCCCGGGCGGACCGCATCATCGGCGGGCTAGGGTTCACCCATGCGTCGGATCGGGATCCTGGCCGCGGTGGTTTCGGCGGTGCTGATGGCGGGTCTGATCGGGTGCAGTGCGAAGTCGCCCTCCTCGCCGTCGTCGGCGACATCCGGCAAGGTCATGGTGTTCGCCGCCGCGTCGCTCAAGCCGGCCTTCACCCAGATCAGCCAACAATTCAAGTCCCAAAATCCGGGTATCGGCGTCGAATTCGAGTTCGCCGGCTCCTCTGACCTGGCGACCCAGTTGACGCAGGGCGCGACGGCCGACGTCTTCGCCTCGGCCGACACCGCCCAGATGGACACGGTCAACAAGGCCGGCTTGCTGAGCGGCAACCCGACGAACTTCGCGTCCAACACATTGGTCATCGTCACCGCGCCGGGCAACCCGAAAAAGGTCGGGTCCTTCGCGGATCTGTCCAAGCCGGGGCTCAACGTGGTGATCTGCCAGCAACCGGTGCCGTGCGGGGCGGCGACCCAGCGCGTCGAAGACAGCACTGGTGTGCGTCTCAACCCGGTCAGCGAGGAACTCAGCGTGACGGATGCCCTCAACAAGGTCACCAGCGGCCAGGCCGACGCCGCGCTGGTGTATGTCACCGACGCCAAATCCGCCGGCAGCAAGGTCGCGACCGTGAACTTTCCGGCGGCCGCCACCGCGGTGAACGTCTATCCCATCGGCGTGCTGAGGAAGGCGCCGCTCGCCGCTCAGGCCCAGAAGTTCGTCGACCTGGTGACCTCACCGACCGGGCAGCAGATCCTGGCCCGGGCCGGCTTCGCGAAACCCTGATCGCCGCCCATGCACCGGCCGACGGACCTGCCTCGCTGGGTGTATTTCCCCGCGGCGGCGGGGACCGTCTTCGTGGTGCTGCCGTTGGTGGCCATCGCGGTCAAGGTCGACTGGCCGCATTTCTGGTCGCTGATCACCAGCGCATCGTCGAGGGCGGCATTGCTGCTGAGCCTGAAGACCGCGGCGGCCAGCACGGTGTTGTGCGTGGTGGTCGGGGTGCCGATGGCGCTGGTGCTGGCGCGCGGCACGGCGCGCGTGATCCGGTTGCTCCGGCCGCTGATCCTGCTACCCCTGGTGCTGCCGCCGGTGGTGGGCGGCATCGCGTTGCTGTACGCGTTCGGCCGGCTCGGATTGCTGGGCCGGTATCTGGAGGCTGCGGGCGTCAGCATCGCGTTCAGCACCACCGCGGTGGTGCTGGCACAGGCCTTCGTTTCGTTGCCGTTCCTGGTGATCTCCCTCGAGGGCGCCGCGCGTACCGCGGGCGCCGATTTCGAGGTGGTGGCGGCGACGTTGGGTGCGCGCCCGAGTGTCATCTGGTGGCGCGTCACCCTGCCGCTGGTGTTGCCGGGCGTGGTGTCGGGGGCGGTGCTGGCCTTCGCCCGCTCGCTGGGCGAGTTCGGTGCGACGCTGACATTCGCCGGATCCCGGCAGGGGGTCACCCGCACGCTGCCGCTGGAGATCTACCTGCAACGGGTGACCGACGCCGATGCCGCTGTGGCGCTGTCGATCCTGCTGGTGGTAGTGGCGGCCCTGGTGGTGCTGGGCCTGGGCACTCGCGGGCTGACCGGGACTGACACCAGGTAAGCGGAGCCATGAGCGAATTGCAGCTGCGCGCGGTCGTCGCCGACCGCCAGGTGGACGTGGAGTTCTGCGTGGCCGCGGGAGAGGTGCTCGCCGTGCTCGGCCCCAACGGCGCCGGCAAATCGACTGTCCTGCATGTCATCGCGGGACTACTTCGTCCCGACCACGGGGTGGTGCGGCTGGGGGACCGGATCCTGACCGACACCGCGGCCGGGGTAAGCGTCGCGACGCACGACCGCCGGGTCGGGCTGCTGCTACAGGACGCACTGCTGTTCCCGCACATGAGTGTTGCCGCCAATGTCGCGTTCGGCCCGCACAGTCGGCGGCGCGCGGCGTTGCGCTCGGGTCGCGGCACGGCGACAGCGACTGCGCTGCGCTGGTTGCGCGAAGTGGATGCCGAGCGCTTCGCCGACCGGAAACCGCGACAGCTCTCCGGCGGACAAGCCCAGCGGGTAGCAATCGCCCGGGCACTGGCGGCCGAACCCGACGTGTTGCTTCTCGATGAACCGCTGGCCGGCCTCGACGTCGCCGCGGCCGCCGCGATCCGGGCGGTGCTGCGCAGGGTCATCGCCCGCATCGGCTGCGCGGCGGTCCTGGTGACCCACGATCTGCTCGACGTGTTCACCCTGGCTGACCGCGTCCTGGTGCTGGAGTCCGGCAAGATTGCCGAAATCGGCTCGGTGCCCGATGTTCTCACCGCACCGCGCAGTCATTTTGCGGCCCGCATAGCGGGCATCAACCTGGTTAATGGAACCGTTGGCCGCGACGGCTCGCTGCACACGGACTCCGGCGACCACTGGTATGCGGCCCCACCGGCGAGCGGCGAACCGCTCGCACCGGAACAGCACGCGATCGCGGTGTTCCCGCCCACGGCGGTGGCCGTCTATCGCGAGCAGCCGCACGGCAGCCCCCGCAACACCGTCGAGATCACCGTGGCGGAGATGGATGTCCGCGGTCCGGCGGTGTTGGTGCGCGGCGCGCAGCAACCCGACGGCGCCCCGGGCCTGGCCGCGGAGATCACCGTCGACGCCGCTTCGGAGCTGCAATTGGTGCCTGGTGATCGGGTGTGGTTCTCGGTCAAGGCCCATGAGGTGGCGCTGCATCCCGCCGCTCGGTGAGTCGTTGCGAAGAGCCGCGCCGCCCCGACGAAGATTGCACATTGGCAACATCGGTAGATCCACACCGCATTAGTCCGCAATGCATCCTTGCGTCACAGCGGTAACACGGTAGGTTCGTCGCCATGGAGCAGGTGGATCCGACCTCGACCCGTCGCAAAGGACTGTGGACGACGCTGGCAATCACCGCGGTGACCGGCGCCAGCGCAGTCGCCATCGCGTTGCCGGCAACCTCGAACGCCGATCCCGAGGTGCCGACCCCGGTCCCACCAACGACGGCCGCGGCCCCGCCCGGTGCGCCGGCGACCAACGCGCCGCCGGCCGCCCAGGCGCCGAACGGGCAACCGGTACCGGGTGATCCCAACGCCGTCCCGCCACCGCCGCTCAACCCGAACGGCGCGCCGCCACCACCCGTCGACCCGAACGCGCCGCCACCACCGCCGGTTGACCCGAACGCCGGGCGGATCACCAACGCGGTCGGCGGATTCAGCTACGTCCTGCCCGGCGGCTGGGTGGAGTCGGACGCTTCGCACCTCGACTACGGCTCGGCGCTGCTGAGCAAGGTCACCGGCCCGCCGCCGATGCCCGACCAGCCACCGCCGGTTGCCAACGACACTCGCATCGTGATGGGCCGCCTGGATCAAAAGCTCTACGCCAGCGCGGAAGCCGACAACGCCAAGGCCGCGGTGCGGCTGGGGTCGGACATGGGCGAGTTCTTCATGCCCTATCCCGGCACTCGCATCAACCAGGACAGCACCCCGCTCAACGGAAGCAACGGAAGCACCGGCAGCGCGTCGTATTACGAAGTCAAGTTCAGCGATGCGTCCAAGCCGAACGGCCAGATCTGGACCGGCGTCATCGGTTCGGCCAACGGCGGGACCGCCCAACGCTGGTTTGTGGTGTGGCTCGGAACCTCGAACGACCCGGTGGACAGGGGCGCGGCCAAGGCGCTCACCGAGTCGATCCAGGCCTGGACGCCGCCGGCGGCACCGCCATCGGCTCCTGGGGCTCCGGCAGCGCCCGCACCGGCTCCTGGAGCTCCGGCAGCGCCTGCGGCTCCGGGAGCCCCCGCACCGGCACCTGCTGCACCTGCGGCCCCGGGAGCGCCCGCGCCGGCTCCCGCGGCTCCCGTCGCGCCGGGAGCGCCCGCGCCGGCCTCCGAGGTCAGCCCGACACCCACACCCACACCGCAGCAGACGTTCTCGACCTGACCGCAGCGATCGGCCGGCGCGGTCGTAACGGAAACCGACTGGTCAACCGTCTCCAATCGGCGCTCATTTCGTGACCCAAACTGGGTATACCGAGAGACGGCCCAGCAAATAGCTGGGCTTTGCCAGCGATTACAAGGAGACCTTTATGACCGTCTTGGCAGCTACCGAGTTTCTTGCCCGCTCCAGCACTCTGACCAGCGTCGGCTGGATCGGCTACATCATCATCGGCGGCCTGGCCGGAGCCCTCGCCAGCAGGATCATCCGGGGCAGCGGAGCCGGCATCTTGATGGACATCGTGATCGGCATCGTCGGCGCGCTGATCGGTGGCTTCATCCTGAGCTTCTTCGTCAACACCGCGGGCGGCGGAATCATCTTCACCTTCTTCACCGCCCTGCTCGGCGCCGTGCTCTTGCTCTGGGTCGTCGGCATGGTGCGCAGGACGTAATCGGCTTAAGCCGTTGCGGCCGTGGTGGTTAGCGGCATGATGGGTTGATGCCTCCACCGGTGACCACCACGGCAATGCGCGCCTGGCGCGTACGTCGACCCGGGCCGATGAACACCGGCCCGTTGGAGCGAGTCACCGCCGAGGTGCCACGACCAGGGCCTTCCGAACTGCTGGTGGCCGTGCGCGCGTGCGGCGTCTGCCGCACCGACCTGCACGTCGCCGAAGGCGATCTGCCCGTCCACCGCGACGGGGTTACTCCCGGTCATGAGGTGGTCGGGGAAGTCATCAAAATGGGCTCCGAGGCCGGCGCCGAATTCCGGGTGGGGGACCGGGTAGGTATCGCCTGGCTGCGTCACACCTGCGGCGTATGCACGTACTGCCGTCGCGGCGACGAGAACCTATGCCCAAACTCCCGCTACACCGGCTGGGACGCTGACGGCGGCTACGCCGAATTCGCTACCGTCCCGGCCGCTTTCGCGCACCCACTGCCGGGCGGGTACAGCGACAGCGAGCTGGCGCCCCTGTTGTGCGCGGGCATCATCGGCTACCGCTCGCTGCTGTGCGCGGAGCTGCCGCCCGGTGGGCGCCTGGGCCTCTACGGCTTCGGCGGCAGCGCCCACATCACCGCGCAGGTAGCGCTGGCGCAAGGCGCTGAGGTACACGTGATGACCCGCGGGTCCCGGGCGCAGGAACTGGCGTTGGAGCTCGGCGCCGCATCGGCGCAAGGCGCGACCGATCGGCCGCCGGTGCCGCTGGACGCCGCGATCCTGTTTGCCCCGGTTGGGGATCTGGTGCTGCCCGCGCTCGAAGCGCTGGACCGCGGCGGCACCTTGGCGATCGCCGGGATCCACCTGTCCGATATCCCGGCCCTGAACTACCAGCGTCACCTGTTCCAGGAACGCCAGGTCCGATCGGTCACATCCAACACCCGGGCCGACGCGCGGGCCTTCCTCGACTTCGCGGGTGAGCACCACATCGAGGTGACGACGCCGGAATATCCGCTCGGGCAAGCCGATCGGGCGCTGGCGGACCTGAGCGCCGGGCGCATCGCCGGTGCGGCGGTGCTGCTGGTGTGATCTGGGTCAGGTGGACAGGTGCCACACCAGGGCGGCGGCCAGCGCGCCGAGCCCGTTCAATGACCAGTGCAGCGCGATCGGCGCGATCAGGCTGCCGCTGCGCCGGCGCAGCCAGCTGAAGACGAATCCGGCGGCCCCGGTGGCCAGCACCGCGCCGGTCACCCCCGCCATCATGCCGACCATCCCCGCGCCGAACAGCCGGGTGAAGCCCACGTTGCTGCTGGTCAGCCCGAACGACGTGGCGACGTGCCACAGCCCGAACAACAGCGAGCCCGCCAGCGCGACGCCGCGAAAGCCCCAGGCCCGGTTGAGCGCGCCGTGCAGGACGCCCCGAAAGGCCAGTTCCTCGGGGATGACCGTCTGCAGCGGGATGACGACCATCGACGCGATCATCGCCCCGGAGATCGTGGCGTAGCGGTGGTTCATGAACATGGGCCGGGTCGCCGGTAGCAGTACGCCCAGCGCGATCACCGATGCCACGACGACGACGGCGGCCACCGCGTAACCCAGGCCGGGCTTCCAGTGCTCGCGGCCCAGGCCAAGGTCCGCCCAGCCCAGCCCGCGGCACCGCATCAGGATGACCAACCCGACCGCGGCGGCCGGGACGGTGGCGACGCTCGCCCATGGCGTGGTGAAGTGGGCGATCAGGTTGCTCAGCACCAGCACCACCACGACGACCGCGATGTCGAGGTTGATCCGGAATCTGTGCAGCGCCGAGAGCTGGGACACCACGGGATGAATGTCGGCTGTGCCGGTGGCGTCAAGCATCCGACCAGTTTACCGGCGGACCGCGGACCCGACCGTTCAACGAGATTGCCGCCCCGGTCGTGCTCGGCCCCGAAGCACAGCCGTCACGGCAATCTCGGCGTCAGATCACTCAGTCGCCCAGGTCCGATGGGTCGCCTCGCTCGCATCACTCACTACGCTCGTTCTGCTCGCTCGCATCACTCACTACGCTCGTTCTGCTCGCTCGTCGTCCAGGTCCAGCCGGCGATCTGCGGGTCGTCCTCGCCGTGCTCGCGGGTGTACATCCGCGCGGCGAGGCGGGCGTCGACCATGCGCTGGCGCAGCATGGCGGCGCGACTGGCCAACCCGTCCACCCGGTCGATGACATCGATGACCAGGTGGAACCGGTCCAGATCGTTGAGCATCACCATGTCGAAGGGCGTGGTCGTGGTCCCGCGCTCCTTGAAGCCGCGCACGTGCAGGTGGGCGTGGTTGGTGCGGCTGTAGGTGAGCCGATGGATCAGCCAGGGATAGCCGTGGTAGGCGAAAATGACCGGCTTGTCCCGGGTGAACAGCGCGTCGAACTCGCGGTCCGGCAGGCCATGCGGGTGCTCGGAGTCCGGCTGCAGCCGCATCAGGTCGACGATATTGACCACCCGCACACCCAGCTCAGGCAGTTCGGAGCGCAGGATGTCGGCCGCGGCCAGCGTCTCCAGCGTGGGGATGTCGCCGGCGCAGGCCAGCACCACGTCGGGGTCGTCGGTGGCCGTACTCGCCCACGGCCAGATGCCCAGGCCGCGGGTGCAGTGCGCGATGGCGTCGTTCATGTCGAGGTAGGCCAGTGCGGGCTGCTTACCGGCGACGATGACGTTGATGTAGTCGCGGCTGCGCAGGCAGTGATCGGCCACCGAAAGCAGTGTGTTGCCGTCGGGCGGCAGGTAGACCCGGGTCAGCTCCGGCCGCTTGTTGGCGACGAGGTCGATGAAGCCCGGGTCCTGGTGTGACGCGCCGTTGTGGTCTTGGCGCCAGACGTGCGAACTGAGCAAGTAGTTCAGCGACGCGATGGGCCGCCGCCACGGCAATTCCCGGCTGGTGGCAAGCCATTTCGCGTGCTGGTTGAGCATCGAGTCGACGATGTGCACGAACGCCTCGTAGCAGTTGAACAGCCCGTGCCGCCCGGTCAGCAGGTAGCCCTCCAGCCAGCCCTGGCACAGGTGCTCGGAGAGCACCTCCATCACGCGTCCGTCGGGCGCGAGGTGCTCGTCGTCGGGTTCGACCTCCGAAAGCCACACCTTGTCCGTCGATCCGAAGACGGCGTCGAGCCGGTTGGACGCGGTCTCATCGGGTCCCATCAGCCGGAACCGGTCCCGGTTGCGGGCGATCACGTCGCGCAGAAACGTGCCCAGCACCCGGGTGGCCTCGTGCGTGGTAGCCGCCGGCCGCTCGAGGGCCACGGCGTAGTCACGAAAGTCCGGCAGGTCCAGATCGTGCAGCAACAGCCCGCCGTTGGCATGCGGATTGGCGCTCATCCGGCGATCGCCGGTGGGCGCCAACGCCCGCAATTCGTCACGTAGCCTGCCGTTTTCGTCGAAAAGCTGCTCCGGTGCGTAGCTGCGCAGCCATTCCTCGAGCTGGGCGCGGTGTTCGGGATTGTCGTGCGTCTCGGACAGCGGCACCTGATGCGAGCGCCAGGTGCCCTCGACCTTCTTGCCGTCCACCACCTTGGGCCCGGTCCACCCCTTGGGTGTGCGCAGCACGATCATCGGCCACACCGGCCGCTCGGTCCGACCGCCGCCGCGGGCTGCGCTCTGGATGGCCGCGATGTCGTCGAACGCGTCGTCGAGGGCGGCCGCCAGTTGCTGATGCACGGCGGCCGGGTCGTCGCCGGCAACCGTGATCGGCCGGTAGCCGTAGCCGCGCAGCAGAGATTCCAGCTCGTCGTGCGGGATGCGGGCCAGCACCGTCGGGTTTGCGATCTTGTAGCCGTTGAGCGCCAGGATGGGCAGCACCGCGCCGTCGGTCACCGGGTTGAGGAACTTGTTGGAGTGCCAGCTGGCGGCCAGCGGCCCGGTTTCGGCCTCGCCGTCGCCGACGACGCAGGCCACCACCAGGTACGGATTGTCCATGGCCGCGCCGTAGGCGTGCACCAGCGCGTAACCGAGCTCACCGCCCTCGTGAATGGATCCCGGCGTCTGGGCCGCGACGTGGCTGGGGATGCCGCCGGGGAAGGAGAACTGCCGGAACAGCTTGCGCAGCCCTTCGGTGTCCTCCTCGATGCCGGTGTACACCTCGCTGTAGGTGCCCTCGAGGTACGCGTTGGCGACCAGGCCGGGGCCGCCGTGGCCCGGCCCGGTCACGTAGATGACGTCGGCGTCGCGGTTGCGGATGATCCGGTTCAGGTGCGCGTAGACGAGGTTGAGCCCGGGCGTGGTGCCCCAATGCCCCAGCAACCGCGGTTTGACGTGCTCGGTGGACAGCGGTTCGTTGAGCAGCGGGTTGTCGAGGAGATAGATCTGGCCGACCGACAAATAGTTGGCGGCACGCCAGTACTTGTCGATCAGAGCCAGTTCGTCGTCGGAGAGCGGAGATTGCGCGGGCGCGGAGGTTCGGGTTTCTAGGCTCACTCGGCCGATTGTCCGCGCCTTCGGCGAACAATGCTCGTGCGCAATTACCCTTCGCCGCGGGCGCGCGCCTCGTACGCCTGGCGCTTCGCGACGTCGACGTCGTCGGTGAAGACGTGATCGCCGCCCAGTATCCGGTTGAGCCCCTCGGCGATTCGGCGCGGCCAGAACTTCTGGGACACCACCATCGCGCCCGCCGCCCTGGTGATCCGCACCCGCGGCTTGGGGTGGGCGACCAGGTTGACGATCGCGTCGGCGATCTCGGGGGGCTCGGCGTTGCGGAACCCCTTCATGCCGGGAGTCCCGGCAACCAGCTCGGTGTTGACGAACGTCGGCAACACGGCGGAAAACTTCACCCCGGCCGACCGGTACTCCAACCGGGCCGCGTCGGTGAACGCGACCACCGCGTGCTTGCTGGCGCAGTAGGTGGCCAAGCCGACGATGTAGAGCTCACCGGCCAGTGAGGCGACGTTGATGACGTGTCCCTGGCCGCGGGGGACCATGCGCTGCGCGGCCAGCTTGCTGCCCAGCATCACGCCGTAGACGTTGATGTCCAGGATCCGCCGGGTGACCGCGTCCGGTTCGTCGACGATCCGCCCGACGGGCATGATGCCGGCGTTGTTGATCAGCACGTCGATCGGGCCGAGCTGCCTCTCCGCCTCGTCCAGGAAGTCGGAGAACGAGTGCGGGTCGGTGACGTCGAGCTTTCCGTAGACCTCAAGTCCCAGGTCCGCACCGGATTCCTTCACCCGCACTTCGTCGACGTCACCGATGGCGACCTTGGCGCCCAGATTGTGCAGCGCGGTGGCGGTGGCCAACCCGATGCCCCGGGCGCCACCGGTGATCACGATGACCTTGCCGCGGACCCTGAGGCCGATCGAGGCCGTGTCTGCCATTTCCGGTCCCCTCCAGATTCTTGACGGGTGTCAACTCGGACAACTCGCTAAGCACAGCACTCGAAGTCGCCCCACGCAAGAAACCTCGGTGACCGGCGCTCGGTCACCGGCCGGTTCAGCCCAGGGCAAACCAGACCAGGCTGGCCCCGCCGGCGACGGCACAGTAAATGGCGAACGGGGTCAGCGTGCGGGTTTGGAAGTATCGCGTCAGGAAGCGCACGGCGAGGTAGGCACAGACGAATGAGGCGACGCTGCCGGCCAGCACCTGGCCACCGATTCCGGCACCGAGCGGCCCGAAAAGTTCCGGGATCTTGTACACGCCCGCGGCCAAGATGATCGGCGTCGCGAGCAAGAAGGAAAACCGGGCGGCGTCCTCGTGCGACAAGCCCCGCCACAGGCCGGCCACGATGGTGATCCCCGAGCGGCTGATGCCAGGGAGCAGGGCCAGGATCTGCGCCGCACCGATCACCACGCCGCGGGGCAGCGGAAGCTGGGCGAGCCGATGATCCGACGCCTCGTCGCCGTGTTCGGGTTCCCCCCCGGGCGCCGCGGGCTGAGCCGGTGCGGGCGCGACGCGTCGGCGGAGCACTTCGCCCGCGTAGAGCGCGATCCCGTTGAGCAATAGGAAGGCCGCGGCGGGGACGGGCTTGCCGAGTGTGGTGCGGAACAGCTGTTCGGCCGCCAGCCCGGTCAGACCCACCGGGATGGTTCCCGCCACGATCAGCCACGCCAGGCGTTCGTCGGGCGTCTGGATCCGGCGATGGCGCAGCGAGGTGAAGAACCCGCTCAGGATGCGCACCCAGTCACGCCAGAAGAACACCAGCAGGGCCGCGGCGGTGGCCACATGCAGACCCACGATGAACGCGAGGTAGGGCGATTTGGGGGCCGAGACGTTGAGGTCCTGGGCCCATCGCCCGCCGACCAGCGCCGGCACCAGCACCGCGTGCCCCAGGCTGGAGACCGGGAACAGCTCGGTGACGCCCTGGAACGCGCCGACCACCACCGCCTCGACGTAGCTCAGGTGCGCGGTCATCGTGGCTGCCTCCATGAGACGACGGGTAGGGCCTGGCGGGTCGGCCTGTGACGATAGCCGACGCCGCGCCGGCGTAAAGCTTCGACCGAGCCTTGCGCCAGAGTCGATCGTCCTAGCACCGAATCAGGTTGCCCACCTGGAACTTTGGCCACCTGCACGGTGAACGGCGTACGGAACGCCCGCCGCGCAACGGCCTGACCAGGCAGGTACGGTGTCCAGATGGCCGACGGTTTGCTCGATGCCGTGCGCGTCCTCGACCTGTCGAGCGGCGTCGCCGACGCGGTCGCCCGGCTGTTCGCCGACCTGGGTGCCGACGTCCTCAAGGTGGAGCAGCCGGGAGGTTGCCTGGGACGCGATGCGCTGCCCACGCTGCGCGGGGCCAGCATTCCGTTCGCGGTGCACAACGCGAATAAGCGCAGTGCGGTGCTCGACCCGTTCGACGACGAGGACTGTGCCCGCTTCCTGGACCTGGCCGCCGACGCCGACATCGTCGTGGACACCGGCGCCGACGAGCGTGGCGCCATGTTCGGGACCTCCGGCGAGGAGCTGGCGGCCCGCTACCCGCACCTGGTGGTGCTGTCGATCACCGACTTCGGTGCGACGGGTTCTCGGTCGTCCTGGCGCGCCACCGATCCGGTGTTGTACGCGATGTGTGGCGCGCTGGCGCGGTCCGGCCCCACCACCGGCACCCCGGTGTTGCCGCCGGACGGTATCGCTTCGGCGACCGCCGCCGTTCAGGCGGCGTGGGCCGCGCTCGCGGCGTACTACAACCGATTACGCTGCGGCACTGGCGATTACATCGACTTCTCCTGGTTCGACGCCGTCGTGATGGCGCTCGATCCGGCCTTCGGCGCGCACGGGCAGGCCGCCGCCGGTGTCCGCCGCGGCGGGCGGTGGCGGGGCCGGCCGAAGAACCAGGACGCATACCCGATCTATACGTGCCAGGACGGGTACGTCCGGTTGTGCGTGATGGCACCGCGCCAGTGGCGCGGCCTGCGGCACTGGCTGGGGGAGCCGGAGGACTTCCAGGACCCGAAATACGACGCGATCGGCGAGCGTTTCGCGGCTTGGCCGCAGATCAGCGGGCTGATCCGGGAGCTGTTCGCCGGACAGACGATGAAGGATCTGGTGACCGCCGGACAGGCGAACGGGGTCCCGATCGCCGCGGTGCTGACGCCCGCCCGGATCCTGGGGTCCGAACACTTCCAGGCGGTGGGCGCCATCACCGAAGCCGAACTGGTCCCCGGCGTGCGCACCAGCGTGCCGACCGGATATTTCGTCGTCGACGGTGAGCGCGCGGGTTTTCGGACGCCGGTGCCGCCCGCGGGATACGACGAGCCGTATTGGCGTGGCAATCCGTCGGTGGTGCCGTCGTCATCGGGCCGGCTCGGCGACTATCCCTTTGCGGGGCTGCGGATTCTCGACCTGGGCATCATCGTCGCCGGTGGTGAGCTGAGCCGGTTGTTCGGCGACCTGGGTGCCGATGTCATCAAAGTCGAAAGTGTCGACTATCCGGACGGATTGCGGCAGGCCCGGATCGGCGACGCCATGAGCGAATCCTTCGCTTGGACGCACCGCAACAACCGGGGACTGGGACTGGATCTGCGCAGCGCCGAGGGCAAGAAGATCTTCGGCCGCCTGGTGGCCGAGGCCGACGCGGTCTTCGCCAACTTCAAGCCGGGAACCCTTACCGCACTGGGCTTTTCCTATGATGAGCTACGCGCCATCAACCCGCGCATTGTGCTGGCCGAAAGCAGCGCGTTCGGCGACACGGGGCCGTGGAGCGCGCGGTTGGGTTACGGCCCGCTGGTCCGCGCCACCACCGGGGTCACCCGACTCTGGACGTCAGACGGTGCGCAGGACGAAGCCGACACCGGCAGGCACGGGTTTTACGACGCGACGACCGTCTTCCCCGACCACGTGGTGGGGCGGATCACGGCGATCGGGGCGCTGGCTGCGCTGATCCATCGCGACCGGGTCGGCCGAGGAGCCCACGTCCACATTTCGCAGGCCGAGGTCGTGGTCAATCAGCTCGACACGCTGTATGTCACCGAGGCGGCGCTGGCCGCGGGCGTCGCGCAGATTCGCCAGGACACCAGCCTGCATGCGGTCTATCCCTGCGCGGGTGACGACGAATGGTGCGTCATCTCCATCCGGTCGGACGACGAATGGCGCCGTGCCACTTCGGTTTTCGACCACATAGGATGGGCTGATGACCCGCGCTTCGCGACCGGCGAAGGGCGGCTGGCCAATCGCGGCGAGCTGGTCGAACTGGTCTCCGCCTGGACCCGGACGCGCACCCCGCTGCGGGCCGCCGAACTGCTGCAGTCGGCCGGAGTTCCGGCCGGGCCGATGAACCGTCCGCCCGACGTCCTCGAGGACCCGCAGCTGATCGCGCGAAATGTGTACAGCCCCATGGTGCATCCGCTGATCGAGAATCCGTTGCCGGCCGAGACAGGGCCGGCGCCGTTTCGCCACATCCCGGCGGCGCGGCAGGCCCCGGCACCCCTGCCGGGTCAGGACACCATCGAGATCTGCCGAAGCCTGCTGGGAATGAACCCCGTTGAGATCCAGCGGCTGATCAACGACGGCGTCCTGTCCGTGCCGGCCGACAACGCCTAGCGGTCGAACCGACAGCACCGGCGAGGGCCGCCGATCAGGTCAGATTCATAGCCACGCTAAATTCGTTCCCATGACCGTCGACCCCAGCACCCCGGTGTTGATCGGCTATGGCCAGGTCAACCATCGCGACGAAATCGACCCCGAGACCCGCTCGGTCGAGCCGATGGACCTGATGGTGGCCGCGGTCGAGCACGCCGCCGACGCCGCGGTGATCGACGCCGTCGATTCCATCCGCATCGTGAACATCCTCTCGGCCCAGTACCGCGACCCGGGCCTGTTGCTGGGCCAGCGAATCGGAGCCAGTGACTTCACCACGCTGTACAGCCCCGTGGGCGGCAACGTGCCGCAGTCGCTGGTCAACCAGGCCTGCCTGGACATCCAGCGGGGCCGCGCCAGGATGGTGCTGCTGGCCGGCGCCGAAACCTGGCGCACCAGGCGGGGACTGCGGGCCAAGGGCGGCAAGCTGCTGTGGACCGAGCAGGACCAGTCCGTCCCGATGGCCGAAGTCAGCGGCGACGACGTCGCGATGGCCGGTGAGGCCGAGATCAGGATCTCCCTGGACCGGCCCGCCTACGTCTACCCGATGTTCGAGGAGGCGCTTCGGGTCGCGAACGGCGAGTCGATCGATGATCACCTCGAGCGCATCGGAGCGCTGTGGGCACGATTCAACGCCGTGGCAGTGGACAATCCGCACGCCTGGATTCGCAAACCGTCGAGCGCCGACGACATCGGCCGAGCGGGCCCGCGGAACCGGATGATCAGCTGGCCGTACACCAAGCTGATGAACTCCAACAACATGGTCGACCAGGGCGCAGCGCTGGTCCTGACCTCGGTTGGGGAGGCAACCCGGCTGAAGATCCCGGCGCAGCGGTGGGTTTTCCCGCACGCGGGCACCGACGCCCACGACACGCCATCCATCGCCGAGCGTCACGAGCTGCACCGCTCGACGGCGATCCGGATCGCCGGTGCGCGGGTGCTGGAACTGGCCGGTTTGGGCATCGACGACATCGACTACGTCGACCTGTACTCCTGCTTTCCCTCCGCGGTTCAGGTGGCGGCGGCCGAGCTCGGGTTGAGCGTCGACGATCCCGCCCGCCCGCTGACGGTGACCGGCGGTCTGACGTTCGCGGGCGGACCGTGGAGCAACTACGTGATGCATTCGATTGCGACCATGGCGGAGTTGCTGGTGGCCAATCCGGGCCGTCGCGGCCTGATCACTGCCAACGGCGGCTACCTGACCAAACACAGCTTCGGGGTCTACAGTACGGAGCCGCCTGCCGAATTCCGTTGGGAGGACACGCAATCGGAGGTCGATCGGGAGCCGACCAGCGCCGCTGTGGTGGAGTGGGAAGGCGTCGGCACCGTTGAAGCCTGGACGACGCCGTTCGACCGCGAGGGGCAACCCGAGAAGGCGTTTCTGGCCGTGCGCACACCCGACGGGTCGCGCGCCCTGGCGGTGGTCACCGATCGCGGCGAGGCGCAGGCATCGGTGCGTGAAGATATCGGGGGCGCCAAGGTTGCCGTCGCCGCGGACGGCAGCGCGACGCTGCAGTAGCCCTTGCCGACGGCATCACGCCAGGTCACCGAACCGTTACCGGAGTAACGGTCGCGTAGCCCATGCCTACTTGCCTATTGTTGAATGCTGAGGGTTGGGGGAGGTGAGCCCAGGTGCACATCCTGGTTACCGACGCCACCGGCGCACTCGGGCGGTTGGTCGCTGGGCAGCTCATCGCTGCCGGGCACACCGTCACCGGCATTGCTGAGCTTCCGCATCCGTGCCTGGACCGCAAAGTCGACCTGGTTTGCGCGCCGCTGAGCGACCGGGTGCTACGGGAGCTGACCGACGACGCCGACGCGGTGATCCACCTGGCCCCCATCGACCCGTCCGCTCCGGGCAGCGCGGACATGGACGGCCTTGCACGGGTGACCGACGCGGCCGCCCGCACCGGTTCCCGGTTGCTGTTCGTGTCGCAGGCCGCGGGCTCGCCAGAGCTGTACCGACCGGCTGAGGACCTGGTGTCCTCGAGCTGGGGCCCCACCGTGGTCGTCCGGATCGCACCACCGGTCGGTCGCCAACTCGACTGGATGGTGTGTCGCACCGTCGCCACCCTGATGCGCGCCAAGGTCTCGGCTCAGCCCATCCGGGTGCTGCATTTCGACGACCTGATGCGATTTTTGGTTTTGGCGCTCAACACCGACCGCACCGGCATCGTGGACCTCGCCAGCCCGGACACCGTCAATCTGATCACCGCGTGGCGGGTGTTGCGCGCCGCGGATCCGCGGTCGCGGCTACATCGGGTGCGCAGCTGGTCGGAGCTGATTCCGGAAATGAATCTTTCGGCGGCACAAGAAGACTGGTCGTTCCAGTTCGGCTGGCACGCGCTTGACGCGGTCGCCGACACCGCGCGCGGACTCGTTGGCCGTCGACTCGACGCCGCAGGCGCCATCAATCACAGTGGGCGGCTCGCGCTCCCGGTCGAGGTGCTGGCGCACGCCCGGCGGCCGGCCGCGGCGCACAGCGCGGCGCCAGAGGGCATCGAAGGCGAATTCGACGACCAGATCGATCCGCGGTTTCCGGTCTTCAGCGGCTCCGCCCTCAACGACGCGCTGCCCGGACCCCTCACCCCGATAACGCTGGACATCCAACTGAGCGGACTGCGCGCCGCGAGCCGGGTGATGGGCCAGGCGCTCGCGCTCGGCGGCGCGGTCGACCAGGAATGGGGCAGCAGGGCCATAGCGGTGTTCGGCCATCGTCCCTACATAGGGGTGTCGGTCAACATGGTCGCCGCCGCCCAGCTACCCGGTTGGGACCAGGAGGCGGTCGCCCGCAACGCCCTGGTCGGCCAGCCCCACGTGGGGGATCCGCTGCCGTTCGGTGAGCCGGCCCTGACGGGCGGAGCGCTCGGCTCGCTCGCCAAGGCGGTTGCCATGGGACGGTCGGTGGCTCTGCTGCGCCATCTGCGGGCCGACACGCGGGCCTACGGCGCCGCCGCGAACGCGGAGCACCTCGATGCCGGGCAACTGGCGTTGCTGCCCGAGGCCGCACTGGAAGTTCGGCTCCGGCTCTTGCGCGACCGCATTCATCAAGGCTGGATCCTCAACGCGCTGTGGCTGATCGACGCCGGTGTCAGCGCCGCGGCGCCGGTGTGGAGCCGGGCCGCCCCCAGTGTGACCGGGGTGGGCATGATCGCCGACAGCGACTTCGTCGCCGTCCAGATCGCCGAGTTGGCGGCCGCGCTACGGGCCGACCCGCCACTACGTGCGCTGGCCGAGGAGGGCAACCTCGCCAGCATTCGCGCGTTGTCGCCAAAGACCGCGGCCGCGGTGGATGCCGCCGTCGCGCGGATCGGGCACCGAGGCCCGGGGGAGGCCGAGCTGGCCAGCACGACATTCGCCGACGATCCGACGATGCTGCTGATCGCCGCCGCCTCCGCAGACCCCGCACCGCCGGTGGCGCTGGACGAACGGCTGGCCGCCAACGCGCGCGGTTCGCGGGAGCTGGCCCACGACACCACCATGCGGTTCACCCATGAGCTCCGGATGACGTTGCGCACCTTGGGTTCTCTGCGAGTCGAGGCAGACCTGATCGACGACGTCGACGACATGTACTACTTGACCTGCAACGAACTGGTTACCCTCCCGGGCGATGCCCGGCTGCGGATCAAACGCCGGCGCACCGAACGGGAGCGGTTGCAGGTGCAGTGCCCACCCGCGGTCATTGACGGGACGTGGACTCCAATCCGGCGCAGCGCTGACGACTCGGACGCCGAGCGCACCGCCGGCTGACGCTCAGGCGAGCAGCTCGGCCAGCGGTGACTGTGGATCGCCCAGCTTGTCGGCGTCCACCGGGGCCCGAGACCGGATTAGTGCTTTGACGTCGTCGAGCACGTCCCAGACATTGACGTTCATTCCGGCCAGCACCCGGTCATCACCGTCGAGCCAGAACGCCACGAATTCGCGGCCGGCGACGTCGCCGCGAAACACCACCCGTTCGAAGCTCGGGGCGTGACCGACGTATTCCATGCCGAGGTCGTATTGGTCGGTGAAGAAGTACGGCAGTTCGGCGTATTCCCCTGGTGTGCCCAGCATCCCGGCCACGGCGACCGCGGGCTGTTTGAGGGCATTGGCCCAGTGCTCGGTTCGGATTCGGGCGCCGAAGAGCGGGTGTTGTGCGGCGGCGATGTCGCCGACGGCGTAGATGTCGGGGGCGCTGGTGCGCAACGAGGCATCGACCAGTACCCCGCCGTCACCCATGGACAGCCCGGCCTGTTCGGCCAGTTCGGTGTTCGGCTGAGCACCGACGGCCACCAGTACGGCGTCGGCGGCGATCGTCGCCCCGTTGTGGGTTCGTAAACCGGTGGCCGATCCGTGCGCTCCGTCGGCCCGGGTGACCTCGTCGACCTGTGTCTCGAGCCGCAGATCCACCCCGTGCTCGCGATGCAAGGTGGCAAACACTTCGCCGACGGTTTCTCCCAGCGCGGCCACCAGCGGTTGTTTGGCGGTTTCCACAACGGTGACCTCGACGCCACGCTGACGGGCGCCGGCGGCTACCTCCAGCCCGATCCACCCGGCGCCCACGACGGCCAGCGAAGCACCTTGGTTCAGAACGGAATTCAAGACCACCGCGTCTTCATAGCTGCGTAGATAGTGGACGCCGCCGGCGTCCGACCCTGGAATCGGCGGATGCCGCGCGGCCGAACCCGTCGCGAGCAGCAGCTTGTCGTAACTGACAGTGGTGCCGTCGAGAAGGCCCACGGTGTGGCCGGCGGCGTCCAGGGTGGACACCCGGGTGCTGAGCCTTATGTCGACGTTGTTGTCGCGGTACCAACCGGAATTCTGCACGGTGAAATCGTTCAACGACTTTTTCCCGGCCAGATACTCCTTCGACAGTGGCGGCCGTTCATAGGGCAGATGCTCCTCGTCGGCGAACACCATGATGTGCCCATCGAAGTTGTTGTCGCGCAATGCTTCTACGGCTTTGGCTGCCGCGAGTCCGCCACCGATGATGACGAAGCTGGTCGAGCTGGCCATGATGGGTGCTCCGTTCGGTCGAAGGATTCCACCCTACTCGCGGGCGCTCAACTCAAAAGTTCGCGCAGTGCCAGCGCATTGCGGACCGCGTGGCCGCCCAGGTCGTTGTTGAAATACATCCATACGTCTCGTCCGTCGGCGTCCCACTGGGCGATTCGATCGGCCCAGCGCCGCAGGTCGTCGTCGGAGTAGGAGCCGGCATAGTTGGCCTCCGGGTCCGGGCCGTGCATCCGGATGTACACCACGTCGGTCGTGGCGCGGGGGATGCACTCCAGCCCGAGACCACTCATCACTACGTAGGCGGCGCGGTGGCGTTCCAATAATTCGAAGACGGCGGGGTCATTCCACGATGGGTGACGTAGTTCGACGGCGACGCGGATCGACTCGGGCACCAGCGCCAAGAAAGAATCCAGGCGCGCGTCGTCGCGCTGCTGCTCGGGGTGCAATTGCGCCAACAGCACCCCGTGGCGGTCACCCAGGAGACGCCAACAACGTTCGAACCGTTCGATCCACGGCTCGGGGGAGGCCAGCCGGCGGTAGTGCGTCAACCCGCGGTGCGCCTTGACTGACATGGTGAAGCCTTCCGGCAGCTGCCGGCGCCAGCCCGTGAAGGTCGAATCCTGCGGCCACCGATAAAAACTCGCGTTCAGCTCGACGGTGTCGAACACCTCGACGTAGCGGGCGAGCCGGCGTCCCGACGGCGTTCCCGTCGGATACAGCACATTGACCCAGTGGTTGTACGACCACCCCGAGGTACCGATGCGTATGGTCACCGCCCGCTCAGCCGATCACCCGCTGACGCAGATCGTCGTCCAGCGACGCCCTGACCAAGGAGGCGGCCAGCCTCGCATTATCGTGCGGCGCAAGTGATCCCAGCTTCGCCGGTTCGGCGGGCAAGCCCAGCCTCTTGGCGGCGCCGATGGTGCGGTCATCGAAGTACGGTCGCACCCACGTCCACACGTCTTGAACTTCGCGCAGGTAGATGTCGGCGCCCGTGTCACCGATTCCCTTGAATTGCTTGAGCATTCGTTTTGCCGCCGCCGTGTCATGCCGACTGCGATCGGCCAGTCGGCGCAGATCGCCGGAGTAGTCGTCACGAACGCGATCAGCCATATCGGCGAGCCGGGTCGCCGAACTCTCGTCGTAGCGCACATAGTGCGCGCGCCCGAACGCCTCGATCATGGCTTGGCGGTCCGCCGCCTGCACGGCTTTCGGCGTCCGCAGGCCGGCTTTGAACAGTTCACGCGCGGCCGCCATGGCGATGTCCGCGTCGATCGGCTTGCTCGCAAGCATGCACAGCACCAGCAACTGGAACAGCGGCATCGGCTTGTCGCTCATCTTGATGCGCGCCTGCGCCGCGTAGGTGGTACCGGCAACCTCGAGCAGTCGTCGTACCCGCTTGTCCATACGCACCCGCGTACCCGCGCCCTGCGCGAGCAAACCGCAGGCTATTTGGGTGGCAGGGTGCGTGCGTAACCGACTCCGCGGGTCACCCAGCCCTGCAACTGGCGTTTGGTGTGCACGCCGGCGGCCTCTACCCGCAGCCAGCCACGGGCTTCCCGGCCGGCCATCACCATCGGGCTGACATGGGCACGCTCGGTGAGCTTGTCGGTGTCCTCCCGTGGCACCCGCACTATCAGCCCGCCCTGACCACTGACGGCCACCGACATGTTGCCGTTGATCAGAAACGCCAGACCGCCGAACATCTGCTTCTCTTCGACGCCGGGCTCGGAGCCAAGGAGTTCCCGGATCCGGTGGGCCAGGTCCTCGTCATAGGCCATGCGCCGACCCTAATGCCGCGGGCCGACACGTGTGGCGGTGTCAGTCCAGATCGACGCGGACGGTCAGCAGGTCGCTGCCCATCAGGCGCACCACGGCGCTGTTCATTCGAGGGAGCTTGCCCAGCCGCTGCGCGGCGTCATCGTCGGGCAGCAGGTGGGCCGTCCCGTTACGCCAGCGTCCGCCCACCCGCACCCGGACAGCAGGATTGGCTTGGATGTTACGGACATAGTCCGAGTGCTCGCCGTGTTCGGAGACCATCCAGAACTGGTTGTCCACGACGCGCCCGCCCACCGCGGTGCGCCGCGGCTGCCCACTCTTGCGCCCAATGGTTTCGAGCATGGTCATCGGCAGCTGACGACCCACCGGATTGACCAGCAGCCGCTGAACACGATGAACCACTTCTCGTTTCAGATTCCCGAAGTCAGTCATACGGTGGATTCTGCCGCAAACGAGAACAGCCGCCACAGTGCGGCGGCTGTCTCGTACTCGTTATGCGGTTCTACGTCGCGTAGGCCACGAATTGACCACCGGGTAGGAAAACGCCCCACTGGTTTACATTCGGGTTAAATACCACCGGGTAATCGCCCGGTTGGCCCGGCGGCGTCCAGCGAGCCGGATATCCGTAACCGACCGGGTCGTTGAAGTGGCCCGGCGGCGGGAATCCGCGCTGCCCCGGCGGAAGCGGGGTGCCCGGACCGTTGCAGTTCACGCCCGGCCCCCCGACGCAACCGGGAACCGGAGGATTCGGCCCATGTGGATCGGCTTGCGCAAACCCGGCTCCAATCCCAACCGCACCGGACGTCAAAGCACCCGCAATCGCAGCGCTAGCAGCAATTCTGTTCAACCTCATGATGAACTCCTTATCCAGCCATTCGCCGCCAATGGCGGCGTCACAGCAGTGATTTGTTGTTCGTCACCCGCGTCCTTTGACGTCGGGTAGAGGTCATACCCCCCTCGGCTGGCTTTCCCTCTGCGCAACTACGTACCCGGCCCCGGGGGCGGGCAAAACCTCGTAGCCCCCCCGGGCACCGCATAGCTACCGACTGAACATGGGTTCAACGGTGCGCGCCGTCAGTTGATTTCGTGGCGTCAGGCCGCCACCGTGGCGGCCTCGGCCGCCGGTTCCAGGGCCTGGGCCACGATCTCGGCGACGTCGGTCATTGGCCGCACGTCCAGTGCGTCAAGCACCTCGGCCGGCACGTCATCCAGGTCGGGCTCGTTGCGCGCGGGGATGAATACCGTTGACAACCCGGCACGTTGGGCCGCCAACAGCTTCTGCTTGACGCCGCCGATGGGCAGCACCCGCCCGTTCAGCGTGACCTCGCCGGTCATGCCGACGTCGGAACGGACCTGGCGTCCGGTGGCCATCGACACCAGCGCGGTCACCATGGTGACACCGGCCGACGGGCCATCCTTGGGCACCGCACCCGCGGGCACGTGCACGTGGATGCGCCGGTCCAGCGCCTTGGGGTCGACACCCAGCAGGTGAGCGTGCGACCGCACGTAGGACAGCGCGATCTGCGCCGACTCCTTCATGACGTCACCCAGCTGGCCGGTCAGCTGTAGACCCGGCTCACCGTCGGTCGCGCCGGCCTCGATGTACAGCACGTCGCCACCCAGTCCGGTAACCGCCAGCCCGGTGGCCACGCCCGGCACCGCCGTGCGCTCGGCAGACTCCGGCATGAACCGCGGGCGGCCCAGGAAGTCAACCAGGTCCGGTTCGTCGATCCTCAGCGACGACGGATCCTCAACCAGCTTGGTGGTGGCCTTGCGCAACGCCTTGGCCAACAGCCGTTCGAACTGCCGAACTCCCGGCTCGCGGGTGTAGTCGGCGGCGATCTTGCGCAACGCGGCGTCGGTCACCGCGACCTCGTCCTCGGTCAGCGCCGCCCGGTCCCGCTGCCGGGGCAGCAGGTAGTCCCGAGCGATGGCGACCTTGTCGTCCTCGGTGTAGCCGTCGATCTGCACCAACTCCATCCGGTCCAGCAGGGCCGACGGGATGTTTTCGATGACGTTGGCGGTGGCCAAGAACAGCACGTCGGACAGATCCAGGTCCAGATCCAGGTAGTGGTCGCGGAAGGTGTGGTTCTGGGCCGGGTCGAGCACCTCGAGCAGCGCCGCGCTCGGGTCGCCGCGATAGTCGGAACCGACCTTGTCGATTTCGTCCAGCAGCACAACGGGATTCATCGATCCCGCCTCACCGATGGCGCGCACGATCCGGCCCGGCAACGCGCCCACATAGGTGCGACGGTGCCCGCGGATCTCGGCCTCGTCGCGCACGCCGCCCAGGGCGACGCGGACGAACTTGCGGCCCAGCGCCCTGGCCACGCTTTCACCCAGCGACGTCTTGCCGACACCGGGGGGACCGGCCAGCACCATCACCGCGCCGGAACCGCGGCCGCCGATCACCTGCAGCCCACGCTGGGCCCGGCGGGCCCGCACGGCCAGGTACTCGACGATGCGGTCCTTGACGTCGTCCAGCCCGTGATGATCGGCGTCCAGGACCTCGCGCGCGGCCTTCAGGTCGGTGGAGTCCTCGGTCCTGACGTTCCAGGGCAGGTCGAGCACGGTGTCCAGCCAGGTGCGAATCCAGCCGCTTTCCGGGCTCTGGTCGCTGGAGCGTTCCAGCTTGCCGACCTCGCGCAGCGCGGCCTCGCGCACCCTGTCCGGCAGCTCGGCAGCCTCGACGCGGGCCCGGTAATCATCCGAGCCGTCCGGTTCACCCTCGCCCAGTTCCTTGCGGATGGCCGCCAGCTGTTGGCGCAGCAGGAACTCCTTCTGCGTCTTCTCCATGCCTTCGCGCACGTCTTCGGCGATCTTGTCGCTCACCTCGACTTCGGCGAGGTGCTCACTGGTCCAATCGATCAGCACGCGCAACCGCTCGGCGACCTCGACGGTCTCCAGCAGTTGCCGCTTCTGCGCGTTGGTCAGGTAGGAGGCGTACCCGGAGGTGTCCGCCAGCGCCGACGGATCGGTCAGCCTGTTGACGTAATCGATGATCTCCCAGGCTTCCCGGCGTTGCAGCATGGCCAGCAACAGCTTCTTGTACTCCGCCGTCAGCGCCTTGATTTCGTCGGAAGTCTCGGTCTCGGGGACCTCGGTCACCTCGACCCACAGCGCCGCGCCGGGTCCCGAGGTTCCCGCCCCGATCTGGGCCCTGCGCTCACCGCGCACCACAGCGGCGGTGCCACCGCCAGCGATGCGTCCGACCTGCAGGATTTTCGCGATCACGCCGTGGGATGGATAGCGGTCCTCGAGGCGGGGGGCGATCAGCAACTGTCCCGATTCGCTCGCCTGAGCGGCGTCGATCGCCGCGCGCGCGGCGTCGTCCAGCGCGATCGGCACCACCATTCCGGGCAGCACGATGGTGTCAGTGACAAACAGCACCGGCACCGACTTGGCTTCAGCCATCAGATCCTCCAAAAGTTGAGTCTGATGCGCTTAACCCAGCCGGGCGCGGGTTTGTTCCCGTGGACCCCGGCCGTCACGAGGGTGCGGCCAGCCTCACATCGGACCCACGAGTGTGCGGCCGGCGTCACACCGGCGGCACGGGACCCAGCCGCGTGAGTTGCGTGACGTGCTGGGGCGACAGCTCTTCCAGGCAGGTGACGCCGAGCAGCGCCATGGTCCGCACGATGCCGCTCCGCAGGATGTCGATCGCGCGACATACCCCGGCCTCGCCGCCGGCCATCAGGCCGTACAAGTAGGCCCGCCCCACCAGCGTGCAGCGGGCGCCCAGCGCGATCGCGGCGACGATGTCGGCGCCCGACATGATGCCGGTGTCCACCAGGATCTCGGTGTGTTTCCCTAGCTCACGTGCGACGGTGGGCAGGAGGTGAAAGGGCACCGGGGCCCGGTCAAGTTGGCGCCCGCCATGATTGGACAACACGATGCCGTCGACGCCGCGGTCGACGACGGCGCGCGCGTCCTCGAGTGTCTGAATCCCTTTCACGACCAGCTTTCCGGGCCATTGCGCCTTGATCCACTCCAGATCATCGAAGGTGAGGCTGGGGTCGAACATCGTGCTCAGATACTCGGCGACGGTGCCCGGCCAGCGATCCAGCGAGGCGAACGCCAGTGGCTCCGTGGTCAGCAGGTCGAACCACCATTTCGGGTGCGGCACGGCATCGAGCACGGTGCGCAGCGTCAGCGTCGGCGGGATCGTCATGCCGTTGCGGTTATCCCGTAGCCGGGCACCGGAGACCGGAACGTCGACGGTCGCCAACAGGGTGTCGAAACCCGCGTCGGCGGCCCGCTGCACCAGCGCCATCGAACGCTCGCGATCGCGCCACATGTAGAGCTGGAACCACTTTCGGCCCTGGGGGACGGCGGTGACCAGATCTTCGATCGAGCAGGTGCCCAGCGTGGATAGGGAAAAGGGGATCCCCGCCGTGGCCGCCGCCCGCGCGCCGGCGATCTCGCCCTCGGTGTGCATCAATCGGGTGAAACCGGTGGGCGCAATCCCGAACGGCAGGACGACGGGCTGCCCCAGCACATCGCAGCCGGCGGTGACGTTGCTGACGTCACGCAGGATTGTTGGATGAAATTCGATGTCGCGGAACGCTTGTCGCGCCCGTCCGATGGACAGCTCGTCTTCGGCGGCGCCGTCGGTGTAGTCGAACGCCGCTTTGGGGGTGCGGCGTTTGGCGATGGATCGCAGATCCTCGATGGTGTAGGCGGCGTCGAGGCGGCGCTTGGTCGAGTTGAACCGCGGTCGCCTGAATTGCATCAGCGGTGCGAGATCGCGCACTTTGGGCACTCGTCGTTGGATTGCCTCCCGTCGTTTGAATTCCATGTGTGCAACCGTAGTCACATGGAATCGGCCGGCGACCCCTTCGATCTCAAACGTTTTGTGGACGCGCAGGAGCCGGTGTACGGCGATGTCGTCGACGAGCTTCGCGGCGGACGAAAACGCAGTCACTGGATGTGGTTCGTCTTCCCGCAGCTGCGCGGCCTGGGCGGCAGTGCCATGGCGGCCCGGTTCGGCATCGCCTCGCTCGACGAAGCGGGCGCGTACCTGCGCCATGAGCTGCTGGGGCCACGGTTGCACGAGTGCGCCCGGCTGGTCACCGCGGTGCAGGGCCGATCGATCGGACAGATCTTCGGCTCGCCGGACGACCTCAAGCTGTGCTCGTCGATGACGCTGTTCGCCCGCGCCACCGAGGACAACCACGACTTCCTCGCGGTGCTCGACAAGTATTACGACGGCCGCCAGGACGGGCTGACCTTGCAGCGGTTGGCGGGTTCCTAGACGAGGGGGGCGACCCGCCTCACCCGGCTACGCCGCGCTCGCGATCGCCCCTAGACCGGACGGGGGCGACCCGCTTCACCCGGCTACGCCGCGCTCGCGATCGCCCCGAGGCCGGACGGGGGCGACCCGCTTCACCCGGCTACGCCGCGCTCGCGATCGCCCCTAGACCCGATGGGGGCGACCCGCTTCACCCGGCTACGCCGCGCTCGCGATCGCCCCTAGACCCGATGGGGGCGACCCGCTTCACCCGGCTACGCCGCGCTCGCGATCGCCCCTAGGCCGGCCGCAGGATCCGCCAGCCCCTTGCCTCGACGGCAACGGTGTCGACGACCTCCTGCGGCGGCGCCGCCGATCCACCGATCACCTGTGCGCGCGGCGTGCCCAATTCCGGCAGCGACACGCGTAGCGGCTCGTCGTCGATGTTGAGCACCACCAGCAGGGCATCGTCGCCGTTGCGCGTCTCGTACACGTAGTGCCGGTTTTCCAGCAGCCGTGCGGTGGTGAATGCCCCATGCAGCCAGGGGTAGCGGCGACGAAGCCCGACCAGATACTGGTGCAACCGCCAGATCTCGACGCCGAAGTCATCGAGTTGCAGTGGGGGAGAGCCGAACTCGGGCCGCACCGCGTCGTCTCCGCCGTAGCGTTCTTCCTTGACGCCCCGCAACCCCAGTTCGTCGCCGGCATACACGCTGGGCACGCCGCCGACCGTCAGTAGCAGCACCAGTGCGTGGGCGACGTGTTCGGGGTTCTCCAGCCTGCTGGCAATGCGGGTGACGTCGTGGTTGCCGATGAACGTCAGCGGCGAGAAGCCGGTCAGAAACTCGTTGTGGCGCTGCAGCGCCCAATCCAGTTCGAAGAAGTTACCGTCGTTGAGGCCGCTCCAGATCGCCTTCCACAGCTCGTATTGCGTAGCCGAGTCGAAGGTGGCGGCCTGCACGACCGCGGTGTAGTCGCCGTGGATGAGTTCGCCGACGAACCAGGCATCCGGATAGCGCTCACGCACCCTGGGCAGGGTCGAGGCCCAGAAGTGTTGTGGCACGGCATAAGCCGCGTCAAGGCGCCAGCCGTCGGCTCCGCGCGCCAACCAGTGCGCCATCACGTCGACGGCGTAGTCGGCCACTTCGGGGTTGTCGTGGTTGAGCGTGATCAGCCCGTCGTGGCCTTCGAAGGTGTGGAAGCGACCGGGGCGTCCACGAAACCAGTGAGCGGCCGCGTCGTTATCGGCCGCCTCACGGTAGCGCGCGAAATCCTCGCCCACGTGGTTGAAAACCCCGTCGAGCAGTACGCGCAGTCCGCGGCGATGTGCCTCGGCGAGGAGGTAATCGAAGTCGGCGTCATCACCCAGCCGGGGATCGATGCGGTAGTGGTCGGTGGTGTCGTAACCGTGTGTGCGCGAGGCGAAGACGGGACCCAGCGCAATGCCCGATGCCCCGAGTTCGATGGCATGGTCGAGCCAGTCGACGAGCCGCCGCAACCGGTGCTCCTCCGGTTGCGGCGGCTCGTTTGACTGCGATACGGGGAATGCTCCCACGAACCCCAGGGGGTAGACCTGCCACCAGATCGCGTGCTGGACCCAGGTGGGCCCCGTCACGGCACTGGTCACGGCGGCGATCAGCCGACGCCGGCCAGCGTCTGGGAGGCGATGATCGCTTGTGCCACGCCGGAAACGATCGCTGCGGCCTTCAGCGCCTCCTGGATGGTTTCCCGGCTGACACCGGCTTCGCGCAGCGTGTGCTCATGAGCGGCCACGCAGTCCGGGCAGCCGTTGATCGACGAGACCGCGAAGGACCACAGCTCGAAGTTCACCTTCTCCACGCCGGGATTGGCGATGATGTTCATCCGCAACCCTGCGCGCAGATCGTCATACTTGCCGTCCAGGAAGCCACGGCCGCGGTAGAACACGTTGTTCATGCCCATGATCGACGCGGCTCCCAGCGCCGCGTTATATGCCTCGGCGGATAGGATGTTGGCCGCCTCGACCCCAATCTCGGTGAGCACCTGCGTGTTCCGGGTCGCAGCGGCGCTGGCCAGCAGGGTGCCCCACAGCTGCTCCTCGTTGAGCTCGGTAGTGCGGGTAATCGAGCCCAGGTTGAGCTTGAGGTCCTTGGCATACTCCGGCAGCGCTTCTTTGAGGTTTTCTACGCTCATCTCGCCTCCTCATCAGACCTTATGCGATCAGGGCCGAATCAGGCCGACTGCTTGAGCAGCTCGGTGGCGTCCAGCGTCGGGTCACCCTTGCGCCAGTTGCACGCGCACAGCTCATCGGATTGCAGTGCGTCCAGGACGCGCAGCACTTCTTCGACGTTGCGGCCCACGGAACCCGCGGTCACCGAGACGAATTGGATCTCGTTGTTCGGGTCGACGATGAATGTCGCCCGGTCAGCGACACCGTCGGCGTTGAGTACACCGGTGCCCAGGCTCAGTTCGCGCTTGATGTCCGAGAGCATCGGGAAGGGCAGCTTCTTCAGGTCCTCGTGCTGCGCACGCCAGTTGAAGTGCACGAACTCGCTGTCGATCGAGACGCCCAGCACCTGCGCGTCGCGGTCGGAGAATTCGTCGTTGAGTTTGCCGAACGCGGCAATCTCGGTGGGGCATACGAAGGTGAAGTCCTTCGGCCAGAAGAACACCACGCGCCACTTGCCGGCGTGGTCCTCGTTGGTGATGGTGGTGAAGTAGTCCTCAGGCTGCTTGGCGTCGACCTTGGACAGATCGCCCGCGATCAACGCAGTCAGCTCGTAGGCGGGGAACTGGTCGCCGATGGTCAGCAGAGGCATGTTGCTCCTTATCTGGATTAACTCAAGATTAGCGTTCCTTCACCATGTTGCCGCGTAGCCTTGTTGAAGTAAAGGTGATATTTCCCACTAGAGTTATAGGTATGTCCGATAAGAGTTATCAGCCCACGATTGCCGGCCTGCGTGCGTTTGTCGCGGTCGCCGAGAGGCGTCAATTCAGCAGTGCCGCAACGGCTCTCGGCTTAAGCCAGTCGACGTTGTCGCAGGCCCTGGCGGCGCTGGAGGCCGGGCTGGGCACCCAGCTGGTCGAGCGCTCTACCCGGCGCGTCTTCTTGACCCCGGAGGGCACGCAGCTGCTGGCGCGTGCCCAGGCCGTCGTGGAGGCGGCGGACGCCTTCAGCGCCGCGGCCGCCGGCTCGTCGGACCCGCTGCGGACCGGCATGCGACTGGGGCTGATACCCACGGTGGCGCCCTATGTGCTGCCGACCGTGCTGGCCGGGGTCGCCGAGCAACTTCCGGGCCTGACGCTGCGGGTAACCGAAGACCAGACCGAGCGACTGTTGGCGGTCCTGCGCGAAGGCGCATTGGATGCGGCCCTGATCGCCCTGCCCGCCGAGGGCGCCGGCGTTACCGCGATCCCGATCTACGACGAGGATTTCGTGCTCGCGCTACCACCCGGGCATCCGCTGGCGGGCAAGCGCCGGGTTCCCGCCACGGCACTGGCCGATCTGCCGCTGCTGTTGCTGGACGAGGGGCACTGTCTGCGCGATCAAGCACTCGAGGTCTGCCACAAGGCCGGTGTACGCGCGGAGCTGGCCAACACCCGGGCGGCGTCACTGGCGACCGCGGTGCAATGCGTGACCGGCGGTCTGGGGGTGACGCTCATTCCACAGAGCGCGGTGCCCGTCGAGGCGTCCAGAAGCCGGCTGGGCCTTGCGGAGTTCGCCGCGCCGCGGCCGGGACGGCGGATCGGTTTGGTTTTCCGCTCCTCGAGCGGTCGCGACGAGTCCTACCGCCAGCTGGCCGGGGTCATCGGCACATTGATCAGCAGCCAGCACCAGGTACGGCTGGTGAAGTAGGCCTGGCCGACGGTCCGCCCCAGGTAGGTTCTGCCTATGGAAAAAGTGATCGCCGTGCTCATGCGTGCCGATGCGGACGACGACTGGTGCGCCCGGCAGCGGGGTCACGTCGCTGACGCGCTGCTGCAACTGGGCGTCGCCGGGCTGCAACTGAACGTTCGTGACAGCGCCGTGCGTCACTCGCTGATGACATTGACGACCTTGGACCCGCCGGTCGCGGCGGTGGTGAGCATGTGGACCCAGCAGTGCTACGGCGACCAAATGACGACGGCACTCAAATTCCTCGACCAGGAATGTGAACAGCTTGCCGCGTACCTGGTGACCGAGTCCGTCCCACTGAGTGCACCTGCCGTCGAGTCCGGGACTCGCACACCGGGTTTGGCCAACATCGCGCTGCTGCGCCGGCCCGCCGAGATGGACCGGGCCACCTGGCTGACGCGTTGGCAACGCGACCACACGTCGGTAGCCATCCAAACGCAGTCGACGTTCGGCTACACCCAGAACTGGGTGGTGCGGACCCTGACCCCGGATGCGCCGGGAATCGCGGGCATCGTCGAGGAGTTGTTCCCTCAAGAGGCCATTACCGACCTCCACGCTTTCTTCGGAGCCGCCGACGACAGCGACTTACAGGACCGCCTGGGGCGAATGGTCGCCAGCACCAGCGCCTTTGGCGCCAACGAGAACATCGACACGGTGCCGACGAGTCGGTATGTCTTCGCCACACCGTTCAACGTTTGAGGGACGCACATGACAACACTGAGCGACGCGGTGGCATTGGCTGCGACGGAAAGCGGTCTGGCGGTGGTGTCCACCGTTCGTGCTGACGGAACCGTGCAGGCGTCACTGGTCAACGTGGGGCTGCTGACGCACCCGGCGGCTGGCCAACAAGTTCTCGGCTTCACCACCTACGGCAGGGTCAAGCTGGCCAACCTGCGGGCCCGGCCGCAGCTGGCCGTGACGTTCCGCAACGGTTGGCAGTGGGCGACCGTCGAGGGCCGCGCCGAACTCGTCGGCCCGGAAGACTCCCAGCCCTGGCTGACGCAGGCCGACCAGTTGCGGTTGTTGCTTCGCGACGTGTTCACCGCCGCGGGCGGGACTCACGACAACTGGGATGAGTACGACCGGGTGATGGCTTCCGAAGGGCGCGCCGTGGTGCTGATCGCCCCAACCCGCGTCTACAGCAACGGCTAGCCTCGTTAGGCTGCTGGCGTGACGCTGCAGATCGATGACGAAAACCGGGTACGCACCCTCACGCTCAACCGGCCCGAGGCGCTCAACGCGTTCAACGAAGCCCTATACGACGCCACGGCGGAGGCGCTGCTGGCCGCCGCCGAGGATCCCGAGGTTGCGGTCGTGCTGCTGACCGGGGCGGGGCGTGGCTTCAGCGCCGGTACCGACCTGGCCGAGATGCAGGCTCGTATCACCGATCCCGGCTTCACCCCGGGTAAGCATGGCTTCATCGGACTGATCAATGCGCTCAGCGCGTTTCCCAAGCCCCTGATCTGCGCGGTGAACGGCGTCGGCGTGGGAATCGGCGCCACCATCCTCGGCTACGCCGATCTGGCGTTCATGTCGTCGACCGCCCGCCTGAAATGCCCGTTCACCAGCCTGGGGGTGGCTCCCGAAGCGGCATCGTCATACCTGCTGCCCCAACTGGTGGGCCGGCAGAACGCAGCTTGGCTGCTGATGTCGTCGGAGTGGGTCGGTGCCGACGAGGCGTTGCGGATGGGCCTGGTCTGGCGGGTCTGCGAACCGGACGAGCTGTTGACGCAGGCCCGCGGGCATGCCGAAATCCTTGCCTCCCGGCCGATTTCGAGCTTGATGGCCGTCAAGCACACGATGACCGAACCCGTCCGCCCCGAAATCGTGGCGGCCACTGCCCGGGAAAACGCGCACTTCGCCGAACTCATGGGCGCACAAGCCAACGCGGCGGCCCTGGCCGACTTCAACAAACGCTAAGCGGTAGCTAGACCGACGGAGCTGTTTCCAACTTCGCCGAGTCGGCGAGAATGGCCCGCAGCGTGCGCCGGCACCGACCGCAGTCACCGCCTGCACCACAGGCGGCGGCGATCTCCTTGGAGGTCGATGCGCCTTGGGCGACGACGTCGCACACGGTCTGGTTGGTAGCCCCAACACAGAGGCACACGTACATCAGCGCACCTCCTGCACGTCCGCGTCCCCTTCGTCGAAAGCTCGGTCAAGCGTCTGCGATTCGTCCCCGACTCCGGCGTTCCCAGTCCTCGGGCACCATGGTGATGAGGCCGAATACCCATGCCGCGTATTAGTGGAGTCTAACCTAAGTCCGTTAGCCCAGTCTAACCTAACCAAGGGGTGACTTACTTCACTCCGGGGTCCACTGAGCGCAGCCAAACCTTGCTGGAACATTCCCAGCGGCCGTGGCAAAGTGCTGCTACAGCCCAGTTTCTGCGCTTCAACCAGCGCACCCGCTGCGGCCGCACACGACAGCCGCTCACACCATAGGAGTGACAATGCAAGGGGATCCGGAAGTTTTGCGTCTGCTCAACGAGCAGTTGACCAGCGAGCTCACCGCGATCAACCAATACTTCCTGCACTCCAAAATGCAGGACAACTGGGGTTTCACCGAGTTAGCTGGGCACACTCGCGCCGAGTCCTTCGACGAGATGCGACACGCCGAGGCGATCACCGACCGCATCCTGCTGCTGGACGGGTTGCCGAACTACCAGCGCCTCTTCTCGCTGCGCATCGGCCAGACGCTGCGCGAGCAGTTCGAGGCCGACCTCGCCATCGAATACGAGGTGATGGATCGGCTCAAGCCTGCGATCATCCTGTGCCGGGAGAAGCAGGATTCCACCACCGCGAACCTTTTCGAGAGCATCGTGGCCGACGAGGAAACCCACATCGACTACCTCGAGACCCAGCTCGAGTTGATGGACAAGCTGGGCGTGGAGCTGTACTCGGCCCAGTGCGTGTCGCGGCCACCCAGCTGACCCGACCGGCGCCGAAGTAGGTAACGTCGGCGAAGGTATGACGAGCTCGAGGGCAGTGGCCCAAACAAGGCCGGCTTCCGGTGCCGCATCCGGCGGCGAGCTGATCAGCCCGCAACGACGCAATCTGATCTTCATCGCGATCGTGCTCGGCATGCTGCTCGCGGCGCTGGATCAGACCATCGTCGCGACCGCACTGCCGACCATCGTCGCCAACCTGGGCGACGCGGGCCATCAGTCCTGGGTCGTCACCAGCTACCTGCTCGCGTCGACCATTGTCACCGCGCTGGTCGGCAAGCTCGGCGACGTGTTCGGCCGCAAACGCGTATTCCAAACCGCCGTAATCTTTTTCGTCGTCGGCTCGATATTGTGCGGACTGGCCCAGTCGATGGCCATGCTGGTGGGAGCGCGCGCCCTGCAAGGGATCGGCGGTGGCGCGATCACCGTCACGGCCAGTGCGCTGATCGGTGAGGTCGTTCCGCTGCGGGAACGGGGCCGATATCAGGGCATCCTCGGGGCGGTCTTCGGCGTCACCACCGTCATCGGTCCGCTGCTGGGTGGCTATTTCACCGACTACCTGACCTGGCGCTGGGCCTTCTGGGTCAACGTGCCGATCTCGGTGGTGGTCATCTTCGTTGCCGCAGCGGCGATTCCCGCACTGACCGCGTCCGCCAAGCCGGCCATCGACTACGCCGGGATAACGTTCGTGGGTCTTGGTGCCGCGGGCCTGACGCTGGCCACCAGTTGGGGCGGCACGCTCTACCCGTGGGGATCGCCGACGATCATCGGCCTGTTCGTCGGCGCCGTGGTGGCGCTGGGCGCGTTTGTGGTGGTGGAACGTCGCGCCACCGAACCGATCCTGCCGATTCGTTTATTCGGCAGCCCGGTGTTCACCGTGTGCTGCGTGCTGTCCTTCGTCGTGGGCTTCGCCATGCTGGGCGCAATGACCTTCCTGCCGACCTATATGCAGTACGTCAACGGTGTTTCGGCAACCACTTCGGGTCTGCGCACCCTGCCCATGGTGCTCGGAATGCTGGTCACCTCGACCGGCAGCGGCACGATCGTCGGCCGGACCGGCCGCTACAAGATCTTTCCGGTGGCCGGTACCGCGCTGATGGCGCTGGCCTTCTTGCTGATGTCGCGGATGGAGCCGTCCACCTCCGCCCTGATCCAGTCGCTGTACCTGGTGATCCTGGGCGCCGGCATCGGATTATCCATGCAGGTGCTGATTCTCATCGTGCAGAACACGTCCAACTTCGAAGACCTCGGTGTCGCCACATCGGGCGTGACGTTCTTCCGGACCATCGGAAGTTCGTTCGGCGCGGCCATTTTCGGCTCGTTGTTCGTGAACTTCCTCAACCGCCGAATCGGTCCGGCCCTCGCGGCCAGCGGCGCGCCGCCCAGCGCGGTCAGTTCGCCCGGCGCGCTGCATCGGCAACCTCATGACGTGGCCGCCCCCATTGTGGCGGCCTATGCCGAGTCGCTCACCCAGGTGTTCCTTTGGGCGGCGCCGGTCGCCCTGGTCGGATTCGTACTGGCACTGTTCCTGCGCGAGATCCCGCTGCGGGATATTCACGACAGCACAGTCGATCTCGGCGATGCGTTTGGAATGCCGACGACCGAGACGCCCGACCAGATGCTGGAGAACGCGATCGCGCGGATGTTGCGCGGCGAAACCGGTATGCGGCTGCGCAGCATCGCGATGCGACCCGATTGCCGGCTCGACGTCGCCGGGCTGTGGGGAGTCTTGCGGATCAACCGCTACACACAGATGTACGGGACCGCCCGGCTCACCGACATGGCCGACTATCTACGGGTACCGTTCGAGGTTCTCGAGCCCACCTTCGTGCGCCTGGTGTCCACCGGTTACGCGCAGCGCGACGGTGAGCAGATGTGGCTCACCCCGGCCGGGGCACAACAAGTCGGATACGTGCACTCGCTGCTGTTGGCCTGGCTCGTCGACAAGCTCGCCCGGTCACCGGGCTTCGAGGGCCGTCCGGACCGCCGCGCGGTGGAGGCCGCGCTGGAACGCGTCGCGCATCGAGTTCTGGCCCAACGTGATTGGCATGACGAGCAGCCAACCATGGCGATCCCGTCGGCGGCCCGCTAGCCGGTGCCGATACTCATTCGCCGGCATCGCCAACCCGGGTGATGACGCGGGCGTACCATCACGCCATGAGCCGAATCGGAACATTTGCTGACGACGACCTGGCCGGCTGGTTTGCGAAATCTCCGGACATCGGCGGCGCCCTGGGCGGTTTCAGCCAGGCGGTCTACTCGAAGAACCGACTGCCCTTGCGCACCCGCGAACTGGCCCGCGCCGTGATCGCCCACCACAACGAATGCGTCGTGTGCGTCAACACCCGCGATGAAGACGGACCCGCCGCAGGTGTCGACGAGGAGTTGTACGACCACGTCCACGAGTGGCGCACCTGGCCGGGTTACAGCGAACAGGAGCGCCTGGCCGCCGAGTTCGCCGATCGCTTCGCTACCGAGCACACCGCACTGCGCGACGACGAAAACTTCTGGAGCCGGTGCGCCGAACACTTCTCCGATGAGTTGCTGGCCGACCTGGCCCTGTCCTGCGCGCTGTGGGTCGGCATGGGTCGAGTGCTGCGGACGCTGGACATCGGCCAAGCCTGCAAACTCACCATTCCCAGCCGCGCCTAGTTTTTCCCACCCCGGGCAACCGGCGATGACGCGCGTCCCGGGCACAAATGGTGGCGCGGTGATGTTGCGGTAGGAGTGAGAGGACGCAGAGGGAGGCGCCAGTGAAGATTCGCTTCGGCGTCGGCCTGGGTGCGGATACCGCGCCGGAGCAACTGGCCGGCATCGTCGATCACCTCGAGGCCAACGGGGTCGACTCGCTGTGGTTTTCCGAACTGGTGTATTCCCCGGCGGTCGATCCGGTGGTCGGCATGGCATATGCACTGGCGCGGACGACCCGGTTGAAGGTGGGCACGTCGGTGGCCGTGCTCCCGGGCCGGCATCCGGTGTTGGTGGCAAAGCAGTTGGCGTCCTTGGCGGCCGTCGCGCCCAAGCGCGTCCTTCCCGTCTTCGGTTTGCGCTCGGCGATACCGGCCGAACGCGAGGTGTTCGTGGTCCCCGACGGCGAGCGCGCGGCTGTGTTCGACGAGTCGCTGCGGCTGCTGCGCGCGGCACTGGTCGAGGAGTCGGCCACGTTCACCGGGCGGTATTTCAGCGTCACCGATGTGGCCGTAGCCCCGAGACCGACGCCGCCACTGGACATCTGGGTGGGTGGTTCGGCGCCGGCGGCGTTTCGGCGGATCGGCACGCTGGGCGACGGCTGGCTGGGCAGTTTCCTCACCCCGGCGGAGGCGCGGGCGGGGCGCGAAGCGATCGAGCGGGCCGCGACGCGAGCCGGCCGCAGCATTGAGCCGGACCACTTCGGCATCTCATTGGCCGTGGGGGAAGGGGCCGACGGCGAATTGCCCTCCGAGTTGGCCGCGGCGGTGCGCCGGCGTCGGCCGGACCGTGACCCCGGCGAGCTGATCGCCGCCGGGTGGGATCAGCTGCACCGACAACTGGATGCCTACATCGAGGCGGGATTGACGAAGTTCGTCATCCGGCCGGTGGGTACAGCACCGGTGGACACCTTCCTCGATCGATTCGTCACCGAACTCGTAGGCCGGCAGAACTGAGGGTACGGGTGACGCCGTTTGCCGTACGGGGGCAGCTCGAGGTCAGGAGAATGGCTGCCATGACCGGCACACCGCCTGCCGCCGCGGCGATTACCCAGCTGGAGGCAGAGGGCGTCGACACGGTCATCGGCACCGTGGTGAATCCCGCCGGGCTCACCCTGGCCAAGACCGTTCCGATCCGGCGCACCGACACGTTCGCCGATCCCGGTCTAGGGGCCGGCCCGTCCTGGCACGCGTTCGCCATCGATCAGACCGGCATCGCCTTCACCGGGGATGTGGGCGTCGTGGGGGACCAACGTCTTCGTATCGATCTGTCCGCGTTGCGCATCGTCGGTGACGGTCTGGCGTGGGCACCCGCCGCATTTTTCTCTCAGGACGGCACACCGGTGCCCGCCTGCAGCCGGGGAACGCTGGGGCGGATCGAGACCGCGCTCACCGAAGCCGGCATCGACGCCGCGATCGGGCACGAAATCGAATTCCTTCTGGTGGGCCCGTACGGGGGCCGGCTGCCGTCGACGTTGTGGGCGCAGTACGGCCTGGCCGGCGTGCTGGAGCACGAAGCCTTCGTGCGCGATGTGATCGGGTCGGCGACGGGAGCCGGCATCGCGATCGAGCAGTTCCACCCCGAGTACGGCGCCAACCAGTTCGAGATCTCGCTGTCACCGCAACCCCCGGTGGCCGCCGCCGATCAGCTGATACTGATGCGGCTCATCATCGGCCGCACCGCGCGTCGTCACGGACTACGCATCAGCTTGTCGCCCGCACCCTTTGCCGACGGCGTCGGATCCGGCGCGCACCAACACTTTTCGCTGGCGACGCCAGAAGGTCCGCTGTTCTCCGACGGCGCCGGGACCCAGGGCATGACGGCGGACGGGGCGAGCGCGGTAGCGGGCGTGGTTCACGGGCTACCGGAAGCCCAAGGCATACTGTGCGGGTCGATCGTCTCCGGTTTGCGGATGCGACCCGGCAATTGGGCGGGCGCCTATGCGTGCTGGGGCACCGAAAATCGCGAGGCGGCAGTGCGATTCGTCACCGGCGGGCCCGCAAATCCGCGCGGCGGCAATGTCGAAGTGAAAATCGTTGACCCTTCCGCGAACCCGTACCTGGCATCGGCGGCCATCCTCGGCCTGGCCCTGGACGGAATCAAGTGCCAGGCAAAGCTGCCGCCGGAGATCACGATCGACCCGGCGGTGCTGTCCGATTCCGACCGTGAGCGCGACGGTGTCGTGCGCCTGACCGATTCACAGGCTGAAGTGATTGCGGCACTCGACGCTTCGGAGGCGATGCGCCGCCTCCTGGGTGATCCGACGGTCGACATGGTGGTCGCGGTTCGCCGCCTGGAGCAGGAGCGCTACGGCGACCTGGCGCCCGAGCAGCTGGCGGACAAATTCCGCATGGCCTGGAGTCTGTGACGGGCTGGTTATGGTCTCCGACACTCGCGTCCTGGCCCGGCACATCGGTGAAGTGGCGCTGATCGATCAGCATGTCCACGGTTGCTGGTTGACGCCCGGAGACCGGCATCGATTCGAGAACGCCCTCAATGAGGCCAACAGCGACCCCATAACCCATTCGGGTTTCGACTCGCAACTCGGGTTCGCCGTGCGCGCTCATTGTGCCCCCGTCCTCGGGCTGCCCAAACACGCTGGCCCACAAGACTATTGGGAGCGCCGTGGCCAGTTCAACGAGGACGAATTGGCGCGACTGTTCCTGACGGCCGCGGGCGTGAGCGACTGGCTGGTGGACACCGGGATCGGAGGTGGCGGGATCGCCGGAGTCGCGGATATGGGTCGGTTGTCCGGCGCTCATGCGCGCGAGGTCGTTCGCCTCGAGGAGGTGGCCGAGCAGGCCGCGCAGGCGCCCGGTGACTATGCGACGGCTTTCGCGGAGATCCTGCACCGGCGGTCGGGCGGCGCCGTCGGCACCAAATCGATTCTGGCGTACCGGGGCGGGTTCGACGGCGACCTGAGCGAACCGTCGACGGCGGAGGTCGCCGAGGCCGCGAGCCGCTGGCGCGAGCGCGGCGGTGCCCGGTTGCGGGATCGCGTCCTGCTGCGTTTCGGTTTGTACCAGGCGCTGCGGCTGGGCAAGCCACTGCAGTTCCACGTCGGATTCGGCGACCGCGATTGTGATCTGCACAAGGCGAATCCGCTGCTGCTGCTCGATTTTCTACGCAAAGCGGCAGACGTCCCGATCGTGTTGTTGCACTGCTATCCCTACGAGCGTGAGGCCGGTTATCTGGCCCAAGCGTTCAACAACGTCTATGTCGACGGCGGTTTGAGCGTCAACCACTTGGGGGCGCGGTCACCGGCCTTCCTTGCGCGATTGCTGGAGATGGCGCCTTTTTCCAAGATCCTCTATTCATCCGATGGGTTCGGTCCGGCTGAACTGCACTTCCTCGGCGCGGTGTTGTGGCGCAGGGGTATTCACGGCGTATTGCGCGAATTTGTCGACAACGGCGACTGGAGCGAGCTGGAAGCCATCCGGGTGGTCGATCTGATCGCACGCGAGAACGCCACGCGCATCTACAAGCTCGGATGAACCGGCTCAGCGGACAATTTTCACAAATTCGGCTGTGGCTAATCGTCGGGGCGCATAGGCTTCGATCGACGAATCGGGCAGCGTCACCAAACTGAGAGAACAAGGAGGTTTGGGCAGATGTTGTCCCGTGCTGCGTTCGTCATCGCGGCCATCGTCACCGCCGCCTGCGCCTTGATGCCTTCGGCCTACTCGTCAAAGGGTTGCTACACCGCCAGTTCTGGTGACTGCGTGCCGTATCCGCAAAAGGGTGGCTCACAGCCGCAGGGAGCCACGGCCCAGTGCTCGGATGGAAGTTGGTCTTTCAGCGAGCACCCGCATGCCAGTGGGACCTGCCACGGTCACGGCGGCGTCCAGCAGTACTTGTAGCCAAGACCTGTTGCAGTTTGTGCCGAGGGATCGCCGGAATGGTCTAAGAGGGGTGGCCATTCCGGGATTCCACGGCACCACGTCGAACCACTGGGTGACGTTGCGCAGCAAAGCAATCCGTGAGCGCTAGGTCCAGAGCACTAATGGTTCATGGTTCACTCCGAATCGACGACCCGGTGGGTTTTCTCACGTCGTTGAGAGGGAGTACAGATCTCGGGTCGTTCTGGCGCCGCGCACACTGAGCCGTGCCCTAGCCGGCGCGGATCAAGCGGCCGTGCGATATCAATGAGCCGACCTGTTTGAGCCGCTTACTGCGTACGCTGACGTCGTAGGCCTGGATATGGTCGACGGCGGCCAGGCGCTCGGCAAGATAGCTATAGAGGTGTCCGGCGTCGCGGCAGATCACCACGACCATCAGGTTGGTGGGACCGCTGACCGCGGCGACTGAGGCGACCTCAGCGTGCTGCGCGATCTGCTCGGCCACCGACGCGAGGTGGCGCGGCATGGTCGATATCCAGATCATCGCGTTCAGCATGAATCCGAGCCGCTCCGGCAGTACGTCGAGGTCGTAGGCGATGGTGTCGGAAGCCTGCAGCGCGGCCAGCCGGCGCTTGACGCGTGCCGGTGACCACCCGGTGAGCCCGGCCAATGCGCTGTCGGAGACGCGGCCGTCGTCGGCCAGCGCATCCAGCAGCGGCTGATCATCGGCCGTCGGCGCGCCGGGCCGATCGGGACGCGAATCCGTGGGCGGTTGCAGCGCGGTGATCTGGTCCCGATCCAGGACGTGTCCGTGGCCGGTCCAGTGCGCACCGGCCAATGAGCCGAATACATTGAGTACCAGGTTGATCCGCATGTCGAGCACCACCGATGTGCGGGGTAGACGGTGCAGCAGCCCGCCGCCGGCCTCGCCGATCGGGGCGCGGATGACACACACCAGTTCGGTGCCGCCCGACAATACGTTGGCGTGGGTGACCTCGGGCCGGCGGACCAGCGCCTCGGCCAGCCGGGGGAGGTCGCCGGGTTTGGCGTGCACGCGGACGGTCCATTGAGATTCGCCGTACACGCGCGGGTTCACCACGCCGATCACGCGGAGCACACCGTCGCGGCGCAGGGCGCGGTAGCGACGCGCGACAGTTTGCTCACCGACGCCGATGACCTCGGCGATACGCCGGAACGACGCCCGCGGTGCGAGCTGCAGCGCGTGCAGAATATGACCATCTAGCGCTTCCATCCTGCGGAAAAAGCTACAGCCATCCCGGCCAGCTGTCCTGTTTTTGACGCCTAGAGGGGATTTCCTGGCCTAAATCATCGACACGACGGACGCTGGACACATCGTTTTCAGCATTGGAGGCAGACCGTGCGACTGACCGGCAACACTGTCCTTGTCACCGGTGGCGGCACCGGAATCGGACGGGCCCTGGCGATCGCGTTGCACCGACGCGGCAACCGAGTGGTGATCACCGGCCGCAGAGCCGCCGCGTTACGAGCCGTGGCCGAGGCGTATCCCGGTATCGAGTGGCATCCTTTGGACGTCGCCGAGACCGAGTCAGTTCGGCAGTTCGTCGCGACGGTCGGGCGCCGTTGGCCCGATGTCAACGTGCTGATCAACAACGCGGGCGTGATGGCTCTCGAAAGCCCCTACGCGCCCGACCCGGCGATATCGACAGCTGTCGTCGCGACCAATCTGCTCGGCCCCATCGTGCTGACATCACTGCTGCTGCCGACCCTGTGCAACCACCCCGACGCCGCCATCGTCAACATCACCTCGGCACTGGCCTTCGTGCCGCTGGCGATCGCCCCGACCTACAGCGCCACCAAGGCGGCCCTGCACTCTTATACCGAGTCGCTACGTATCTTGTTGCAGGAAAGCGGCATTCATGTCATCGAGATCCCGCCACCGCGGATACGCACGGAGATGGACGGTCCCGGCAGCGCCGATTCGGTCGACGTCGATGAATTCGTCGCCGAGATCATGTCGACGCTGTCGGCCCAGCCGCACGTAACCGAAGTCGTGGTCGAGGCCGCCCGCGCGTTGCGCTACGCCGAACGCGAGGGCGACTACGACGGGGTGCTGGCCGCACTCAACACCGATATCAAAGCAGAGGATGTGCTGTGAAACTGGGAATTGGTCTGCCGAACCATGTCGTCGGCGTCCCCGGCGCTGCCGTCGCCCAATGGGCGCGCCGCGCCGAACGGCGCGGGTTCGAATCGATCACGACGATCGACCGGCTGATCTACCCCAGCCTCGACTCGCTGATCGCGCTGGCCGCCGCGGCCGGGGCCACCAACGACCTGACCCTGGTGACCAATGTGCTACTGGCCCCGGTGTATCCAGTCGCTCCGCTCGCCAAGTACCTCGCCAGCCTGGCCCAGATATCCGGCGGGCGACTGGTCGTCGGTCTGGGCGTGGGCAACCGGCGCGATGACTACGCCAGCACCGGCGCGGATTTCGATAGGCGGGGCCGGGTCCTCGACGAGCAGGTGGAGCGCATGCGCCGGCTGTGGGCGGGCGAGCCGATTGTCGATGACACGGCGTTATGCGCTGCGACCGTGCAAATTCCGCTGCTGTTCGGCGGACGGTCCGCGGCCACGGTGCGCCGGGTGATCACCACCGGCGACGGTTGGGCGGCCGGTGCCGTGCGCCACTATGACGAACAGGCGAAGTTGGCCGAGCGCATCCGCACCGGCTGGCAGGCCGCGGGCCGGCCCGGGCGCCCCTACCTCCAGGCATCGGTGAACTTTGGGCTCGGGTCGACCCAGGCCGTCGCGGCGGGAAGGGACCATCTGGCGCGCTACTACGGGTTCATTCCGGAATATGCGCAAGTGAACGTCGCCGACATGGTCAGCTCGGCAAACGACGCGCGCGACACCGTCCGCCGATATCGGGCGCTGGGCTTCGACCGGCTGCTGTTCCATCCGACCGGCGCGGCGGTCGAGCAAGTCGACCGCCTCGCCGATGCGATCCTCTAGCAAGCCCCGTCCACTCTCCCTCGAAAGGGAACTGTCAGACCAGAGCTGACGCGTCGAACACCCAGCTGGTGTCCCCGCTCGCCAAGCCCTCGAAGTGGTTAGGGGGAGCGAAGGTCACCAGACTGTTGAAGTCCCAATAGTCTTTCCACACAGTCACTTTGCCGTCAACGACCTTGTGAACCGTCACGAATCGCAGCACGCCCTGCTCGCCGGTGGCGAACGTCCATGTCTCGGAGTGCTCGTAGAGCACGTCGGAGCCGTTGGACACCAGCACGCCGGTGTGGTTCTCGTAGCCGGCCAACTGCTCGAGACCCATTCTCAGGCGTTTGACGATGTCATCCGGACCGCGCGCCGACAACGCAGGGACCGGCATGTCGACATAGAGGCAATCGTCGGACAGGAAGGTCTTGACCGCTTCCCAATCTCGCCGCGAAAGGGCCTGCCACAGCCCACGTACGACATCCTCGACCGCGATCATAGACACCTCTGTCATAGCGGCAAATAAACTCTGTTGCCGCCCCGGTGTCAATAAGTAGGGTCATATTCGCGCACGCGAGGCGCCAGGGTCACCGGCAACGACGACCATCCCCGCAGCACCCGGGTTTCGCGCCGGCTTCCCGCACCCGCCGCGCGCACCTCGGGGAAGCGGTCGAAGAATGTGCGCAGTCCGACTTCGCCCTCGGCACGGGCAAGGGCCGCACCCAGGCAGAAGTGCCGGCCGCCGGAGAAGGCGAGATGCCTTCCGGCGTTTTCCCTTTCGATGTCGAAGCGGTGCGGGTCGGGGAACACGGCGGGATCCCGGTTGGCAGCGGCCAGATACACCAGCACCAAGTCGTCACGTTCGAGCCGGCGACCCGCGATCTCGACATCGTTGAGCGCTATCCGCGCGGTCAGCTGCACCGGCGATTCCAGCCGCAGGACCTCTTCAACGGCGTTGGGCCACAATTCAGGGCGTCGTCGCAGGGTGTCGAGATGCTCGGGGGCGTCCAACAGCATGCGAATTCCGTTGCCGAGCAGATTCACCGTGGTCTCGAAACCGGCGGCCAACACCAGTCCGGCGATCGCCTGAAGCTCCTTCTCGTTGAGATATGTTTCTGCAGAACCGCTTTCGGCGGTCTGGATCAGCTGACTCATCAGATTGTCGCTGGGGTCCAGGCGCAACTGCTGCAAGTGCTCGGCGAGCCAAGCGCTGAAGCAGGCAATCCCGTCCTGCACACTGCGGTACTGCCGCCATGGCAGTCCGATGTCAAGGCTCGGCGCGGCCAGTTCGCCGAATTCCAGGACGCGCGATCGCTCCGACTCAGGCACACCGAGGATGTCGCTGATGATCGACACCGGAAGTTGCGCGCAGTATCGCCCGACGATGTCCACGACCCCCGACTCGCCGGCCAGCCCATCCAACAGCTCGGCCGCGGTCCGCTCGACGCGATCACGGAGCGCGGCAACGGCCCTGGGCGTGAACACCGCCGACACCGTCTTGCGATAGCGGGTGTGGTCGGGCGGTTCGACGGCCAGCAGCGAGGGTGCACGCAGGGGATGCAGAAGATCGTCGCGGGTGCGCCGCTCCAGCCACCGCAACGGCGCCGGCAGATTCGATCCGAAGATCAGGACCCGGAAATCATCGGACCGCAGTAACTCATGGGCGAGTGCGTGATCGGCCGTCAAGTAGGCGACGCGGCCTTTCACCAGCTTGCCCCGGGCCCGGACTTCGTCGTAGTAGCGGACCGGGTTGGCGGCCACCGCCGGATCGGCGATCAGCCTGGCCTGGACATCACCCCGCCGGGCGCCCAGCGCCGCGGCGCCCCGGATGAAGCCATGCATCGCGAACCAGTGCAACCGTTCCTTCACTGGCACTCCCTCGATCAGGTGTCGTTTCGAGCCTAGGCGCCGACCACCTGGAGAGTCAGCACTGCGCGACGATTTTGAAGTCGGTGGTCGCCACTTTGTTGGGGTTGCTGCTGTTGATGCCGTAGGCGCTGCCCGTGATGGTGTACGCATCGTTGGTGAGATCGACGTGCGCGTTTCCCACCCCGCCTTGCCAGAAGCTGCCGCTGAAGCCGTCGACATTGCGAATCTTCACCCACTGGGGCATCACCCGGTAACCGCTGAGCAGCACCACCGCTTCGACTCCGCCATCGCGGTCCGGGATGTTGATGGTCCGATACATCTGGTCTTGCCGGCACGCCGGGGGCCGCGTCGTGTGAGTGGCGCCGTCGATGGTCAGACGGGCGGCCCGACGAGGTGTCGTCTGCACCGCGCTGCACCCCGCGACGCTGACGACGACCGTCGCCAGGACCAAAGCGACTGTGAGCAACCGGTGTTGCACCAGCCGACCTCCTTACTGCCGCTTCGGCATCAGCGCGGGTAGAGACTTGACGATGCTGCGTCGCACGAACTCGGGGCTCAGGCCCTTGAACAAGTCAATCAAGCGAATGCTCTTGGGTACATACCAATGCAACCGCTTTTGGTTGTGGTAGGCCTGCCACGCCGTCTCCGCCACGCTGCTTGCCGGCATCAACCGGAGCATGCCCTTCTTGGGCGCGGTGGCCCGCAATTGCTCAGCCGTCATGGGCGCGCCGCCGTCGTCGGAGTGGTTGGTCGTCGTCGTGAGGATCGCGGTGTCGATCAGACCGGGCAGCACATCGGCGACGCGCACGCCGTGCCGCTGCCACTCCACACTCAGTGCCTCGGTCAGACCTTTGACCGCGTGCTTGGTCGACGAGTAGACGGCCAGGCGGGGCATGCCATAGGTCCCCGAGGACGACGACGTCGAGAACATCAGACTGCCCGGGGTCTTCTTGAGGTAGGGCAGTGCAGCGTATGCGCCGGTCAGTACCGCCTTGAAGTTCACGTCGACGACGCGCATCGCGGCGTCATAGGGCACATCCTCGAACCAGCCGGATTCGCCGATGCCGGCGTTGTTCCACATCATGTCGAGTCCGCCACCGCTATTGCCGGCGCAGAAATCGGCCAGGGCACCCTCAAGGGCCGCCTTGTCCGTCACATCGACGGCGCGGGTCCACAGCCGATCACCACCGAGTTCTTCGTTCAGTGTCGCCAGGCCTTCGTCGTTGCGGTCAATCGCGCCAACGCGCCAGCCCTTGGCGTGGAAGAGCTTTGCTCCCTCGCGGCCCATGCCGCTGCCCGCACCGGTGATCAAGATCGATTTCACCAGCGTCAGCCCGCCTCGACCACGTCTTTGATGCGGTTGAGCGTCTTGGTCATGTCGCGGACGTTGCGGCGTTTGCGCAGAAAGCCGCCGAACAACCAGTACACGCCGAGCCATGGGGCGGGGTTGAGCCGAAACGATTCGGTGACGTCGGTCCCGCCGCCGCCGCTCGGCGCCAAGCGGTAATGCCAGTTGTTGACCGCCCTGTCACCGAGGAGCACCGTAAAACCGAACTCGCGACCCGGTTCGCACGCGGTGACCTTGCACGTCGTCCAATAGACCGGCCCCATCTCATTGCGCCGAACATGACCACGGAATTTTGCACCCAGGGCCGGGCCCGTCGCATCGCCCAGCCACTCGGCTTCAAAAACTTCCGGCGAAAACTTTCCGGTGTTGCGGACATCTGCGATGAGATCCCAGATCTTGGCCGCGGGCGCCGCCATATGAACAGTCGCCGAACCTTCCATGGGCTGATCCAAACACAGCCGGGCGCCGGGTCATAGACCGCAGGTGCGTTTTCATCAGTGCGGGACGGCCGCCTGGATCAGCCCGTTGATGATCTGCTTGATGCCCTGAGCGGGGTGCGAGTACCAACCGATCGGAAGGCCAGATTGCGCGCCGCACTTTGGCCAGGCCTCCACGCCCTCTTCGGCGAAAACCCGGTTGGCCACGGCGATTTGCTGCTCTCTGGATGCGGCCGCGGGGTTGCCGACACCGCCGTAGCGCGCCCAGGTGCCCGGTTTGAATTGCAGTCCACCGTATTCGCCGTTCCCGGTGTTGGCGTGCCAGTTACCACCGGATTCGCACTGGGCGATCGCGTCCCAGTTGGGAGCGGTGTCCGCGCTCACCACACCAGTGGACGAAGCCATCGATGCTGCAACGAACCCGCCGACCACTACGGACTTGACGAGAAGCTTGCAGAGACATTTCATGTCCAGCATTTCGGCTCGTGTAGCCAAAGCGTTACCTATTCGAAAATGGTGCGAGATATGCCATCTATCTGCGGAAATCGCCTTATCGGCAGGCCGAATGGGACCGTTAGAAATTCGTGAGGAAAAGTTAAATTATTGCTGGCAGTATGACTGCGTCGCTGATGACAAGGCTTGCTGGTAAAGGTTGTCGAGCTGACGATCCCGGATGACGCCGCTTCTCGCGGCGTCGAGCTGCGCGGCACATTCCGGCGAGTGCAGCACGCCCCAGTTGGCCGATATCTGAGTCAGCATCGTCTGATTGAGCGCGTCGATCGTCGAACGCGACGCCGACAGATCCGGCGCGTCGGCCGGGGCACTCACCGGATTCAATTTCCAGTCGGCGAACCGGGTGTATTCGATGGCCTCCGTGGCACTGATTTGGTCATCGAAAACCCGAGCGACGTAGTCGCGGTCGATGTGTTCGGCGACGGCCTCATCGCCCAGCTTGGCCAGCTCTTGCTGGACGCGGGCCGGGTCTTCAATGGCGCCATGCTTATTCCATTTATAGGCGGCGACCGGCTCGGCAACCTGCAGCCGTTGCGCGGCGGCGTCGAGCAGGGGCGCTAAAGGACTCGCCGTGTCGGCGCGAGCCGGCGCTACCAGGAGCAGGCCGGCGACCACGACACCACAGCGCACAGCCACGGCCCGGCGGGGCGGGTGCAGGCTGCTGTGCATGACGACAATTCTTGCCTGGTTGTGGTCGCGCATCGGCCAAGACGCTCGGACGAGACGCCATCACAGTGATCGTTCGCCGCGAAACGGCAGGCTGGTCACCCCTTAACGCACTACTGCGCCTGACGGAGTCGTCAGGCGCAGTAGTGACCGAGCGGGCGAGGGTTATCCGCCGCCGCCCGGGGAAGCGCCCAGAGTGCCCTGCAAGTCGGGCTTCATGGCGTTGAGCTGGGCTCCCCAGTACTCCCAGCTGTGCGTGCCGTTGGCGTTGAAATTGAACGTGGCGTTGTGACCACCGGCCGCGTTGTACGCGTCCTGGAACTTCAGGTTGCTGCTGCGCACGAAGTTCTCCAGGAACTCGGCCGGCATGTTCGCCCCACCGAGCTCGGACGGCGTGCCGTTACCGCAGTACACCCAGAGCCGGGTGTTGTTGCCGACCAGCTTCGGGATCTGGATGCTCGGGTCGTTGCGCTGCCACGCCGGGTCGCTCGAGGGCCCCCACATGTCGTTGGCCTTGTAGCCACCCGCGTCGCCCATCGCCAAACCGATCAGGCTCGGCCCCATGCCCTGGGACGGGTCCATCAGGGCCGACAGCGAGCCGGCGTAGATGAACTGCGCCGGGTGATAGGCGGCCAGGATCATGGCCGAGGAACCGGCCATCGAGATGCCGACCGCGGCGCTTCCGTTGGGCTTCACACTCTTGTTGGACTGCAGGTACTGCGGCAGCTCGCTGGTCAGGAAGGTCTCCCACTTGTAGGTCGAGCAGCCGGCCTTGCCGCAGGCCTGGTTGTACCAGTCGCTGTAGAAGCTGGATTGCCCACCGACCGGCATGACGACCGACAAGCCCGACTGGTAGTACCACTCGAACGCCGGTGTGTTGATGTCCCAGCCGTTGTAGTCGTCTTGAGCCCGCAGGCCGTCCAGTAGATACACCGCGGGAGAGCCGTTGCCGCCGCTCTGGAACTGGACCTTGATGTTGCGGCCCATGCCGGCGGACGGCACCTGCAGGTACTCGACTGGCAGGCCCGGCCGCGAAAACGCATTCGCGTTGGGCGCGCCGCCGGCAAGACCGATCAGGCCCGGCAGGGTGGCTGCCGCCGCTGTGCCGACCAAAAGCCGGCGCCCCCAGGCCCGGACCTTCTCGCTCAGATCTGTCATACCTGCCCCTTGTCGATGTGGTCAGTGTGATCGTGGTCTCACAGGAATTTACCGTGTAAGTCCGTGAAATGTCGATTGGGACGCGAACGCGTCTCGTTTCTGCATCGCATTTCGCTTCAGAATTTCGCCACCCGATACAACCGGGCGGCGACAAGCCCCACATACCCGCTCTACAGCCGGTCAACCCGTCGTGATGGGAAGCACCAGGCAGCAGGGCTTTCAGGTGAGGCCTGCGCCGCGAGCCCCCGCGACCCGCCGCCGTTACGAAAAGCGCCCGAAATGAACCCACACCGGATTTCGGCGGGATCGCCGCCCGGGCCGCCACGCGTCGCGTGTCGACCGATTGACGGCACCATCGGCGCAACGCGACACCGGCAATTATCGTCGTGGCCGATAAAACGATGTGGTTTTCCCCGCCGAGGGAACCATCGCCCGAATCGGCCGTAACTCATGGCGGTCGATCGCCCGCGGGACCGGCGCCGGGCGGACTGGCGGGGCAGACCGGCCCGCAGCCTCGCCGCAATTCCCCGCGCCGCCCATTTCATCTGGCGATTCCGAGGGCGATGGCGAACCGGGGCAGCCGGACTTGCGCCGACCGCGTAGGCTCTCTCGAAGCAAGCCGATGAAGACCGCGCTATCCCGCGTCTGTTCCGGCTCTCACGAATCACCGCGCCTGCGGCTTAATGGTGCGCGTCGGTGCGGCTGAGGGCGTCGGACGCGGGACCGATTGGGGCATACATTTGGATACGGTTCTTGGCCTATCAGTGACGCCGACCGCCGTCGGTTGGGTCCTCGCTGAAGGACACGGCGCAGACGGCACCATTCTGGATCACCAGGAGCTGGCGCTGCGCGCAGGCCACGGCGTGCGCGCCGTGGGTACCGCAGAGCAAGTAGTAGATGAGGTGTTGCGGGTCGACACCGCGGCGGCCGCCGGCGATCGGCGCCTGCGTGTCATCGGAGTGACCTGGACCGACGAAGCATCCGCGCAGGCGGCGCTGGTGTTGGAAGCGTTGACCGACGCGGGGTTCGACAATGTCGTGCCGGTGCGGTTCCTCGAGGCCATCGAGACGTTGGCCCAGGCCATCGCGCCCGTCATCGGATACGAGCAGACGGCGGTCTGCATCCTCGACAATGACTCGACGATCGTCGTCATGGTCGACACGCACGACGGGGAGACCCAGACGGCGACCAAGCACGTGCGCGGCGGCTTCGACGGTCTGACCCGCTGGCTGACCGGTATGTTCGACCGCAGCGGATGGCAGCCGGGCGGCGTCCTCGTGGTAGGCGCCCACACTGACATCGAGGGGCTCTCGTGGCAACTCGAAAAAACTTTGCCGGTACCGGTTTTCGTGCAATCGATGGCCCAGGTGACCATCGCGCGCGGTGCCGCGCTGTCCGCGGCTCGCAGCACCGAGTTCACCGACGAGCAGCTGGTGAAGCAGATCAGCAAGCCCATTCCGGCACCCGCACGGCAGCGGCAGTTGTCCCACACCGGAGCCGTGACCGCGTTGGCGGCCGGCGTGATCACCTTCGTCGGTTCGGTGTCGCTCGCGGTGGGGATTCACGTTGGCCCGGCCAGCGCGATCGCCGCGCCAAGGCACACTACGCACCCGCCCACGCCCCAAATCGCCGAGGCGGTCACGGCCGTCGCGCCGCTTCCGGCGGCCCCGCAGACCAAGCCGCCGGCCCCGCAGGCCAAACCGTTTGCCGGGGAACCGGTTTCGGAGCCCAGCGGTCCGGATGAGTTACCGGGTGCCGGTGGCGAAGGACAGTCGGACGGCGGCAGCCGACAGCCCTACTTGACCCGGGTGCTCGAACACATACCCGGTGACGCCGGCGATGCCGCGGTGGATTCAGCCCCGCGTGCGACGACTGAACCGCAGCCCTGATTCTCCCGGGCGCCACCAGTCGGTAGCACTCAACTGCCTTGGGCCCGAACCGCGGAGAAACACAACCTCACGTCATCTGCGACGTGGACCGAACCCATCAACAACGAATAGGGCTTGATGCCGTAGTCGGACTGACGAATGGTGGATTCCACTGACATCCGCCACGAGTCCCCGAGATCTTCTGTGTGCACGTCGATTACGTGTTCTCTCGACGTTCCCCGGATGTCGAGCGAGCCGGTCAGGCGATACCCGTCGCCGGTCTTCTCGATGGCATCTGCGGTATAGCGAATCTCGGGGGATCGACTGGCAGACAACGACTTCAACGCGTTGGACCGCACCAGCGCTCTTTCTGCCCCCGATAGTCCTTTGACACCGCCGTCCCCGCGCAGCACCTCGAAGGAATCGGTCTCGACCGCAAGGCCTGCGCTGACGGGTTGGGAGTCGGCCCAACTTACGGTCGCGCGCCAGCGCGTCATCGCGATGGTGAGACGATGGCCCATCCGTGCCGCCCTGCCGGCAACACCGGTGTGCAGCAACAACTCACCGTCTGCCGGGCCGATCGTCCACAACGAGCATTTGTCGGAGGTCACGAATCGACTGTGTCACATGGTCAAAATGGTGCGGTAGTGCGCCCGACCCTCTTGCAGGGCCGCATAGCCCTCCGCGGCTTGCGACAGGGGTAGTTCCTCGATCCACGCGCGCACGCCGGACAAGACCGCGAAATGCATTGTGTCCTCGACGTCCTTCGCGGTCCCGGAGGGGTGGCCCACGATGCTGATGCCGGGCGTTATCAGCTGCACCGGGCTGATCGGTAACGGCTCGGGCGTGACCCCGATGGTGACCAGCTCGCCCTGGGGGAGGATGCCGCCGACCGTGGCGGCCATCGCCTTCGAATTGCCCGCGGTGGCCAGGACGACGGTCGCGCCGCCCAAGTCCTTCAGCGCTTCGGCCGGGTCATTGGCAGTGGAGTCGATGTAGTGATGGGCGCCCAGTTTTCGGGCATCGTCGGCTTTGCCGCTTCCGCGGTTGATCGCGACGGTCTCGAAACCCATCGCCCGCGCGAACTGGACCCCGAGGTGACCCAAACCGCCGACGCCGAGTATCGCCACCCGGTCGCCGGGCAGTGCCTTGGTGTGGCGCAATGCGTTGTAGGTGGTCACGCCGGCGCATCCCATCGGGGCGGCTTCGGCGTCGGAGAGCTCGGCCGGTATCCGGGCCAGCGCGCTGGCCGGCACGGTCACCGACTCCGCGTATCCGCCGGGATACTGCCAACTCGGCACCTTGCCGTTCTCGCAATGAATGAACTGACCCTTGCGGCATTGATCGCAGCGGTAGCAACAGCCGCCGAACCAGCCGACCGCGACGCGATCGCCGATAGCGAAATCCTGGACGCGGTCACCGATTTCGGCGACCTTGCCGGCGATTTCATGCCCGGGAGTCAGCGGCCACGACATGCCGGGAAAGCCGCCGTTGACGAAGTGCGCGTCGGTGCCGCAGATGCCGCACGCGGCGACCGTCAGCCGTACCTGATCGCGGCCCGGCGGTGTGGTTTCGGCGTCGACCAGCTCCAAAGCTGCACCTGCGGACGGGACATGGACGGCTCGATGAGTGGGCATGCCTTAGCTTGTCACCCCTGCGCGTGATGCGCGACAGGACATTTCTGTGCACCGTTGGTGTGGTAGTCGACCTGCCAGTGCTTGATTCCGTTGAGCCAGCCCGACCGCAGCCTTTCGGGCTTGCCGACCGATTCCAGATCGGGCATGGCATCGGCGATCGCATTGAACATCAGGTCGATGGTCATCCGCGCCAGGTTGGCTCCGATGCAGTAGTGCGCGCCGGTGCCACCAAATCCCACGTGGGGGTTTGGGTCACGCAGGATGTTGAAGGTGAACGGGTCGTCGAACACTTCCTCATCGAAATTGGCTGAGCGGTAGACCATTACGACGCGCTGACCTTTTTTGATTTGGACACCGGATAGCTCGTAGTCTTCCAGGGCGGTCCGCTGGAACGACGTGACCGGGGTGGCCCACCGGACGATCTCGTCGGCCGTGGTGACGGGACGCTCCCGCTTGTACAGCTCCCACTGGTCAGGGAAGTCGGTGAAAGCCATCATGCCCTGCGTGATGGAATTGCGGGTGGTCTCGTTGCCGGCCACGGCCAGCAGGATGACGAAGAAACCGAACTCGTCGTCGGAGAGCTTGTGCCCGTCGACGTCGGCTTCGATCAACTTCGTGACGATGTCTTCCCCAGGATTCTGCGCCCGGTCGGCGGCCATCTGCATGGCGTAGGTGATCAGTTCGACCGAGGCCCCCATCGCGTCGTTGCGAGCGAATTCCGGATCCTGGTCGCCCACCATTTCATTCGACCAGTGGAAGAGCTTCATCCGGTCCTCCTGGGGCACTCCCAGCAGTCCGGCAATGGCCTGCAGCGGAAGCTCGCAGGAAACCTGCTGAACGAAGTCGCCAGAACCCTCGGCGGCGGCTTTCTCGACGATATGCCGGGCGCGCTCGTTCAGGTCGTCGCGCAACCGCTCGACGGCGCGAGGGGTGAACCCACGAGAGATGATTTTGCGAAGGTGCGTGTGCTGCGGGGCGTCCATGTTGAGCAGCACGAACTTGCCGGTGTCGCGCTGCTCGCGCACCGTGCCCTCTTTGTAGCGGGGCAGGGCGGTGTTCTGCAGGCTGGAGAACACGTCACTGCGCCGCGAAATCTCTTTGACGTCCTTGTGCTTGGACACGACCCAGAAACCACCGTCATCGAATCCACCCACCCCGTCCGGCTGTTCGTTCCACCAGATCGGCACGGTCCGGCGCAGCTCGGCCAGCTCTTCCACCGGCAGTCGCTCGGCGTGGATGTCCGGGTCGGTGAAGTCGAAGCCGGGAGGCAGATTGGGGACCGGCTTGGCAGTTGGCTCGACGGTTGGCATGGCCCGCTCCTCGATGACGAAGTGGTCTAGTCGTCCTTGTGCAAGGAAACCACTGCCGCACCTTGGTTGGGAAGCATTGCCCCAAGATCTGCGGGACCGAATTGGAACGTGTTCCTCACCGGGGGTTCGCACCGCGCAGCGGGTCCACGCCGGTGATCGCGCGACACTCTTGTGGCTGACGGGACGACAGATATGCTTTGGTGCAGGTCACTGGCGACGACAGGCGGGGTAGAACATGATTCGGCAACTGCTCAGCGCCGCTTCGATAGCGGGCATCACGATCGGCTTGGCACCGTGCGCGGCCGCCGGCTACGACGGCGACGTGCCGGGGATGAACTATCAGGCTTCGCTGGGTGCGCCGTGCGACAACTACGAGCGCTTCATCTTCGGACGAGGGCCCAGCGGGCAGGCCGAGGCTTGTCACTTCCCGCCGCCCAATCAGTTCCCCGCCGCCACCATCGGGTATTGGGTGGCGTCTTACCCGCTCTACGGCGTCCAGCAGACCGGCGCGAAATGCCCGGGCTCGCAGGCGGCGGCGCAGACTCCGGACGGACTTCCGATGTTGTGCCTGGGAGCTCAGGGATGGCAGCCCGGATGGTTCACCGGGGCAGGATTTTTCCCGCCCGCCGGATGATCGGTGCAGCCATGAACCGTAGTGAGCCCGGCGAACTACCGGTGCCCCGCTGGCTGCGTTTCGTGCTGGCCTCGGACCGCGCCGGATCGGCGTGGTATATCGGCACAGGCTTTTTCTTTGCGCCGGTGCTCGCCGTGCTCTCGCCCTGGCCCACAGTCACGGCCCTGCTGTGGGGTGTCATCGCACTCGCCGGGTTTTGGCTGGGACTGTTGGGCATTGCGATGGCCATCGGGCTGGCCCGAATAATGCGCTCCGGGGCCGAGATTCCCGAAGACTACTGGCGCTCGTTGGTGCACTACTAGGGTGCAACGCCGGCGAGAAATGATGCCTGGTCCCGTCTAGAGTCGGAGCAACCGTCCTGCAACAAAAGGAGACTCTAGATGGCCTTCAATCCCAAGGATGCAGTCGACGCGGCGAGGGACATCGCGACCAACGCCGTCGAGAAAGCCTCCGACATCGTCGAACACGCCAGCGACATCATCCGTGGTGACCTCGCCGGCGGTGCCAGCGGCATCGTTCAGAATTCGATCGACATCGGCACGTACGCGGTGGACCGGACGAAGGAAGTATTCACCGGGCGCGACGAAGTCGACGAAGTCGACGACGTCTAGGCGCGACGCCTCCGCCTTAAACGGAGGCAGCCTCGTTGAGCTCGTCGAGCCGGTTGGTGGCTTCCAGGTACTCCTGCACCCAGCGCTCGATGACCGTTGAGGTCTTCTCCACCTTGGTGAACTGCCCGACCACCTGCCCGACAGGGTTGAATGCCACGTCGACGGATTCGTTGGGGTACCTGTTGGTGGCGCGTACGGCCATGCCGGACACCATGTACTGCAACGGCATTCCGAGCGGCTTCGGGTTGTCCGGCGCCTCCCATGCCTCGGTCCAGTCGTTGCGCAGCATGCGGGCCGGCTTGCCGGTGAACGAGCGGCTTCGGACGGTGTCGCGGCTGCCGGCCTTGACGTAGGCCTCCTGCTGCACCGGGGTGTTCGAGGACTCTTCGACCATCAACCACTGCGATCCGGTCCACGCGCCTTGCGCGCCGAGCGCCAGTGCGGCCGCGATCTGCTCACCGCTGCCGATGCCGCCCGCGGCCAGCACCGGCACCGGGGCGACCTCCTTGACGACCTGCGGCCACAGCACGATCGAGCCCACCTCGCCGCAGTGGCCGCCGGCCTCGCCACCCTGGGCGATGATGATGTCGACGCCCGCGTCGGCGTGCTTGCGAGCCTGCGAGGGGGAGCCGCACAGCGCGGCCACCTTGAGCCCGGCGTCGTGGATGTGCTTGATCATCTCGGCCGGCGGGGTGCCGAGCGCGTTGGCGATCATCTTCACTTTCGGGTGCTTGAGCGCCACCTCGACCTGAGGCGTGGCCGTTGCCTCGGTCCAGCCGAGGAGCTGCAGGCTGTCGCCGTCGCTGTCCTCGACCGGCACACCGTGATCGGCGAGGATTTTCTTTCCGAAGTCGAGGTGCTCCTGCGGCACCATCTTGCGCAGCGTGTCGGCGAGCTCCTCCGCGGACAGGTGGGAGTCCATGCCTTCGTACTTGTTCGGGATCACGATGTCGACGCCGTACGGGTGGTCGCCGATGTTCTCGTCAATCCAGTTGAGTTCGATCTCCAGCTGCTCGGGCGTGAAGCCGACCGCTCCGAGCACGCCGAACCCCCCGGCCTTGCTGACCGCCACGACGACATCGCGGCAGTGGGTGAAGGCGAAAATCGGGAACTCGATACCGAGTTCGTCGCAGATAGGGGTGTGCATTACAACTCCTGGGAGCTCGCCGAATTGGAACGTGTTCTAGTTTAGTACGTAGTGCACTGACGTGGCCAGCGGGTCCTGACCTGCGCGTTGTTACTACGATCCGTCGTGCAAGTCAGATCGCGGCGCTGTTCGCCACCCACAGGATGAGAAACGCGAGCATGCAGGCGGCACAGAGCAGATGGTCACGGCAGACCGATCGCGCCAGGCGCGTCTGCTCGGGCGGACTGTCCTCGCGATGCCCGAGTTGTACCGCATCGGGAACCGTGTGCGTCAACGCCAACATGGCCGGAAGGCCGGCAAGCGCGGCCGAGGTCACCAGTAACCAGCCGGGGTCGTGTCCCCGTGCGGCCTGCAGCACAAGCGTTCCCAACAAGGTGAGCATGACGAGCGAGATCAAACGGCTCATTGGCCGCGACGTGGTCGTTGCGCGGTGGTAGTACGCCGCGATGGAAGCAAGGACGGCCTCGGGCAGTTCGGCCGTGGAGTTTCGGTAGCGAAAGACTTGGACGTCGAAGATCAAGTCCATCCACAAGACGGCGAACAGGAACCCGCCGCAGGCCGTGAGCAACGAGGCCATGACACTCACCCACCTCTGATCATCCTGGGCACCGCGCCGCAGCGCGTTGGCGCCGCTTGGACTCATTGTTCTCGGCGACGCAAGAGGAGGCGGGCCCGTCGATAACCTCGACCTCTCGCGCCGCGGCTTGGGGGCTGAAATCACTTGTGCCACTTTTGTTTCAGTGGTTTCAGCCGAGCGTTTCCTGTCGGTAGACGGGGATAGTATTCGAACATGCGTTCGATAGACGATCCGGAGGAAATCGCGGCGGATTACGCCGCGCTGCGCCGGACCGTCTCACGCATCGGACGGCACTCCTACGCCGCCTTGACCACCCCGGAGCACTTCACCTACCTCGAGCAACTCGAGTGCGACATGCGCCGGCTGCAGACTCCCGGCCACGCGTTGATCAATCGGATCGATCAGCAGGCCACCTCGGCCGAGATCGGCGGCAAGCTGGCCCACGTGCTGGCCGACCGTCTGCTCATCACCCGCGCCGAGGCGGGCCGGCGCATCCACGAGGCCCGCGACCTGGGCCCGCGCCAGGCACTGACCGGCGAGCCATTGCCTCCGCGCTATACCGCCACCGCCGCGGCCCAAGGCGCCGGACGCATCGGTGCGGCCCACGTGGCGGTCATCCGCGGTTTCTTCGACGCCCTCCCGTGCTGGGTCGACGCCCCCACCCGCGAAGCCGCCGAAACCGACCTGGCCCGCTGGGCCACCCAGCACCGCCCGGAAAACCTGCGCAAAGCCGCCGAGCGGCTGGCCTGCTACCTCAACCCCGGCGGGCAATTCCACGACCAGGACCGCGCCCGGCACCGCGGACTGACATTGGGCACCCAAGGCGCCGACGGCATGTCAGCGCTGCGCGGCTGGCTGACACCGGAAGCCCGAGCCACCCTGGAAGCCGTGCTGGCCAAGCTGGCCGCCCCGGGCATGTGCAACCCCGACCACGACAGGCCGGTCGTGGACGGCGCCCCGTCGGAAGAGGCGATGCACCGCGACACCCGCAGTGCCGCCCAGCGCAACCACGACGGTCTCAACGCCGCCCTGCGCGCCATCTTGGCCTCGGGAAACCTCGGTCAGCACAACGGCTTACCGGCATCCATCATCGTCACCACCACGCTCACCGAGCTCGAAGCCGCCGCCGGCAAGGGCTTGACCGGCGGCGGCACCCTGCTACCGATGTCCGACGTGATCCGCCTGGCCCGCCACGCACACCATTACTTGGCGATCTTCGACAAGGGCAAAGCGCTGGCGCTCTATCACACCAAGCGCCTGGCCTCACCGGGCCAGCGACTCGTCCTCTACGCCCAAGGACCGCGGCTGCACCGCGCCAGGCTGTGACGTCGCCGGCTACTACTGCGAGGTCCACCACGTAAAAGACTGGGTCCACACCCACCGCACCGACATTGACCAACTCACCCTGGCCTGCGGCCCCGACCACCGACTCCTCGAGAAAGGCTGGACCACCCGAAAACGCGTCAACGGCGACACCGAATGGATCCCGCCACCACACCTCGACCGCGGCCAACCCCGGACCAACACCTTCCACCACCCGGAGAAGCTATTGGCTGGTGAGGACGGCGACGACGAAGCCGACGATCCGTCGCGTCGAATGTCTTGATCGCGTGACGAGCAACCGGGTAGCGTAGTGCTGCCAATTACGAAACGATGCGTAGCGTAATTGACTTCCACACCACCGAGAGGATCGGCTTGATGCGCAGCCGCTACGCCGGCGATCCCTTCACCACATCCACACCCGAGATCGCTGCCGCGCTAGAGGATGTCAGCGTTCCCACGCTGTTGCTCTCGCTCGTCCACATCACCGGCGACCCGCGGTTCATCCGCGACTTCAAGCAGATGGGCGTCTTCCTCAACGAGGTCCAGGGGTTCATGTCGGAGGAGGACAAGGCGCGGGCCCGTGCCGAGGCCCTGTCGGTGATCACCGAGTACCGCGACCGCGGTTGCCCCGAACCACGGCCGCTGAACCCCGAACTCATCAGGGAAATGATGGACTGGGCGGCGTGTGAACACGTTCCCGACGACTACTTGTCGCTGGTTTCCGAAGAGCTCGACCTCGACGGCGTCGACCCACGGCGGCCCGCCGCGTTGCCCGCCGAGCGCACCACCCAGCTTCCGGTCCTGGTCATCGGATGCGGCGAATCGGGCGTCCTGGCCGGCGTCCGCCTCAAGCAGGCCAACATTCCATTCACCATTGTCGAGAAGAATGCGGGCCCGGGCGGAACATGGTGGGAGAACAGGTATCCCGGCGCCCGAGTGGATGTGGCAAACCATTTCTATTGCTACAGCTTCGAACCCAACAACGACTGGACGCATTTCTTTGCCGAGCAATACGAGCTGCAGGACTATTTCACCAAGGTCATCGACAAACACGACCTGGCGGAGCATGTGCGCTGGCGGACCGAGGTTCTCGCGGCCGAATGGAACGACGACGACGGCACGTGGAACGTCTCGCTGCGCTCGGCCGACGGCCAGACGTCCACCGTGCGCGCCCGTGCGCTCATCACCGCGGTGGGGCAACTGAACCGTCCGAACATTCCCGGCTTCCAGGGAGCGGACACCTTCGAAGGACCGTCGTTTCACTCGGCAGCCTGGGATCACTCGGTGGACCTAGCAGGCAAGCGGGTCGCGCTAGTCGGCGCCGGCGCCAGCGGCTTCCAGATCGCCCCCGCGATCGCCGAGGACGTCGGGCACCTCACCGTGTTTCAGCGGACGGCGCAGTGGATGTTCCCCAACCCGATGTATCACGACGAGGTAGGAGACGGTGTGCGCTGGGCGATGCGTCACCTTCCGTTCTACGGAAGGTGGTATCGCTTCCTGGTGCTCTGGCCGGGCGCGGACAAAGGCCTGGACGCGGCCGAAGGCGACCCGGACTACGCCGACCAGGATCACGCGGTCAGTGACATCAATGCCGCCGCACACATGATGTTCTCCCAATGGATCACCAGCCAGGTCAGCGAAGATTCCGCGTTGTTGGCCAAGGTGATGCCCGACTATCCCGCTTGCGGCAAACGCACCCTGCAGGACAATGGCAGTTGGCTACGAACACTGCAGCGCGACAACGTCGAATTGGTGCGCACGTCCATCGACAAGATCACACCGCACGGCATCGTCACCGACGACGGCGTGACTCATGATGTCGATGTCATCGTGTACGCCACCGGGTTTCGGCACACAGACGTGCTGTGGCCGCTGAAGGTCACCGGGCGAAACGGCACCGACCTACATGAGATGTGGGGGAGTCGGCCACACGCGTATCTCGGGATCACCGTCCCGGAGTTCCCGAACTTCTTCATCGTCTACGGGCCGGGAACTCACCTCGCCCACGGCGGCAGCCTCATCTTCCAGTCCGAACTGCAGATGCGCTACGTCGACCAGTGCCTGGCGCGACTGGCCGAAACCGACGTGCATTCCGTCGAACCGAAACCCGAAGCCGCCACCGATTGGCATCGGCGGACGCAGGCCCAAATCAAAAAGATGGTGTGGTCTCATCCGGCAGTCAAGCACTCGTATTTCAAGAACGCCGACGGGGAGATTCACACCGTGAGCCCATGGCGTCTCAACGAATACTGGTCGGCGGTCCGCGAGCCCGATTGGTCACAATTTGTCGTGCGAACGAAAGATTCAGCGCGACAGGGAAAGTGAGCACGTCTATATGCGCACCGTAGTCGTCGACGGGCCCCGAAGCATCCGGGTCGAGACCCACCCAGATCCCGCTCTTCCCGGCCCCGACGGCGCGATCGTCGAGGTGACCGCCGCCGGCATCTGCGGATCCGATCTGCACTTCTATGAGGCCGACTTTCCGATGCCCGACCCGATTGCGCTCGGCCACGAAGCCATCGGCACCGTCGTAGAAGCCGGGCCGCAGGTGCGCAACGTCAAGGTCGGCGATCAGGTCATGGTGTCCTCGGTCACCGGCTGCGGCGCGTGCGCGGGTTGCGCCACCCGCGATCCGGTGATGTGTCACTCCGGATTTCAGATCTTCGGGGGCGGTGTGCTCGGCGGTGCGCAGGCCGATCTGCTCGCGGTGCCCGCCGCGGATTTCCAGCTGCTGAAGATGCCCGAGGGCATCAGCACCGAGCAGGCGCTGTTGCTCACCGACAACCTGGCGACCGGCTGGGCCGCGGCACAGCGGGCTGATATTCCCTTCGGCGGCACGGTTGCGGTCATCGGCCTGGGCGCGGTTGGTTTGTGCTCGCTACGCAGCGCCCTGTTTCAGGGTGCGGCAACGGTTTTCGCGGTTGATCAGGTTGATGGCCGGTTGGAGCGCGCCGCCCAGTGGGGCACGACGCCCCTCAAAGCACCCGCGCTCGAGGCGATCCTCGCCGCCACCGGTGGCCGGGGTGCCGACGCGGTGATCGACGCCGTCGCCACGGACGCCTCCCTGACCGACGCGCTCAACGCCGTACGGCCTGGCGGCACCGTGTCCGTTGTGGGTGTGCACGACATGAATCCGTTTCCCCTCAACGCACTGGGCTGCCTCATTCGCAGCATCACGCTGCGGATGACCACCGCGCCGGTGCAGCGCACCTGGCCGGAATTGATCCCGCTGCTGCAGTCGGGCCGCCTCGACGTCGACGGCATCTTCACCACCACAATGCCATTGGACGAAGCGGCCAAAGGCTACGCGACCGCCGAGTCACGATCGGGCGACGACGTGAAGATCCTGCTGAAGCCTTAGGTCTTCACCGGGTCGCCGTGATGTATTGGGACCGCATGAAACTGTCGATCTTCACGTCGACGTCCGGCGGGGTCATGCCGTAACCGGCCTGTAGATCGAGCGTGTTGCGGACGGGTTCGACGGCCCACCCGTGGGCCGCGAGCCACTCCGCGGGGTCCGACTGGGGTTCATAGGTCAGGGCCGAAAAATCCACATTGCCGGACACATTGACGCCTGGGTGGTCCGTCTCCAGGGCGCTGAGCTGGTCGTGGTCCAGTCGCGATCCCAGCGCACCGATGGCGATCCGGCTGCCCGGCGCGCTGAGCCCGCTGATCCGGGTGAAGAGCGCGTGTTGCGCCTCGTCGGTCAGGTAGGGCAGTAGCCCCTCCACCGACCACGCGCTCGGACTCTCCACATCAAACCCGGCCGCTTCCAGCGGCCTCGACCAGTCGGTGCGCAGATCCGCGGCGACCTCGATCCGCACGGCCTTCGGGGTCGCGCCCTGGTCTCCGAGAACCTGGGCCTTGAATTCGAGGACTTTGGGCAGATCGACCTCGAAAACCCTTGTGCCTTGCGACCATTCGAGCCTATACGCCCGCGAATCCAGCCCGGCGGCGACGATTACCGACTGCCGGATGCCCGCCGCGCCGGCAGCGTCGAAGAAGTCGTCGAAGAACCGGGTCTGGACGCCGTACAGGCGCGGGAAGGCCATCTCGTCGTCGGAGGTACCCGGGTTGGCAAGCACTCCTGCCAAATATGGGTCCCGCGACGCGGCGATGAAGACTTTCGCGTATTCATCCCGCACCAACGGCTGCGGGCTCACGGCATGCAGCGCACGCCATCCCGCCACCAGCAGCGCGGTATAACCCACGCCGCTGACGATGTCCCAGTTGTCGTCGTCGGAACGGAGCGACCCGAATTCGGGTGTCGTGCTCATGGTTGCCCCTCACAGTCGGCATCGGCCATGACTTTCCTACGGTACCTGCCGAGGTGACCTCAGAGCTCCAAGAAGACCGTCACCGGACCCTCGTTCACCAACTCAACCTGCATGTTCGCGCCGAACACCCCGGTCTGCACCTCAGCCCCAAGCCGCCGCAACGCCTCGGCGAATTCCGCCACCAGGGGCTCGGCGACCGCACCTGGAGCGGCCGCATTCCACGACGGGCGACGGCCCTTGACGGTGTCGGCGTACAGGGTGAACTGACTGACGACCAGGATGGGCGCGTTGGCGTCGGCCGCGGAGCGCTCGTCGGCGAGAATCCTTAGGTTCCAGAGCTTCTCAGCGAGCCGCCGCGCCTTGTCGCCATCGTCGCTGTGGGTGACGCCGACGAATGCCAACAGGCCCTGGCCATCCGGGCGGATTGCACCGACCACCGCGCCCTCGACCGAGACCGTCGCCGACGAGACCCGTTGCACCAACACCCGCATGGGCCTCGATGGTGCCAGACCGGCCTCGCGGAGGTTGGGTACGCTCGATGAGTGTCTGTACTCGTGGCGTTTTCCGTTACCCCGATGGGGGTGGGCGAGGGTGTCGGCGAGATCGTCGCCGAAGCGGTTCGAGTGGTTCGCGATTCGGGGCTGCCCAACAAGACGGATTCGATGTTCACCGTCATCGAGGGCGAAACCTGGGAAGAAGTCATGGCCGTGGTGCAGCGGGCGGTCGAAGCCGTGGCCGCCCGGGCACCCAGGGTCAGCACGGTGATCAAGGCGGATTGGCGCACGGGGACCAGCGACGCGATGACGCAGAAGGTCGCCACGGTCGAGCGTTACCTTTCCGAGGGTTAGCCCCGCACCGCCAGCTGGAACGCCTTGTCGGCCGCGTCGCCGTGCACGGCGAACACGAGCTCGGTTGGTGCTGCCGAACGGCGTCGACCATCAGCCGCGCCGCCTCGTCGAGCGGGAACCCGCCGACTCCGGTGCCGAAGGCGACCAGCCCGAGCGAGCGGCAGCCGAGCTCGTCGGCTTTTCGCAGCGTCGAGATCGTGGCGGCCACGATGATGTCGGCCGAGGTCGGTCCGCCGAGCTCCATCGTCGCGGCGTGGATGACGTAACGCGCCGGCATGTCGCCGGCCGTGGTCTCGACCGCTTCGCCGAGCCCGATCGGCGCCTTCCCGTTCGATTCGCGCTGCACGTCGGGGCCGCCCGCGCGCGAGATCGCCGCGGCGACACCGCCACCGTGGCGCAGTTGCGTATTGGCCGCGTTGGTGATCGCGTCGACTTCGAGCTTCGTCACGTCGGCCTGAATCACCTCTAACTCGATCATCGGGCCATTGTCCTCTGAATGAACGTCCTCTGACCCCATGCGTAGGCTCGTGGCGGTGAGCGCACGCGCAGGAATCGTTGTCACCGGAACTGAGGTCCTGACCGGACGGGTCCAAGACGCGAACGGCCCCTGGATCGCCGATCGCCTCCTGGAGCTGGGCGTCGAGCTGGCACACATCACGATCTGCGGCGACCGACCGGCCGACATCGAAGCGCAGCTTCGGTTCCTCGCCGATCAGGGAGTGGACCTGATTGTCACCAGCGGCGGCCTGGGACCGACGGCCGACGATATGACGGTCGAGGTGGTAGCGCGGTTCTGCGAACGCGAGTTGGTGTTGGACGCCGAGGTCGAGGAGAAGATCGCCAACATCCTCAAGAAACTGATGGGGCGCAATCCCGCGTTCCAATCCGCGTTGGATCCCGGCACTTTCGAGTCGCTACGAGCCGCCAATCGCAAGCAGGCCATGGTGCCTACCGGGGCGCAGGTGCTCGACCCGGTCGGGACCGCGCCCGGCGTCGTCGTACCCGGCACGCCGACGGTGATCGTGCTACCGGGTCCGCCGCGCGAGCTTCAGCCCATGTGGCACACGGCTATCGAGACGCCGGCTGCACAGCGTGCGATCGCCGGCCGGACCATCTATCGGCAGGAGATGCTGCGCATGTTCGGGCTGCCCGAGTCGGGGCTGGCCGAAACGCTGCGCGACGCCGAGGACGCCGTATCGGGCTTCGAAAAACTCGAAATCACCACCTGCCTGCGGCGGGGCGAGATCGAAATGGTCACCCGTTACGAGCCGGAGGCCGCCGACGCATACGCCGAGCTGACCAAGCTGCTGCGAGAGAGGCACGGCCATCAGCTCTACTCCGAGGATGGATCGCGCGTCGACGATCTGGTCGCGCAGCTTCTGGCCGGCCACCGGATTGCGACGGCGGAGTCATGCACCGCGGGACTGCTGGCAGCGCGGCTGACCGACCGTCCCGGGTCGTCCGATTATGTGGCCGGCGGTGTCGTGTCCTATTCGAACGAGGCGAAGGCGCAGTTGCTCGGCGTCGACCCGGCGCTCATCGACGCCCACGGCGCGGTGTCCGAGCCGGTGGCCGAGGCGATGGCCGCGGGTGCGCTGCAGCGCTTCGAGGCCGACACCGCGGTCGCGATCACCGGAATCGCCGGCCCGGGTGGTGGTACTGAAGAAAAGCCGGTGGGCACAGTCTGTTTCAGCGTGAAGGTGGCCGACGGCCGAACCGATACCCGCACACTGCGGCTTCCCGGCAACCGCTCGGATATCCGGGAGCGTTCGACCACGGTAGCCATGCACCTGCTGCGGCGTCTACTGGACAACACCGAATAGCGTCACGTCACTTCGCTTGCAAGAAAGACACTTTCGGTTGTGCCGAACCGGATTCCGGTGGCGTCCTTCCCGATCAGCGTCAGCACCGCGACCGCGATCAGCACCGGCACGATCGTCGCTGCCAACGCGAACGGGTAGCCGTGTGATTCGGCGAGGCGTTCCTGGATGGGCAAGTTGAACGCGGCCAACAGGTTTCCGAGTTGGTAGGTCACGCCGGGATAGAGGCCGCGGATGGCATCCGGGGACATCTCGGTGAGGTGGGCGGGAATCACACCCCACGCGCCCTGCACGAAGAGCTGCATCAAAAACGAACCCAGGCAAAGCATCGCCGCGCTGCGCGAGTACGCGAACAACGGGACGATTGGCAGCGCCAGAATCGCACAGAAGACCACGGTGTAGCGGCGGCCGAACCGCTGCGACAGGGTGCCGAAGACGAGTCCCCCGATGATGGCACCGACGTTGTAGACCACCACGATCCACTTGACCGTCGTGCTGGACAGACTGGCGCCCTGGTTGCCGTGCGCCCCCAGGAAGGTGGGGTAGACGTCCTGCGTGCCGTGGCTCATCCAGTTGAATGCCGTCATCAGCAACACCAGGTAGATGAACCGTCGGATGATCGCCCCGTTGCGCAGCACGTCGCGGATTCGGGTGCTGGTGAGCTTCATCTGGTCCTGCGCTGCTTCCCAAACCTCGGACTCCTGCACCCGGTAGCGGATGACCAGGCTGATCAGGCCGGGAACGATGCTCAGACCGAACAACCACCGCCACGACAGGTCCAGCCAATCGATCACCACCAGCGAGGCGACGCTGGCCAGCAGGTAGCCGAATGCATAACCCTCCTGCAGCAGCCCCGAGAAGAATCCGCGTCGCTCCACCGGAACCTTCTCCATGGCGAGCGCGGCACCCAGGCCCCACTCACCGCCCATGCCGATGCCGTACAGCAGTCGCAGGATGACCAGCACGGTGAAGTTGGGCGCGAACGCGCACAGGAAGCCCACCACGGAATAGAACATGACGTCGACCATCAGCGGCAGTCGCCTGCCGACACGGTCGGCCCAGAGCCCGAAGAGCAGCGCGCCGACGGGCCGCATGATCAGGGTGGCGGTGGTGACGAACGCGACCTCGGCCTTGCTGTGGTGGAACGTCTTGGCGATGTCGGCGTACACGAGCACCACGATGAAGTAATCGAAGGCGTCCATCGTCCAGCCCAGTAGCGCCGCAATGAAGGAATTTCGCTGATCGGCGGTCAACCGTTGTGTGGTCACGTCAGCATCGTGGCCTACCCGGCGCGCTGGCGCGACTTGTTTCACCGCGCGCGCTCCGAGAGTAAGTTCCCGGTACATGCGAATCATCGACGCCGATGGGCACGTGGCCGAGAATTCTTCGCTGGCAATCGAAGCGATCAAGCGGTGGCCGCAGCACGTCAAGCCCAGCGCGGACGGGCGGCCGGGGTTGACGCTCGAGGGCCGCAACTACCCCGAGGACAAGGGCCCCGGTGCGGGCTGCCCACCCGAACATGGGATCAGTAAGGCGCCCGACATCAATTGCCGGTCGCCCGAGGGCGTGCTGGGGGACGCGGATCGCGATCACATCGACACGATGGTGCTGTACCCGAGCATGGGGCTGTGCGCGCCCAGCCTCGAGGACCCGGAGTTCGCCGCAGGATTCTCCCGCCTGTACAACCAGTGGATCGCGGACTACTGCTCCTCGTCGGGTGGCCGGTTGCGCGGCGTCGCGGTGACTCCGATTGAGCACGGTCGGGCGGCCCTCGACGTCATGACCGAGGCCAAAGAGCTTGGGCTGGTTGCGACTTTGGTGCCGCCGGCACTCAAGAGCCGCAACCTCGACCACCCCGACCTCGACCCGTTCTACGCCGCCGCCGTCGAGCTCGGCATGCCGTTGGGCGTGCACGGCGCCCCGGGGATTCACCTGCCCAAGATCGGAGTGGACCGCTTCACGAATTACATTCAGGTGCACTGCATCAGTTTTCCGTTCGACCAGATGACGGCGATGACAGCGATGGTCTCCGGCGGTGTCTTCGAGCGCCACCCAGAGTTGCGGGTCGCCTTCCTCGAAGCGGGCGCGGGCTGGGTCCCGTTTTTCATCGATCGGCTGCACGAGCATTACGAGAAGCGCGGCGACTGGGTGGAGCACGGGTGGCGTCGCGATCCGCACGACTATCTGGCCGCGGGCAACATCTGGGTGACGTGCGAGCCGGAGGAACCGATCCTGCCCGGCGTGATCGACGTGCTGGGCGACGATTTCATCATGTTCGCCAGCGACTATCCGCACTGGGACGGTGAATGGCCGGAGAGCACCAAGCACCTGCGCACGCGAACCGACCTCCGGGAGGACTCGCGGGAAAAGATCGGCGGCTTGAACGCGCAGCGCTTCTACAACCTGAACTGAGCGCGCCGAGTTCCCGCTTACTTCCCGGCCGGTCGGGTGGCAGGATTTCTGAGCATGGGCCCATTTCTGTTGCGCGCCGCATTGACCGGACTGGCGTTGTGGATCGTCACCCTCTTCGTGCACGGCCTGAGCTTCGTGGGCGGCGACACGAAGCTGGAACGGGTCGGCATCATTTTCGTCGTCGCTGTGATCTTCGGTTTGGTCAACGCGTTCATCAAGCCGATCGTGCAGATCTTGTCGATCCCGCTATACATCGTGACCCTCGGCCTGTTCCATGTCGTCGTCAATGCGCTGATGCTGTGGATCACCGCGCGGATCACCGAGCACACCACCCATTGGGGACTGCAGATAGACCATTTTTGGTGGACCGCCATCTGGGCCGCGATCGTGCTGTCGATCGTTAGTTGGTTGCTGTCCTTGGTGATTCGGCGCACCCGCGCCTGACGTCAGCGATCGTCGCCGGCCAGATGCGCCAGCTTCACCACGTCGCGTGCGCAACCCCACGACAACGTCACGCCGTTGCCGCCGTGCCCGTAATTGTGGATGCAGCGCGCCTGCCCCAGCGGCTCGACTTCCACACGCACCGACGGACGGTCGGGACGCAGCCCGGTGATCACCTCGATCACCTCGGCGTCGTGCAGGCGCGGCTCGACGGTGCGGCAGCGCTGCAGGATGCGCTCGGTCACGTCGGGATCCGCCGCGGTGTCCCAGCGCCCGGGAATGCTGATGCCGCCGCAAACCACCCGTTGCGGATGGGGGAAGTAGCAGGTCCATTCCGGGCCGCTGTTGATTTCCACAAACAGTTGCCGCAGACCGGGATTGGTGAGCACTACATGCTGGCCGAATAGCGGCCGCACGGTGTCGTCACCGGCCAGCGATCCCGCGGCCAGGCCGGCACAGTTGACGACGATCGCGGCGGTGTCGGCGACCTCGTCGAGGGACTGCACGGGATGCTCCTCGATTTCGCAGCCGGCCGCCGCCAGCCGCCGGGTCAGGTAGTCGAGGTAGTGCGGCATGTCGATCATCGGCGCGGTCGCGCGAAACCCGGTGCCGGAGCCCTCGGGGACATCGGCCGGGTCGGCCGGCCGCAGGTCGGGGATCAGCGCCGCCGCCGACGACGACATCGCCTCGCTTGCGGTCAGCCCACCGACGGCCAGCGCGGGCGCCAGCTGCACCCCGGAGTCGGGATCGCCGGCAAGGTCGGTGAACACTCGCAGCGAGTGCTCGGTCCAACCCAGCGTCTCTGCCGCGCGCTCGGCCGGTCGAGGGGGAAGCCAGACCGCGCCGGCCACCGCGGAGGTCGTCTGCTTCAGCGTCGCGGCCGCCCATACCCGTACCGGCCAGCCCGCCTCGGCCAGGCAGATGGCCGATGTCAATCCGCTGACGCCGGCACCAACCACGACAATCTGCTGTGTAGATGCCACGGCGCCACGCTAGCGAAAAGCGGCCGGCCGCGGGTCGCGACGGGTTCAGCGTCGGGCGCTCTTACGACCGATCAGGAATGCGCGGCTTGCGGGGCCGGCGAGGTCGCCGGAGCGGCCGGCGCCTGTGGGGCGGGAGATGCTGCCGGCGCCTGCGGAGCCGGGGAGGCTGCCGGCGCCTGCGGAGCCGGGGAGGCTGCCGGCGCCTGTGGGGCTGGCGAGGCCGGGTGCGCCTGCTGTCCGCCCAGCAGGCTGTTGAGGATGCCGAGGGTGCCCTGCACACCCGCGGGCGGTGCGCTCGACGGCGGAACGGCGTCCGGCGTCAGCTGCCAGGGCTGGCATCCCGAAGTCTTGAACGCTTTGTCGCCCGGATCGATCTGCACTACCTGTGGCTTCTTGGACATGGCGTTGTCGATGAGGGCGCCGTCGGGGTTGCCGGTCCGCTTCCAATAGCAGGTGCCGTTGTCGGCGGGGCCGCCGGAGCTGTAGATGCCCGGCACGATGTCAGTCCCCACCGCGTAGATGCCGTCCTTGTCGATGGACGTCTTCGGTCCCGCCGGCGCGGGCGAAGCCCCCGGCGACGCTTCGGGGGATGGCGACGCTGCCGGTGCCGGTGCCGGTGACGCCGCCGGCGCTGGCGACGCCGATGCCCCCGGTGCCGGACCCGGCGCCGGGCCCCGTGTCTCGTCCGGATCGGCGCTGGCGACGACCGTCGACGCGGCCCAGCCCGCGACCATCAGACTCGCAGCAGCCAACCTTGCCGCAGTAGGTACTCCACCCATAGACATCGAGGGTACCGGGGTCAAGAAGCTAATTCATATCGATGTGAAATCAGCCGAGCAGCAAAGAACGCCTAGACGAGCCGCCGCACGCGGCCCGCGTAACCGAGCGCGTGCTCGTAGGTCTCGAGGTTGTCGCGTGAAATCTTCGCGTGTACCGGGCGTTCGAGAAAGAAGCGCAGCACCGGGTTGTAGGCGTGATACGTCTCGTGAAATGTCAGGACGGTCGTGCCGTCCGGCTGCTCTTCGAGCTGGTGATACCCCTCGGCTCGCGACCACAGCGGGGCACCGACGGCCACGTAGCGCGACAGCTTGTTGAGTTCGGCCTCGGTGACGGTTTCCCAGGATCGCGCCCTGCCGCCGGTCAGCAGGTATTTGGGCACTTCGAAGGTGCAGGTGCGAACCAGACCCTCACCGGCTTCGTTGCCCTCGTTGAGGATTTCCATGCTGCCGGTGGGCCACTTGAGCACCCGCGGCCGCGGGGCGTTCGGCGGCGCCGGCGGATGCAGTACCCGCCAGACTTTCCGCGGCGGAGCTTCGATGTGGAATCGCACGGTGTAGGACTGCATCAGCTATCTCCAACAGGCCGTTCCCAGGCGTCCCAATAAGTGACGCTCTCCGCGGGTGGCCGCTTGGCCGGCCGGAAGTCCGTCCCGATCGTGTACGCGACGGGGAACAGCGCCGCCTGGGTGACGGTGGGCGGAATGCCGAGCAGCTCGGCCACCTCCTGCTCCTTGAACAGATGCATCGTCGTCCACACCGATCCCAGTCCACGCGAGCGGAGCGCCAGCAGAAAGCTCCAGCCCGCCGGGATGATCGATGCCCAAGCCGCAGCGGCGATGCCCGGTTCCGCGGTGTCGATGCGCTGGTCGAGACAGGGAATGACGTGCACGGGTACGTCCGCCAGCGTCTCGGTCAGGCTCATCGCGCTCTGGTACACGCGCTGCGTCTGTGCGTCGCTGGCATTGTCGGCGGCGTATGCCAGGTACTGCGCGCCGATGCTGCGGTAGATCTCGGCGATCGCGGCGCGCTTGTCGGCATCGGTGATCACCAGCCAGCGCCAGTTCTGCGTGTTGCTCGCGGTGGGCGCCTGCATCGCCAGCTGGATGCACTCCAGGATCACCTCGCGACCCACCGGGCGGGTCAGGTCGAGGCGCTTGCGCACCGACCGCGTGGTGCTCAGCAGTTCGTCGACGGTGGCGATGTCCATTGATTCCTTCCCGATGCGTGATCAGAGGGCGGCGGCAGCGCGTTCGGCGTACTCGATGCAAAGACGTTGGCGCCGTGTGCATTCCGGGTAGCTGGCGTATGCGTCGAAGTCGTTGATCATGGCGGCTTCGCCGCCGGGACCATCCGGCACGTCGAGACGGGCCATCACCGAACTCCTGCCCGCGGAAATGCGGTACCGAGCTGAGCAAACCAGACTCGCCGCTCGGCTGTCTAGGGCGTGGAGTCGCGATTGAGGATGCGCTTGGCAAGACCACCTGGCGAGCCGAACGATCGCTGCCGAGACCGGTGTCAGCGTGACGATCTCGTGGACCGGGTGCGTGTGCACCACCTGGTAGCGATCCCGCTCCGGAACACCGAACGCTTCGTTGATGGGGCCGCGGCAAGCGCGCAAAAGACCTGACAGCTCACACCCGGCGCACCACCGATTCCAGGAACGGCTCTGCCACGGCCAGAAAACCCTCGGGGTCCGACGAGAAGACCACGTGCCCGGTATCGAGGACCTCGAAGCGGGAGCCACGGATCGCTTCATGGGTGGCGCGTCCCGCGCGCAGCGGTATCACGATGTCCTTCTTGCCCCACACGATGAGAGTAGGCGCGGACAGCTCCGCCGCGCGGTCACGCAGATCGTGCCCGGGCGTGGCGAAGCTGCGCCAGAGACCGGTACCGACCCGGATGCCCTCTTTCGTCTTCGCCGCGGCGATCGCGCTCGCGGCGACGTCGCGGTCGCTATCCGTTTGAGCCTTCATGTAGCTGCGAACGAAGAGGGGAGCGGTCCACCGGAATACCGCCGGTATGCCCAACACCGCACACATCTTGCGGGACACCACGTTCCAGGGAACGAACCCGCCCGAGTTCACCAGGACCAAACCGGCGACGGCATCGGGACGATTGATCGCGAGCCGAGCAGCGGCGAATCCACCGACAGAGTTGCCAATCAGCACGACCCGCGACAGTCCCAAATCGTCCACGACGTCTTCGAGCACATCGGCGAAGAGCGGCGCGCTGGGCTCGACGTCGGGGCCAACCGGGTCGGAATCCCCGTGCCCCGGCCAGTCCAGCGCGATCGTTCGGTAGCGCCGTGCCACTGTGTCGATGATCGGGTCGAAGTCATGCCGGTCGTGCAGATTCGCGTGAAGCAGTAACACCGGTGGGCCACTGCCGATCTCGGCATAGGCAACGCGCCCTGCCCGAGTCTGGATGGTCGGCATGAGAACTCCCTCCACTCGCATGACCGACTGGTCGGTCATTCCGGTACGCTATAACCAATCGACAGCCGTGGCAAGGGGACGAGGAATAGCGATGATGCAGCACATCTGCGAACAGAGCGCGGATATTCTCGCGCGCCCCAGCCAGCGCAAGGCCGGGCCGCGATGAGGCCGCCCGAGCCCGGCCGCACCGCGCTGCTGGACGCGGGACAGCGCCTGCTGTCGACCGCCGACCTGGCCAGGATCTCGGTCAACGCGATCGTCGCCGAGGCCGGCATGGCGAAAGGCAGCTTCTACCAGCACTGGCCCAGCCGCAGCGAATATGTGCGCGCCCTGCATGCGCGGTTCCACGACCAGCTGGAAGAAACGATTACCGCCGCGATGGCTGATTTGCCGCCCGGACTCGATCGGCTGCGAGCCGGAGTGAACACCTATCTGGACGGGTGCCTGGCCGAGCCGGCAACTAAAGCGCTGCTGGTTCAATCGCGCACCGAGGCCAGGCTGAGCGATCTGGTGGCTGCACGTAACGAGACTGCGGCCGCCTTGATCATCCCCGATCTCAAGGCACTCGGATGGGTGCCGCCGGAACCGATCGCGGCGCTGCTGGTCGCCGCGGTCGCCGAGGTCGCGCTGGTCGAGCTGGCCGCCGGTACCCGCGACAAGCAGTTGCGCCGGGGGCTGCTTCGACTGGCCACCCGAACCCCTGCCGGTTAGGCAAGCGGCGCCAAACCTGAGCGCACCAGCTCCAGGCTCGCGGTCACGTCTTCGCCAAGGTCACCCGAACAACCTCTGCGGCCCCAATTCTCCACCGCCGCAACGAGGGCCGCGGCGATCGCGGAACCCGCAACCTCGGCTGCCAGGTCGATGTTCGCCAGCTCCGCATTCCGCGCCCGGACGAAGTCGGTGAGCACGCGGGCAAACGAGGACTGCACGACCCGCAGGTGGCCGGCAATGCGCTCGGCGCCGATCAACTCCGCGCGAGCGGTCGCGGCTTGGCGCACCACTTCGAGATCGTGCGGGAATGCGGCAACGCTGGCCAGCACCGCATCGAACAGAGATTCCGAGGGCGGGCGTTGGGCAAGCGCTTCGGCCAGCCATTCCAACTGGGTTTCGTAGTCCTGAAAGAGCACCGCCTCCTTGGTCGGAAAATGCCGAAAGAAGGTGCGTTCGGTGACACCGGCCTCGCGCGCCAGCTCGGTGACGGTGACGTTCGCAAAGCCCTTGTGGGCGAAGCTCTTCAACGCCGCTCGGCGCAGCGCTTCATGCGTCGAGCGGCGTCGTTGTTCATGACGGTTGCCCGGGGCGGTCATCTCAGCGGTGATCGTATCCCAGCCGAGTGGGTCACGACTGACATCTTCCTATCGTGTCAGTACTGACATATCCTTGGCACGCGACTACCCGACGGAGACGAGGCCCGCGACCATGCGCAATACCGATTACGACGCAATCGTGGTGGGCGCCGGGCACAACGGGCTGACCGCCGCGGCGATCCTGCAACGCGCGGGGCTGCGCACCGTGTGTTTGGAGGCCAACACCTACGCGGGCGGCATGGCGGCCACGGTCGAGTTGATCGACGGCTTCCGGTACGAGATCGCCGGTTCGGTGCAGTTTCCCATGGCAAGCCAACTGACCAAGGACCTCGGGCTGGACACGCTGCCGGCCGTGGAGCCCGACGTCATGTCGACCAACATTGGCGAACACGGTGAAGAGCCGATGATCTTCTACCGGGACCCGATGCGGCTGATGACGCACCTCAGCGAGAAACACGGGCTGGAGGCGGTCACCGGCATGGCCGAACTGATCGGCTGGAGTCAGGGACCGGCGAAGGCGCTGGGCCGCTTCGAGGTCCGCCAGCCACCCAAGACTCTCGACGAGATGTATGCCTGTGCGACCAACGACGACGAACGCCGGGCGATTCACGAAATGCTGTTCGGCTCGGCCATGGACGTGATCGACCGCTACCTGCCCGACAAACACAAGCACGCGGTCATGCGCGGGATGCTGGCATTCCTCGCCGTCAACTCGACCTACCGCGGCCCGTACACGCCCGGCAGCGCAACCTGTTTGGCGTTTGCCTTAGCGGTGCCCGACAACAGCACCGCGATGATGACCAAGCTGAAGGGCGGCATCGGTGCCCTCACCGAACACCTGCGTGAGCTTTTCATCGCCCACGGTGGCGAGATCCGGTTCCGCACCAAGACCGAAGAGATCCTCGTCGACCGAGGGCACGCGACTGGCGTGCGACTGCGAGACGGATCGACGATCTCGGCGCCGATCGTGGTGTCCAACCTGTCACCCGACATTACACTCACCGAGCTGATCGCACCCGAACACGTTGCCGCCCAGCTGGTCTCGCGCGTCTCCGGCCGTGACCACAGAGCCTCGTTCGTGCAGATCCACTTCGCCCTGGACGGGCTGCCCGAATTCGCCCCGCCCTATGAGTTCCTCAACGAGGAAGGCATGCAACAGTCGGTCGGAATCTTCGGGTCACCCGAGGAGCAACAGCTGCACTGGGAAAACTGCCGCCGGGGCATCGTTCCGGACAACCCGTCGATGGGAATGCAGATCCCCTCAGTGCACGACCCCAGCATGGCGCCGCCCGGCAAGCACGCGGCGAGCGCGTTCGCCTACGCCTTCCCGGTCGAAGTCAGCCGCGACCAGCATGGCCACCTCAAAAACGAAATGGCGCAACGGGTTATCGACAAGATCACCCGCCTGGCGCCCAACTTCAAGGACATCGTGATACGCCACATCACGTTCGCGCCCTACCACATGAACTCCATGTTCGGCGCACCCTCGGGCGACTTCTGCCACGGGCTGTTACACCCCGATCTGATGGGGCCCAACCGGCCGGGCCCGAAAGGCTTCCTGGACATGCCGATCGGAATCGACGGTCTCTACCTTGGCGGCGCCGGATGCCACGGCGGACCGGGCATCACCTTCACTCCTGGTTACAACGCCGCGTACCAGGTGCTCGACGACGCGTCGTGAATCGGCCGAATCAGCCGCCGAACATCCCGGTGAGCTGCGCCTGCGCGGTCGCGGCGCCGGCGATCGTCTGCTCGGCCTGAACGCCGGCCAGGCCGCCGGGCAGCTGGTAGTCGTTGGGCAGCTGATAGAGGGTGAACCGGTAATGATGTGTGCCGGTTCCCGCCGGGGGACAGGGACCCTTGTACGCCGGCTGGCCCGCCGTGTTCGGCAAGGCGGTCGCCCCGGCCGGAGTTTGACCGTCGGCGGTGCTCCCGGAACCCGGGGCGATGCCGATGACGACCCAGTGAACGTACAGCCCGTTGACGGCGTCGGGGTCGTCGACGACCAGGGCCGCGCCCAAGGGCGCCGACCACGCCAGCGGCGGTGCGATGTCGGCGCCTTTGCAGGTGTACTGCACCGGAATCGGCGCACCCTCGGTGAAAGCCGGGCTGCTGATCGTCAACGGTCGGTCCGCGGGCGCGTTCGGCGCCGTGCGGCCGAGGGTGGTGATCTTCGGCGTCGAGGACGTCGTCAGGTGGCTATTACCTTGGCCGCCGCAGCCGACCAGCGCCGGCGCGATCGCCAGCGCACCGATCATCGCCGTGATTCGGTGAAACGTCCCCGCCGGCATCGATTCCATGAATAACAGTCTGACTCGCATGCCCACAGTCGGGAAGGACCCGATTTCACCCGCGCACGCTGAAGTTACTTGCCGCGCTTCTCGACTTCGAGGACCCGCTTGCGCAGTCCCTCGGTGGCCGTGTCCATCAGGCTCTTGGCCCCCTTCTTGACCAGGAATCCGGGCACGGGCGCCACCAGGTCGACGGTGAGCTCGAAGCGGACCCGGGTGGAATCACCTTCGGGTGTCAGCGTGTACCGGCCCTCTTGAGCGCGTTGCTGTTTGGCGCTGACCAGGGTCCAGCCCACACCGTCGTCGTGAACGGTGTATTCGAGTTCCTGTTCGTCACTGACGCCGACGAGTTTGACGACCTGTCGGGACCTGGTCGGATGATTCTGGTCGTCGCGCTCGAGCACTTCGACCTCCTTGTGGGCCGACGACCACTCGGTCAACGACTCGATGTCGAACAGCACATCCATGATTTCGTCGGGCGTCGCTTCGATGACGACTTCGCGCGAATCGGTGATAGCCATGTCGGGGAGATAGCCCGAGCAGTGCGGCTCGAAACCAGATGCATGGCGCGTCAGGGACTTGATTGAGCACCGACCTCAGAGAGGCGGGGGAGGACGACGTCGCGCCATCCCGGTCCCATCCGCTCGAAGGCCTGAGCCATGCGGTTGTCATCGAGCTCAAATCCGCTGTATTCCAAGAACACTCGGGTTCCGCCGCCTTCGGCTTCCAGCCGCCAGGTCAGTGTCGGGTTCGGTCAGCAATCGCCACACCTTGGCCGGTGGAGCGGCCACGAATTGATCCACCCGGATCGTCGCGAACCGTGACGTTTCAGTCATTCCAGCTCCTCTGCTACCTCGGCGAGGTTGGCCAGGCGGGCACGCCAGAACTTCTCGAACGGATGCAGCCACTCACCGAGCTCCGCCAATGGCTCGGCGGTCAGTCGGTAGATGCGATGACGCCCGTGCGGCCGGTCGGCCACCAGCCCCGCGTCACGCAGCACCTTGAGGTGCTCGGCGATCGCGGGCCGGCTGAGCTCGAACCGTGCGCTGAGTTCCCCCGCCGAGAGCGGTTGGTCAAAGAGGATCTCCAGCAGTTCGCGTCGCACCGGGCTGGCCAAGGCGAGGAAGATGCGATCGACGCCAGGCACGGTCAGCACCATATGTCGGACATTCCCGACATGTCAACTATTTCCGACGTGATACTCGGCGGAAATGCACGGTCGCCGGAACCCGCGGCGGCTAGCTTCCTGGGTGTGCATTTCGCCTGGGAACGCCTGACTGACCGTGTGCATCGCTGCCGGCTCCCGTTCTGCGATGTGTCCGTCGGTCTGGTGTGCGGCCGCGCCGGGGCGCTGCTCGTCGACACCGGGACCACCCTCACCGAGGCGGCCGCGATCGATACCGACGTCAGGCTGCTTGCCGGGCGCCCGGTGAGGCATATCGTGTTGACGCACAAGCACTTTGATCACGTATTGGGCTCGTCGATGTTCAGCGGGGCGCAGGTTCACTGTGCGCCCGAGGTGGTCGACTACCTTGCATCGGCTACCGACCACCTTCGCCAAGACGCGCTGCGTCATGGTGCCGACGCCACCGAGGTGGACGCGGCGATCGACGCACTGCGCCCCCCGCACAGCGGCGGTTACGACGCCGTCGTCGACCTGGGGGATCGGACGGTGACGATCGCCTACCTCGGCCGTGGCCATACAGCGTCGGACCTGGTCGTAATCGTGCCCGGGACGGAGGATGGCGAGCGGGTCGTGGTGTTCACCGGTGACTTGGTGGAGGAGTCCGCAGACCCCGCGATCGACGCCGACTCCGATGTCGCGGCCTGGCCCGCGACCCTGGACCGCCTCCTGGCGGTCGGGGGCCCCCAGGCGATCTACGTCCCGGGCCATGGCAGGGCCGTCGACGCGGAGTTCGTCCGTCGCCAGCGGGACTGGTTGGCCCGTCGTGCAGCGGCGCCGTGATCGGTACTGTGTCGAAAGGTATTGTCTCCCAACGCGTTGGGGCCGCACGACGGAGCGGCGCCCCGCCAAACGCTCACCATGACCGGCCAACGGTCCGCGCCGATCACCGACCCGGCGCCGGAAACTGTCGCAAGTACAGGGTGTGGCAACAGTTTTGGCTCAAGTCGCTCGACCCCTGATTGAACTGCCGTTGACGGGGATAGACTCACGCTCAGTGGAATCGTGCAAAGAGGAGCGTGAAGACATGGCGATCATTGATAAGGACACGCAGGTCCGGCCGTCGTTTGGCGAAGAGATCGCTGCCACGCAGCAATACTTCGACGATCCGCGCTTTGCCCGCATCACGCGCCTCTTCACCGCCCGCCAGGTAGCAGAGCAGCGCGGCACCATCCCCACCGACTACACCGTCGCCCGCAACGCGGCGGCCGCTTTCTACGAGCGACTGCGCGAGCTGTTCGCCGACAAGAAGAGCATCACCACGTTCGGCCCGTACTCACCGGGTCAGGCGGTCGCGATGAAGCGGATGGGTATCGAGGGGATCTACTTGGGCGGTTGGGCGACGTCGGCCAAGGGCTCCACCACCGAAGACCCCGGTCCCGACCTCGCCAGCTACCCGCTGAGTCAGGTGCCCGACGACGCCGCGGTTCTGGTGCGCGCGCTGCTGACCGCCGACCGCAACCAGCAGTATCAGCGCCTGCGCATGAGTGAGCAACAGCGGGCCACCGCCACCGAATACGACTACCGGCCGTTCATCATCGCCGACGCGGACACCGGCCACGGGGGTGACCCGCACGTGCGCAACCTGATCCGGCGATTCGTCGAGGTCGGTGTGCCGGGATATCACATCGAGGACCAGCGTCCCGGCACCAAGAAGTGTGGTCACCAGGGCGGGAAAGTCCTGGTGCCATCCGACGAGCAGATCAAACGCCTCAACGCGGCGCGCTTCCAGCTCGACATCATGAAGGTGCCCGGCATCATCGTCGCCCGCACCGATGCGGAGGCGGCCAACCTGCTCGACAGCCGGGCCGACGAGCGCGACCAGCCGTTCCTGCTCGGCGCCACCAACCTCAACATCCCTTCGTACAAGTCGTGCTTCCTGGCGATGGTGCGCCGCTTCTACGAGCTGGGTGTCAAAGACCTCAACGGTCACCTTCTCTATGCGCTACCCGAAGGGGAGTACGCCGAGGCCGGGGCCTGGCTCGAGCGCCAAGGCATCCAGGGCGTGATCTCCGACGCCGTCAATGCCTGGCGCGAGAACGGGAAACAGTCGATCGATGACCTGTTCGACCAGGTCGAGTCGCGCTTCGTGGCGGCCTGGGAGGACGACGCCGGGTTGATGACCTACGGCGAGGCCGTGGCTGACGTGCTCGAATTCGATGCGAGCGAGGGCGAGCCCGCCGACATGAGCGCCGACGAGTGGCGGGCCTTCGCGGTGCGAGCGTCGCTGTACTCCGCGAAGACCAAGGCGAAGGAGTTGGGCGTCGACCCGGGTTGGGACTGCGAGCTGGCGAAGACCCCCGAGGGCTACTACCAGATCCGCGGCGGCATCCCGTACGCCATCGCGAAGTCACTGGCGGCCGCGCCGTTCGCCGACATCCTGTGGATGGAGACGAAGACCGCCGACCTGGCCGACGCCAAACAGTTCGCCGACGCCATCCACGCCGAGTTCCCCGACCAGATGTTGGCCTACAACCTGTCACCGTCGTTCAACTGGGACACCACCGGCATGACCGACGAGCAGATGAAGCAGTTCCCCGAGGAGCTGGGCAAGATGGGCTTCGTCTTCAACTTCATCACCTACGGCGGGCACCAGATCGACGGCGTGGCGGCCGAGGAGTTCGCCACCTCGTTGCAACAGGACGGCATGCTGGCGCTGGCCCGCTTGCAGCGCAAGATGCGCCTGGTCGAATCCCCTTACCGCACACCGCAAACGCTGGTCGGCGGGCCGCGCAGCGATGCGGCGCTGACCGCTTCCTCGGGTCGCACCGCAACCACCAAGGCGATGGGCGAGGGCTCGACCCAACACCAGCACCTCGTGCAGACCGAGGTGCCGAAGAAGCTGCTCGAGGAGTGGCTGGCGATGTGGAGCGAGAATTACAGCCTCGGTGAGAAACTCCGGGTGCAGCTGCGGCCCCGCCGGGCCGGCTCGGACGTGCTGGAACTCGGCATCTACGGCAACGACGACGAGCAGCTGGCCAACGTCGTGGTCGACCCAATCAAGGACCGGCACGGCCGCAGCATCCTTCAGGTGCGCGACCAGAACACCTTCGCCGAGAAGCTACGGCAGAAGCGGCTGATGACCCTGATCCACCTGTGGCTGGTGCATCGCTTCAAGGCCGACGCGGTGATCTACGTGACGCCGACCGAGGACAACCAATATCAGACCTCGAAGATGAAGTCGCATGGCATCTTCAGCGAGGTGTATCAAGAGGTCGGCGAGATCATCGTCGCCGAGGTGAACCGGCCCCGAATCGCCGAGCTGCTGCAGCCCGACCGGGTCGCGCTGCGCAAGCTGATTACCAAGGAAGATTAGCCAGCGGCTTGACCGCGGCCGCCTCATCGACCGATGCGGCGGCCGCTGAGTGATCGCGTCGTTCCACCGCCGACCTGCACCGGTGCGTCGTCAGCGTCCCGGGTGGCCACCCCGTCATACGCGTGTCCCCACTATCTAGGTTCGCCGGCCCCGTCGATGCCGAAAATTTACCTTGCGCACAGTTGCATAAGTGTAGGATTTAGCTTGTAACAAACGTGCGTTCAGATTTAACAAACGCGCCGGAACAGAGAGGAGCGCCTGATGAGGACCCCAATCAAGAAGGCGATCGCGGTGTTCGGTGGTGCGGCAGCGGTTGTTGTGACGGTCGGATTCGGCGCCGCAGGCATTAGCCCGATGGGCAGTGCCTCGACGCCGACGACGCACCCGCCATCCAGCGTCACGACGATGCAGCCCGGCACAGCCGCGCCCGGCGTGCACCTCGCCACGCTCACCGGCTGCATTCCGGGAGCGAACTGCTAGCAACCCACTGTTTGCGATGGCCCATCACACCGGCGTGATGGGCCATCTTCGTCCGGTGCAATCTCGGGGCCAGGATCTGTTTGCGCAGCCACGCCCCGGGGTAAGAAAAAGTGGGCGGCGCGAAGTGGCGCGAGTGGAGATTGGGGGATCCGATGAGATCTGGACCGAGGACGACGGTCGCACTGTTCGGCGGTGCGGCGATGCTCGTGCTGTCGGTCGCCTGCGGCGGCGGTCATAAAGGCGGTCCCAGCAGCACCACCACAACGACGACCACGCCGTCGTCCAGCGTCGCGCCCTCCACTGCACCCGGTGGCGGCGGCGGTGAGCCGGGCGGCCCGACCGGCGGTGGCGGTCCCGGTGGCGGTGGCGGCGGTGTGCCCGGCGGCCCGACCGGTGGCGGCGGTCCCGGTGGCGGTGGCGGCGGTGTGCCCGGCGGCCCGACCGGTGGCGGCGGTCCCGGCGGAGGCGGCGGCAGCATTCCGGGCGTCGGCGGTGGCGGCGGCGGACCGGGCGGTGGCGGCGGTTGCGTCGGCAACGTCTGCGGCGGCTACTGATCACCGAGTCACGTTGAGCTAGCACTAAAACGCAACCACAAAGACTTGCTCCCTAGCCGGTGGGGCCGGGATCACCTGGCCCCATCGGCTAAACCCTGGTCGGGACCTAGGGCCGAACCCGCAATCCGAGTTATGGTTCTCCGCAACTCGGATGCAAGGGGACTTCAATGTCGAAGCTCAGGTTCGGATACTTCATCGCCCCATTCCACCGGGCGGGCACCAATCCGACGCTGGCCTTGCAACGCGATCTACGGTTCGTCGAGCACCTCGATGCCCTGGGCTTCGACGAAGTCTGGTTGGGCGAACACCACTCGGCCGGCAGCGAAATCATCAGTTCCCCAGAGATTTTCATCGCGGCCGCGGCCGAGCGGGCGAAGCGAATCCGGTTCGGCACCGGGGTCATTTCGCTGTCGTATCACAACCCGCTGTGGGTCGCCGACCGGCTGATGCTGCTGGATCACCTGACGCACGGCCGCATCATCGGCGGCGTGGGACCCGGCTCGCTGCCCAGCGACTCGTCGATGATCGGACTCACCCCCACCGACACCCGAGAGCTGCTGGAAACCAATCTCGACATCGTCGTCCGGCTGCTGGCGGGGGAGACGGTCAGCGCCAAGACAGCGACGCATCAGCTGTTCGACGCCAAGCTGCAGCTTGCCCCCTACTCCGACGGCGGGATCCCGCTGTCCGTCGCTGCGGTCGCGTCGCCGACGGGCGCGCGGCTGGCCGGCAAGCACGGCATCGGCCTGCTGTCCATCGGGGCGACGCTGACCGTCGAGGGTTTCAACGCGCTGTCCTACCACTGGGGCATCGTCGAGGAGCGTGCGGCGACTTTCGGCACGCAGGTCGACCGGAAGAACTGGAGCCTGGTCGGTTTGTTCCATCTCGCCGAGACCGAGCAGCAGGCCCGCGAAGAGGTCAAGTTCGGCATCGAGCCGTGGTTCCGGTACTTCCAGAAGGTGGCCGCGTTCCCGCAGATGACGATGCCGGGGGAGCAGCTCGACGAAATGATCGACGTCATCAACGAGAACGGGGCGGGCGTGATCGGCACGCCCGAGCGGGCGCGCGAGCAGGTGCAGCGGCTGTGGGATCAGTCCGGCGGGTTCGGCTGCATGCTGCAGATGGGTCACGAATGGGCCAACCCGGCCGCCACCAGACGGTCCGCCGAATTGTTCGCCGCCGAAGTGATGCCGCACTTCCAGGGACAGGCGCAGCCGACGCTGGATGCTGCCCAGCGCGCCGGCCAGGCCCGCGAGAACCTCGCGCAGTCGCAGTTGGACGCCGTCGCGCACATGACGAAGAAATATCAGGACGAGGTCGACGCGAAATAGCGGATGCCGAACCATCGCGCGAGTTAGCCGTATCGGTAATCGTCACCGTCGACGCGGACATCGCCTGATCAGCTACCTGCGCGATCTCACACTCGAGCGCTAACCGCTACCCAGCTCATTGCTAGTGACGAGGCGCAATCTCAAGTATGACCACCACCGCGTCCCAGATCCACAGGTTGGATGCAGCCGGCAGACGACATCGGCAATCACGAACAATGCGAATACTGTTCGCCGGGGCCGCGGCCATCGCAATGCTCATGCTGTTCGACGCCGCGCGAGCCGATGCAACGCAGACCGGACAGTCTTCGGGGCCGGTGCGCCTCCTGGACCAGGCCGCCGACTTGCCGTTGCCGGCTAACGGTCCCTTCGGTCCGCAATTTCCGCAGACCCCACCCGACGTGATCGGCAACGGTGGCTTTTCCGCAGATGATGGCGACGACGAAGCCCAACTGCAAGAACAGCTGGCTCAGCAGGAGATGCAACAAGCCCAGCAGCAGGCCGAACAACAGAACGAACAGGCCCAACAGCAGGCTCAGCAAGCTGAGCAACAGGGTCAATGGGTCGAGCAAAACCCCGGCCCCTAGTCATGTATCGCGGGGCGGCGCCTATAGCGGAGCGAAACCCCGTAGCCCGGCAAACACGTATGCCCCGAGGAAAAAGCTATCGGTCGCGCGATTCGCGCTCGGCCGCCTTCACCAGCCGGCCCGCGAAGAACCGGACCGCTCCACCCATGGCGGCGCGCATCAGCGGACCCGTCCCGCGAACGCCTTCGGTGAATGAGCCGGTCCAGCGGATATCGGTCCCGCCCGCGGCATTCGGCGTGAGGACCACCTCGCCGGCGTAGTCCTTGGCCGGGGTGGGCGGGCCCACCAGCTTGTAGGCGTGGCGGCGGTCCTGCTCGTACTCGACGGTTTCTTCCTGCACGTAGACGGGCCACATGCCCACCTTGCGGATGGCCCCGATGCCACCCGGCGCGGGGTTGCCCTGACGCGCCCAACTCGAGTGCACGACGATCGGCTTGGCCCATTGCGACCAGTTGGCGCCGTCAGCGACCAGCCGGAACAGCGTCGCGGCGGGCGCACTGCTGGTGCGGGTGACTTCGAAGGAATAGTTCCGGCCCGGCATGACGACTCCTGGTGGTAGCAAACGGACGGCCCTGGACGCCGCTCGCCGGTAGGCTACCGCCCGCGCCGGTCGTCGGCCGGATCGGGTTGATCGTCGCGGTTCACCGGTTGATCGAACGTCTGCCCGAAGGAGCGAATGCGCCCGCGGCGGTGCCGAGGTTCCGCTGCGTCCCGGCATCCTCGAGGCACTGGCGGCACCGGCGATTTCGCCGGGCCGGGGCGTGCGCGATAAGGTGATGCACCTGGATGTGGCGTATTCACTCGGTTTCTGTAAGCCGGTCCCGCGCTTCGCGTTCGGCTCGTCGGACAAAGCCTTCGGCACCCCGGGCTTCGGGGGATCCTTCGGATGCGCCGGCCCGGATACCGGTATCGGGTTCGCCTACATGATGACCCGGCTCGGGTTTCACCTCTGGAGCGATCCGCGTGAGCTGGCGTTGCGGCAGGCTTTGTTTCGCGACGTGCTCGGGGTGCGACCGCAGAGTTGACGCAACGCCGGCGGTGCCTGGTGGCATCCTGGCCATGTGGGTTTGGTATTCCGGTTGGCGGAGCTGCTGATCGTGATCCTGCCGCTGACGGGTGCGATCGTCGCCGCCGTGCGCGCCTTCGGCGCCTACCGACGACGCACGGACGAGCAGTCGCAGGATTTCGACCGGACACAATTACCCGACGCGCCCGCCACCGATGGCGCCGGTAGGAGTTCAGCGGCCCGGTGGCGCTCCATCCGCCGCGTCCTCGATGAACATGGCCGCACGGATGCGCGCTGGCTCGAGTACGAACTCGACGTCGCCAAACTGCTGGATTTCCCGCTGATGACGGACATGCGCGACGCCAACACGATCGCGTTCCACAAAGCCAAGCTGCGGGCCGATTTCCTGCGCCCCGCCAAGGCCGAGGATCTGCTCGACGACCGGGAAGGCGCCGCGCGGTACATGGCCGCCGTCGAGGACTACGTCACGGCATTCAACGCCGCCGAGGCCGAAGCGATTCGCAGGCGCCGCAACGATTTCTCCCGGGCGGATCAGCAGCGAATTACTCGGGCGCAGAGCCTGTTACGCGTCGCGGCCGACCCCTCGGCGGCCGCACACGAACGTCAACGTGCCTACGACGTGGCCCGCAACGAACTCGACGGCCTGCTGGTGTTGCCCACCACGACACAGGCGAACCTCGAGCGCGGCATCTCCGGCGAGCTGGAGCGGTAGAGGACTGACCGCGAGCTCTACGGGCAGGTGTATCCGCCGTCGATCACGACGTCCGAACCCGTCATATAGCTGGAAGCCTCGCTCGCCAGATAGACGTAGAGGCCGGTGAGTTCTTCGGGGCGCCCGATGCGGCGGAGCGGTATTTTCGGCTCCCACTGGCGGTGATACTCGGTATACGGCTCGACGAGCTCGGTGAGGATATAGCCCGGGCTGACGCTGTTGACCCGAATGTTGTGGGGCGCGAATTCGACTGCCATGGCCTTGGTCAGCTGGATGACCGCCGCCTTGGAGGCGCAGTAGTGGCCCACCTGCTGCGGGACGTTGATGATGGTGCCCGACATCGAGGCGGTGTTGATGATGACGCCGCCGCGTCCCTGCCGAACCATCGCCCGGGCCGCCGCCTGCGCGGTCAGGAAGACTCCGGTCACATTGGTGTCTTGGATGCGCTGAAATTCCTCCGGCGACATCTCCAGCATCGGGATGACCGCGATGATGCCGGCGTTGCAGACCGCGACGTCGATGCCGCCCAGCTCCGCGGTCATCTGATCCACCATGCCGGTCACCTGGTCGGGTTGAGTCACGTCGCATCGGATCGGCACGATCTTGCCTTGGGAATCATTGCCGTCCGCCGCGAGCTCGGCGGCGATGTCTTGCAAGGCTTCGAAATTCCGCGCCGCGATGGCCACATGGGCGCCGGCTTGCACGTAGGCCTGTGCCACTTTCCTGCCGATACCGCTGGACGCCCCGGTCACCAACGCCCTCTTGCCGGCCAGGCTGAACAAGTCCAACACGTTCATTCGATATCCCCATTCATACGAGCGACCCAAAACCGGAACACGTTCTAGTGTGTCCGCTATGGGCAAATTCACGAGGTCAGAAATCAATAACGCCGTCGAGAACTACACGAAGGTCGTCGAAGGGTGCAGCGCTTCGGGCGACTGGCGGCCGTTCGCGGATCTCTTCACCGAGGACGTCGTCTACACCGAGCATCACTACGGCGTCTTCCACGGGCGCGAGGCGGTCCGCGACTGGATCGTCGCGGTGATGGCGCCGTTCCCGCACATGCGTTTTCCCAGCGACTGGAGTGCTCACGACGAGGACAACGACGCCGTCGTCGTCATGATCAAGAACCTGCTCGACCACCCGACGGATCCGAACGGTGAACCGTTCTGGTTCCCGAACTGGACCCGGCTGGTCTACGCCGGCGGCGGGCTGTTCTCGAGCGAAGAGGACATCTACAACCCCGACCGTGACGCTCCCGGCGTCGTTGCGGCGTGGATGCAGGCCGGCGGCCAGCTGGCCACGACCGAGATCCTGCAGCCCAACGCCTAGCCCGTAGTGCCTGTGTCTGGGCTGGATAGTGCTTGCGCGCAAAGCGCTGTCACCGGCGCTGACGCTCCTGACTCACGTCATCCTCTCCAACGGCCGCCTGCGCCGCCGGGCCCGGACCATGCCCAGCGCCTGGTCCCAGGCGAGCAAGCTCGTGGCTTTCACGTTGGCGGGCGTCACGCTGTCGCGGGTCAGCAATGCCGCCGCCGCGGCCTTCGTGGTCGCCGACGCCTTCGAGATGTGACCCGAGTCGAACGGGGGTTGCGGGTCGTATTCGAGCGCGAGTTGGATTGCCTTTGCGCGGGATTCGCCACCGATCTGTGCGGCCAGCCACAACGCGAGGTCGAGCCCGGCGGACACGCCCGCACTGGTGACGATGTCGTCCTGATGCACAATCCGTTCGTCGGCCACGGGAACCGCCCCGAATGCCTTGAGCGCGTGGATGGTCAGCCAGTGCGATGTCGCCCGTCGGCCGTCGAGCAGCCCGGCGGCCCCAAAATCACCGACCCCGAGCACACCGACGTCGTCCAGTTCGCGGTGTGGTGGGCCCGGCGCAGCCAGTCGAGCAGCGCGTCGTCACGGGCATGAACCGGAGTCGACGGACCCCCGGGAACGAGAATGACGTCGGGGGAGGGTGTTTCGGCCAGCGAGTGGGTGGCACCGATGACCAGTACACCGGAGTCTGCGGTGATCGGTCCGACCTCGTGCCACACGAAGCGCACCTCGGCGCCCGCCAAGTTGCGCAGCACCTCGTACGGACCGATCATGTCCAGTGCGGTGAATCCCGGATAGGCCACGATGGCGATTTGGGTCATCAGTGTCGTCCTTTCGGTGTCAGGCAAAGGCATTGCGGTATTGGTCGGGCGAAATACCCACGCGGCGAAGGAAATTGCGGCGCATGGTTTCCGCCGTGCCGAAGCCGCACCGGGCGGCGATCGCCACGACGGTGTCGTCGGTCTCCTCCAACTGCCGGCGCGCGGCTTCGGTGCGGATGCGTTCCACGTATTGGCCGGGCGCCTCGCCGATTTCGGCGGTGAACACCCGGGTGAAATGGCGTGGGCTCATGGCGGCCCGGCGTGCCAGATCATCGACGCTGTGCGGGCCGCCCGGCTCGGCCTCGATCCGCTCTTGCACCTCGCGGATCGAGTCCCGTCTGGCCCGCGGCATCCACACCGGCGCCGCGAACTGCGTCTGCCCGCCCGGGCGGCGCAGATACAGCACGAGCCAGCGGGCGACCGTCTGCGCGACCTCGGTGCCGTGATCGTCCTCGATCAGCGCGAGCGCGAGGTCGATGCCCGCCGTCACGCCCGCGGCGGTCCACACGGTGTCCGAGCTCCGCACGAAGATCGGGTCGGCATCGACCTCGATGGCCGGGAATTCGGCCGCCAACCGGTCGGCGAAGGCCCAGTGTGTGGTCACCCGCTGCCCGTCGAGCAGACCCGCCTCGGCCGCGAGGAACGCGCCGGTGCACACCGTCACGATGCGTCGGGCATGTGCGGCGACGGTCTTGATCCAGGCGACGAGTTCAGCGTCGGATCGCGCAGCATCGACACCGGCGCCGCCGGGCAGCACGACCGTGTCGATCGGGTCGCCCGGGTCCGGCAACGGGGTCGCTACGAAGGCCAGCCCGGTGGCCGTCTGGACCGGTTGGCCACCGACGGAGGCCATCGCGACGTCGTAGCCGCCGCCCGTCAACAGCGATGCACCGGTGAAGACGTCATACGGGCCCACCACATCGAGCGCCTGCACGCCGGGAAAGCCGACGATCACCACCTTGCGAGGCATGGATTCAGTGTTGGGCACGCCGGGGTGCGTCGTCTACGCCATGTATCCCACTAATTAGGACATGGGGACCTGCCCCACGATCGCCGCGGCGGCCTTGGCAGACTGTTGCCCATGGCACAGATAACGTTGCGTGGAAACCCGATCAACACCGTCGGCGAGCTGCCTGCCGTCGGATCCAAAGCCCCGGCCTTCAGTCTGACCGGCGGCGATCTAGCCGCGGTCAGCAGCGAGCAATTCGGCGGTAAGCCCGTGGTGCTCAACATCTTTCCCTCCATCGACACGCCGGTATGCGCGACCAGTGTGCGGACCTTCAACGAGCGCGCCGCCGGGGGCGGGGCGACCGTGGTGAACGTGTCGAAGGACCTGCCGTTCGCGCAGGCGCGATTCTGTGGCGCCGAAGGCATCGAGAACGTCAAGACCGCGTCGGCGTTCCGGGACAGCTTTGGTGAGGACTACGGCGTCACCCTCATCGACGGTCCGATGGCCGGACTGCTCGCCCGGGCCATCGTGGTGATCGGTGCCGACGGCAATGTCGCCTACACCGAGCTGGTGCCCGAGATCGCCCAGGAGCCGAACTACGACGCGGCGCTGGCGGCTGCGGGCTGACGCCTGCCCGCTGGGGTCGGACCTCGTCGAGCTAGGCCTCGCCGATTCGCTCGGAAGTGGCCGCCAGCACCTCGCGGCAGCCGCTCCACGCCTGTTTGATGATGTCGGCGGCCGGGGGCAGATCCTGGATGCGCCCGGCTACCTGACCGGTGTTTGCGACGCTGGCGTCCAGGTCGCCGTCGAAATAGAGCCGCTGCACGCGTTGTAGGGCCGCGGCGCCCGCTTCGGCAGACGTCGCGGTGTCGAGCCGGTCGGCGGCGGGCGTGCGGATGACGCGCATCATTCGCGCGCCGTCGAGGGGCAGCAGCACCGTGCCGGTCTCGTCGGCGCCGACGACCGCCTGCTTGAGGTTGCCGTGCACCGGCGAGTCCGCAGAGGCGAGCAGCCTGGTGCCCATCTGGACCGCCTCGGCGCCGAGAACAAACGCTGCCGCCATGGACCGCGCGTCGCAGATCCCGCCGGCCGCCACGATCGGGACGTCGACATTGGCCGCCACCAACGGCAGCAGCACCATGGTCGACGCGCCGAACCGGTTCTTGAACCCACCTCCTTCGATGCCTTCCACCACCAGCCCGTCCACACCGGCATCGACGGCCTTCTTGGCCACGGCCAGGGTGCCCACCACGTGGAACACCGTGATACCGGCGTCGTGCAGACGCTCGGTGAATACCGACGGGCTGCCGGCCGAGGTGGTCACGAACCGAATGTCGTTGGCGACAAGCAAATCCACCATCGCCGGGTCACGGTTGAACAGCAGCGCGATGTTGGCGCCGACGGCGCCGCCGGTCAGCTCGCGCACTCGCCGCAGGTCGGCTCGACCCTGATCCGAGGTGGTCTCGATGATTCCCAGCGCACCGGCATTCGACACCGCCGCGGCCAGCTGGGCGCCGGCTATATAGGTCATCGGCGCCTGGATGATCGGGATGTCGATGTGCGCAAGAGCGCAGACCCGGTTGGCCGCGGGACCCGGGTTTGCGGTAGTCATCGGTCCCGCGGATCGACAAGGTCGCGGAAACTTTCCGACCGGTGCACGGATGCACCCAGACTGCGCACTCGCTCGGTCAACGCCCTGTCGGATGTCACGACGCGAATGTCGTGTGGCGCAGCATCGGCCGCGACCAGCCGGACGATCTCGTCGTCGGCCGAATTCGCGGCCGCCCTGGGTGCGTGCGCAACCTCGACTACCGATGACGTGATGGCCGTCGACGGCGGTCGCTCAAAAACCACGGTCACGGTTTCTCCTTGACCCGACGCCCATCGATCCAGCCTCTCCACCAGTGTGACCATGGCGCCGTTGCGGTCCTTCCACCAGCCGTCGGGACGACTTCCGATCACATTCATGCCGTCGACGATCCAGCGCACAACCCACACCGTAAACGACGAGGCGCGACAAGTGATTTTCATTCTTAAAGCGATCGGTGGTTGATACGGTCACCCTCATGACCTCGATCGCGGGCACAGAACACCGGGTTGTCGCGCTGGCCCGCGGTATGCGCGACCTGGTGGCGGCCGAAGCCGCCGAATCCGAACGGATGCGCACCCTCACTCCGGCGATCGTCGATGCGATGTGGTCCAGCGGGCTGATGTCGGCGTTCAACCCGGCGGTGGCCGGTGGTGTCGAGCCGTCGTTCGCCGAGATGATCGAAACCTGGATCGAAATGTCTTGGCAAGATGGTTCATTCGGTTGGGTGGGGATCGCCAATCTGCCGTCGTCCTTCGCCGCGGCGGCGTACCTGCCCGACGAGGGCTTCGCCGAAGTGTTCACCGCGCACGACAACCGGGTCACCATGGGCGGCCAATTCTTTCCCAACGGACAGGGCGCCGCGGTCGACGGCGGTTACCGGGTGACGGGCGCATGGAACTTCGGTTCGGGCATCGGTCACTCGCAATACGTTGCGGCCGGTTTCCTGCCGATGGACAACGGCGAGATGCGCTGGATCAGTGAGGGTTTCCCCGAGATGCGGATTGCCGTGATCCCGCGCGAGGAGATCAGTTTCAACGACGGCTGGTACGTGCAAGGCCTCAAGGGAACCGGTTCCTACGACTACAGCGCTCAGGAGGTGTTCGTACCCGAGCGCCGCACGTTTGAACTGTTCGTGCGGCAGCCCTACCGCGGGACATCTCCGGCCACCCGGATGGGACTGATGCCCGTCACCGCAGCCGGCCACGCGTCGTGGGCACTGGGCGTGGCCAAAAGCATGCTCGACGATGTCCAGGAGCTGGCCGCGACGAAATTCCGGATGAGTGACATGGCATCGCTGGCCAGCCGCCCCACCTTCCAGAAGGGCCTGGCACATCACCGCGCGGCCTGGCGCGCGGCTCGGCTGTTGGTGCTCGACGCGTTCACGTGCGCCGAGGCCGCCGTGGCGGCGGGGGAGGACCTGACACCGGCGCTTCGCGCCGACATGCGGGTGGCCGCGGTCTACGCCACCGACACGGCCCGAAGCTGCGCCGAATGGGCGCATCTGGTCGCCGGGACCAGCGCGATCCGTGAGGGTAGCCGGTTGGAACGCGCCTTCCGCGACATCTACACCGGAACACAGCACGCCTTCATCAGCGAGAAGGTCGCCATCGACGCCGCACAGATCTGGCTCGGCATCATCGAGGACCAGCCCGGCTTGTAGATCGCGACGGCTCGGGTTTCGCTTAAGGGCTTGCGAACGTTGACGGATCTACTGACGGGCACCCGGGTCCTCGTTACCATCAGCGCATGCGCGGCTCAAAAATCCTGATCACCGGTCCGACCGGCCAGATTGCCACCCCCATCGCCCGGGCGCTCGCCGCCGACAACGAGGTCTGGGGCATCGCCCGTTTCACCGACCCCGCGGCGCGAGAACGCCTCGAGGAGGCGGGAATCCGTTGCGAGAAGGTGAATCTGGCCGCTGGCGACTTCACCGGTCTGCCAACTGATTTCGACTATGTGCTCAACCTTGCGGTGGCCAAGAGCGGAAGCTGGGACAAGGATCTGGCGGCCAACGCGGAGTCGGTCGGCCTGTTGATGGCCCACTGCCGGGACGCGAAGGCCTTCCTGCACTGCTCGTCGGCCGCCGTTTACGACCCTCCGGACGATGACCCGCGCAGCGAGCGTTCCGCCCTCGGCGACAACCACAAGCCACTCTTTCCCACGTACTCCATTTCCAAAATCGCCGGGGAAGTGGTCGCGCGGTCGGTGGCGCGCGTCCTCGGCCTACCCACCACGATCGCGCGGCTCAACGTTCCCTACGGCGACAACGGCGGGTGGCCGTTCTACCACATGGAGATGATGCTGGGCGGTATCCCGATCCCCGTCCCACCCGGTGAACCGGCGCGCTACAACCCGATTCACGAAGACGACATCATCGCGACCATCCCCAAGCTGCTCGAGGTCGCATCGGTGCCGGCGACCACGGTCAACTGGTGCGGCGACCAGACCGTCAGCCTGCAGGAGTGGTGCGACTACCTCGGGTCGCTCGTCGGCACAGAGCCCATCTTCGAGGCGAGCGAGCAAGCGCTGCGAGGCAATCCGACCACCGTCGACCGGATGCACGAGCTCATCGGCGCCACCTCGGTCGACTGGCGCGACGGAATTCGCCGCATGGCAGCCAAGTTCCACCCGGACCTCGTGGGCGTCTAACCCCGGTTGCGGCACAGACTTATTCGTCGACCTAGTCAAGCTCGGGCTTTGACGATGCGAGCCGCCGCCTCCACCGCGGCGGCGCGGCGGCGTGCGATGACTTCCGCGTCGGTGGTCGCCTCGTCGGGGTCGGGCCAATGCGCCCAGGAAAGCCCGATTCCGAACAGCAATACCAACAGTTGGCGAGGGTCCCACCACGGATCGACGTGACCGTCGAGCCGGGCCTGTTCCAGCGCGGCGATGGCCGTATCGGGCGGAGATCCGCCGTCGAACTCCGGCTTGTCGAGGGGAAAGCCCTCTAGCCGCGCCCAGGTGATCATCCTCAGATGCTCCGGCCGGTTCTGGGCGAGATCGAATACGTCGCCGACGAACTCGGGTACGGCATCGGGGCGCAACAACACGGCACGGAAGAACTCCGCGCCGTCGGTGGCGACGACATCGCGAAACAGGGTTTCTTTGTCGCCGAAATGGGCGTACAGGCGTTCTTTGCTTGCACTGGCGGCTCGCGCGATGCGGTCGATCCGGGCTCCTGCCAGTCCGTATTGCGCGAATTCCGCGCGAGCAGCAGCGAGAATTTCGCCGCGCAGCTCCGTGGTCGTCCTCACAGGTCCATCATAGGCGGACGAACTGGTTCGTTTGTTATGGTGGGTAGGAGCACACTGGGAAGGGAGAAGAAGACATGGTGATGGGGATGGCCAAAAGTTTCGATCGGGCTGCTATTGCGACGATGCCGCGGGGTGGACCCGATGCGTCGTGGCTAGATCGCCAATTCGAGACCACTGCGCTCGAGTACCTCGATCGCGACGACGTCGCCGACGAGGTCAAGCAGAAGGTCATCGGGATGCTGGATCGGATCGGCACCCTGACCAACCAGCACGAGAATTGCGCGCGAATCGCCCTGGACGTTCTGGCCGACATACCGACCCCGCGCATCTTGGAGTTGGGCGCGGGTCACGGGAAGCTGTCCGCCAAGATCCTCGAGCTGCACCCCACGGCTACGGTCACGGTCTCCGATGTGGACCCCACCTCGGTGGCCAAGTTCAACGCGAGTGAGCTTGGAGCTCATCCCCGGGCGCAGGCCAAGGTGATCGACGCAACCGCGATCGACGCCCCGGACCACAGTTATGACCTGGTGGTGTTCGCGATGGCGTTTCACCACCTGCCGCCGGCGATCGCCTCTCGCGCCATCGCCGAGGCCACTCGGGTGGGGAAGCGGTTCTTGGTCATCGACCTCAAGAGGCGAACGCCGTTGGCCACCTTGCTGTTTCCGCTGGTGGCGCTGCCGGTGAACCTCGTGCTGTTACCGTGGTCCTGGATACAACCGAGTTTGCACGACGGGTTCATCAGTGCACTGCGGGCATACAGTACATCGGCGCTCGAGGCCCTTGGCCACGCCGCGGGCCCGGGGGTACGGTTCGAGGTCCTGCCGTCGCCAAGGCGACTCGGGATGCCCTCGAACGCTGTTTTGTTCTCGCGGACGGACGGAACCGCCAACCATGAGTGACGGGCCTGATCTCGTTGGCATCATGGAACCTAGCGAGCGCGTCCGGTCGCTGCGCCGGGTCCTTGATGCGGTGACCGACAGGTTGCACCCCGTCGTGAATCTGTCCCGGCCCTACGTCGATGGCCTGGAGAACCTCCCGCCCGACGGGCGATTCCTATTGGTGGGCAACCATACTCAGTTCGGTTCCGAAGTCTTTCTGATTCCTGACGCGGTGCGGCGCAGCATTGGAACCCGGGTGCGGCCACTGGCCGACCGGAATTTCGGACGACTGCGCGGATTGCCCGCCGATCTGATGGCGGCGTTCGGTGGGGTGATCGGCGCACCCGAGAGTGCCCGCGAACTGATGCGCCACGACGAAACCATCCTGGTGTTTCCCGGTGGCGGAGGCGAGATCGCGAAATTCAAAGGCGAGGAGTACATGCTGCGCTGGCAAGGGCGTTCCGGATTCGCCCGTCTCGCCGTGGAGAATGGGTACCCGATCGTGCCGGTCGGCCTGGTCGGGGGTGACGACGTCTACCGCAGTTGGACCACGCGCGACAGCGCATACGCGAAATTCAGTGCGGCACTGAGCCGTAGACTGAGTGGCCGGACCGACATGGCGATGCCGTTGTTGCGGGGGATCGGACCCACACTCATCCCGCGGCCGCAGCGGATGTATCTGCGGTTCGGCGCCCCGATCGACACCACGACACCGCTAGGTGTCACGGACGAACAGTGGGTGGACATCGTCAAAGAGCGGACCCGACGGCAGTTGGAACACATGCTGGCCGACCTGATCCGGCTGCGTGGAAATGATCCCTACCGCGGGCTCAGCCCACTGGCGTGGCACAGCGCCACGACGGCCTGAAGGTCCCAAACACGGCGAGCGGGGCGCGGCCTTGGGCGATCTGCGGTCGGCGTGGCAGCATCACACGGGTGACCGGCACACCCGACGCGGCCGCGCAGCGCCTGCGCACCCTCGTCCTGTTGCGCCGCGTCCGGGACCGGATCGATCGGGACTACACGCGACCGTTGGACGTCGAAGCGCTCGCGCGCGGAGTGCACCTGTCCGCCGGCCACCTCAGTCGCGAATTCAGGTGCGCCTACGGCGAATCGCCGTACTCCTACCTGATGACGCGACGCATCGAGCGTGCGATGGCGCTGCTGCGCCGGGGCGACCTGAGCGTCACCGAGGTGTGCTTCGCGGTCGGTTGCTCGTCATTGGGCACCTTCAGCAGCCGGTTCACCGAACTGGTCGGTGTACCGCCCAGCACATACCGCAGCCGGTCGGCCGATGCGCTGGCGGGCATGCCACCATGCGTGGCCAAGCAGGTGATGAGACCGATCAGGAATCGAGAAGCGTCTGCCGTCGGACCGCACCTAGCCTGACCGCATGAACATCACCATTCATTCGAGCTTCCTTCCCCACCAGGACCCGGAGTCGTCGCTTGCCTTCTATCGCGACGTCCTCGGGTTCGAAGTTCGACTCGACGTCGGCAAGGGCACGATGCGCTGGATCACGGTCGGTCCGCCGAACCAGCCGGACACATCCATCGTCTTGAACCCACCGGCCGCCAACCCGGGCATCACCGACAATGAGCGCCGCACCATCGCCGAGATGATGGCCAAGGGCAGCTACGCCACACTGCTGCTGGCCACCAAGGACCTCGACGGCACCTTCGAACGGCTGCAGGCCAACGAAGTTGACATCGTCCAGGAGCCCACCGACCAGCCCTACGGCATTCGCGACTGCGCCGTGCGCGATCCCGCGGGAAACCTCATTCGCATCCAAGAACTGCGCTGAGCCCTCCGCGTGCGGATGCTTGACCAGCCGTGTGCACAATGCTAAGCAAGTGCTCAGCACTGAGCGCATTGGGCGCTGGGGGCGCCACGACAGGCATACGAAAGGGTTCAGATGACGGTGCAGGCGGTATTGGACGACATTCGCAAGCGCCCCGGCTCGGGGGACGTCATTCCGATCATCAACCCCGCGACCGAGGAGACGATCACCGAATTCACCGACTGCGGGCAAGAAGCGGTCAATGACGCCGCGGCGCGGGCGAAGGCGACCTTCGAGTCGGGTGTCTGGTCCGAGCTTCCGGGCCGCGAGCGGGCCAAGATCTTGTGGCGGATCGGGGACCTGATCGACGAACACGCCGAAGAATTCGCCCAGCTCGACTCGCTCAACACCGGCATGCCGTTGATGCAGGCCCAATTGCAGATGTCGACCTGTTCGGAGTTCTTCCGCTACTACGCCGGGTGGTGTTCGAAGATCAACGGCGTCGCCTACGACGTGAAAACCGACGGCATCGCGACCGACAACTACGTGAACATGCACGCCTATACGCTCAAAGAGCCCTACAGCGTGGTGGGCCTGATCTTCCCGTGGAACGGCCCGATCTTCAATGCCAGCGCGAAGCTTGCGCCGGCCCTGGCGGCGGGCGGCAGCCTGCTCGTCAAGCCCGCCGAGGAGACGCCGCTGTCGGCGCTGCTGTTGGACCGGCTCATCCACGAGGCGGGCGTGCCCGAGGGGGTCGTCAACCTGCTGACCGGTTACGGCCACACCGCGGGTGCCGCGATCACCGCGCACCCCGATGTCCAGAAGGTCGCCTTCACCGGCTCGACAGAGGTCGGCAAGGAGATCGTGCGGGCCTCGGCTGACAACCTGAAGAAGGTCACGCTCGAACTCGGCGGGAAATCGCCGGTGCTGATCTTCGACGACGCGAACCTGGACAACGCCATCATGATGGCGTCGCTGGGCATCTTCGTGCACTCCGGCCAGGGCTGCGTGTGCGGGTCGCGCATCTTCGCCCAGCGCGGCGTCTACGACCGGGTCGTGGAAGGCATTGCGATGATGGCGAATTCGTTCAAGCTCGGCGCCCCCAGCGAGGAGGGCTGCGTCAGCGGGCCGCTGATCAGCCAGAAGCAGCTGACCCGCGTCATGGGCTTCATCGACGAAGGCAAGAAGGACGGCGTCGAAGTGGTCACCGGCGGTCATCGCCTGGACCGCAAGGGCTACTTCGTCCACCCGACGGTGCTCACCAACGTCGACACGAGCATGCGGCTGTACCAGCAGGAGATCTTCGGACCGGTGGTCACCATCCTGCCGTTCGACGACGAAGACGAGGCCGTGGCCCTGGCCAACGACACCACCTACGGCCTGGCGGCCACCGCGTGGACGGAGAACCTCGGTCGGGCCCACCGGATCATGCGGCGACTGCAGGCCGGCAGCGTGCAGGTCAACTGTCAGCTGGTCTTCGACCACGATGTGCCGTTCGGCGGCTACAAGCAGTCCGGCTGGGGTCACGAGTTCGGTAAAGAGGGCCTCGAGATCTACCTTAAGACGAAGTCGGTCTGGGCTCAGCTCTAGGACGGCTTTGCCGTAAGGTGCTGACCATTCCTGAGGTCAAGCTGTCGCATGGCGTATTGCACTACCGGGATATCGGTTCCGGCCCGTGCATCCTGCTGATCCACGGCTTGTTCGTCGACAGTCGAGTGTGGGATTGGCTGGTTCCGCTGCTGGCCCCGCGGGCACGTTGCGTCATGCCGGACCTTCCGCTGGGCGCGCACCGAATACCGATGGACGGCGACGCCGACCTGTCGCCGCCCGGACTGGCGCGGCTCGTCGCCGAGTTGATCCAGACGCTAGGGTTGCGCGAGGTCACGCTGCTGGGCAACGACACTGGCGGTGCCCTGTGCCAGATCCTGTGTGCGAACCACCCCGAACTCGTCGACCGCTTGGTGCTGACCAATTGCGATGCGTTCGAACGCTTTCCGCCGGACGCAGTCCGCGCGATCGAGCGCGCCGGCGCGCGTATCCCGGGATCCATCGCGGCTCTCGACCGTATTCTGCGAGTGCGTCTGCTGCGGCGCGCGGCGCTCGCGGCTGTACCGGTGACGATGCGGCCGCTTCCGGATGCGTTGCTGGCCAGCTGGTTTGAAGCATTGCATGACCGACGCATCCGCGCCGACCTGCGCGCGGTGCTCGAAGGAATCTCGCCGAAACATACGCTGTCTGCGGCCGAGCGGTTGAAGACCTTCGAGCGCCCCGCGTTGATCGCTTGGGGGACCCGCGACCGATTCTTCCCGCTGAGCGACGCCCGCCGACTCGCCGGCACGTTGCCCCACGCACGATTGGAAACGATCGACGACGCGCGCACGTACGTCCAAGTCGATCAGCCGCAGCGTATGGCCGAACTCATAACGAGCTGACCCAAACACGAACGTTCCGAGCCTGCAAGCGATTCGGAACGTTCGTCGCATCTTGCCGTCAAGATCCCTTGTTGTAGCGAGTCAGGAACCCGACGGACGCCACGGCGGCGGCGGTGCCGATCGCACCCCACAACACCAACTGGAAAGCCATCGCGCCGAAGAACCAGCCGAAGGTCATTCCGATGTACAGCATCCAGATCAGCCGGAAAAAGCTCCATACCGCGAGCAGACCGGTGCTGATCCCGATGTACAGGCTGCGCTGGCGATCGACACGGTTGATCTGCTCTTGAATGCTGGTCGGCACGATGTTCATCTGCTGTCTTCCTTTCATCGGGCACCACCTCCTTGGCGGCGTCATGCGGTAAGTACAGATGCGTCCGGCGGCTACCGATCCCAATCGCGCGTCCACTGTTGGCAAAACCGACCCGCACGTTCCGGGCCGGCGACGTCGCGCGCGCTCTACCCTGCAGAAGGGGGCTGCGCAGAAGGGTTGGCTCGATGAATATGGTGCCGCGCATGGCGCTGTGCTGGATCGCCGCGATGACTGTGCTGACTGCGGCTGCATTGCCGGCCGGACCCGCTGGCGCCGACCCGCCGCCCACCCAGGTGATCACAGTGATGGCCGTGGGACCCAAGGGCGAACCGATGAACGGCTACCACGTGGCGTCCGGGCCGGACAACGTCGGCCAGGTCAGCGACTGCTCCCAACCGTCGCCGTCGGCGGTTGCCGACGACGTCTACCACTGTTCGCCGAGCGCGGCCGGAGCCGGCACCTGCTGGCCGTCCACACCGGGATCGCTTCTGTGCGTTGATAACCCGTGGGACATGCAGATGCATCGGGTGATGTTCGGCGGTCAGCTTCCACCCGTGCACGCGACCCCTAACCCGGACCCGTTCGCGCTCACCCTCGACGACGGCACCCGCTGCCTGCTGCGCAACGGCGGCGCGTGGGGTGGGCGTGCCGATGGGTACGTCGGCGTCTATGGATGCGGCGGCGCCGGCAGTGACCTCGCCGTGCTGTGGCTGCCCAGCCAGGGTGCCGGAGCCTGCATCGACCGCACCTCGCCGGCGTGGACCGTCAAGGTCGGTCGCCTCGGCGCACCGGACGCTGTCTTGCCGCCGCCCGCGACCCGCACGGTGACCGCGGCCTGGCTCGCGGGGGGCAGGGCTGGTGAGTAGGGCGGCACCGGTACTGCTATAACGCAACGTATGTCTGGTCCAGCGCACACGATTACCCATGTTTCCGACACGGCTCGATGGACGGCGTTGCACCGGGCAACCGAATCGGCCCGTCCGGATGCGCTGTTCAGCGATCCGCTCGCGGAACGTCTCGCGGGCGATCATGGCCGCGCGATCGTCGACAACGTGCCCCGCAGCACCCGCAACGGTTGGTGGCTGGTCGCACGGACCAAAGTCATCGATGACGCCATTGCCGACGCGATCGCCCAAGGCTGTGACCGGGTGTTGAATCTGGCCGCCGGCCTGGACACCCGACCGTATCGGTTGGACCTTCCGTCCGATTTCACCTGGGTCGAGGCGGATCTGCCGAAGTTGCTCGCGGAGAAGACGCAGGCGCTTTCCGATCAGGTCCCGCGCTGCCGGTTGACCCGTGCCGCGGTGGACCTGGCCGACGCGGCGGCTCGGGAAGCCTTCCTGAACGAGGCGCTGGACGGCGCGACCAAGGCGCTGGTGCTGACCGAAGGCCTGTTGATGTACCTGCACGACAGCGATGTGAGCGCGCTGTCCGCGGCAATCCAGCGCCCCGAGGTCACGTGGTGGATGCTCGACTTCGCCGGACCCGGTCTGAAAAAGATGATGAACAAGAAAATGGCCGGCATGCTGCAAAACGCGCCGTTCAAATTCGCACCCGAGAACGGCTTGGCCTACTTCGAAAACCTCGGCTGGCGCACCGTCGACGTCGAAGCGCTCTATCTGGCCGCCCGCCGGCTGCATCGCCTACCGACGCTGATGCGCCCATTTGCCTGGCTGCCGCAGCCGGACCCCCGCCGCCCCGGCAACAGGGCCTGGAGCGCGACCGCCCTGCTGACGCACTGAGGCCCCTACCAGACCCGTATCCAGTCGATGAGCATATCGGCGGGGTAGGTGCCCGGGCCGGGGTCGCCGCCGCCCGACCCGGCCACCGCCAGGTTGAACACCGGGTACACCGCGTAGCCCGCTCCGTTGAACGGCCAATCCGGCAGTGAGCTGGCCGGCACGTCGAAGTACGGTTGGGCGCCCTCGGCATAGTCCTTCCAGAACCGAATGCCGGCCTCATCCCACTGGCAGCGCCACGTGTGCCACGCGCTGTCCACCGCGATGTTGTGGGTCTTCCATTCGCCGCCGTTGGCCTTCGCATGGACGGTGGTGGCCGAGGGCCAGTTGCCGTTGCCGTACCACTCCATGACGTCGATCTCGCCCTGGTCCTCATTGCCCATCCAGTAGGCGGGCCACGCCCCGGGGGTCAGGCAGTCCAGTTTGATCCGGGCTTCCCAGGTGTGGCCGACGCCTCCTCGCCACAGGCTCTGCACCTTGCCGCTGTAGTAGGTCGGGCCGTCCTTGGCGGCGCGCAGCACCAGGTTGGACTTGCCGTCAACGAATACGTTGCGGCGATCATCGCGGTACTGCCCGATGTTCTCGGGACGTTCCCAATAGGTCGGGTCCTTGATCGTCTCGCGGGCTTTGGCCACCGCCCATTTCGATGCATCGGGGGCGGACCCGGCCGGACCGTCAAATTCGTCCGAGAAGACGTAGGTCCCGGATTGGCCGCTGGGCGCGGCGGGCGGAGGTATCCGACCGGCAGGCTCGTCCTGCCGGGGCGGGTAGGCCCAGGCATGCGGGGCCGGCAGCGCTGCTGCCAGCACGCCGATCCCGGTTGTCAAAATCATGCGGCGGCGATCCATCTCCGGCATAAGCAATGGACCCTAGCAGCCAACCGTGCACAAGGTTGAAACGGGAATTCTGTCGGTGCCTGTCGCTATGGTTCTCATCGCGGTCGGACCAGCACGGACGACAGCACGGCAGTGGCAACGGATTACGCTCGCGAATTCACGGCCAATTCTCATCTTGACAGGTGGTTTGGTCTCAGGATTCGAAGGGCATTCTGGAATCACGATCCGATAACCACACTGTTGTAGCTTTTGCGGGTGGTACTGAGAGGAGTGACGATCGTGGCGAATACCCCAGAAGGCACGGTTATTTTCCTTCAGTCCCATCCGGCATGGGCCGCCGCTCAGCGTCGCGAACGCGAACGTAATGAAGCAATGCGTCGTCATCCTTCATTTCGCGCGCGCCAGCGTGCCGCCGCCTCTGGTAACCGGGTCGTTCCGTTGGTCCGCAACTTCAAGCTGTACTCGAGCGGCAACACTCCGGCCTGAATTCGCCGCAAAATTGGCGTCATCCGGGTGCTGAAACAGCCAACCCGGGCGCAATGAAAGAAGCGGCCGCCTCGCCCCATACTCTCAAGTCCCGGTTGAGGTATTTACTCGCATCCCTAATTCTACTACGGTGCGTAGTAGCCGTTAGTGGGGAGAAACCAATGTCCCGGGATGCGGTAACAACGCACCGTCCGCTAACCGCGGCGATGATGGTCTTTGCTGCCGCGTTTGCGCTCCACGGGATCGATCATTTCCGGCGCGGGATGTCGGCATCGCCGCCATTGGTCATGGTTGGTGGAACGATCCAGGGATTGTTCGTGATTCTCGCGGTCGCGCTGGTTTTGCGTCATCACCCGTGGGCTTCCGGGACCGCATTCATCGTCGGATTCGGCAGCGCGGCTCTGTTTGTCTACGCACATGTGCTGCCCACATTTCTCCGGGACTTTCAAGACAGCTTCACGTCGGGGCCGCGGATCAACGTCACCTGGTTCTCGTGGCTCACCGCCGTCGGCGAGATCGGGGCGGGGCTAATCCTGGGCTATGTCGGTCTACATGCGCGGCGCGCGCAGGCCGTCGATCCCGTCGACACCCCTGCGCCGCGAGATCGGTGAGGGCCCGCACGGCAGGCATCTGTGACCGCGCCACCGCGAGTCAGACGCGGGATTGCGTCTCCTCTCAGCTGAGTTCGCCTGCGTTCTGCGGTCAGGGGTGCAGGCCGGAGAGCACCATGGCAGCGAAGACATCGCCAATCTCGGCCAACGAATTGCGCCCACCGGGGACATACCAACGGTGGATCCAGTTATGCATGCCCAAGATGCCGAGCATCACCAGCCGCGGGTCCAGATCTGAGCGGAAGACCCCGTTCGCGACACCCTCTTCGATGATCGCCAGCAGCGTTTTGCCGTAGGCGTCGGCGTTGGCGGTGATGCCCTGCGCTTCGGGAATGGTTGCGATGTGCTGACTTTCACCGGACAACAGGAAGAGCTCTGGACTGGTGGCGAGGTCCTCGACGTAGGCGCTCAGGGCGCGACGTAACTTCTCCTCGGGCGGCGCGTCCGAGTCAAGCGCCTCGCGGCAATGTCGGGTCATCTCGAAGGCCGGCCGCTCGATCAGTGCGACCAGCAGTTCCTCTTTGGTTCCGACGTAGTAGTACAGCGAAGCACGGTTGATGCCCACCTCGACGGCGACGTCTTCGAGTCGCGCGCGGGCGAATCCCTCGCGACGGAATACTTCCGCGGCGCCTTTCAGGATGCTCCGCCAGCGGTCGTTGGACGCCCGGCGGTCCGCGGTTCGCCGCTCGTGACGGCGTCGAGCGTTGTCGCTCTGCGGACGTACGGCTGGAATCGTCGGCCCCCTGACGCGCGAATTTGTTTCACCGTCAAAATACGCCACGGAATGATTGACCCGGAGGTTAATTCGGACATCAACGCTACCGCTGACGCTGAGGACCACCGAACGCGTTCGGGTGTCCTGCCGGCCATTGCCCGCTGCGCGAAATGCTCGAGCGGATTCGCTAGCCAGCGGTTCTAAGGCATGCCTATTGGGCTGGAACGAGGGCTCCGTCGGCCACCAAGGTGCGGTCGATCAGAGCTTGCCAGCGACGAAGTCGGCGGCCTGGTTGGCCATGCCGGCGTCGATGTAGGCCCCGGCGAGATGCTGTGGCCAGTTTTCCTTCCAGGTGTTCGGATCCGCCGGATTGCAGATGGGGTCGGCACCATGGCACAAGTCGATGGTCCGGTCGTTGTAGGTCGGGTTGAAGTTGGTGATCGGGCCCACCCATTGGCTTCCGTTTCCGAACAGTGCGACGGCAGCGATGTGTTGATCGACGCCCGGCGGCAGCGGGCTGTCGAAGCCGAACGCCCCGATCGGCGCCGCCAGCACGACGTCGGTGACCGCCGCGCCCAGCGAGTAGCCGCCCAGCACCAGCCGGGTGTCGGGGCAGTTGTTGACCATGTCCTGGACGTGGTGGCTCATATCGTTGGCGCCCTGGGCGACCTCGGTGTCGGCGGGATACTGCACGGCATATACCCCGATGGTCCTGTCCACCTTGGATCGCAGCGCGCTGATGAACGCATTACCCAGCATGCCCGGCCCGGCTGATTCGTTACGCCCCCGGGCGAACACGACCTGTACCGGCGGGCAGTTCGCCGCGGCGGCCGGCGGCGCCGTCCCCGGCATCCCGGGCGGCAGCACTGCGGCGGGCAGCAACAGGGCGGCCGCGGCGATGACCGCGGCGAGGCCGACACCAGCAAATTTGCGGATAAGCAAGTCGCGCACGTCCATGATGGTAAAGCGAACCCGCTCCGGCCGCTGGGCAGCCGGCGAACAGATCTCCGGTGATCGCTCTGCGCGAACATCGACCACGGTGTCGGCGGTGCCCATCGAGACGATAGGTTCAGCTGATGAGTCATGTCGACGCGAGTGCGCCCGAGCGCTTGTTCGCGCTGGCCGAACAGGTACAAGGCTTCATGCCGGCCGACGAGGGGCGCGCGCTGTACGACGCCGCGCTGCGGTATCTCGGCGGCGGCCTTGGCGTCGAGATCGGTACGTACTGCGGCAAATCAACCCTTCTGCTGGGGGCGGCAGCGCAACAAACCGCCAGCGTGCTTTACACCATCGACCACCACCACGGTTCCGAAGAGCACCAGGCCGGGTGGGAATACCACGACGCGTCGATGGTGGATGAGGTCACGGGTTTGTTCGACACACTGCCGACGTTTCGCCGGGCGCTCGACACCGCCCGGTTGGACGAACACGTGGTCGCGATCGTCGGCAAGTCGCCACTGGTGGCGCGGGCGTGGCGTGCGCCGCTGCAGTTCTTGTTCATCGACGGCGGCCACAGCGAAGCCGCCGCGGCCCAGGACTTCGACGGCTGGGCCAAGTGGGTCGTTCCCGGCGGGGCGCTGGTCATCCACGACGTGTTTCCCGACCCGAAAGACGGCGGGCGGCCACCGTATTACATCTACTGTCGCGCACTCGATTCCGGACAGTTCCGGGAGATATCGGCCACGGGTTCGTTGCGGCTGCTCGAACGGGTCAGCGGTCAGCCGGGGGAGCAGGTCTAGCCGGGATACGGGTCACCGGCCCGGGCCGGCGGCAACGCATTCGCAGTCGAAGTCGGTCTGCAGGCCCACCGGCAGCTCGTCGCCGCGGAAGATCCCCGCGCCGGCGGTGGTGTTCGACAGGGCGTCTGCCGCCAAGATCATCGCCGCCCCCGTCCAGGTGGTGCGCTCCTCGGGCCACCGCTTCCCGTCCGCGAAAACCAGCCCCGTCCAATATGATCCGTCGTCTTCGCGGAGATGCTGCATCGCGGCGAACTGCCGATGAGCAGCTGAGCGCTGCCCGATCGCATCCAGCGCCATCACCAGCTCGCAGGTTTCGGCACCGGTCACCCACGGGCGATCGCCGACGCACCGAATGCCCAGGCCGTCGACCACGAAGGCATCCCAACGCTGCCTGATGCGCGCGGCCGCCGCCGGACCACGCAAGGCGCTACCGAGGATGGGGTAGTACCAGTCCATCGAGTAGCGGTCCTTCTCGGTGAACGCGTCGGGATGCGCGGAGATGGCGTGTCCCAGGCGGCCCAGGGCCAATTCCCACTCCGGCTGCGGATCTCCGACCACAGCGGCCAGGGCAAGCGCGCAGCGGATGCTGTGGAAGATGCTCGAGCACCCGGTCAGCAGGGCTTCCGGCAACACACCGGCTTGGCTTCGAGCCCAACCGATCTCGCCATAGCCGACCTGCATATCGATGACGAAGTCAATGGCTTTGTGCACCACCGGCCACATCTGGGCCGCGAATGACTCGTCGCCGGTGACCAGAACGTGGTGCCACACGCCGGTGCCGATGTAGGCACAGAAGTTGCTGTCGCTGTTGGCGTCTTCGACGACTCCCGCCCGGAATTGAATGGGCCACGAGCCATCGGGGCGTTGGGTGCGCCGGCTCCAGTCGAAGGCCGCCCGGGCCGGCTCCAGCAGTCCAGCGGTGGTCAGCGCCATCGCGCACTCGATGTGGTCCCACGGATCGGTGTGTCCGCCCTCGAACCAGGGGATGGCGCCGGTTGGTTCCTGTGTGGCGGCGATGGAAAGCGCGGTCTGCCGGCATTGCTCGGGGGTCAACACACCCGGAACTGCTGGCGGATTAGACCGATGCAACTGAATATCCTTCAGTCGCCTGGCGTTTCGCCTGCTGCGGTTTGACGAAGTACATCGCCACGCTTTTGCCCACCAGCGGGTTGAGCAGCGACTCGGCCAGCTGAGTGATCTTCGGCCGCTGCATCAGGTCCCAGACCAGGAGCTTGTGGTAGGCGTTCACCGCTCGGTGGTCGCTATTCTGCACGCCCACAGCGCATTTGAGCCACCAAAATGGCGAGTGCAATGCATGGGCATGATGGGTATGGGTCAATTCCATTCCGCCACCGGCGATCTTGCCGCGCAATTCACTGGCCCGGTAAATGCGTACGTGGCCACCCTCGTTGCTGTGGTATTCGTCGGACAACAACCAGCACACCTGCTCGGGCAGCCACCGCGGCACGCTGACCGCCAGGGTGCCACCGACTTTGAGCACCCTGATGAGCTCGGCTATCGCCGCGTCGTCGTGGGGAATGTGCTCGAGGATTTCCGACGCGATGACGCAGTCGAACGTCTCATCGGCGTAGGGCAACTTCAGCGCGTCCCCGACCACCACCTTCGCCGACGCGCCGCCGGGCGCCTCGCCGGTCTCGGCCATCGCACGCAGAATGGTGTCCACCGAGCGTAATTCGGCCTCGTCGCGGTCGAAGGCTATGACGTCGGCGCCGCGGCGATACGCTTCGAACGCATGCCGGCCGGCTCCGCAACCCACGTCGATGACGTTGCTCGACGGCCCGATCCCGAGCCGGTCGAAATCGACTGTCAGCATGGCACTCCGCTCTGCGCGTTGCGTGCGATCGCCCGCTCGTAGACCCGAACGGTCTGGGCGGCCACGGCTTCCCAGCTGAAGACGTTGACGGCGCGGTTTCGTCCCGCCTTGCCCAGGCTACGGCGCTTCTCCGGCGAGTCCAGGAGTTCACCGAGCGCGTGGGTCAGGGCGTCCACGTCGGCGGGCGGCACCAGTTCGGCGCAAGCACCGTCCGTCCCAAGGACTTCCGGCAGCGCGCCAACCCGGCTGGCGACGATCGGGGTGCCGCTGGCCATGGCTTCCACGGCGGGCAGCGAAAACCCCTCGTAGAGCGACGGGATGCAGGCGACCTCCGCGGAGGCGAACAAGGCGGCCAACTCGGTGTCGGACAGCCCGCTGGTGATGTGCACGATGTCGGAGATCCCGAGTTCGGCGATGAGCTTGTGGGTCGGGCCATTCGGCTCCACCTTGGCGACCAACCGCAACTCGAGGTCCCGGACGGTGCGCAGTCGGGCGACCGCCTGCAGCAGGGTGCGGACGCCCTTCAGCGGGGTATCGGCGCTGGCGATCGCGATGATGCGGCCGGGCTCGCGTGGGCCGGAACCCGGTTTGAACAGCTCGGTGTTCACCCCCAGCGGCACGACATGAAGTTGCTCCGGTGCGACGCCGAAGTCGGCGACGATGTCGGAGGCCGACGATGACGAGACCGTCAAAAGGTCGGGGATGTGGCGCGCGACCTCTTGCTGCATGTCCAAGAACCCATACCAGCGGCGCACCAACGGCTTTCGCCACCATCGCGCAGCGGCCAGATCCAGCACTCGATCGCGGGTGATGGGGTGGTGGACGGTGGCCACGACGGGAAGTCCCGCCTCGGCGATGCGCAGCAGTCCGGCGCCCAGGCTCTGATTGTCGTGGACGACGTCGAAATCGGCTGTCCGCTGGGCAAGTAACCGGGCGGCCCGCATCGTGAAGGTCCGCGGTTCGGGAAAGCCGGCGGTCCATGTTGTGAACAGTTCCACGACGTCAATCGAGTCGCGAATTTCGCTCGGCCGCGGTACCCGGAAAGGGTCGGGTTCCCGATAGAGGTCAAGGCTGGGCACTTCGGTAAGCCGGACCCGCGGATCGAGGAGGTCGGGATACGGCTGTCCGGAAAACACTTCGACGTCGTGACCGAGTTCCACCAGACCGTGGCTGAGATGGCGCACGTAGACGCCCTGTCCGCCGCAATGGGTCTTACTACGGTAGGACAGCAGGGCAATTCGCATACTCAACTCTTCTTTGCTGGAAAATGACCGCGGAATGGCGCCGAATACATCGCGGTCAACGGACTCCCGAACTCCGTGACAGCAAACTGGACATGTGTCCAGACTATAGTTCGATCACCTAATCGAGCGCAACGAGCCGGAGTTCCACCGTGCCGCGTGCAGGCGGCCCCCGGGATGTCCGACACTCAAAGATCATGCCACTGGTCGGTGGCCGCCATCTTTCCGACCGGTCGGTTCGGAACGCGCGGTGCCGGAATTGGTCGGCGGTGACCGGCGACGATCCGTCGAAAGAAGGCTCGAACTTTTTGTTACCATCGCGCGGTGCGGGATTCGGCTGGACCGAGTGGACGCGGCGATCACCGATCGCCTTCGAGGCGTGACCTCCTCAAATATGCCGGCACCTATGTCCTAGCGCCGGCCCTGCTGAGCCTGGCCGCACTGGCCGGCGCCCCCGGCGTGCCGAAGGCGTCAGCGGCCGGCATGAAGCTGATCGATTTCGCCGAGCGCAAGATCTCGCCGGATGAGATCAAGTCGGCCGGCTACGACGGCGTGGTGAATTACGTATCGCAGTCGCGGCCGGGCGCCAACTTCGAAGCCAAACCGCTGACCCGGGACTACGCCGACGCACTACGGGCGGCGGGCCTGCATATCGTCAGCAACTTCCAGTACGGCAAGCCCGGTTGGCCTGACCCGTCGGATCTCACCCGCGGTTATGACGGCGGCGTGGCGGACGCTCATACGGCCATGCAGTTGCACTCCGCGGCGGGAGGCCCGAACTCGGCGCCCATCTTCTTCAGCGTCGACGATGACATCGACGCCAACGCGTGGAATAGCCTTGCGGTCCAATGGTTTCGAGGTATCAACTCGGTGCTGGGCGTGGGCCGTACCGGCATCTACGGGCATGCCCAGGCGTGTGGGTGGGCGATCAGGGACGGCGTCATCGGGCCGTCCACCACTGCCGGCCACCTTTGGGCGTGGCAGACGAAATCGTGGTCGCACGGCGAGCGCGAGCCCATGGCGGTGCTCTACCAGGAGGTCGTCAACAGCCCGTCCAACCCGGGGCCGCTGTTGGGCGGCATCAATGTGGATGTGGACCAGGTCCTTGCTGCCGATTTCGGGCAGTGGGATCTGGATCGATGAGTTCCGCGGCACCAAAAACGGCACCCCGCGAGCGGCTGGCTCGCGAGGTGCCGCTTGTCGGTGATCGGTCTTACTTGAGGTCGAACCGGTCGTTGTTCATGACCTTCACCCATGCCGCGACGAAGTCCTCCACGAACTTGCCGTGGGCGTCGTCCTGGGCGTAGACCTCGACCAACCCGCGCAGCACCGAGTTCGAGCCGAACACAAGGTCATTCGCGGTCGCGGTCCACTTCAGCGCGCCGGAGGTCCGCTCGTGCCCTTCGTAGACGTTCTCCGAGGTCTCCGACGCCTTCCACTCGGTGCCCATGTCGAGCAGGTTGACGAAGAAGTCGTTCGTCAACGCGCCCGGCCTGTCGGTGAATACGCCGTGCTTGCTGCCACCGTGGTTGGCGCCCAGGGCACGCAGTCCGCCGACCAGCACCGTGAGCTCCGGACCCGTCACACCCAATAGGTAGGCCCGATCCATCAGGAGCTGCTCGAGCGGGGCCTTCTCGCCGGGCCGCGCATAGTTGCGGAACCCGTCGGCCCGCGGTTCGAGCACCGCGAACGACTCCACGTCGGTGCTCTCCTGCGACGCGTCGGTGCGCCCGGGTGCGAAGTGCACCGAGATCTCGTAGCCCGCGTCCTTGGCCGCCTTCTCGACCGCCGCGGAACCGGCCAGCACGATCAGGTCGGCGATCGAGATCTTCTTACCTCCGGAGGCCGAGGCGTTGAAGCCCTGCTGGATCTGCTCCAGCACGGGCAGCACCTTGTCCAGCTCGGAGGGCTCGTTGACCTCCCAGCTCCTCTGCGGCTCGAGCCGGAGCCGGCCGCCGTTCGGACCGCCGCGCTTGTCGGTGTTGCGGTAGCTGATCGCGGCCGACCAGGCGGTCTTGACCAGCTGGGGGACGGAGAGACCGGACGCGAGCACCTTGCTCTTCAAGTCCGCAACGTCGTTGTCATCGACGAGCGGGTGGTCGACGGCGGGCACCGGGTCCTGCCACAGCTGCGGTTCGGGAATCCAGGGCCCCAGGAAACGGGTCACAGGTCCCATGTCGCGATGCAGCAGCTTGTACCAAGCCTTGGCGAAGGCGTCGGCCAGCTCTTCGGGGTGGTCCAGCCAGCGCCGGGTGATATCACGGTAGATCGGGCTTTCCCGCAACGAGATGTCGGTGACCAGCATCGTCGGCGCGCGTCCCGGCCCGCCGAACGGGTCGGGGATCGTTCCCGCGCCCGCGCCATCCTTGGCGGTGAACTGCCAGGCCCCGGCGGGGCTCTTGGTCAGCTCCCACTCGTAGCCATACAGCGTCTCCAGGAAGGAGTTGTCCCACTTGGTCGGCGTGGGTGTCCAGACGACCTCCAGGCCGCTGGTGATGGCGTCCTTGCCCACGCCGCTGCCATATGAACTCTTCCAGCCCAGTCCCTGCTGTTCGATCGGGGCCGCCTCCGGCTCGGGGCCGACCAGGTCGGCGTCACCGGCACCGTGGGTCTTGCCGAAGCTGTGGCCGCCGACGATAAGCGCGGCGGTCTCCTCGTCGTTCATCGCCATCCGGCCGAACGTCTCCCGGATGTCGATCGCGGCCGCGACCGGGTCCGGCTTGCCTTCGGGGCCTTCCGGATTCACGTAGATCAGACCCATGGTGGTGGCACCGTAGGGCTGCGCGAGATCGCGTTTACCCGAGTAGCGCTTGTCGGTGCCCAACCATTCTTCCTCTTCACCGAAGAGGATTTCCTCTGGCTCCCAGACGTCTTCACGGCCGAAAGCGAAGCCAAACGTCTTGAATCCCATCGACTCCAGGGCCGTGTTCCCGGCGAAGAGCAGCAGGTCGGCCCAGGAGATCTTGTTGCCGTACTTCTTCTTCAGCGGCCACAGCAGCCTGCGCGCCTTGTCCAGGCTCGCGTTGTCGGGCCAGCTGTTGAGCGGAGCGAAACGCTGCATGCCCTGGCCGCCACCACCGCGACCGTCAAAGATGCGGTAGGTACCCGCGGCGTGCCAGCTCATCCGGATGAACAGCCCCCCGTAGTGGCCGTAGTCGGCGGGCCACCAGTCCTGCGAGGTCGTGAGCAGCGTGACCATGTCGGCCTTGAGCGCCTCGACATCGAGCTTGGCGAACTCCTCGGCGTAGTCGAAGTCCTCGCCGAGCGGGTTGGACTGGGCGACGTGCGGGTGCAGCCTGGACACGTCGACCTGGTTGGGCCACCAGTCCTGGTTTGTCCGTGGAGCATTCGACTTCGGCTGCGGTGAAGGGATTGCTGGGTTTTCGCTTTCGCTATTGCTAGCCGACCCGGCATCAGGGTGGGGTGGGCGGCTGGCGGATGTATCAGATGACACAGCATTCCTTTCGAGGGTGGGTGAATCGGGCTGCGATCACAGGCTGTGATCTAAGAACCTGCCGTCGAGCAATCGGCGCACAGGCCCCAGTAGATGACTTCGGCCTCGTCGAGAACGAAGCCATCGAGAACGTTGTCGTCGTCCGAGGGCGTCAGGCAGGGAGCATCACCGACGGCGCAGTCGATGTCGGCGATGATCCCGCACGAGCGGCAGACGACGTGGTGATGGTTGTCGCCGACGCGCGATTCGTAGCGCGCGACCATGCCCAACGGCTGGATGCGTCGAACCAGACCCACGGTGGTCAGCGCATTGAGCACGTCGTACACGGCTTGGCGAGAAACATCGGGCAGGCCCAACCGTACCGCCGAGAAGATCGTCTCGGTGTCGGCATGCGGATTGGCGTCCACGACTTCGAGCACGGCAACCCTGGGCCGGGTCACCCGCAGATCGGCCATCCGCAACCTGTCCGCGTAACCGGCCGTCGATGACACGCCACCAATATGACGCACTTATCTGGAACGAGTCAAGACTTTATTGTGAAATGGGGCACAACGGTGGGTGATGAATGAGCCGGATCACGCAGGCGTCAGGTCGGCTTGAGTGCGCTGCCTTTGCGCCACTGGTCCCAGCTGAGCGTCCAGTCGCCGTTCTGCGCCAACGTCAGCGGCGGTCCGCCGCTGTTGCGGACCTCGACCACGTCGCCCGGTACCGAAAAGTCGTAGAACCATTTCGCGTTGTCGGCATTGAGGTTCAAGCAGCCATGCGACGTGTCGCGATGCCCCTGGGCCCATACCGTCGCGTCGAGCTCGTGCAGGTATATGCCGTCGCTGCTGATCTTGGTGGCCCAATTGATGGTCTCGCGATATCCGAGCCTGGAGTTCTTGGGCAGCCCGAAAGTCGAGGAGTCCATGATGACGGGATTGCCCTTGTCCAGGACGGTGTAGACGCCTGACGGGGTCCATAGGGAGATGGTCTTGCCGCCCACGTCTTCGGTGCCACCCATTCCCATGCTGGTGGGCATCGTGCGCACCAGGGCTCCGTTGTCGAAGACGCTGACCTGTTTCGTTGCGTCGTCGGCGATCGATACGTGTGCATCGCCGACACGAAAGGACACTTTGGTGTCGTCTTGCCCGAATAGGCCGTCGCCCAAGGCTATTCCGTAGATTTTCGCCTCGGCGGTGACGGTCGTGCCCGGCGCATAGTAGTGCTCGGGCCGCCAATGTGCATTCTGGTCGTCGACCCAGAACCAGGATCCCTCGACTTTCGGGTTGGTGGTCACCGAAAGCTGCCGCTCGGCGGCCGCCCGATCGGTGATCTTCTCGTCGAAGTGCGCCACGATCACCGTTCCGACGCCGTAGGTGCCGCCGTCGCGCAACGCCGCCTCCGCCGTGGTGGTGAACGACACCTTGGTCTGGTTGGACGGCTTCAGCGTGGAGAACGACGAAACCTGCTTGCCCGCAACGCCACTGACGCCACTGCTGGTGATCGTCAGGGTGTAGGTGCGCCCGTAGCCCAGCGGGACCGTCGGCTTCCATACCGTGTTGTCCGGGGTCATGACGCCCTCGATCGGTTTACCGCTCTCGTTGACCATGTCGACACCCGTCAGGGTCCCGTTCTCGGCTTTGACCATGACCGGGGCGACCGGGTCGACGTCATGCGCGTCGGGGCCGGGAGTGATCGTTATCCGGGCCGGTTCAGCCGTTTTCGCGGGTGCACCGCTTTGACTGCAGCCGGCGTTCGAGCAATGCGAGCTCGACGCGACGTATATCGCGCCCACCGCGGCGACGATCACCAACACCGCAAGCAAGAGTCGCCGAGGCCGGCTGACCCGCAGGATCCGGCCGACGAGCTGATCGCTGTTCCTGGACATCATGAAGCTTCCGAATCCCTGCTTTCTGGTTCTCGCAGGCCGGAAAGTTCTGCCCAGCGAAGTCGATGTTGTAGATGAGGTATCCCGCGACGTGCGGTTTCTAAACCGACGGGAGGCCCGGCTTCGTCACCCCGGCCCGTCCCCGGGCATCCGCGAGAGATCATGGCCTCATGGCCGATGAGGAACTCGATAGCCTGTATGACGCGCCGCCGAAGGAATTCACCGCGGAACGCGCCAGATTGGCCGCCGCGGCAAAGCAGCGCGGCGATACCGCCGCCGCGAACCGGATTTCCGCCGCCAACAAACCGACGACGGCAGCATGGATCGTCAATCGGCTGGCACTGCGGCACACCGATACCCGACAACGGCTCGCAGACCTCGGTGAGCGGTTGCGCGCCGCGCACGCGGCGATGGACGGCGGACGCATCCGGGACTTGTCGGCCGAGCAACGCAAACTCATCGACGAGCTCATCCGCGAGGCGCTCGACGCGGCCGACCTGAGGCAGCCGACGGCAACCGTCCGCGAAGACCTGATCACCACGCTCCAAGCCGCCATCGCCGACCCGCAAGTCGGGGCACGGCTGGGTCGGTTGACCCGGCCGGAGCAGTGGTCGGGTTTCGGCACCCTCGGCGATGCGGCGCCGGAACCCGCCGTTACCCCGAGCGAACCGACGAAGCCCCAGAGCAAACCCACGCGGAAACGGCCCGCGGCGCAGTCGGCGCCCGCGAAGGCGCAAAGCCAGCGCCGAGAGAAACTCAGCGCGGCCGTTACCACCGCGCAGCGCGCCAAAGCCGAGGCCGACGACGTGTTGTCGCAGCGCCAAGTCGAACGCGATGCCGCCCGGCAACGCCGCGACGATGCGGCACGGGCGCTGCGGGCGGCCGAGCGGGAACTCAGCAGCGCCGACAAGGACTACGACAAGGCACGGGAACTGAGCCGAGCCGCCGCGGATTCGGTGCGGGAGGCAAAAGCCCGGTTGAAGCGGGCGTGACCTCGCGGGCGCGTTTCCCCGAGCCGGGCCGGGGTATCAGCAAGGCCGTGACTTCTTTGTGGATGACAGAAAGAACCGAGCAGCCGTGGACTGCAAGCCAGCTTGACCCAGGCTCGGGGTCCGCCGATGTCATCGTCGTGGGCGCCGGCATCACCGGCCTGATGACGGCGGTCCTGCTGGCCCGTGCCGGCAAGGACGTGCTGGTGCTGGAGGCGCGCACGGTCGGGGCCTGCGCGACCGGAAACACCACCGCCAAAATCAGTCTGCTGCAAGGCAGTCAGCTCTCCAAGGTGCTACCACGGCATGGACGTGACACGGCGCGCGCGTACGTGGACGGCAACCGCGAAGGCCAGGAGTGGGTGCTGGGTTACTGCGAGGCGAACGGCGTGGCTGTGCAGCGCGAGGATGCCTACACCTATGCCCAGTCCGTGCGGGGCGTTCCGTCGGCGCGCGCCGAGCTCGCGGCCTGTCAGGCGGCGGGCCTGCCGGCGGTGTGGGACGACAACGCCGACGTGCCGTTTGCCTATCACGGCGGTGTGCGGCTCGCCGACCAGGCGCAGTTCGACCCGATGCCATTCCTCGACTCGTTGGTGGTCGAGCTGCTCGGCCGCGGTGGACGGCTGGTCGAGCACACCCGGGTGCGGCGGGTCTCCTCGCGCGGCAAAAAGGTGCGCGTGCACGTCAACGACGCCGCGCAGCGAGACGTCGAACTTCAGGCCGGCCAGCTGGTGCTTGCCACCGGGATCCCGATCCTGGATCGCGGCGGTTATTTCGCGCGGGTGAAGCCCAGCAGGTCCTACTGCCTGGCCTTCAAGGTTCCGGGCAACATCACCCGCCCGATGATGATCTCCACCGACTCGCCGACCCGTTCGGTGCGGTACGCCCCTGTCGCGGATGGGGAGAGGCTGATCGTGGGCGGGGCCGGCCATACCGTAGGCCGCGAGAAGAGTCCGTCCCAGGCGCTGGACGAGTTGTCGACGTGGACGCGCAAGCACTACCCGGGTGCTGTGCAGACCCACTTCTGGTCGGCGCAGGACTACACGCCCATTGACCATCTGCCGTACGTGGGCCCCCTCTTGCCGAACAGCGAAAGCATCTTTGTCGCAACGGGTTTCAATAAGTGGGGCATGACCAACGGGGCGGCCGCGGCGCTGGCGCTGTCAAGCCGCATGCTGGGCGGACGGATGGATTGGGCCCGCGCGTTCGCCAGCTGGAGCCCGCACGAGCTGTCGGGCCTGACGACTGCTCTGCAGGCCAACCTCGAGGTCGGCTTCAACCTGACGAAGGGTTGGATCACCCCCGCGATACGGACCCACCGCCGCAGCCCCGTCGACGATGAAGGTGGCGTGGTGAGCGGTCCGCCGTGGCATCTCGAGGCACGCTGCCGTGTCGACGGGACCGAGCACCGCGTCTCGCCCGTGTGCCCGCATCTGGGCGGGATCGTGAACTGGAACGACGCGGACAAGGCGTGGGAGTGTCCGCTGCACGGGTCGCGGTTCGCGCCCGACGGCACCTTGCTGGAAGGACCGGCGACTCGCGATCTGACCGCGTAGACCTGGGCCGGATTCATCCCACCTTGTGAAAGACAAGCCAGCGCAACTCGATCGGGCAGTCGTCACGTTTGACGTCGAATACATCGAGGCCGCTGGCCCATCCTTCGAACCATGCCGTGGGCGGCCAGGCGTCCGAAGGTAATCGCGCCTTCTCGTACTCGTAGGCGGAGTCGTCGGCCATCGGCTCGAGAGGCAGGCCGGCCGCCGCGGCGGTCACCTCGTCGCGGGTGAAGATCATGCTGTTGCACTGCTGACTGAATTGCACCGCGACGTCTTCCGGAACGTAGCCGTCGCGCGCCAGGAAGGTGTTGAAAACCAAACGCCCACCTTGTGCCAGGCAATCGGTGGCCAGTTCGAACATGCCGCGCAACTCGTGCGTCGTCCGGAAGTCGGACACCACCTCCGAGAGCACCATGAGCTGATACTGCTCGCGCACGCCCTCCATGGCCGTGAAGACGTCGCTTTGAATGACGTTCACGCGCAAGGATTCACCGGCGGCTTCGGCAACAATCACCTCCGCGAACTTCGCGGTCATCTCGACGGCGTCGACCGGATGTCCACGCCGGGCCAGGGCCAGTGCATTGCGTCCGGTTCCCGCGCCGACGTCCAACACCCGATAGACCGACGGATCGGCCGCCTCTGCCGCCAGGGCCAGCACGCGTGCGTCCGGCTCGGTGCCGAACAGCGGTGCTGGGCGGACCGCTACCCACTGCTCGTAGTCGGCCTCGACGGTGCGCCAATCGGCTTGGACCCGGAAATTGACGTCCGCCCCGAATGGAGCGTGATACGAGATGAGGACGTCCGAACGAGGAGAGGCCTTGAAGGCCTTCGCCAACTCGACTTCCAGGGCGGCCCGCAACTGTGCGGAGTGTTCGGGGGTGTACCACACGCCCAGGGTGGCGCAGACGTTGCCGCACAACTGGACGTACTCGTCGATCAGGCCAGGCACCGCCGGCACCCTGATATGGCCCTCGGCCGACAATCGCCGATACATCCGGCGGATCATCGCTTCGCGCAACATCAACGGGTCGAACGAGCTATCCGGCAGATCCTGCACCAGAACCTTTTACACGACCGGCGGCCTTTACACCACCGCTCGGATGACCTGGCGGTCCGGCTACGCTCCGCGGGCGGCGCCGTCGAGAAGGTCGGCCGCCGCGCCGATGCTTTCGTCGGATTTGGTCATTTGGATGGCGACCTCCCTGGCTCGGCTGAGGTAATGCGCAGAACGCACCGAGCGCAGGTCGGCTACCAGCGAGTCCAGGGTCGAGGCCGAGAACGCCCGCCCCACGCCGACGCCCAGCCTGCTGACCGCCTCGGCCCAGATCGGTTGATCGAGCCAGAGCCAGAGAATCAACATGGGCACACCCGCGCGCATGCCCGCGGCGGTGGTACCGGCGCCACCGTGGTGCACGATCACGCGGCAGGTCGGAAATACGGCGGCGTGATTCACCGACTCCACGATCTTCACGTGGTCGGCGGGCGGAATACGGGTGAAATCGTTTGGGCCGCTGCAAATCAACGCCCGCTCGCCTATCTGCGTGCAGGCAGCGCTGATCACGGCGACCGTCTCGGCCGGGGAGGTGACGGGCGTGCTGCCAAATCCGAAGTAGATCGGCGGCGTCCCGTCGGCAATCCAGGACAACACCTCGTCGTCGGCATCGGCCGGCATTCCGAGGGTCAGCGAACCGACGAAGGGCCGTCGGTATCCCGACCCGGCCCATTGTTTTGCCAGTTCGGGCGCCCACAGCTCGTCGTAGGTCTGAATCTCGAGCGCTGGTTGCGTCGACGGCCCGGCGTTGTCGGGCAGACCGAGCGATCGACGCTGCGCACCTTCGGCCGCGCTGGTGACGTCCGACTGCAGCCGGCCAAGCTCCAAGGTGTCGGCGGGAAAGAAGTGCAGCGCGGCCAGCGGTATGCCGAAATGTTCCGCGACGTTGGCGGCGAGCCGCTGCTCGTTCATGCCGGCCACCAGCAGGTCGGCACCCGCCGCCAGCGAGACCAGCGTCTCGCTCTTACCGGTCCACACCTTGGTGACCCGCTCGACGACTTGCGGCAACGCGCCCATCGGGTTTTGCACATTGCGGACGAAATTGGTCGCCACGTTGATCTGCTCGCGGGTGTCGGGTCCGTAGGCGATCGCCGCCAGCCCCGCCCACTCGGCCAAGTCGAGCTTGTCGGGCGGCACCGCGATCACGACGTCGTGTCCTCGGCAGTGCAGCTCGCGGGCAACGGCAACGCAGGGTTCGACGTCGCCGCGGCTGCCGTAGGCGGCCAGCACAATTTTCATCAACAGACCTCACTCGCGGGGATGCCACAAATCCAAGCAGACCCGACGCCGCCAGACTCGGTGGACGTGCGATCGCCCCCTTGACCACAGCTTTTGCGGGCGCCCACCCGGCGAACATCGGCCCGAGGCGGTGAACGTATCCTGCCGCATCCCGTTGAGAGACCGCTGAGCGCGATTTGCGCAATACGAGCAGAACCCTTGCGAGTTTCCCCGTCATGTACAGGTAACCTATCGTTAACCCACGGCAACAATTTCGCTGTATTCGTTGACGTGGGGGCACCTGCAAACGCGTGAGGCCGGTCCGCTAGCACTGGGGACGGTCTTATTCGGGCGTCTTCGTTCGCGGCACTGGCAGCACCCGGAGGGATTGCGATTTGTTTGCTGCTCGGTTGGCTATCCCCATACGACGCGCATCGGTGCCGTCAGTGCCCACGCGGCCTTGAAAGCGATCGGAGGAGAACGACATGGACTTCGCAGTACTACCGCCGGAGGTTAACTCCGCGCGGATGTACGCCGGTCCGGGGTCGGCACCGATGCTGGCCGCAGCGATGGCCTGGGATGAATTGGCCGCCGCGCTGCAATCGACAGCGAACTCGTATCAGGCCGAGATCACGGCCCTGACCTCCGGTCCGTGGGTTGGTCCGTCGTCGGCGTCCATGGTCGCGGCGATCACCCCCTACCTGGAGTGGATGCGGACCACCGGCGCCCAGGCCGAAGAAGCCGCCAACCAGGCCAGAACCGCGGCCTTCGCCTACGAGACGGCATTCGCCGAGACGGTGCCGCCCCCGGTCATCACGGCCAACCGCACCCAACTGGCGGCCCTGGTCGCGACCAACGTCCTCGGGCAGAACACGCCGGCGATCGCCACGACCGAGACCGAGTATGCCGAGATGTGGGCGCGAGACACCGCGGCGATGTTCGGCTACGCGGGTTCTACGGCTGCGGCGACACGGCTGACGCCGTTCGCCCAACCGGATCAGACCACCACCTCCGACGCCGCGCAATCGGACGCGGTGACCCAGGCCACCGGCACCGCGGCCGGCAGCACGCGCAATGCCGTGGCGCAGCAATCGTTCTCCGCGGTGCCCAACTTGTTGAACAGCGCGGCGCTGGCGCCGAATGCGGCGCCCCTCGCCCCGACGTCGGCGACGGACCTGCTGGGCCTGGAGAGCGACCTCATCGCCATCTTCCTCGACGCGCCGGCCAGCGTCGCCGGACTCGGCATCGACGCGCCGGGCACGTTAGTCGCTCTCCCATTCGACGTGGCCGGCGCGCTGACCGGTTTCCACACCGACGACATTGTCAGCGGCTGGGCCGGGGTGCAGTCCTGGCCAGGAATGGGCGCGGTGCCGCCATCGCCGTTCCCGGTCATCACGAACCCGGCGGGCGGATTCGGATCGTTGATGTCGGCGGGTCTGGGCCAGGCGAACACCGTCGGCGGCCTCTCAGTGCCGCCGGGCTGGACGGCGGCCGCGCCGGCAATTCGCCCGGCCGCCTTGGTCCTTCCGACCACCACCGCCGGCGCCGCGGCGGAAGCCGCAGCCGCGGCCGCTCCCAGCGGCACCGGCAGTTTGTTCGGCCAGATGGCCGCTGCGAGCATGGCCGGGCGCGCAATGGCCGGTACCGGTGGCGCCCTCGGTCGCGAGCGGGCCCGGGCCGCCGATACCGTCAAGGCGACGCGCGAGCCGACGAAGGAGCAGGCGAACGAGCCGGCACCGCCGCAGGTTGCGCCGGGGGGACCGATCACGAGCATCGCCGCCGAACTGCGTGAACTGGCATCGCTGCGCGACGCGGGGATTTTGACGCAGCAGGAATTCGAAGAGCAGAAAAAGCGCCTGCTCCCAAGCTGATCCAGGCGCAGATGCTGTGCGTACGCCAGCTGGTCCGCGCCAGCACAACGGTTCACGGATTATTCGGCCGCGCGGCGCACCGCGGTGCTACCGTTTGCTGGCCATTCGACACCTCGACGGGATCCCGGTAGCCCTCATGTTCATGTTCCGGCTCGCCTCCGCGGCCCGTATCGCCGCGACGGGCGCTGTGATCGGTCTGGCCGGTGTGCCGCTGGTCTCGTGCGGCTCCGCCCCACCGGCGACCACGGCGGCTACCACTTCGTTGACCAAAGTCGTTGCCGCACAGGATAGTCCGTCTCCTGCGCGTGGGGCCGGTCCGGCGACAACGACCGCCCCCGGGATGTACGGAAACCCCGCCGCCGCGGCGAAGTACTGGGTGGCGCAGTCGCTCGAGGACAACTGCGGACTCGTGTCGGTCGCCGACGTGGTGGGACAAGTCAGCGGCAACGCACCGAGCGAACGGCAGATGCTGGACCTGGCGGAGTCGACGCCGTCGGGGGCCAATCCCGGGCCGATCTACGCGCCGCGGAACGACCCGAGCCACTCCGGGCCGAATGGCGGCATCTCGATGTCCGACCTGGTCATACTCCTCGACCACTTCGGTATCAAATCGGAGATGACCACTACGTCCGATCGGGATCAGAACGGGCTGCCCATCCTCGAGCAATACCTGACGCAAGACCGCAAGGTCATCGCGTTCGTCAACTCCTCGGTGATCTTGAACGCCGACGACCAGCGCACCAAGGCCGACCACTTCCTGGTCGTGACGGGCATCGACACCGGCAAAGACATCGTTCATCTCAACGACCCGGGTATCGACCATGCCGACGAACAGGTCAGCTTCACCAGCTTCATGACGGCTTGGCAGACCAGCGACCAGTCCATCGTCGTCACCGCGGCGCCCGCCTGATCACTGGTAACGCCAGGCGGTTTCGGGCACAGTGTGCAGTAATACCGAGTAAAGGTGCCCAATGGAGAAGTCGACCGTCCCCAATGATCCTGGTGCCGTGCAGATGCGGGTGCAGGCGTTACTTCGGTACCCGGTGAAGTCGATGCTCGGCGAAACCCTCGATTGCCTGCCGGTCGACGAGCGTGGTGCCGAGGGCGATCGGCGCCTGGCACTTGTCGACGGTGACACCGGACATGTGGCGAGCGCCAAGAATCCCCGGCTATGGCGTGATCTCTTGACGTGCACCGCCCATGCGGACGCGCAGGGCGTGCGCATCAGCCTGCCCGATGGGACCGACGTGGCCGCCGATGATCCCGGCGTCGACGAGCTGATCTCGCGGCTGACGGGACGGCGGGTCCGGCTGGTCGCCCAACGCCCCGACGGCGCGACATTAGTGCGCCCCGATCCGGAGCAATTGCTCGATCTCGGCCTCGACGCCGAGGTCAGTGGCCGCATTTTGCGGATCGCCGCGGCCACCCCGGGCGAGTCGTTCACCGACGAAGCCCCGTTGCATGCGATCACGACGTCCACCCTCGAGCACATCGGTGTGGAGGCGCTGCGCTACCGCCCGAATGTGGTGATCACGACGCCGCCGGGCTACCCGCCGTATGCCGAAAACGACTGGGTCGGCGGCGGAATCGCCATCGGCGAGGCGCGGTTGCGGGTCCTTACGGCCACGTCACGCTGCGTGGTCCCCACGCTCGAGCACGGGCCGCTGCCCCGCGCTCCCCAGGCTCTTCGCATACCCGCGGCCGAAAACCGTTTGGACACAGGCGGTCACGGGAAACAGCCGTGCGCGGGGGTCTACCTCGCGGTGGTGACCAAGGGAGTCATCCGGGTCGGTGACCGCGTCGCCGTCGGGCCATAGACGTTCTGCTCCCGGCGACAAGCAGTGCGGCAGCGCGACGGCATCAGCCACCCAGATTGCGCAGCGCCGTGTCGAGTTCTTCGGCTTGCTCGGCCAACTCGCGGTCGGACAACTCTGCGTGTCCGACACGCTGCACCAATTCCTGGCGCGTCGCAACTTGCAGGGCGCCCCGGTATTCGGCCGAGTTCAGATCCGCCGGTGCGACGACTGCGGCATGCCCCTGGATCACCACCAGCGCTGTGTCCGCGTCCTGGCTGGCGAGCAAGCGCCGCACGTCGTCGGCACCGATGGTCACGAGCCGCCCCGCCCGGTTCGTTGTTGCAGCTCGTCGATCAAGCTGGAGGCCTGGGCCTTGGTCAGATTGTCGGGGATCTTTTCGCCCGCCTCCTGCGCCAGCGTGTTCAGGTAGCTGCGCTGCGGACCGGTCATGGGCTCGTCCCCGGTCACCCACTGGGACCGGTCCTTCTCCGGATTCTCCTGTGGCGCCTGCGCCGCATCGTCGACCATGCACTTGGCTATGCCCGCTACCGCGCCCATGTAATCAGAAGGCGACGTAAAAGATTAGCCGGCCGCGCCAGTCATCTTCATCACCAGAAACACCGCCACCGCGACGAACGCCACGACGAAGAGGCAGACGGCGACCACCGTGAGCACGGAACTGGGAGCGAATCGGCGGGTGTTCGGCGGTTGCGGCGCAGATACGCCCGATGTTTGGGGCGCCGCCGGGGGAGTGGCACCCGGTGCGGTACCCCCACCTGGCTCGAGTCCGGGTGTCTGTGCCGGATCAGGATCGGGAGGTTGCGCGGTCATGATTGACACCGGCCCTTTCGTCGCGGGCGGCGCCGGAGACATTCGGTCGCATCGCCACCCGAATGCAGTTGTCCTTCTTGTTCTTGAACAGGTCGTAGGCCCGGACGCCGTCCTCCAGCGACACATCGTGGGTGATCAGTTTGGCCGGGTCCAGATCGCCCTGCTCGACGTAATCGAAAAGCCGGGTTATGTAGCGTTGTCCGTGTTGCTGAGCCGTTTTCAGGGTCAGGCCCTTGTTGGTCAATACGCCCGTCGGGAACTTGTCGGTCAAGCCGTAGACCCCGAGCACCGACACCACTCCACCCTTGCGGCAAGCCAGGATCGCCTGGCGCAACGCGGTGGCGCGATCGGTCTCCATTCGCAGCGCTTGCTTGGCCCGGTCGTAGAGTTGCTGCACGCCGGTACCGTGACCCTCCATGCCGACCGCGTCGATGCAGGCGTCGGGTCCCCGGCCGCCGGTCATCTCCCTGAGCGTCTCGTGCACGCTGTCGACCGCCTTGTAGTCGATGGTTTCCAGGCCAAACTCCTTGCGCGCCAGCGTTAGCCGCTCCGGAATACGGTCGATGACAATAGCCCGCTCGGCGCCCAATAGCAGGGCGCTGCGGGCGGCCATCAACCCAACGCCGCCGGCGCCCCAGACCGCGACGGTGTCGCCACCGGCGATGTCGCAGAAATCGGCACCCATGAAGCCGGTGGGCACCGCGTCGGACAGGAACAGCGCCTGCTCGTCGGTGATATCGCCGGGTATCGCGAAGCAGTTGGCGTCGGCGAAGGGCACCCGGACGTATTGGGCGTGTGAACCCGCGTAGCCGCCAAACGGATGCGTGTACCCGTAGATACCGCCGGACGGGTACCCCAGCAACGGCTGTTGCAGTTCGGCATTGGGATTCGTTGTGTCGCAGCACGAATACAACTCGTGATCGCAGTACCAGCACCTGTTGCATGCGATGAAGGAGGGCACCACGACCCGGTCGCCCACCCTGGTGTCACGTACCTCCGGACCCGTCTCCGCCACCACACCCATGAATTCGTGGCCGAACACGTCGCCGGCCCGCATACCCGGCAGATACCCGTCGATGAAGTGCAAGTCCGAGCCGCACGTCGTGGTGAGCCGGACTTCGACGATCACGTCGTGCGGGTTCAGGATCTTCGGGTCGTCGACCGTCTCCACGGATAGGTCGTTCACGCCGTTCCAGCACAGTGCGCGCATGCTCAGCCTTTCACTTACCGCGCGGATTTCCGCGCGCTCGGGTTGGAGCGGATGGTCGGCACCTCGCCGGTCTGCATCAATGCGCGCAGCCGGTGAAGGATTTTGAAGGCCGCTGCGCCGGACAACAGCGCAGGCGCGGGCGCCTTGACGCGCAGCGTGACCTCGGTGCCAAGCTCATGCGGGGCGGGCCGATACTTGACGACGATTTCGTTGCCATTGCCGACGAAGCGAACTCCACCGGGGTCGGCGACCAGCCTGGACTCCCACGCCACCCGGGGTTCTGCGAACATTCGCCAGCGATAGCGATCCCGTCCGTCGGCGTCGATTTCCGCGATGTCGCCGAGCACCACCGACAATTGGTCGGGATCGCGCCAGAACTGCTCAATCCGCTCGACCGGGCACGCGACGGTGACCGTTTGGGCCTTGGCCTGCCGGGACGGCAGGTCGATCACCTTGTTCAGCGCGCCCAGCACTTGGCTTTTTGCGGACCCCAGATAGCTCACCGCGTGCTCCCTCCGTCGGGGCATTGCGGTACCCGCCCACGGGTCACCCAAACCGGCCGCGCAGTAGCAGCTTGCATCGCGCCGACGGGCGCCATGCGCGATCCAGCGTTGGGTCTTCCGCGATGAAGGTCAGACGGCGTGCCAGTCAGTCGTCGAAAGGGCTGTCGCCCAAGACGTTCCGGACGGGCACGTGCTGGGCGACGATTTTAGTTCTCGGCGTTCGGCGTGGGACTCTGCGCAGACTCCCACTTGGCCTCGAGCGACCGTGTCACCCTGGTGCCGGCGGGCAGGTCGAGCTGAAAGGTTTCACCGCCGTCGGTCTCGAACGTGATCAGATACCCCGCCTCGCTGGGGTCCTTGAAAACCACTTTGTACGGCTGCTCGCCCGAGCCGCGGTCCACGGCGATGATGTCGCCAGGGGTGACGTCGTCGATCAGGTTGTTGCCGGAGACTTTGGACATATGCTCGACGTTAGCCGAAAAGACGCGGCCACCGTCCGGGCGGCGGTCTCAGTGACCGACCTCACCTAGGGCTGCAGGAAAGCCTTGATGGCACGGCGCTCATCCATGGCCCGGTAGGCCTCGGCGACCTGGACGGGGTTGATCCCGCGATAGTCCCAAAGATCTGAACCGCACACACAGGTCGCGGCGGTGCGGATGATCGCGTCGGTGGGGGCGACGATCTCGGGCTCCGGCAGGTCTTCGAATCGGACATCACCGGCGCCGTAGATGACAGCTCCTCGCATAACGTCTCCCTCTCGAGGTAGTCGCCCCGACCGCTACCCGAAACCGATGCCTTTAACCGCGCCTCACCGCCATTTGATGCCGCATCCGATCGATGGACGCTGTTCGGGATTCACCGGTCGCCCGGCCAGTACCGCGTCGACCGCAGCGCGGACGTCCGCGGCCGTGACAGGTCGGCCGTTGCCGGGTCGCGAATCATCAAGCTGGCCGCGGTAGACCAATCGACGTTGACCGTCGAAAACGAAGGTGTCGGGGGTGCACGCGGCCGAGAAGGCGCGGGCGATGTCTTGGGTTTCGTCGTACAGGTACGGGAACGTCCAGCCATGGTCACGGGCCTCCGCGACCATGTGATCAGGTCCGTCCTGCGGGTAGGTGACCACGTCATTGCTCGAAATGCCCACCATCGCAACGCCTTGCTCGGCGAGGTCGCGACCGAGCGCTGCAAGCCCGTCGGCGACGTGCTTGACGTAGGGGCAGTGGTTGCAGATGAAGGTGACGACCAGGGCGGGACCCGTCAGGTCGTCGCGACTGAGCGTGCGGCCGGTGGCCGGTTCGGGCAGCGCGAAGGCCGGTGCCACAGTACCGAGGGCGAGCATGGTGGACTCGATGGCCATGCCGGCCAGGGTATCGCCATTTCGCTCGTTCGCGCACTAGACGTGACCTTGAGGGCGAAACATGCGGCGGCACTTGTCAGTTCATGGCAATCGGACCCCGGCTTCAAATTTTCTCCGACCGCGCCGACGAGTGACCCAGCACACGTCCATGTTTGAGCGGCGCAGCGCGTGGAATCACACATGTTGGCACGAACGAACGTTCTTGGCCAACCCTCAAGGAGTATTTCGATGAGTGAGCACAACAAGGCCGACGAAGCGCGCAGGGGCCTGATCGATTCGGTCAAAGGCAAAGCCAAAGAGGTCGTCGGCGCTGTTACGGGCAACGAATCGCTGACCGCCGAGGGACAACTCGAGCAGACCCAGGCGCATGAACGCAAAGAAGCGAATGCGACCGAGGCCGTTGCCGAAGCCCAGGTCAAGCAGGCACAAGAGGACGCGGCCGAAGCCAGGGTCGACGGCGCCCGACAACGCCTGGCGGCGAACGCTGCGGCCGTGGCCGCCGAGGATTCGATCGAGGCGCGAGAGGCCGCGCAGAAGCGCGCGGCCGACCAGGCGGCACATCAGCAGGCGACTGCCGCAAAGACCCAGGCCGAGCTGGACGCCCAGCGCGAGATACAACGGGCGAAGGCCGAAGAGCGCGCCGAAATCCGCGAGGCGTCCGAGGAGGTCATCGACGCCGTGGCCGAACACCAGACCTCGGTTCAGGTGGCCCGCAACGACGAGTCGGAGGCCGACCGCCTGCGACGCCATGCCCAGAACGTGACCGACGAAGCCGACCTGCCCTGACGGCGGGTCTCACCCAGGAGAAGTTGATGAAAATTTCCGAAGTCCCGTTGGCAGTTCTCCGCTTCCACTACCAACTCGCCCGATTCCCGCTGCAGCTGATCGAGGATCGCGTCGTCAACCGCATCCCCACGGAAGCGCCCGCGCGACTGCTGTACGAGCGCTCGCTCGGCATGCTCGACACCACCGTCGGGAATGCGCTCGGCGACACGGCCATCGTCGAACGGGGGGCCGCCCTGGTCGAACGCAGCGATGCACTGGGCCGTGCGGCTCAACTGGACGCGAAAGCCGCCAGCAGGAAACAACAGGCGGATGCGAAGCTCAAGGGCGCCCGCGACGAGGCGATCCAGGAGCGACAGGAAGCGCAGGCGGCCACCCAACAGGAAGCCAAAGAGGCGCGCATCACCGCTGAGCAGCGCAAACGAGAAGCAGCGCAGTCGGCGCAGCAGCGCAGTGCCGCGGCGAAGCAGCGCGCCGACGAGGCGGCCGCCAAGCAGAAGCGGACCGTCGAGTCAGCCAAGCGCCAGGTGGAAAACAGGACTCAAGCGGCCGAGAAGGCTGCGGCCAAGGCTTCCGCGGCCAAGCGCGATGATGCCGAGGACAAGCTCGGCGAGGCCGCCGGCAAGCGTGCCGAAGCGGATCGTGTCGCGGAGCTGGCGGCTGCCGAGAAGCGGCAGCGGCAAGAGGAGCGGGCGAACGACTGAGCTGTCTCAGGTTTGTGACGAGCCTTGGTTGATCTTGGTGGCCGCAAACGTCGCGGCCTGGGCGGTCATGCCGGCGTCGATGTAGGAAACGTGCGCCATGATGTTGCCGCCGCCAGAGCAGATCGGATCGTCGGGCGCGCAGATGCTGGTGACCTTGGAGCCATACGCCGGATTGATCGTCGGTAGCGGTTGACCGCCCCACAGCATGCTGGAGAACTGACTGGTGGGCTCGCCGAAGAGGGCGACGGCGGCGACGTGGTCTGCCACCGAGGCCGGCATCGCGTTGGTGGCCAGGTCGATCACCGTCGAGCCCTGGGAGTAGCCGCCGAGCACGATCCTGGAGTTCGGGCAGCTGGCGACGACGTTCTGGACGTGCGCGCTTGCGTCATTGGCTCCGGCGTTTGCGCTGTTGTGGTAGTCGTCGTTGGCGGGGTAATTGACCGCGTAGACATCGACGGACTTACCACCGAGCTGCGACGTCAGCGAGTCGACGAAGGCCTGTCCGATGTTGCCGAGACCGGGCTCCTGGTGGGTGCCCCGGGCGAAAACCACCGAGACGTCCGAGCAGGGATCGGCAGTTGCGGTAGGGCTGCCCAGGGGTGCACTCAGCAGCGCCCACCCCGTCGCAACCGAGATACCAACCAAGCCGGCAAGTCTGCGTGCACTCATGCCGAGATCCTGTCATATCGCCGGTCACGGTTATCCCGGCGGTTGACGCTGGGGCACCCCGACGTGCGGTAGCAGACGAATCATGTTGCAGCCCAGCAATAACGTTTCATGAGCCGGTGGTTCGGATGCGAAATAGGGCTCGGACCGGTCGGCCGCCACCCCTGCGTTCGGACGCCGGCCGCCGCGACGGTCACCGGCCGCGCCACTGCGGTTTGCGCTTCTCGGCCCAGGCGCGTAGCCCTTCGGCGACGTCTTCGGTTGCGCCGGCCACCTTGCGCATGGTCTCCCCGAAGCGCACGGACTCGATCCAGCCCATGTCCGCGGTCCGCCACGCCACCTCTTTGGTCGCCCGTTGGGCCAGCGGCGCGGCCTCGGTGAGTGTGCGGGCCCAGGCCTGGGCTTCGGCCTGCAGCTGGTCGGGCTCGACCAGCTTCCAGACCAGACCGATTTCTTTGGCCCGCTGGGCGCTCATCGGCTTTCCGGTCAACAGCAACTCCATGGCGTTGGCCCAGCCCACCCGATGCGGGAGCCGAATGGCTCCGACGATGGTGGGCACCCCGATCGATACCTCGGGAAAGCAGAACGTGGCCTCGGTGCTGGCGATGACGAAGTCACAGAACAGCACACCGGTAACCCCGTAGCCGATACAGGGACCGTGCACGGCGGCGATGGTCGGCTTGAACAATTCCATGCCGGATTCGAACGAATTGATGGTGGGCTTCTCCCAGAACGTGCCGCCGAAGGTGCCGACCGAGCCTTCGCCGTCCTTGAGGTCGCCGCCGGCGCAGAAGACGCTGCCGTTGGCCGTCAGGATCCCGACCCACGCGTCCAGATCGTCGCGGAAGCGATCCCAGGCGGCATTGAGGTCCTGGCGAAGCGCGCCGTCGATGGCGTTGCGCGCCTCGGGGCGGTTCAGGGTGATGGTGGCAACGTGGTCTTGCAGCTCATAGGTGACCAGACTCATGACAGCAGACTATTGCGCCGGGCCCATGACCTTGCCAAAAGCCGGAAACAATCCCTGTTTCACGGCGTGCGCGGCCGGTGAAAATCATGCCTTGCCGCAAGGCGCCCAACGGTTTTCGCGGGCCATCGCCTGACCTCGTCGAAATGCACGCTGACCCGCTCGAAGGCTTTGACCCGTTCGGCTTTGACCTTTTTCGTGTAAGTCCGCCGATCCGCCACCGTCAAATCCGCGTCGTCGCTGAATGCGCCGAGCAAGGCGCGCGGATAGAGCCGCTCCACCAGGACGACGTTCACCTCGGCGCACATCACCAGCGCCACCGACGCGAGGAACAGAAACGCCAACGCCCCCAAAACCAGAGCGAAGACACTGTTGGTGGCGCTGGCCCTCTTCACGGTATGCGCGACATAGCCGGCCCCGAACCACTGCAGCATCTGCCAAATGAACGCTGCGGCAACCGCTCCCGGCAACACCTGCCGATATGTCAGCGCCCGCGCGGTCGTCACCCGGAAGGCGACCAGGCAGATCATTGCATTGATCGCCACCGCGGCCAGTGCGAGACCGATCTTGCTCAAGACGCCAAATGCCCCGGTGGCGTGGCCCGCCGCGGCCAACACGGTGGCCGCGATGGCGGCCGAGCCGAGCACCAACAGCAACAGCAAGCTGCGCAGACGAGATCGAATCGGATTGGGGCGCTTGTGCTTCGGCACCGCCCACACCGTGTCCATCGCGTTCTGCAGCGCCTGTCCCACGCCCAGACCGCCGTAGAGCGCGCCGAGCAGGCCCACGATCACGCCCACCGCGCCACCGCTGAGGCCCTGGGGGTGGTGCAGCTGGTCGCCGAGCACCGGGAACTGGCTCAAGGTGCTGTGCAGCACCTGTGCCTGCAGATCGGGCCGGCCGACCAGCACCACTCCCAGGCCGGTGGTCAACAGCAGCAGCAGCGGAAACAGCGACACCAGTCCGTAGTAGGTGATCAGGGCGGCGAGGTAACCGCCCTGATCGTCGTTGTATTTGTAGACGACACCGACGATCACGCCGACGACTCGATTCCGTCGCTGCAGCCTGTCCAGCCAGCCGACCATCGCCGATCACTTCCCCCGCAAGCCGGCATCCAATGCGATGCACCCGCCTCGTGATACCCGGATTCAGCTGGCGTCAACCGCGCGATGGCCGCAGGTCGGGGTCTCGTCTCTCACGCTTGACGCGGTACAGGTTCGCATCCGCGGCCGCGTACAGCGACGTGACGTCGGCGCTCTCACCGCTACGCGACGCGGTTCCGACGCTGGTGCCCGGCGTTTGCTCGCGAACGCCGGCAATGAACTTCTCCGCTTCGGCACCCGTCGGACCACGGTCGGCGATGCACACCGCGAACTCATCGCCGCCAAATCTGGCCAGAACGGCGCTGGCGGGAGCGACTTGTCGCCACAAAGCAGCACAACTGATCAGATGTTGGTCACCGGCGACATGGCCCTGGGCGTCGTTGAGACTTTTGAAGTTGTCGATGTCCATCGCGATGACGGTGACGGTGATGGCATCCGAACGGGATCGGGCCAACAGGTCCGCGGTGGCGATCTCCCACCCCGCACGGTTGAGCAGCCCCGTGAGTGGATCGGTGCACGCCGCCGCGACCAGGGCGCGCGTCAGCAACCCGAAAGACTCAGCGGCTCCGATGATCGCGATCACGAAAATGACGTAGTCGATCCATAACTTAGGCGTGGGCGCGAGCGCAAGGGCCACCACGGACAGGCCTGTGAGGACGGCGACCAGGGTCGCGCCGCGGCGTGGCGAGTAAAACGCGCGCAGGTACATCGCCAGGAACATCGGCGCGATCAGGCAGACGAACTCGGCGATGATCACCCGATGGAACGCCATCACGATGGGAGTGGCCACCATCGCCGCTACCGTCGCGGGCGCGGGTTTGTCGGGTAGGGCGGCCAGCCAGACCAGCGCCGCGAAACCGAGGCCGACCGCAACGATTCCCCCGGCCGGATTCGACAAGGTCAGCCCCGAACGGATCGGGAACAAGGTGAACACCACGCCGTAGGCGTACAGAAACGTGGTGGCTCCGAAGAAGATTCGTAGCATCCGCGCCTGTTGCGTGCGGTAGAAGACGCTCCCCGCATCGGCGCGCAACCGCAATCGATATCGGCGAGTGTCGCGGCCGACGTCTGGGCCACCGAAGCTATGGCGCATCCCGTCAAATCTCCTCGTCAACCCCCGTGATGGCGACGTGCGGCAAATTGCGGCATTGCCATTTTGACACTACGTTGATCCCGCGGCGTCACCGACACCTCGCGGCTGGCGCTGCCAGATGACGCCTATCGTTGCAGCAGTGGCCGAACCGTCCATCCCAACGTCTGAGGCGCAGTTGCGCAAACGCCTTGACGGTCTGGCCATCCGCGACGCCGCCCGCATCGGACGGCGCCTGAAAAACTTGCGTGGCGCCCCGCCGGAGAAACTGCGGCAATTGTCCGACCAGATCGCGGCGGCGGAAGCGATCGTCACTGCCCGCCGAGCCGCCGTCCCCACAATCACCTACCCCGACCTTCCGGTCAGCGCGCGGCGGCAGGAAATCGCCGACGCGATACGGGCGAACCAGGTGGTGGTGATCGCCGGGGAGACCGGGTCGGGGAAGACCACCCAGCTCCCCAAGATCTGTCTCGATGCCGGCCGCGGTATCCGCGGAACCGTCGGGCACACCCAGCCCCGCCGGCTGGCGGCCCGCACCGTCGCGCAGCGCATCGCCGACGAACTGGGCAGCCCACTCGGCGACACCGTCGGCTATACCGTGCGGTTCACCGACCAGGTCAGCGACCGCACGCTGATCAAGCTGATGACCGACGGCATCCTGCTCGCCGAGGTCCAGCGCGACCGCCGCCTGCTGCGCTATGACACGCTGATCCTCGACGAGGCCCACGAGCGCAGCCTGAACATCGATTTCCTGCTCGGTTACCTGCGCGAGTTGCTGCCCCGCCGCCCCGATCTGAAGGTGATCATCACCTCGGCCACCATCGAGCCGCAACGCTTCGCGGCGCACTTCGACAACGCGCCGATCATCGAGGTGTCCGGGCGGACATATCCGGTTGAGGTGCGCTACCGGCCCCTTGAGGTTGCGCTGCCTTCCGCATCCGGCGACGATCCCGACGACCCCGACCACGAGATCGCGCGTACCGAGACCCGCGACGAAATCGAGGCGATCGCCGACGCCATCGGTGAACTCGCGGCCGAGCCGCCGGGGGACGTCCTCGTCTTCCTCTCGGGAGAACGCGAGATCCGCGACACCGCAGAGGCTTTGAATTCTTTGACGGGCGGCCCAGGCTCCACCGAGGTGCTTCCGCTGTACGCCCGGCTACCCACCGCCGAACAACAGAAGGTGTTCGCGCCCCATCCGGGGCGCCGCGTGGTCCTGGCCACCAACGTCGCGGAAACGTCGTTGACCGTGCCCGGGATCCGCTACGTCATCGACCCGGGCAACGCCCGCATTTCGCGCTACAGCCGGCGCTTGAAGGTGCAGCGGCTGCCGATCGAGCCCGTCTCCCAGGCGTCCGCCGAGCAGCGGGCCGGCCGCTGCGGCCGGGTCGCGCCCGGCGTGTGCATCCGGCTCTACTCCGAGCAGGACTTCGCGGCCCGGCCGCGCTACACCGACCCCGAGATACTGCGGACGAACCTTGCCGCCGTGCTGTTGCAGATGGCGGCCTTGCGGCTCGGCGACATCGAAGAGTTCCCCTTCCTCGATCCGCCGGACCGGCGCAATGTCCGCGATGGGGTGCAGCTGCTGCAGGAATTGGGCGCGTTCGACGAACACGGCGCGATCACCGACCTCGGCCGCCGCCTCGCGCGACTGCCCGTCGATCCGAGGCTGGGCCGGATGATTCTGCAGGCACAGACCGAGGGATGCGTGCGTGAGACGCTGGTGTTGGCCGCGGCGCTGACGATCCCGGACCCGCGGGAACGGCCGAGTGACCGCGAGGAGGCGGCCCGGGCAAAGCATGCCCGTTTCGCCGACGAGCACTCCGACTTCATGTCCTATCTCAACCTGTGGCGCTATCTGCGTGAGCAGCGGACGTCATTATCCGGCAACGCATTTCGACGAATGTGTCGTTCGGAGTTCCTGCACTATCTGCGCATCCGCGAATGGCAGGACTTGGTCGGGCAGCTGCGCAGCATCGCCCGCGACCTGGGAATCGTCGAAGACGTCCAGTCTGATCAGCCGGCCGATCCGGCGCGGGTGCACGCGGCGCTACTTGCCGGGCTGCTGTCGCATGTGGGGATGCGCCGCGAGGACACCCGCGAGTATCTCGGCGCGCGCAACTCGCATTTCGTGTTGGCGCCCGGCTCGGCGCTCACCAAACGGCCACCGCGCTGGGTCGTCGTGGCGGAGCTGGTCGAGACCAGCCGACTATATGGGCGGACCGCTGCCCGCATCCAGCCCGAGGTCGCGGAGCGGGTCGGCGGTGATCTGGTGCAGCGCACCTACACCGAAGCGCACTGGGACGCCGAGCGCGGCGAGGTAATGGCCTTCGAGCGGGTGACGCTGTACGGGCTGCCGCTCGTTGCGCGCCGCCGCGTCGGATACGCACGCATCGAGCCGGTGGTGGCCCGGGAGTTGTTCATCCGCCACGCGCTGGTCGAGGGACAGTGGCACACCCGCCATCACTTCTTCGGTGATAACGCGCGGCTGCGGACCGAACTCGAGGAGCTGGAGGAGCGGGCCCGCCGCCGCGACCTGCTGGTCACCGACGACGACATCTACGCGCTCTACGACGCCCGCATTCCCGCCGATGTCGTCTCCGCACGGCACTTCGACGCCTGGTGGAAAAAGCAGCGCCACAAGACGCCGGACCTGCTCACCTTCACTCGCGCCGACCTGCTACGCACCGACGAGACCGCCGACGCAGATCGGCCCGACACCTGGCGGACGGGCGATGTGGCCCTGCCGCTGACCTACCGGTTCGACCCCGGCGCCGCCGACGACGGGGTCACCGTGCACGTGCCTATCGACGTGCTGGCACGCTTGGGCGGCGATGAGTTCGCCTGGCAGGTGCCGGCGCTGCGCGACGAGCTGGTGACCGCGCTCATCCGGTCGCTGCCGAAGGACTTGCGCCGCAACTTCGTTCCCGCCCCCGACACGGCCCGTGCGGTGCTGGCGGCAGTCGACGCGGCCGGTGAGCCACTGCTGCCGGCACTGCAACGCGAGTTACGCCGTCGCACCGGCATTTTGGTTCCCCTCGACGCCTTCGACCTGAACAAGCTGCCACCGCATCTGCGAGTGACGTTCGCGGTCGAGTCCCGCGACGGGGCCGAGGTGGCCCGCGGCAAGGATCTGCGGCTACTGCAGGAAAGGCTCACGGCGCCCGCCCGCCGGGCCGTCGCCCATGCGGTCGCGGGTGATCTGGAGCGAACCGGGTTGCGCGGCTGGCCCGAGGACCTCGACGAACTGGCGCGGGTCGTCGAACGCACGGTTGACGGACGCACCGTGCGGGGCTTTCCCGCCTTCGTCGACGCGGGCGGCAGCGTCGACCTTCGTGTGTTCGCCACGTCGGCCGAGCAGGACCAGACGATGCGAGCCGGCATCCGGCGGTTGGTGCGGCTCAGTGTCGCGTCACCGGTCAAAGCCATTGCTCGCCAACTCGATCCACGCACCCGACTGGTTCTCGGCACCAACCCGGACGGCGACCTTCCGGCGCTGTTGGAAGACTGCGCCCACGCCGCGATCGACGCGCTCGTGACGGCGCCGGTGTGGACCCGCGCGGAATTCGTCGCGCTGCAACAGCGGGCAGGAAAGTCCCTGCCGGCCACCACCGTCGACATTGTGGGTCGCGTGGAGAAGGCGCTGGCCGCGGCTCAAGAGGTGCAACTCCTGGTGCCCGCAAATCCGCCGCCCGCGCAGGCCGATGCGCTCGCCGACATCCGTGCACAGTTGAACCGGCTGTTACCAGCCGGTTTCGTCACCGCCACCGGGACTGCGCACCTCGCCGATCTCACTCGCTATCTGCTCGGGATCCGTCGCCGCCTCGAGGGGTTGGCCCACGCGGTCCAGGCCGATCGGGAGCGCATGCAGCGGGTCCAAGCGGTACAGGACGCCTACGACGAGCTGTTGCATGAGCTTTCGCAGACGGCGAAGGCGGCCGCCCCCGTTCGGGATATCGCCCGGCAGATCGAGGAACTCAGGGTGAGCCTGTGGGCCCAGCAACTCGGCACGCCTCGCCCGGTCAGCGAGCAGCGGATCTACCGTGCCATGGACGCCGTGCGCGACGGCTTGTGATCGATGTTCCCCGCCACTTTCAACCTATAGCGCACATGGGGGCTTGCCGCAAGACCCCGGTGATGATGCAAAATCGCTGTCCTCAACCAGAATTCAAGCGAATCGGGGTGGTGAAGTGGGTGTTCCGGTGACATCGGTGAACTCGGATGCCGACATCGAGCATGCGGTGCTCATTGCCGGGGGCGGTCCGACGGGGCTGATGCTGGCGGGCGAACTGGGCCTGGCGGGCGTCGACGTGGCCATCGTCGAGCGCCGCACCAGCCAGGACCTGGTCGGAGCTCGGGCCGGCGGTCTGCATGCCCGCACCATCGAAGTTCTCGATCAGCGTGGCATCGCCGACCGATTCCTGTCCCGGGGGCAGGTGGCGCAGGTCGCCGGCTTCTCCCAGATCCGGCTGGACATCAGCGACTTTCCCACCCGGCACCCCTACGGACTCGCGCTGTGGCAGAACGAGATCGAACGCATCCTGGCCGACTGGGTCAGCGAGCTCGGCGTGCCGATCTACCGCGGCGAAGAGGTGGCGACCTTCGCGCAGGATGACAACGGCGTCGACGTCGGACTGTTCGATGGCCGGGCGATGCGGGGGCAGTACCTCGTGGGGTGCGACGGAGGACGCAGTGTCATCCGGAAAGGGGCCGGCATCGAATTTCCGGGATGGGATGCAACGACGAGCTATCTGCTCGCCGAGGTCGAAATGGATGTGGGCAGCGGGCAATCCCCGCAGTGGGGTATCCGCCACGATGCGCTCGGCGTTCATGCCCTGTCCATCGACGAAGAGAAGGGACGGGTGCGGGTCATGGTCACCGAGCGCCATCTTGGACCGGCCGCCGAACCCACGCCACACGAGCTCAGTGAGGCACTCGTCGCCGTATACGGGACCGACTACGGGATGCACAGTCCCACTTGGCTTTCCCGGTTCACCGACGCGGCGCGACAGGCCGCCGCCTATCGCCGCGGCCGGGTTCTGCTCGCCGGGGATGCGGCACACATCCATCACCCGGTGGGCGGGCAGGGTCTGAATACCGGCGTGCAGGATGCGGTGAATCTGGGCTGGAAACTGGGCCAGGTGGTCAACAAGACATCGCCCGAGAGCCTGCTCGACAGCTATCACACCGAGCGGCACCCCGTCGCCCGGCGCGTGCTGCGCAACGCGTTAGCGCAGATGGCGCTCCTTCGCCCCGACGAACGCACCAAAGCCCTGCGCGACACCATGTCCGAGCTTCTCGACATGGACGAACCTCGCACCTGCTTCGCCGCGATGATGTCTGGTTTGGATATCCGTTACGACTTGGGTGGGGGGCACCCGCTGGTGGGACGCCGCATGCCCGACCTGGACCTGGTCACCGCCGACGGTTCGCTGCGCGTGTTCGACCTCCTGCGAGGCGCCCGCCCGGTGCTGCTCAACTTCGGCGAGGCCGGCTGCATCGACATCGCGTTCTGGGCGGACCGGGTGCGGATGGTCGACGCGAAACGTGTTGACCAGTGGGTGCTTCCGGTGCTGGGCGAGGTGAGCGCGCCGGCCGCGGTGTTGATCCGGCCGGACGGACACGTCGCCTGGGTCGGCACCGGAACCGACCCGGCGCTGGGTGAGGCCCTCGGCATTTGGTTCGGGCCACCTGTCGCCACTTGAGGACGACGATGCGAGCACCGAAAAGGGTGACTTGTGTTGGCCGGTGCAGGGTGTAACGTGCGTGTTCGCTGTTCAAGAGCAGGAAGCACTCATCGTGGACATGGCAACCGACCAGCCGCCGACACCGCCCATGAATTGGGCCGAGGCCCAGCCCTTGCTCAGGCCGGTGCTGCGCCCGCAAAGCTACGTCAATCACTTGGTGAACACAGGTGCCCAGCCCTGGGTCCGCCCGGTGTTCCCCTTCATCAACGAGATGGTTGTGGTGGACCTGCCCACGGTGCGAGCCATGGTGACACCGGCGGAAACCGGCGCTTGGGGCATCACCGGTGATCAGGCCTTCGCCGTGGCCAGGGAGAACCTCTCCGCGCGTCAGCAGGCCTTCGAGCCGGGCGAGAAGTTCCTGTTGAAGGATGCGGACGGCGGCACCTATATCGATTCGATGATCTTGGCCACGGGTTGGCTGGGTTCGCTGGCGGTGGCGGGCGGGCCCCGCCCCCTGGTGTTTTTCCCGGGTGACGGCGTATTGCTGCTGGGCACCGATGCGCCCGACAACGCCGCGGACCTCTTCGAGGTCGCCGAGCAGATGTACCTCGATGCCGATCAGCCGATCTCGCCGCAGGGCTACACGATCGAGGGCACCATCATCGCGCCGTTCGATCAGGCCGGCCCGCACCCCCTGCGCGATTTGGCGTTGGGGGCTCGAACCCTCTTGGCCACAAAGGAATACAACCATCAGACTGAATTCTTGCGGGAGCACTATGAGCGCGAATTGTTCCCGCAATACGTCGGCGACGCGCAGATGATCGAAACGGCCTGGGGCCGGCGCACCACGGCGGTGTGGGGACAGGGCATCGCCTGGGAGCTGCCGCAGACCGATTACGTGACCTTTCTGGTCGGCGACCCGTCGAATGTGTCCGACAAGTTCACCGTGCCCTTCCCGACGGTCATCGACGCGGTGGGCATCCTGCCCGTGTCGGGAATCAATCCGGTTCGCTACCGGGCCAACGAGTGGCCGGCACCCGGGCTGCTGGCGACGCTGAAGGCGCACGCCATCGACCTACCGAGCGAATGACGTGTCCACCTGAGCCGGCCGGGCGACGCCTTAGTCCGGCGGCTCGTTGGCCGAGCCCCGGACAGTCGCTTGTTCCCGATCGCTGCGGTTGCCGGGGACGCCTTCGGCCTCGCTTTCCTCGGTAACCTTCTCCTCGAGCTGATCGACGATGTTTTCCAGCTCCTGAGCGCGGCTCAGCGGGTCTTTGTCGGGTTTGGTCATGTCGCTTTCCATTGGCCTGGGTGGGGACGGGAGCCCGGCCCCGGGAACCCGCTGCTATTCCATACCCGATCGAGCATTCGTTAACCAGGCCGGGCAGCCGCGAAACAGACGAGACACAGCGCCGCTGCGGTGGAAGTATCGCAAGAGTGGCTACCGAGAAACCTCAGACGATCTCCTACCCAGCTGCTGACGCCCGCCCGCGTCGCCACCACTCCGACCCGCTCGATCCGCACGTCATCGTCCTTTTCGGGGCGACGGGCGATCTGGCGAAACGCAAACTGCTCCCCGGCCTGGCGTACTTGAATCAGTCCGAGTTGGCGCCCGACATCCAAATCATCGCGACATCGCTGGAAGACATCGGCAGCGACGAATTCCGCGAGCTCGCCAAGAAGGCGATCGACGAGTTCGGCTCGCACCAGCTCACGCCCGAGCAGTGGGCCAGCTTCGCAAAAATCATCTGTTACGTGCCGCAGGGCGCGGGACCGGAAGCCCTCGCCGAGGCAGTCGCCGAAGCCGAAGACAATCTGGGCCCCAATGTGCGGCGGCTGCATTACCTGTCGGTCCCCCCTAAAGCGGCGCGCGACGTCATCACCATGCTGCGCGACGCGAAGCTCGTCGAGCGCTCCCGGGTGGTGATGGAGAAGCCCTTCGGCACCGACCTGGCCAGCGCGGTGGCGCTGAACGACTTCGTGCACGAAACCTTCGAGGAATCCCAGATTTTCCGTATCGACCACTTCTTGGGGAAGGAAGCCGCGCAGAACATCTTGGCGTTCCGATTCGCCAACGGCCTATTCGAGCCGATCTGGAACCGCAACTTCATCGACCATATTCAAATCGACATTCCCGAGGCTCTGGGACTGGATCAGCGGGCGAACTTTTACGAAGAGACCGGCGCATACAAGGACATGGTGGTGACCCACCTGTTCCAGGTGATGGCATTCACGGTGATGGAACCGCCGACCGCGCTCGAGCCGTTTGCCATCAGCGAGGAGAAGAACAAGGTCTTTCGGTCGATGCTGCCGGTCAAGCCCTCCAACGTGGTGCGCGGTCAGTACCAGGGATATCGCGACGAGGCCGGGGTGGCAAAAGATTCCGACACCGAGACATTCATCGCGCTCAAGGTGGGAATCGACAACTGGCGATGGGCCGGGGTGCCCATCTACCTGCGCACCGGCAAGAAGATGGCCGAAGGCATCCGCATCGTCTCGATCGCGTTCAAAGAGGCCCCGCGAACCATGTTCCCGCCCGGATCCGGGGTGGGCACCCAGGGCCCCGACCATCTCACGTTCGACCTTGCCGACAACTCGAAGGTTTCGCTGTCCTTCTACGGCAAGCGGCCCGGCCCCGGCATGAAGCTGGACAAGCTGTCCATGCAATTTTCCTCACAGGAGATCGACACCGTCGTGGACGTGCTGGAGGCCTACGAACGACTGATCCTCGATGCGATGCGGGGCGACCACACGCTGTTCAATACCGCGGAGGGCATCGAATCATTATGGGAGCGTTCGGAAGATCTCCTCACCGATCCGCCCCCCGCCAAGCTGTACCAGCCAGGCACGTGGGGCCCCAACGCCATTCACCAACTGATCGCACCCAATGCGTGGCGGCTGCCGTTCGAGCGGGGGTGGCGAGAAGCCAGGCGCTAGCGGAAGCGCTGGACCACCGAAACACCCGGGCTCAGCTCAATTCGGCGCTGAGGTAACTGATTGCGTGCCGGAATGCCTTGAGGACGTCGTTATCGGGCAGCACGAATCCGTAGTCGGCATAAACCTGTTCGGTGGGGTGGCGGGTGACGTTCCAGCCGGTGGCGGCCAGGTGCTCAGCGGCCGGGCGGCGCTCGCCGAGCCAGACCAGCTCGGCAACGTCGATGTCCAGTCCGTGCTGACGCCAGGTGCTGCGCATCGCCCGAGCCCGTTCGTCGGTGAATACGCTCATGTCGGTGATGTTCTCCGTGGCCAGGCGGCTGCCCGGAGCGCTGAGCGTGGTGATGTTGTCCAACAGCCGGTCCTGGGCGTCGGGAGGCAGATAGGGCAGCAGGCCCTCGGCGATCCAGGCGGTGGGGGAGTCGATGTCAAAGCCGCTGTCGCGCAGCGCCGTTGGCCAATCATCGCGAAGATCGATAGCGACGGTTCGTCGCTCGGCGGTCGGTTCGGCACCGATCTGGGCGAGCGTCTCGGTCTTGAAGGCGATGACCTCGGGCTGGTCGACCTCGAAAACCACGGTGCCCGAAGGCCACGACAACCGATAGGCCCGTGCGTCGAGCCCGGCGGCCAAGATGACGGCCTGCCGGATTCCCGTGGCGGTGGCGGCGCCGAAGAAATCGTCGAAAAACCTCGTCCGCACCGTCATCTGCTCGCGCCGCTGCTGCAGCGTCATCGGCATGTCGTCGGTGTCGAGAGGGATTTGCCCGTCCAGCATGCGGGTGAAGAAGGGGTGCCCAACCGCCCGCACCAACGGCTCGGCGAACCGGTCATCCAGCAGTGGGTCGGGCTCGCGGGACGCCAGCGCTCGGGAGGCCGCCACCATCGTCGCGGTCGCCCCCACGCTGGACGCCAGGTCCCAGCTGTCGCCCTCGCTACGCGCCGAGCCAAATGATGACATTCGCTTTCCCCTTCCGGGATCTACCCGCCGCGTCGGCCAATTCGCCTGCTGAGCCGCTCACCACCGGCGACTACACCACCGGTACCGAAGAGTACTTTCTGCCTATGCCGCGCGCACCCCGCACCCGTCGCGCAGGCATTTGACTCCCGTGCCCGCTGCTCGACCACAGGAAGTGAATCACTCCATGGCACCTTCCGTGCGCCCGCGCCGATCCGCCCTGTACCTGCCCGGTAACAAGCCCCGAGCGCTGGAGAAGGGCAAAGCGCTGCCGGCGGACATGCTGATATTCGACCTCGAGGATGCCGTGGGCCCCGACGCGAAAGCCGATTCGAGGGCGACGGTGTGCGAGGCGATCTCGTCGGAGAGCTACCGGCCCCGCGAAGTCGTGGTGCGTATCAACGGGTTGGACACCGACTGGCACGAAGACGACTTGGCGGCCGTGGCCGGATCGGCGGCCGACGGCGTCCTGGTGCCGAAAGTCGAGACAGGTCAACAGGTTCGAGCGCTGGCCGATGCGCTGGACACGATGGGAGCGCCGAAGTCGTTGCAGCTGTGGGTGATGATCGAAACGCCCCGGGCCTTTCTGCGCGCCGAGGAGGTCGCGTCGGCCAGCGATCGCCTGGCCGGATTGGTGGTAGGCACCAACGACCTGGTCAACGAGCTGCATGGCCGGCACGTCCCCGGGCGCGCGCCCGCCGTAGCCGCCCTCGGGCTGGCTTTGTTGGGAGCGCGGGCGGCCGGAAAGGTCATCTTGGATGGCGTGTTCAACGACATCACCGACGAGGGCGCATTCCGGGCCGAGGCCCAGCAGGGCCGCGAGATGGGGTTCGACGGCAAGACCCTGATCCACCCGTCGCAGATAGCTCCCGCCAATGAGCTGTTCGGTCCGTCACACAAAGAGTTGCAGGACGCCCGCAAGATCGTCACGGCCTACGAGCAGGCGCAGGCCGCGGGAACCAGCGTCATCACGGTCGATGGCCGGATGATCGAGAGCCTGCACGTCCGCGACGCCCAGCGAATCCTGACCCTCGCGGATTTGATCTCCGAGTTGGAATCCGCTTCGTAGAAGCAGCGGACGTCGGGAGCGTGCCGGCGGGTGCATGACGGCAGCCCGCAACGGGCGGTCAGTGCCCGCTACACGGTAGGTTGAACGCGTTCGGAGACGACTCGAGAGGAGCTAACGTGGGCCAGACCGCGGCCATGGCCGAGGCCGACCGCACGTGGATGATCGACACGCTGCTGGCGCTACTGCAGACCCCGAGCCCGGCGGGGCGCACGGACGCGGTGATGCAGGTGATCGGCGACATATTCGACCACTTCGGGGTGCCCTTCACACTGACCCGGCGCGGGGCGCTGACCGCCGAGCTCGCGGGCGAGTCGGCGACCACCGACCGGGCACTGGTGGTCCACTCCGACACCATCGGCTGCATGGTCCGCAACCTCAAGGACAACGGCCGCCTCGAATTGGTTCCGGTCGGCACATTTTCGGCCCGGTTCGCCGCGGGTGCCCGGGTGCGCATCTTCATCGACGACCCCGACGAGTTCATCACCGGCACGGTCATGCCGCTCAAGTCCAGTGGGCACGCGTTCGGCGACGAGATCGACACCCAACCCACGAACTGGGATCACGTCGAGGTTCGCATCGACCGCAAGGTGTCCTCCCGGGAAGACCTGGTTCGTCTCGGCCTGCAGATCGGTGATTTCGTGGCGTTGATCACCAGTCCCGAGCTCACCGCCGACGGCTTCATCGTTTCCCGTCACCTGGATGGGAAGGCGGGGGTCGCGATCGCGCTCGCACTGGCCAAGAACTTCTCCGAGAACAAAGTGGTACTGCCACACCGCACCACGATCATGGTCACCATCACCGAGGAGGTCGGCCACGGGGCCAGTCACGGCCTGCCCGCGGATGTCGCCGAGCTGGTCTCGGTGGACAACGCGGTGTGCGCGCCGGGCCAGCACTCTCTCGAGGACGGCGTGACGATCCCGATGGCCGATATGCACGGCCCGTTCGATTACCACCTGACCCGGAAACTGTGCCGGCTCGCCCAGGAGCAAGGAATACCGTTCGCGCGTGACATCTTTCGCTATTACCGATCCGATGCTGCGGCGGCGATCGAGGCGGGAGCCAACACTCGCGCGGCGCTCGTCGGTTTTGGGCTCGACGGCAGCCATGGGTGGGAACGCACCCACATCGATTCGTTGGAAGCCGCCTACAACCTCTTGCACGCCTGGCTGCAGACACCGTTGACGTTCGCCGAGTGGGACGCCAAGCCGACGGGCGACCTGCGTGACTTCCCGTCATCTGAGCAGCCCGCGCCCATCGAGCGCTGGGTGCCGCTGTCTCGCGGCGATTTCGAAAGCCCGGGCGACGCGTCGCCCGGGACGGTCTGGCCACCCTCGGAGGGGCCCCAGGCCTGAGGCCCTTACATCTGCGCCCAGACGATCTTGGTCTGTAGGTAGGTCTCGATGCCGGCCTTGCCGGACTCGTGGCCCCAGCCGGACTGCTTGTAGCCGCCGAACGGCATCGAGTGGTCGTACGGAAAGGCGCAGTTGAGCCCGACGGTTCCGGCCTTGAGCCGCTTGGCCAGTCGATGGGAGCGGCCAAGGTCCTTGGTCCACACCGTGGCGGCCAGCCCGTAGGTGCTGTTGTTGGCCAGCGCGACGGCCTCGTCCTCGTCGTCGAAGGGCAGGATCGTGACGACCGGCCCGAAGATCTCCTCCTGGAAAAGCCGGCTGGTGTCGGGATCGACGTTGGTGACGACCGTCGGGTGCACGAAGTAGCCCTTGCGATCGAGCCGGTACCCGCCGGTGACGATCTGCGCCCCGTCGGACTTACCCTGCTCGAGGTAACCCAGCACGCGATCGAGCTGCTTCCGGCTGATCAACGGTCCGCTCGTGGTGCCCTCTTCTTTGGGGCCGCCCATCTTCATGGCGTTCGCAACCATCGCCATGCCCTCGACCACCTGGTCATAGACACTGCGCTGCACCAGAATTCGGGAACCGCACACGCAGGCCTGCCCCGAGTGGACGAACGTGCCGAAGGCCGACATCGGAATCGCCTTCTTCAGTTTGGCGTCGTCGAAAATCAACACCGGTGACTTGCCGCCGAGCTCCAGCGTGACCTTGTTGAGGTTGCTGTCGGCCGACGCGTGCACGATCGTGCGGCCCACCTCTGTCGACCCGGTGAAGGCGACCTTCTCCACGTCGGCATGCGCGGTGATCGCGGCGCCGACGGTGTGCCCGTAACCGTTGACCAGGTTCGCCACCCCGTCGGGCACCCCGGCCTCGGTCAGCAGGCGCATCAGGACATGTGCTGAAAGTGGTGTCTCCTCAGCGGGTTTGACCACGCAGTTGCAGCCGGCCGCCAGCGCCGGCGCGAGCTTGGCGCAGAAATTGAACACCGGGCCGTTCCACGGGAAGATCAGCCCGACCACACCATAGGGTTCGCGCACCGTGTAAGTGTGCATGTGCGAGTCGACACCGGTCAGGCCGCCGGTGTTCACATCGCGCGCAATGCCGTCGATTTTGGTACACCAGCCGGCGTAGTAGCGGAACCACTCGGCGCCGATTTTCACTTGCATCTCCGCTTGAGCGGGATACATTCCGGCGTTGAGCATTTCGAGCTCGGCGAGCAGCTCGGCGTTCTCGTCGATCAGGTCGGCGACGCGCCACAGGATCTTGGCTCGCTCGTAGTCGGGTTTTGCGGACCAGATTCCGGACTCGGCGCTGGCTTTCGCGCGCGCGACCGCCTCGTGGACGGCTTCGATACCGCAATCGGTGAACTGGCTGATCTGTTCCTCGGTGGAGGGATCGAAGATCGGGATCACGTCACCGGTACCGGGACGTTCACGGACCTCGTCCAACACGGATTGCACCGTCATGCGTCTCCTCCTCAGCGGAATGCGGCAGAAGTTACGCGCTTAACCCCACGCTGTCTACGACATTCGGAAGAATCGACTCCACGCGCGTCCGCTTACCGGCCGCGGGCGATCCGATCGGCGCGCCAGCACCGGGACTGCATGGGGACGTCGATCGCGCCGGCGCCGGGGAAGCGCTCAGTCAAGATGGTTCGGGCATTGTCGAGCCGCTGTGCGCGGTCATCCGGAGAGGCGATGATCACCCGGCTATAGGTTGCGAGCATCGCAACGACGGCGTCGATCGTCATCGTCCGCACGAACGCGAACGTCTCGCGGGCGACGTTGTGAAAGATCTGCGGGTCCGGGAGTACGACGTTCTCGTGGCGGCGGCGGAAGCGGTCGGGTGCATCCGCCTCGGTCGTGTCGTCGCCGGGCAGCAGGTCGAGATCACGGACCCAGTCCACCTCGCGATCTCGGCTGGTCCAGATGAGCCCGAACCGGCCGCCGTCGCGCAGCACGCGGCCGATCTCCGGGACCGCCCGTTCGGGATCCATCCAGTGCCACGCCGACGAGACGAACACCGCATCCGCGCAATGGTCGGGGAGGGGGATCGCCTCACCGGTGCCCTCGAGGGCGCGAACCCCGGGGGACCGCCCCGCCAGCACCGCGCGCATCCGCGCATCTGGCTCGACGGCGACGACTTGCCCCGCCCGGCCCACCAGCGTGCGGGTGAACAAACCGGTGCCCGCACCGACGTCGACGGCCACTTCGCAGTCCGACGGCAGCAACCAGTCGACCGCCTGCTGCGGAGGCTGCGGTCGCAGCCCGTCGTAGTCCTCGGCGATCGAGCCGAAGGACATTGCGCGTTCTTGGCGATCAGTCACACGCGACAAGGTAATCCAGCTCGCTGTGCAACACATGAGAAGGTATGGCGCGTCACCACAGCGAGCTGTGATTGACCAGTGCATCGGCGATGAGCCCGGTTCCGAAGACCAGAAACAACAGCCGCACCGACATCGGGCCGTAGCGAGTGAGCGCGCGCACGATCCTGCGTTGAATGCGCTTGGCCCGCATGGTTTTTCTCATCGACAGGGCAAGGATCAGCAGCGGCGGCGAGAGAGCGATCGCCCAGTAGATGATGATGACCAATGGCCAGAACGGCGGACGTGGATGTAGCGCGGCGAGCATCGCCAAGCCGGTCAGGTAGGGCACGGCGGTCGGAGCTTGGCCACTGCCCACCGCCAACCCCAAAAATCCGAGCAGCCAAGGCCGTTGCCGCATCGCCGCCATCGCCCAGCCGGGTGCCGACGATTGTGCGGTCAACGGAAAGTACGCCAAACTGATCAGCACGATCCCCAGTACCAGTTCGCCCCGGAAGCGAATGGCCGGTGTGAGATGAAAGTCGAGTACCTCGGTGATGAAAGTGATGCCCAGCACGGTGCACACCCCGAAGGTGGTCGTCACCGCGAACACGCCCGCGACATAACTCAGGGCGCCGGGAATTGGTGATCGACGACCCAGCCGACTGTCGAAGATGACGGCCGAAACTACTCCCACGTTGAGCACATTGAGCGAGTCGAGAAACGCCAGTCCGGCAAGCGCCAGCGCCAGAGCCGCCACGCGTGCGCACCGGGCCTAGGGTGCGAAGTCACTGGCTGCCCGCAGCGGGCTGCGCACTGACCACGGCGACAGGATCAAAGCGGCGATCATGCTGCATGACAATACGAGTTCGACTGAGAACATGTCGGCTGAGGCTGCCTGTTCTCACCGGTGATCGCGCGCACCGCTGACGACGCAGGGGGCGATGGTGTGAGGGCGGGTTATGAGCGGCATTATCGAGACGTCGGCGGCGTGCGCGATTTCGATGCCGTATTTGACGCAGTCAAGCGGTGACAGCCTGACCTCAGGAGAACTGGATGGGATTGCTCGACCACAAGACCGCCGTCATCACCGGTGCCAACTCCGGGATCGGGTTGGCCACCGCTCAGCGGTTCCTTGCCGAAGGCGCCGAGCGGGTTTTCATCACGGGTAGGCGTCAGCCCGAACTCGACGATGCGGCAAGTGAATTGGGTCCTCGCGCCACTGCCGTGCGCGGCGACGTCGGAATACCGGGGGACCTGGACCGGCTTTACACCGAGGTCGGCGCCGCCGGTACGGGCCTCGACATCGTGATGGCCAACGCCGGATCGACGAGGGTAGCGCGACTGGGGGAGATCGCCGAAGACGAGCTCGACGCGCTGCTGACGACCAACGTCAAGGGAGTCGTCTACACCGTGCAAAAAGCGCTGCCGCTGCTCAACGACGGCGCCTCCATCATTCTGACGGGATCCACCACCGCCGACCGTGGCCGCGCCGGGCTGAGCATCTACGCCGCCACGAAGGCCGCCGTCCGATCCCTGGCCCGCGCCTGGGCCAACGAGCTCGCCGACCGCAACATCCGGGTCAACGTCATCGTGGCCGGATCCACGGCCACACCCGGAAGCAACGCATTGGCCGCGCAGACCGATCCCGATGCTTCAATCGAAGAGTTCCGCGCCGGCCGCATCGCCTCGATCCCGCTGGGCCGCTTCGCTGATCCCACCGAGATCGCCAATGCCGCAGTGTTTTTAGCCAGCGATCTGTCCAGCTTCACCACCGGATCCACGGTGACCGCCGACGGTGGATTCAATCAGGTCTGACCAGTCCCAGCGCCACCGCGCGAAGATTGGTGGCGAGCCGTTCGTTGTCGCTCGGCTCCGCTGGCCTCGCTCCTGGCCGTGAGTCAGCGCCGATGATCGGCGACGCTGTCGGCCAGTTCATCGAAGATGGCCTGGTTCAGGCCGAAAGCATATTTCACCTCGCCGACGATGCGATCGATTTCTCCGACGTCAAGGCGAAGCGCGTCGAGGCGAGCCCGATAGGCGTCCTTGTACGGCTTGGGCCGCACCGGGAATTCATAGAACGCAAGTCCGGCGCCGCGCAGATCAAACGCGCGGTCCAGGATTTTGCCGATGCCCCGCCCTCCGGAGAGATCCCCGAGATAGCGCGTGTAGTGGTGGGCTACCAGCTCACCACCCCACGTCAGGGCGCCGAGCCGCTCGGCATAGGCCTGCGCCGCGGGCGAGTTGGCTTCGCGCGTGGCACCCCGGGGCAGCCAGTGTTCGAGGTCGGCATCGATGGCCGTCAGGCGCTCCAACGTGGGGTCGTACACGGCGGCAACCATGGAGTCGTCACGGCGGGCCCGCACGGCGTCCTCAAGGGCGGCGTACACCACGCGCAGCCGGAGCAGGTACTCGGAATAGCCCGACGCGCCAATCCGGCCCGCGAGCAGTTCGGACATGAACGGGCTCTGCTCGGCGGCGTCGTGTTCTGCCGCCGAGCCCTCCTTCATCGCGACCGACAGACGGCGGCTTGTTGGGACGGCGATCGAGCACATGACCTGCTCAGATTACATTGGTGATTGCGGCGGCAGCGGTGATGCAGCGGATGCAAGCAGAGTTGCCAGCGAGTATTGCTGCAGGAGGGGAAAATTTGTTGGGCGCGTGGGGAAATCGATGCCAGGCAATCCTGCCTGGAAATGCGAACCGCGACTTACTAGTCCAGAACGGCGACACACATTGCTAGCTTGGAGGTCCGGCTGCTACACCTCACCAATCCGATAAGGCCGCTCGCGTGACCAGCGACGAGCGGCGCATCTCGCCGTCGGGACCCGCGGGTCAGCCGATCGACGATCTCCTACCGGTCGGCACCCCGATCGACCTTGACAACTGTGCACGTGAACCGATCCACATCCCCGGCAGCATTCAGCCGCGCGGTGTGCTCGCGGTGGTGCGCGAGCCCGCGTTCGTGGTGCGTCAGGTCAGTGCCAACGTCGCAAACCTGCTCGGCCGTCCCGTCGAAGCCGTCCTGGACCGGCACCTGTCGGCACTGATCGGTGCCGAACAAGCCACCCGCATCGGCCAGACGGCGGCGACCTTTGGCAGTCTGCGCCAGAACAACCCGCTCGAGTTCACCATCGAGGTCGCCGGCGAGTCGCGGGCCTTCGACGCGATCCTGCACCGTGAGCCGGGCGGTGTGCTGTTGGTGGAGCTCGAAATCGCCTACGGCGCGCGGCCGTTCTCCTTCCCGAACACCTACCAGGCGGTCCGCGGCGCGGTGGAGGAGTTGAACCGGGCCAACACGCTCACCGAGCTGTATGCGACCGCGGCGCGCGCCATCCGCGATCTGACCGGCTTCGACCGGGTGATGGTGTACCGCTACGACGAGGAATACAACGGCGAAGTCGTCGCCGAGTCCAAGCGCGACGACCTCAACTCCTTCCTCGGCCTGCACTACCCGTCGACCGACATCCCGGCGCAGGCGCGCGCACTGTACGAGAAGAACTGGATTCGGCTGATTTCCGACGTCGACTACACGCCGGCACCGCTGGTGCCGAGCGTCGACCCGATGAGCACTGCGCCCCTAGACCTCACGTATGCCACGTTACGCAGCGTCTCGCCGATCCATATCGAGTATCTGCAGAACATGGGTGTGCACGCATCGATGTCGATCTCGTTGCTTCGGCAGGGGCAGCTGTGGGGACTGATCGCCTGCCACCACTACGCCGGTCCGCACCTACCGCCGTTCGGCACCCGCGCGGCGGCCGAGTTCCTCGGCTCCACCCTGTCGCTGCGGCTCGTCGACCGGTTCGAGGACGAAGAACTGCACAAGCGGCTGGCCGCACAGGCGGTACTGGCCAAGCTCACCGCCGCCACGCTCGATGACCGCGAGCCGCTGTCTGCGGCGCTGCTCGGGGCGCCCGACCTGCTCGACCTGGTGCCCGCCGACGGCGTGGTCGTCCGTTTTGGGGGCGACCTTCGCGTGCGTGGTTCGGTCCCGCCGCCGGAAATCGTGACCGCCGTCGCCGCATGGGCGCGTGCCGCGGATGACGAGATCGCGAGCAGCGAGTGCCTGTCCCGCGCGCTGCCCAAGCTTGACCTCGATCCGCATTTGGCCGCCGGCGCGCTCGCGCTCAACCTGCCTGATGGGCAGTACGCCATCTGGTTCCGGCGCGAGGCTCTGCGCTCGGTGGATTGGGGCGGCGACCCGTACAACAAGGCGATCGCGGTAAGCGAGGGCGACCAGATCCGGCTCAGCCCACGCAAATCGTTCGATCGGTGGCGCGAGATCGTCCATCAACGCAGCGAACCGTGGACGCTGAGCCAAACCGAATCCGCCGAAGCGTTGCGTCGCCAACTGGTCGACTCGCTGTACCGCCGCACACGGGGAGCGCTGCGCGTGGCCGAGACGCTGCAGCGCAGCCTGCTGCCCGAGTCGATCCCGACGCTCGACAACTGGCACCTGTCCGCGCATTACGAGCCGGCCGCGGGGGACAACGTCGGCGGTGACTGGTACGACGCGTTCGAGCTCCGCGACGGCCGGCTGATCGTGCTGATCGGCGACGTCGCCGGGCATGGCATCGCCGCGGCCGGCACCATGGCTGCGTTACGCAACGCGCTGCGCGCTCAGTTGTTCGCCGGCGCCGCACCGGCCGAGGCGCTCGAACAGCTCAACGACTTCTGCCTGCACATGCTGCGCGGCGCGTTCGCAACCGTCATTGCCGCGCGGGTCGATCTCGGCTCGGGTCAGGTGGAGGCCGCGTCTGCCGGGCACTTGATGCCCTATCTGACGGGCTCGACGGCCAACCCTGTCGTGGAGGCGGTCCCGGCACCGATCACGCTCTCGCCACCGATCGGCGTCAAAGGTGTCAAATACGCACTCAGCACGTTCACGGTCGAACCCGGACAGGGCTTGGTGCTGTTTTCCGACGGCCTCGTGGAACGTCGCGGCGAATTGATCGACGACGGGCTCGACTTGTTGGCCCAGACCCTCGGCCGGGCGGACGATACGGCGGCGACCCGGATCTGGACCGCGATGGCGTCGGGGCATACCGACGACGACGTCACCATCATCACGTTGCACCGTTCCTGACTCCGTTAAGCGCTTCGTATTTCCCTGGACGGCACCTAAGCCAATGGCGGCCAACTACAATCGCCCCTAAAGGAATATGAGATGGCGAAAACTGTTGTGCCAAAAGCGACAACGAAAAGATCAGGGTCGATTTTATGCATGCGCGCTTACGGCCGAAGCATGGACGTCGACGTCATCACCGCACTGATGGCCGACGATTTTGTCTGGCAACTCCACGTGCCGCTTTCACCGATCGTCGGCGGACGTGAGGCCGCTGGCGCGGAACTCGAGAGCACAACACCCTGTCCACGGGAACGATCGAGGGGAGTGAAATCCGCGCGATCGTGTCCGACAGCTACACCGTCATCGTCGAGCGGGTCGACGTCGACGCCATGAACGGCGTCGCCGTCACGTTCCGCGTCACAGCGCTCTTCGAGGTTCGCGACGGTGCGATCACTCATTGGCCTGAGTATTGGGACACCAATCACGTCGCCCAACAACTCGGCACAGAATCCCCGCATATGTTCGCGCCGTTGGGGCGATCGACCCACGGCACAACGGTTTTGGTGGCGCGAGCTAGCCCGCGGCGCTGAGGATCTTGATCGCGAAGACGAGGGAGTCGCCAGGCCGGATCCCCGCGCTCGGCTGCCCTTGGGGGTATCCGTCCGCGGGGACCATCGCGACGGCGACCGTGGACCCGACCTTTTGCCCTGCGATGGCCTTCTGGAAGCCCGGCACGACTCCGGTGAGCGGGAAGTCGACCGGGGCCCCGCGCTGGTAGCTGCTGTCGAACACGGACCCGTCACGCCCGTTGACACCCATGTAGCAGACGGAGACATTCGCGGTGCTCGAGACCACCGGTCCGTCTCCGGCGTGCAACGTGTGCACCTGGGTCTGGCTCACGCTGAACGGTGCGGTCACGTTCACCAGCGGAGCTGCCGTATCCGTGGATCCCGTCACCGCGACGCTGCCGGTGGTACCGCTCAGCGTCCAGTCGGGCGTTCCGCCGTTCTGCGGTGCTGCGGTCGGGCAGGTGCCGGCCGCGGTTGCCGTGCCCGCCCCGGCGAGCGTCATAACGGTTGCTGCGACGGAAGCCGCGAGCGCGACGCAGGAATACATCCGGGAGGACTTCACGGCCGTCACGCTACAGCCACATACTGCGTTGCTTACTGGTAGCCCTCAGGTGCAGAGACTGGGGGCGTCGCACACGTTGCCGGGGCAATACACCGAGTGCGCGGCGTTAACCAAACTTCCGACGTCCAACAACGTCACGCCCTTCGTGTCCAAGCGGGCGTGAAGATCGTCGGCGATCTGTTGCGGCGTCCAACCCCAAGTGAGGTCGTAACACACGTCGTGCCCCTCCGCGATGAGCGCTTCTTCCGTCTTGGGCGGCCACGTGAGGCCGGCGGCGCGCAATTGTCCGAGGTACGCATCATCTTGGGGGGTGGCCGTCGCGACGCCGGCGGTGCTAACCAGAGCGGCGGTAACCAGCAGGGGAATGGCGAATGCGGCCGGCCAACGCGGTGAGGGCATTCGATTCCCGTCCAATCTTCGTGGCGCGATCGAGGCCGCCAAAAGTGTGCCGCTAGAAAGCAAGACAGACAATGCAGAATAACCAAAGTTCGCGCAAGGGGCTCATCGAAATTCAGCGTGCGCCGTGGGTTGCCACGATGTACGGCAGCGAACCGGCGGGCTAACCGGTGATTCCAGCCAATTCGCGTGCGACCGCATCGAATGCCCGCAGTGTGTCTGACATGTGCGGCTCATGAGTCTCCGGCTGAGTGGATAACTTAGCGGCGACCACCTCCGCTGCGCGGTTGACGTAGATCATCTGACCGCACATGCCCTGGCACAACATGACGTTGGCGCCCGGGCAGGGGAACCACATCTGGTTGCGGTACATCCCACCCGGCATTTCGTTGTCGTCGGGGCTGGCGGCGAACGCCTGACGCGAGTCGGGTCCGCCGTCGAGGGTGTCGGCGATCCACGCCGCCGGCACCACCTGCTGGCCGGTCAACGAGACGCCGTCGCGCAAGAACAGCGACCCGAACCGGATCATGTCGGTAAGACAAGCGTTGATGCCGCCGTCGAAAAACCCGGTGCCCTCGGCGTCTACAGCGATGGTGGCGTCGCACTGGGCGCCGAGGCGGCTCCACAGCAATTCCGACATCAGCTCCGGCATCCTTTGACCGCCGGCGACCTCGCAAATCCAGCCCAGCACATCGGTCTCACACGAACGATATTCGAACGGGCCGCCGTGAGCGGCCTTCTGGCGCAAGGTCAGCAGGAACTCTTTCAGCGTGGCAGGAGCGTCCGGACTTTTCTTGGGCGACCACCCCATCGCCTGGTCGAGCAGGTGTATCTCCGCGGCCGGGTCGTCGTAGTTCTCCGAGAAGGCGATACCGGACCTCATGTCCAGCAGGTGACGTACCGTCGCCCCGGCGTAGCCGCAGTTCGCCAGGGCGGGAACGTATTCCGTGACCGGCGCGTCGAGCGCGATCGCACCGGTCCCGTGCAGAGCGCCCACGACGGCTGCCACCAGCGACTTGCTCACCGAGAACAGCAGGTGCCGGGTATGGGCTTCCATGCCGTCGAAATACTGCTCGGCCACCAACGAACCGCGGTGCGCGACGGCCCACCCGTCGGTAGCGGTGCCGGCCATCACCGCGCCGACGGTGGTGGCGGCCCCGTCGGACCCGGTCACCGGGATCTCGGCGATCGCAGCGCCGGCTGCGGGCAACTCGGCGGTCGGCCCGGCCCCACGCGAGATCAGCGCCGTCGGCACGAACTCTTCGACGTGCTGGAACGACCAACGCGAATGTGGCTCGGAGAGCCAGTTTTCCAGCGAGATACCCGCCGGGCCGCTGCTCACGCGCGCGCGACGAGCCGTGAGACGATCGGCGCGGCCGGCGTCAGGGGCGTTGAAACGAACTTCGCCTTCATGCCCTTGACCCAGCGCCGGCAGCGCTCGCTGAGCTGATAATCGTCGGTCTGCAGGTGCGAGCGGGTGACCAGCACGCCGAGTTGGGCGCCCTCGGAACGTAAGTCGCCAGGCGCGGCGACACGCATGTAGAAGGCCTCGGACCCGTCGAGCAACGTGGCCCAGTCGTTGGCGGATCGCGCGAAGGAGACACGACCGTCGTCATCGATGCGCCACACACCGGTGCGCGGCGTCGCGGTGAACAGCTCGATTTCCGGCGAGGTCTCCGTGATGACCACCTGGCCCCAGACCTCGTCCTCGCCGTAGCCCCGCTCCCAGCGCGAGTTGACCTCGTCGATGTCGAGCTCGTACTCCACGTCCATGTATTCGAGCAGGTGAAAGAGAAACAGCGGCATGTCGGCGTAGGCCTCGGTGGTCAGGTTCGTCATCGGGCTGGCGCCGGACAGGCGCGGATTCACCTCGCCGAGGTAGAGCTCGTCGGAGTCGAGGTCATGCAGAAGGTCCACCTCGAAGTAGCCGCGGTATCCCTCGCGGCGCATGACGTCGCCCAGCTTTCCGACCATTTCTCGCGCGGCGTGCGTCTGTGCGGGCGGCAGTACCTCGCGCCAGATGTCGTTGCCGCACCAGCTGCCCCGGTGCGGAGTCAACTCCGAATAACCGACCAGACTCGTCATCGCGGGGCCGATCACCGTGCCGTGGCGGGTCACGGCACCCTCGAGGCACACCTCGACGTTGCGGATGCGCTTCATGACTTTGACTTCTTGCTGCGCGGCCAGGTCAGCGGCGTGCTGATCCCAGTCTCGCTGACCGTGCACGAAGAACGTCCCGCTGCCGGCGTTGCCGTAAGCGACCGAGACGACGAGGTCATCGCCCAATCCGGCGTTTTGTGCCAGCGCCAGCAGTTCGTCGTAGGAGCCTGCCCGTCCGATCGTGTGCGGCACGCTCGGTACGCCCGCCTCGTTGGCCAGGCGTGTCATGACGATCTTCGAGCCCAGGCGCTGGCGCAGCTCGGTTGGCGGGTGCATGACCTCGAGACCCGCCTGCCGCGCGAGGGCATGGATTTCCTCGTTCAGCATCACAAAGCAGGCCTTGCCACCGGGACCTTTGCCCGCGATGAACTCGAGTGTCTCGGGGTCGGACAGGAGGTGGCTGCACACCTCGTCCATGGAATCGAAATCACGGCGGTCGCGCCGCCGCGGCACGAACACGCGTGAGTGTGTGCCCTCGAAAGAGTCGAAGTAGGTCAGGTAGAAGAAGTTCCGTATCCAGCGGTCAACGCCGAGCAGGTTAAACGGGGTCGGCGAGATGAAATACAGCGGAACGGTGTTGGTGTGAAAGAACGCACGGATGTCCGAGAGACCTTTCAACGGGCGGCGCGACTCAGGGCCCATCACGTCGGGCGCGGTGACGTCGACGCCTGAACCTGGCGCGAAAATTGCGGCGCGGGCAGCGGTGGTGGGATCAGCGCAATCGCGAGGAAATGACATGCCTCCATTCGACAAGTGTGCGCCTTGTCCGTGCCTGTGTCGAAGAATGAAATGCTGTAACGACGACGGGCAACCGGGCAGTACACCTCACCTTGCAACTGCGTTCTGCGGTTATATCGTTGTGCAGCAATCGGATTGGTGTGTCGCGTCAGTTTGCCACCGAGCTGGCCAAACGGTGCGACTCAGCCGGCGTTGACTCTGGCCGGTCCGAGGTTGACAGGGAGGTGCTTGACTCCGTGTAACAGGGTGCTGTCGTTCAGGATTGGTTCACCCGCGAGGCGCAGTTGCGGGAATCGTTCGAAGAGCGCCTGCAGACCGATGTTCAGTTCCATGCGGGCCAGCGGCGCGCCGAGGCAGGCGTGGACACCGGTGCCGAAGCCGATGTGGTCGCGGGCGTTGGCGCGGGTGATGTCGAAAACGTCGGGACGCTCGAAGACGGCTGGATCGCGGTTAGCGCCGGCGATGCTGAGAAAGACGGTCGAGCCTTCGGCAACGGTGTGGCCGTCGATCTGGATTGATTGGGTGGCCACCCTGGCCCCGAATTGGGCGACGGAGCTGTAGCGCAGCGTCTCTTCGACCGCCTTGGGCCAGCCTTCGGGGTGCGCTTGGAGGCGGGCCAGCTGTTCGGGGTGATCGACGAGCGTCACGACGGCGTTACCGAATGCGTGCGTTGTGGTGATGAAGCCTGCACCGAGCAGGAGCCCCGCAAACATCCTTACTTCGAGGCGGGTGAGATCGCTGTCCTGAAGCACCGCAGACAAGATGCTGTTGTCGCCGCTGTGACGGAGCCGCTCGATGTGCCCGTCGAGGTAGCCTTCAAGCTCGCGCAACGCCGTGAGGGCGGTCTCGAAGTCCCTCCACGAAGGCACCGTGGTGGTGAGCAGTTTCGCGCCGGGATCGGCCAGGCTGTAGAGATAAGGAATTTCCTCGCGTGGAATTCCCAGCAATTCGGCGATCACTTCAATGGGGATTCGAGAGGCATAGTTGGCGATCAAGTCGCAATGAGTGTTGTCATCGAGATCGTCGAGCAGGGCATCGACAATCTCCTGGATGCGGTCGCGCAGTCGGTCGGTCGCCCGGGGGGTAAATGCCCGCGACACCAGGCGGCGTAAGCGCTCATGCTCGGGTGGATCAATGACCAGCAAAGAGGGCGGTTCCAGGCCGTTCAGTACGCCGGGATTGGATTTGACGAGCGCCCACTGGGCGACACGGAAAGGTGACCGATCGCGCGGTTTAGCGGTCCGAAACCTGTCGTCGCGCAATACGTCTCGGACAATCTGCGCATCAGCGGTGACCCACCCGCCGACCACCGCCGACAGACGACCCCGCTGGCGAATCTGCTCGATAAGGTGATGCGCGTTGTTGGGCTGGTTGTTATCGATCACCAACTGCGAAAAGGGATCGCCCCGGCGCGCGAGCAGCTTGAGTGTGGCGCGAGCCAGTCCGTACCCCAGCAACCAATGTGATCGGGTTTTGAGGTCCATCCCGGTATTGTTCGCTTCTACCAGACGTATGGGTAGAGGCGCGCCAAAGTCACCGACGCTGAATCCAGTGGACGCCTTCCGCGGCGGACGCGATTGTTGTTTGGCTCCGATCAGGAATTCCGGTGGTATTCGTCGTTCATCAGGACCGAGACGCCACGCCAGCCCCAATACACCCGGTGGGCCTGGATCAAGCCGTCCTCGATCTCCATGACCTCGACGAAATCCATTTGCTCGCCCTGCGGCGTCACACGCGGATACTCCCAGGTCGCTCGCCGACCGTCGGTGAAAAAGCCATCGCGGTGATAGGTGCGCAGCTTCGGAGTACGAGCTACCACCTCCGCGAGAAACGGCCGCAGTTGCGCGTGGCCTCGGCGGATCCCATCCCCGCCGGTGATGTGGGCGGCCACCGGACTCTCCAAGGTCGCGTCGGGCGCATAACAGGCCAGCAGGGCATCCAGATCATGAGCGGCCAGTGCGCTTTCCCAAGCGTGCATCACTGCCTCGATCGCCCCGGGCGAGGCGGTCGTGTGTGCTGCGGTGTCGTGAGTGTCCATAGACCCATCGTCACGCCGAATCGCTTCGGCTCCGCCCGAAATGTCCGCCGCCTATCGTGGTGAGATGTCCAGCGACCCTGGTGTCAATCTCGCCGCAGGGCATGGCGGTGACGCCGATATCGCCGGTGTTGCCGCCCTGATCGGCGAGCGTGCTCGCGCGCGGGTATTGATGGCCTTGCTCGACGGGCGCGCGCTACCAGCCAGCGTGCTGGCCGGCGAAGCTGGCGTGGCCGCCTCCACGGCCAGCGAGCACCTCGCTCAGCTCGTTGCCGCCGGCCTGGTGACCGTCCACCCTCAAGGCCGTGTCCGCTACTTCCGTCTGGCCGGCCCGCCGGTCGCCGAAGCCATGGAGGCACTTGCCCGGATTTCTGCCCCCGAGCCGATTCGCTCTCTGCGCCAAGGCACGCGTGCGCACGCGCTGCGTCGGGCCCGCACCTGCTACAACCATCTGGCAGGGCGGCTGGGCGTTGCGGTCATGACGGCGATGCTCGAGCAGGGCCTGCTCACCGGCGGCGACGGACGCTACCGCCCCGGACAAGCCACTACCGACCGACTGTCGGCTCCCGGAACCGACCTGACCTACGGGCTCACCCCGCGCGGGCGAGAAACCTTGAGCGCCTTGGGTATAGACCTGGGCGCCCTCAGCCGCCACAAGCCAATGATCCGCTACTGCGTGGACTGGTCCGAACAACGCCACCACCTCGCCGGTGCACTCGGGGCCGCGCTTACCCGACGCATGTTCGATCTGGACTGGATCCGTCGCGTCAACCAACGCCGCGCGGTGGTGCTCACCGACACCGGACGGAAAGGACTTACCGAAACGTTCGGCGTACCGGAGAACTGGGAACAGCCGGACCTACCGTGAATCAGGCACGTCAGACCAGTCGCGAAATCTGTTGCAGGAGTGGCGGTATAGCCCCTGTGACTGATCAGTTCGCCACCGAACGCTCCAGAGCGACCAACGACGCAGCGAGGTAGTCCTCGCCGAAGATGGGCATCTCGCCAACGCGGTCCCGGAAAGCCTGCGGCGTGCCGCTCCAGTCGTACGTGAGGACGACGTCGGTGCGATCACCGTTCGGGGCGAGGTCGTAGCGCCAGAACCAACCGCCAGGCGAGTGGTTGCCCGCTTCGTCGAGCATCCCCGGCATCCAGGAAATGGCGCGGTCCTCCTCGAACACATTGACCAGATTGTGCGTGACGTAGTCGCCCCCCGCCTGGGTGAGGTACATGTTCATCGCGAACATCTGTCCCGCGCGGGTGATCGGCGCGGTGTCCACCGCGTGGCGAACCCAATCGGTGGGCTCGGTGTACCGGTGGCGGGACGGGTCGGCGAGGAGCGCGAAAATCTCGGCCGGGGTGGCGGCGATGGTGCGGGTGACGACGTAACGTTCGGCGGCGCTCATGATTTGTCCTCAGTCGTCGTGGATCCGTAAGCGGCTGCAATGGCGGGGGAGTCGAGCCACCCCGAGTAGGTGGGCCGCGAGGGCCAACCTTCAGGCGAATCGAGCCATTCCTCTTGGCGACCCCACGGCAGGATGTCGATCAGCCCGAACGAGTGGCTGAGTTGCTCGGTGCCTCGCCCGTTCGTATGCCACGTCCGGTATACGGTGTCGGCGTCGCGTAGGAACACGTTGACCCCGAATCCGCCGCCGGGCGGTGCGTCCATGTCTGCGGCGAACGGGCTTTGCGATGACGAATACCAGTCCATGCGGTTGCCGACCTTGTGCTTGTACGCGAGTGCTTCCTCGATCGGTCCGTTGGTGACGATGACGAAGCGGGCATCGTAGTTGTCCAGGAATTCGAGTCGGGTGAATTGCGACGTGAAGCCGGTGCACCCGCCGCACTGCCACTCCGCCCCGTCGGACCACATGTGGTGGTAGACGATCAGCTGCGATCGGCCGTCGAACACGTCGGCCAGTCGGACGGGCCCGTCGGCACCGACCAGGGTGTAGTCCGCCAATTCGACCATCGGCAGCCGCCGCCGCTGGGCGGCGATCGCATCCAATTCGCGGGTGGCGGCCTTCTCACGTTTGCGCAGTTCGTCGAGCGCGGCGCGCCATGTTCGGTGATCGACGACCGGCGGCAACGCCGTGTTTTCGGGGGACATTGCTCCACCTTTGCTCTCGATTTGTCCGTCTGGAAGGTCTGACCCGCGGCGTGTCCGGAATTCATCGGCGCAATGCCCAGACCTCGTGCTCGGGCGCCATTAGCGCTATTGACCCCGACGTCCGGGCTGGGTTTCGATAAGCGGATAGCCACGAGGGAAGGCGCCCATGAGGACGTTCATTCGCCATCTTGTAGTCATCGCCATGTTGGCGTTCGCGTCGATGGCAGCCATGACGATCGTGACGCCGGCGGTGAGCAAGGCCGACTGCGCCGACGGCGAGTGGTGGGACCCGACCGGCAAGGTCTGCCGACCGCTCGGGGTCGGGCCACAACCCTTGGCATGCGACCCCGGCCAGTGGTGGGACCCGACGGCCAATGTGTGCCGACCCTTGGGTGTCGGGCCACAGCCGCTCGCGTGCGACAACGGCTGGTGGTGGGATCCGGGCGCCAACGAATGCCGTCCGCCGGCAGTACCGCCAGCCGGCTAGTGCGAACACCCGGGTTGCCTTGTGCTTAAGGAACTTACGAGCGCACGCCTCGACGTTCGGGCCCTGCAAGCGATCAGGGACATGGTGGGGCGTGCCTGAGTGGATCAATAGCTGCCCAGCCACGCGTTGGCGTCCTCGCGGATAAGCCGCTCAGTCGACGACGATCCCGCCTGTCAGGTTGGCGACAGTCCCGGTCATGGCCGACGCGCGGTCAGAGGCTACGAAGACGGCGGTTTGGGCGAGTTCGGCCAGGGTGGTGGCCCGGTTTCGGTGGCTGTTCGCAGCCATCCTGGCCGCGAATTCTTGTGGGGTGGTGTGGTACGCCTGGGCATGTAAGCCGAAGACGACGTCGATGGTCGAGGTCTCTTCGATGCCGCTGGTGCGCAGACAGACAGTGCGCACGCCGTGCGGAGCCCATTCCGCAGAGAATGCGCGGTTGAGCGATTCCATTGCCGCCCAGGCTGGGCTCATACCGCCGAGCAGCGGTATGCCCAATCGGGCAGGCTCGGGTGTGTGCATGAGGATGACCCCCGACTTTCGCGGGATCATGTGGCGTGCGGCGGCTCGGGCGGTCAGGAAGTGGGACTGTGCGTAGGTCGTGATCGGCAGGGCAAAATTCTCTAGTGAGAGTTCGGTCAGCGGTGTGCCCTGCATACGGTGTTGCGGAATCCCGATGGCATTAAACGAGATATCGACCGCTGCGGCCTTTTCGGCGACGGCAGTGAGGTGTTCGGTCACCGCCTGTTCGTCGAGCGCATCAACCTGCGAGGCTTCCGCGGTTCCGCCGGCAGCGGTGATTTGTTTGGCGAGGGTGTTGATCGCCTCGAGGTTGCGTCCGGTCACAAAGACGCGTGCGCCTTCCTGGGCGAACGCGAGGGAAACCGCGGTGCCCACGGCTCCTGCGGCACCGTAGACGATCGCGGTCTTGTTGTTGAGCAGCATGGTGGTTCTCCCTTTTGTCGTCGCGCGGCTGTTATGTTGCAGCGCAATGTGATTCGCTATTCATAGCCTTGGCTGCCGGGTCACAACCACTGGGCGGTACGACCCGTGGTGATGTCGCGCTGTGTTCTAACGGGTCGCCTCCGGATTCAGCAGCGCGGCGTACTGGCGTTCCAGGGTCTTGGCCGCACCGCTGTACCAGCTCGGCGAAACCGACTGCGACATCGGATCGGGGAAGATCTCTTCGACGCCCTGCTCCACCCCGTCGAGAATGGCGCGCGCCACCGAGTCCGCTGACGACTTGGGTATATCGAGGCCCCGGGTCATGTCGGTGTCCACCGGGCCAGTCAGGACCGCGTGAACGCGCACACCCTGTCCTGCCAGAAGGACTCGCAGAGACTGAGTGAGGTTGAATGCGGCAGCCTTTGAGATCGAATAGGCCGGGATCAGCGGTAGCGGCGCGAGCGCGTTCACCGAGAGGTTGTTGACGATGGCGCCCCGTGACCGAATCAGCACCGGCAACAAGGCCTGGGTGAGGTCGTAGGTGCCGAAGAGATTGACCGCGAGGTGTTGTTGGAGCACCGCGCGATCACTCAGGTCGTCGTAGAGCGCCACGCCGGCGTTGTTGATGAGAATGTCGAGAGATTCGATTTCCCGCGCGGCCTGCTCAACCTGCGCGGCATCGGTTACGTCCAGGCTCAAGGCGGTCACACGAGGATCCGGGTGGGGCACCGGCCGGCGCGCGCCGGCGTACACACGTCTGGCGTCTCGGCGCAACGCCTCCTCGACCAGGGCTCTCCCGATGCCACGGTTGGCGCCGGTCACCAAAACGGTCTTCCCAGCGATGGTCATGCGTCCTCCTGAATCGATGAAGTCTGAAGCGGTCGAAGATGTAGATCCCGCGAGGCCCAGAAACTGGGCGGCCATGGAGCGCTCATTTCGGGGTGCGGCTGGTGTCCATATAGGTAAACGAGACGAAGGAAGCGAAGTGGTACGTGGTGGCAACCGAGCTCATAGCCAGGGCGCGGGCCGGGGACGGCGACGCGTTCCAACGATTGACCGAGCCGCACCGCCGCGAGTTGCTAGTGCACTGTTACCGGATGCTCGGGTCGCTGCAAGACGCCGAGGACGCGCTGCAGGAGACGCTTTTGGCGGCCTGGCAGGGCATAGACGGCTTCGAGGGACGCGCGTCGATTCGCACCTGGCTTTATCGCATCGCTACCAACCGTTGCCTCAACACGCTGCGCACGACCAGTCGACGCCCGGCCAGGGCGTGGAACATGCCCGACGTTGACCCGCCCGAGCCCACCGGACTCGGCGAAATCACCTGGCTGGAGCCATACCCTGACACCCTCCTCGAGGGCGCGCTCCACGCGCCCCTAGGCCCGGAAGCACGCTACGAGCAAACCGAAGCGATCTCGCTGGCCTTCGTGACGGCGCTGAATGTGCTGCCGGCGCGACAGCGGGCGGTGCTCATTTTGCGCGAGGTACTCGGTTACCACGCCAGCGAAGTCGCCGAAATGCTTGAGAGCACAGTGGAATCAGTCAACAGCGCGTTGAAACGCGCCCGCTCCGGCCTGCAGCGGCACCTCTCAGAACACGAAGCCCACGCGCCGCCTGCTCCCGACTCGCCAGCCGAACAAGCGCTGGTGGCGAGATTCGTCCGCGCCTATCAGGACGGCAATGTCGACGCCCTCGTCGCTCTGCTCACCGAGGACGTTCGCGTCTCCATGCCACCGATTCCCCTTGAATACCGGGGGCGCGAAGTCGTGGCTCGCTTCTACGCCAGCATTTTTCGCACGACCCGCGCGTATCACCTCATTCCAACACGCGCCAACGGGCAGCCCGCCTTCGGCGCCTACCTCCGCACCCGTCGGGGCAGTCTCCAGCGCGGCGCCGGCCTGCTGGTTCTTACTCTCAGGGGCAGCCGCATCAGCGCACTCACCCGCTTCGACAACGACCTATTCCCGCACTGGGGACTTCCACGCTCCCTACCGAATTGATACGGACTCAACCGCGGATCACGGTGTCCCTGAGCACATGAACGGAAACCCGCACCACGGCTTCCGCGTCGCCTCCGGCGGCGGGGGATCGGCTCCCTCCCACACGCCGGGGGCAGCGTTTCCATGCCCCCAGATCACTCCATACCAGGTGTGGCACTGACTCATGTCCCAATGAACTTCGGTCCCAGGACATCCGCGGCCGGTCTGCGGGTGAAGGCCGGTCTTTTCGTCCCCTGGGCAACAGGTGTAGGGCCCGCTCGCACCGGGTGGTACAGGCCCGTCTTCTGGTAGCAGGCCATGGGTCTGCGGTACGGGGCCGGACTGGGCCTGCGCGCTGTCTGGCGCGAGCCCCATTCCGGCCACCGCGACACCGCCCGACAACAGGGCCGCGCCACCGATCCTCTTGAGGATCCGGTTCGTGTCCACAGCATTGTCCTTTCGCTGCTATCGGGTAATGCCGAAAGCTGGCGAAATTTTTTCGTTGTCGCTTGGCTACCGATCCCAAAAAGAGGTTGGTGCGTGCGTCTTACCGAATAGGGTCACACCCCGGCCGGAAGCAGTGCCGCCGACGTCCGCATCTCGTGCCGCAGCGCGGTGAAGTCCGTGATCGTCTTCGTGGTCACGGTTGCCACCGGGCGCGAGTTGCGGCCGGTGGCTTCCCGCTTGGAAACCATCACCACGCTGTCGATGTAGGGCTGGATGGTGGTGGCGTTCTGCACGGTGGCCACGATGACGAGCTGGAAGCCGAACTTGCGGAAGGCCTGCAGAGCCTGCTGAGCGAACTGCGGGTCAGACTTGGAGAACGCCTCATCGAGCATCAGCTGGGCGAAAACCGGTTTGTTATCAGCACTTTCGGGGTCGGCCAAGTTGAAGCTCAACGCCCCGGCCAGACAGAACGCCATCAACTTCTCCTGCTCGCCGCCGGAGTTGTCGCCGGCGTTGCTGTGCGTGCGGATCAGCTCATCGCTGCTGATATCCCATTCGGCGCAGTCGAACGTGAACCGGTTGCGGACATCGAGGGCGTCGCGGGTCCAGGCCTTGTCTTCCGGCGCGGTCGACGCCAGTCGGTTGCGCAGGCGCAAGATGTCGGCGTACTGGTCCAGGATGGCCTGCTTGTCACCGAGGCCGACTTCGGCGATGCGCCGCGAGATGGCCCGGACGATCTCGGTGAGTTCGGCGACCGCGGTCAGGCTGCGCGCGGTGGCGCGCAGGGTGAGCCGGGTGCCGCGGTTGAATTCCACTGCCCCCAGACCGGTATTGACTCGTTCGATCTGCTCGCTGATACGCCGGGCCTCCTGCTCGGCGACCCGGTGCAGGGTCAGGATGGCGTCGGGCGCCTGCTCGGTGACCAGTCGCAGCATCCGCTCGTAGGCCTCGGGCAGCTCCCGCTCGTCGATATGACGGCACAACGCAACGTAATCGTGGACGCGTTCGTCGAACACATCGCTGTCGTTGGGGATCGCGTCGGGGAAGGTGGTGTCGAACGTGTTGAGGATTCGAGCGAGCTCATCGTATGAGCGCCTGCGACTTTCGCGCAGCTGCTCGCGTTCGCGCCTGATCGCGGTGAACACCGCGTCGCGATGCGGTTCGGGGTTGAGCATGTCCAGGGAAACCGGCACGTCGGCCGCGTAGCGGTTCAACAGGTCGGTCAGCGGCTCGGACACGAATGCCGGGGAGAGCCGGTCTTGCAGCTCGAGCAGGCGGGTGCGACGACCGTCGAGGTCGTCGCGGCGGGTCTGGATGGCGCCGCGACGGGTCATCAGGGTCTGGATCTGCTCCCAGCACTCTTCGGCGCGCGCGGTGAGCGCCTCGATATCAGGATTGTCGGCCAGCAGCAGTTCGAACTGCTCGCGCAGCCGTTCGGCATGCCCGTCGGCGGTCTCGGTGTCCACGTGGGTCCACTGCTCGAACTGCTCGCAGATCGCCTTGAACGCTGCGGCCCGGTCCCGCCACTGCTGGCGCTCGGCGGCGATGTCGTCGGCGACACTGCGGGCCCGGCGAAACGCCTCTTCGGCATTGGCCAGATCCACGGTCAGCGCGTCGACCTTGGTGGCGACGTCGCCCTGGTAGATGTAGTCGGCCTGCTTGAGCGGCCGACGGTCATCCTTGATGGCCAGGCGCTCGGAGTCCTTGTACAGGCCGGTGTCGGTGACCGCGCGCCGGAAGCGGGGGAACACGTCGGGGGTGTCGACGCAGATGTGGTCACCGGCGGCGGCGATGATGTCGGCGGCCTCGGCCGCGCAGTCATGGGTCGGGTCGACCACGAACAGTTTGCCGGCCAAGGTGTTCGGCTCGGCCTGGGTGACCTCCGCGCCGATGAACCGGGCACGGACGTGATGCAGCTGCAGCCGCCCACCCATGTTGGTCTCGTTGACGAACCGCAGCACCGCCGCGTAGTGACTGTCCGGTACGAGCAGCCGCAGGCCCACGCCCCGCAGCACCTTCTCGACGGCGACGCGCCACCGACTCTGCTCGGGCCGCAGATCCATGAGCTCGGCGATATAGGGCAACTCACCGGGGTCGATACCGACTGCAGCGCAGATCTGTTCGCGCATGGTGAGTGCGAACTCCGGAAGCGCCGAGCCGACGCGCTCGACCCGTTTGAGTTCCTTGGCGGCGTCGTCACGGTTGATGCGGGCAACCTTCTGGGCATACTCGGCATCGGTCGAGACTTCCCGGCCACGATCCAGTTTTGCCAGTAGCTCGGTAGCGCGCGTGCTGAGTTCCTCGCGCAGATTCCAGAATTCGTCGGCGGTGTCCGGGATGTCGAGACCGTGCGTATTGAGCAGGGATTCATAGGCGGTGCGCCGGCGCGACACCTGCTCGGCGTGCGCCTCGGCAGCGGCCACCTGCGACTGCAGCGGCCCCAGGGTGGTGCTGGATCCGCTGATCTGAGCGTTGAGCGAATCACCTTCAGCCTTGGCTAGATTGAGCTGGCGGGTGACCTCTTCGTATTCGTTGCCGAGCTGGTCGATGGTGGCGTCGAGCGATTCGATCTGCGCCGGGCACTGCGCGAGCCGGACGTGATCGGTGTAGGCCCGGACCGTCGGCTGGTCGACGAGATCGATGATGCCAAGGTCGCAGGACTCCGAGGCGTAGCGCTGCTGGATCTTCTCGATATCGCCGAGGATCTTGCGTTTGCGTTGCGCGACGGCCAGCAGTTCCCGGGCGTCGACCAGCGGATCGATCTGCTTGAGGGCTTCGGGCAGCCGGGTCAGGCTGCCGGGCTCGTCAAGCATGAACTCCCGGACGAACTGCTCAAGCCCACCAACACTTTTCAGTGATTTCGCCTTGCCGAGCAGCTGTTGTGCGGCGTCGGACGCACGGATACCGATGGTGGCGTACAGCTGGGCGAGGTACTGCGCTTCCACCTTGGTGGAGAACCGCCAGTCATCTTTGAACACGGCGGCATCGAAGCGGCCCGCCGCCCAGCGGTTGCAGACGTTCTCGATGTCGCGGTCGCCGTCGGCCAGCACGAACCGGCTCGAGGAGTCCGATCGCGATTCGCCGGTGAGCCATTTGAGCACCAGTCCGGTGACCGTGCGGCCGGTGTTGCTCCTGTAGGTGACCGCGATGGCCGACCAGGCGGTGCCCTCACCGCGCAGGTACATGACCTTGCTGGTGCCGGCATCGCTGCGCTGGCCCCACGCACCGCGGACGTATTTGTCGACCGTCCGCCGGCCGGCGCTGGAGCCGGCGGCGGTGTTGTCACCGGAGGCGTTGAAGTTGCGACGGTTGAATGGCAGGAAGCCCAGTGAAATGGCGTCCAGCAGTGAGGATTTGCCGCTGCCCGAGGCGCCGGCGATCAGCGCGCCGCCTTCGCTGAATCCGATGGAGTGATACCCGTCGAAGACACCCCAGTTGATGACCTGCAGGCGCGACAGGTGGAACTGTTCAGTCATCCTGGCGTTCCTGCTCGTCGTCCTGCCCACGCTCCTCGGCGATGCCGCCGCGCAGGAGGACCTCGAACTGCTGCTGCAGCTCGGTGATCACCGAGGCGGTCATGACGGCGTTGATGACCGGACTGAGGGTGTAGCTGTCCTCGTCGTCGGGGGTCTTGCGCAGGATCTCCAGAGACGCCAGCCGGGCGATGGCGCCGTCGACGCGTGCGGTGAACGTGACAGCGTCGCGGTCGACGTCGTTGAGCACGCCGGAGAACAGCCCGTGCATTTCGTCGCGGCTGATCACGACGGCCTGATCACCGGAGGCACGCATCATCTGCGCCAGGTGCAGCGCCAGGATCGAGTCGTAGGTGCCCAGCGGCTCACGGCGCAAAAGCTTTACGCCGCGGGCTGATTCGTAGCGGGCCTGTTCGACGAACGCGACCCCGTCAGTCTCGAAGGCACCCTCGACGATGCGCAGCAGCAGGTCGAGTTCCGAGAGTCTGACGGACAGCTGGGCGCGGTATTCCAGCACCCAGCTGTAGACGTCGCGGTCGGCTTCGGCGCTGATGTAGCGGCGAGTCAGCAACTGCTGCAGGGCCCAGCAGGCCCGGTCGGGCAGATCGGAAACGTCGCCGTCGAACCGGGGGCGACGCTGGTGCGGGGCGCGGGAGGTCTGGTCGACCTGGGGGAGTGCGGAGAAACCGCTGTAGTCGACGGTCTCTTCGACGGTCACGCCGTGGCTCCCAGCAGGGTGGAAACCGGTTCGGTGAACATCAAGTGCGGCACCTCCATTTCGCGGTCGCGCCCGTCCAGGGACTGAAATCGGACCGTGACCGACTCCGAACCCTGTGCGGATTCCGGTTGTTTGAGCGCCCAGGACCACAGCACGATGACGTGGCCGAGGTAGGCCGAGTCGAGCATGGCGACCGCATCGGGGAGGGACAGCATCGCCCCGGTGCTGATCGCGGTATTGATCATCTCAGACATCGCGGGCGCGTCGACCTGAGTGGTAAGCGCGGCGAAGCTGGTCAGGTCGACCTCGCCTTCGGCGACCTGGGCCGGCCGTGGATTGGACAAGTCGCCGATCCGGAAGCTCAGCGCCCCAATCGAACTGAAGGCGTGGCGGGCCAGGGGGAGTTCGATATCCAGCCGGGAGTCGGTCAGCGACGCTTTGAGCAGGTTGCGGGCGGCGCCGATGGCCTCGTTGAGCTGACGGGCCACGCCGCGGCTTTGTTCGAGGGTGCCGAACGCGGTGAACCGTTTGACGCGCTGGGCGCAGCGCTGTTGGATGCGTTCCACTTCGTCGATCTGGTGACCAACCAGTTCGAAGAAACCGGCCATCACCTTGCGCAGGGCGGGATCGAGCGCCGGGAGGGCTTCGGCCACCGCGGCGACGTCGGCTTCGAATTCGGCCCGTTGGTCGGGGTCGTTGATCATCCGCAGGAAGGCGCGGTGCGAGTCGCGGCCCTGCGAGTCCCAGGCGGCCTCGTAGTCTGCGTACATGCGGCGCTGCCGGTCGCGGTATTCAACATTGCTGTCGATCGGGTCGTCGAGGGCCGCGGTGGCCCGTTCGATCATGATCCCGTACTGGCCGATGTCGGTGATCAGGCGTTCCATCTGCAGTGCGATGGCATGCGCTTCGTCGTAGGCGTCGGTGAGGTCGACGTCCTGACTGTGATCAGCTGAGGTCACACCGCGGTCTAGGGCGTCGAGTTCAGTTTGGAGCGCGGCGATTTCGGCTTCGATGCCGGCGCGGATGCGGTCGGGGTCATTTCCGACCCGCAACGCGACCTGCTTGAGGCGGGACGCGATGCCGTTGATCGAGCCGCCGGTGGCGATGGTGTCCTGCCGGCGCATGCCCCGCAGGAAGTCGAGCGCCCGGCGGGCCTCCTGGGTCAGGTAACAGAGGTTGCGTTCGACGCCGGAGCGCTGGTCGGCGATCCGGTGCAGCCAGCCCTGGCTGGCCCAGGACTTGATCAGGGCCAGGCCGGACTGCTCGCCGACCTGATCGAGTTCGGCGAGGTCACGCTCGAGGCGGATGACGAGGTCGGTCTCGGGGACCACGCCGCCGCTGAGCTGGCGCTCCATCAAGGTGGCGTAGAGATTGAGATTCAGTGTGGCCAGCAGGCGGATCGTAGGCGAGCCCTGAAGGCTGCGGTTGAGTTCGAGCAGGTCGGCAGGCGACAGCGTGGTGTCGTCGTCCAGCACGCGCCCTCCGTCTCGATCGATCATGTCTCGGACGCTCCAAGATATGGCACGAAGCCGACAATCGGCGTCCGGCGGCCGGGGTGTCGGGGGATGGTTTGGGTTGGTCGGTCACAGTGGTCTCAGGCATCGCTCGAGCCTCAGCGGTCGCTCGAAAGTCAATACTGCATGCGGTGGCGTGCGCTTCTCGAAGGCTAAAATTCGCTTCATGACTGCACTCCTGGTCGCCAAAGCGTTGTTGCTGGGCTTTCTGATCGTGGCCTGCGGCGTCCTCACGGTGACTTACGTGCGCAGGCGCCGCGCCGGCGTGCAGCCATGGGAAAACCCTTACGCCTCACCATATCTCGACACATATCGCGGCGGACTGCCCCACGTACCGCCGCCGCCCTTAACCGCCTACGAGCGGCCGGCTGACGGCGAGCCTCCGGGGCGCGGTCCCGATAGCGTCGCCAATTAGCCCCAATAAGCGAAGTTACATGTAGGCCGCGGTTCACTTTTGAGGGACACGACCTTGTCGCCATCCATGATGATCGTGCACATGAGGGCGGCATCCCCACCGTCGGCGGTTACCTGCGACTCCACTTCGTTGTAGACGGGGTACTGCTTTTCCCACGGCAGGGGCACATTGGTCTCGGTCTGCTCTGGCCCTCCGTTGATCCGGTAACGGATCGTCACCGGGGCGCTGCCACCACTGACCTTCATTACCGCCGTGCCGACTGGCTGCCCGGTTGGCGCCGCGGACGTCGGCGTCGCTGGTGCGGGCGTCAAGATCTGTGCGGTGGTGCCGACACCGCCAGTGGTATGTACCGCGTGTCCGGTAGTGCTCTTGGTGCATGCCGCCGCGGCAACGCCGGCCGTTACAACGGCGATAATCACCCCGACGGCACGACAACACGAACGCATGCGCAGAGCCTACGACGACCGGCGCTGGACTCGTGATGGAAACCGCGCCAAGGTATCCGGCTCGACCGATCATCAGGTGAAAGCGGCGTACTTTACTGGCACCCCGCTACAGACGTTGCGCAGCGAAATCCGCGCCTTGCCCGGTCATCCCGTTCGCCGCGTACAGCGTGTGAGCGATGCCGGGCGGCCCAGGAGGGGCGCCGTTGCAAACAGTGTCATCCGGTGCGCACAGCTGGATGGTTTTGCCCGCATATAGGGGGCCGATCGTGATGGGCGGCGCGCCGGCGTCGCGCAGGAACTCATTGGACGGAGTTCCGAACAGGACTACCGCGGCCACATGATTAGCCACCGTCGGCGGCAGCGGCTGAGGTACGTAGGACACAAACTCCTGCGGCACTTCCTTGGGCACTGAAGCCGACGTGACAAAGCCGGCCACGACGGCGCCTTGGGAGTACCCGCCGAGCACCACCCTGGTGTTAGGACAGTTTGACGCCGTGGACTCGATATGAGTGCCGGCGTCCCTGATCCCGTCCACAACGGTTCTGGCGAAAGCGACGCCGCCGTTGAAGTCGCTACTCGCCTCGTAATTGACCGGATAGACCCCCACTGACTTGCCGCCCACTCGTGACCCCAGCGCATCGACGAACGCCTGCCCGATCCCGCCAACCCCAGGTGGCTCGCCGGTACCGCGAGCAAACACCACTTCTACGTTGGGACATGGCTCGGCGGAAGCCGCTGGGACGGGTGCGCAGATCATCCCCGCGCACGCTGTTACTACCGCAGTTGCGAGAAAACGAATGGATCGTAGCGAGCTCATGTCTGCGAATGCCCAGACACGATTGCGGCGAAACCGGCGCCTCTTCAGCAATAACACATTCTTCCCGCCCGTCGTGTTGTTGACCACGGGCCGAAGCGGGGCGGCCGCAGTCCAGGAGTCAAAGGACGATTAATTTCGCGATGGCTTCCAGTCTGTATCCCCAACACGCCAGCAACCGCACTTGAGGAGGGCATCAATGACCGCTACGTATACCTTCGACGTCTTTTCCAGCCTCGACGGCTTCGGCGGCGTCAGCGGCGGCAACTGGGGCGGTTACTGGGGCAAGCAAGGCCCCGAACTGCTCGACCACCGCGTCGCGCTGTACGGCGAGAAGCAGCGAATGGTCTTCGGCGCCAATACATATCGGCTATTCGCGCAGATGCTGGCCGAGAGCACCGAGGATTCCGACGTGCGCGACCCGTGGGTCACCCGGATGAGGCACCTGCCGGCGACGGTGGTGTCAACCACCCTGGATGGACCTCTCGACTGGCCTGACGCGACGGTCGTGAGTGGCGACGCCGTCGACGTCGTCGCCCGCCTCAAGGATGAGTCCGAGGTGCCGTTGCGCTCGCACGGCAGCCTGTCGATGAACCGAGCGCTGATGGCCGCCGGCCTGGTCGACCGCGTCCAGGTGACGCTCTTCCCTGTGATCACCGGTCAGACAGGTGATGACTCAATCTTCCAGGGTGCGGCCGACTTCGACCTCGAGCTGATTGAAAGCCGAACGCTGGACCGCAATATCCAAGAGCTCATTTACCGGCCCACCCTGCATGTCTGAGCCCGTCTGATTGGTGAGTTCGCCGTGCGTGGTCAGCTTCGGCGCGCGGATGCGCACTTGTCACTACCGGGAGCTAGCCGGCGATCTGTCCTCGAGCCTCGTGCACGCCTTCCGGACATCGCGTGGCCTCCGCGGTTATGAAAGTGGGCTCAGGGGCATATCGCTGTGACCGATCCCGTGAACCGGTCCACGGGATCAACCGGGTGGGAGTAAGTAAGGCCAGGTGGTGGGTGGATTCAACGCTAGGCACCTGATAACGTCAGTATACGAGGACGGCGTTCGGATGAAACGAGAGTTAATGGAGCGCGGCAGTGTGCCAGATGAGGCGCAACGTGATCCTGACAACGGTTCCGATCTAGCGGTCAAGCTGAACCAGCTGTTCGAGGTCATGCGGAAGGCCGGTACGCCCCCGTTATCAAACGCCGCCACTGCGGCAGCTATCACCAATAAAACTGGGGTACCAATCAGTCCGGCCTACCTCTGGCAACTCAGAAACGGCATCAAGACCAACCCGACGGTGCAACATCTGCGTGCCATCGCAGACTTCTTCGGTGTGCCTGCCTCCTATCTGATCGATCGCGACACTGATCAGAAAATCGAGGCACAGCTGACGTTGATGCAAGCATTGCGCGACAGCGGTGTACGAGATTTGGCCATGCGCACGTCCGGACTGACGCCGCAAGCCATCAGCAGCTTGGCGGCGATGGTCGATGAAGTTCGCAAACTTCAACACCTGCCGCCCATGGCGCCAGGAGAATGGTCGGGTCTAGATGGCTACTAAGGCTGACATGCTCGCGCTGGTGCGTGCTCTGCCCGTCCCGACCCCCTGGGATCGCATCGCGTTCATTGATAGTGTTGCCCGCTTGCGTGGCCGGCCGATTCGCGTGGTCCCGACGGTAGACAACCTCGCAATAAGCGCCTGCGGATTGTGGATGAAACGGGACACCGATGACATCATCATCCACGAAGCGGGTACCTCCGAGTACCACATCGACCAGATCGTATGCCACGAGATCGGGCACATGATGTTGGGACATGACCGCGGGACAGCGAGCGGGAGTGATGGTGACCATCCCAAAATGATCTTTGCGACCGCTCTGGCCGGTCTCGACCCCCATATAGGGGAGATTCTGGGCCGCACCGCGTTCGACGACGAGCGAGAACGCGATGCTGAGATGTTCGCGTCGATAGTGATGCTCGCGGCCGCCGAAGGCGGAGCGCAAAAGTCGATGATGAGCAGCGTCTTCTTCCGCCCGTGAGCTCGTCTGCCGTGACGGGCATCATCGCCTGGCCTGTGATTGCGTTCATGACGCTCGTGCTGGTCGGGCGCTACCGATGGTGCAACAGCAACCTCTACGAGAAATACTTCAACAATACTTTGACGTTCTTGCTGCTGACTCAGTTGTTGCGCGAGCACCTGGTGCAAAACATGCTCGTCAGCTCAGCTTTCATGGCGCCGCCCGGCACGTGGCAACTGAGTACCGCTGTAATGATTTACAGCTACGGCGAATTCATGGGGTTCACCCTGTTGTGGTCGGGGATGTCAGAAGCTGAAGCCCGCCGCAAGCACAAGTATTACCGCCTGGCAGGGGTGCTCCTTGCTGCCGGAGTGCTCATCTTTGGTAGTCCTGCTCGAATCGCCGCAGAGCCCCTTGAGTTCACGGTTGGCTGGGAGAGCGTGGCTGGCTTGGCTTGCGTGTCGGCATTGCTGGTGGTCCTAGCGACGCGCATGATATGGCTTTCCGTACGCGAGTTGCGTACCGCCAGCAGTCGGCGGGAGCGCTTGATCGCGATCAGCACACTGTCGATTGGTCTGGCGGGTATGGGGAGTGTGATCCAAGAGGTCGCCCTGCAGATGTCCGATCAGCTTGGCTGGACTCACACCGCCGAGTTCAGGCAGCAGTACCACGCGTTCGGCATTTTCTTCATGATATTTGGCGTGTTCGCGACTGCCGCTGTCCCTCTTGCTACGAAGCTACGTCGCTCACTCGGGCTCGATCCCATCAGCCGCAGCTGGTCCACATTGCAACCGCTGCGACGGACCCTGCGAACCGTTGTCCCAGAATGTGTCTTCGCCCTTGACCATGACGAGCCACGGCGCCGAAAAACACAGCTACAGCTGCATCACACCGTCGTCGAGATCCGGGACGCCATGTTGGGGCTGCGCCCATATTTCCGTGAAATACCCAACCATGAACTGATGCGCTTTCTGGCCAAGCCCCACCCGGTGCCGGCGCGCGACCGCGACACGGCTGTCGCAGCCCTTCGCCTGGCTTACGCCGCCAGAGCCAAAGCCGCCGGCGTCACGCCGGAACCCCCCGACGTCGATTCAGCACTAATCGTCGCGTCGCGAGCGGCAACGCTTCAACAGGAAGCCGCCGAACTGACCATGCTGGCGAAATGGTGGCCCGCCGCATACGCCGCCACTGAGGACATCATCGAATTTGCGGCCGACAAGAAAGCGAGCCCGACACTATGACTCCGCCTGCCCCGACACCGATCCCGCTTCCCCGCTTTCGGCTGACCATTCTCGGTGATCAGTGATGTCGATGCGCCTGCCTGCCGTGCCAGTACCGCGTTTGGTGGCGCGCGGCGTATTCGGTGCTCGACGCTGTGCGTTGGATCTCGCCGATGCCGTGGTGCCGGGGGGGTTCGCGCTATTCTTCGACGTTACATTCGGGTTGCAGAGGCTGAAGATCGCGGGCGTGCTTGTCTCTTCGGGGCTAGCCGATGCCCTCGGCAAGGATTCACAGGATCCAGTCGAACTGGCACACAAACTAGGATTAGACCCTGACGTGACGGTCAGAATCGTCAATGCGGCGATCGGGTCCCGGCTGATGAAACTGGACCGTGCGGGCCGTGCACGCATGACGAAGCTTGGTGCACCGCTATGTCGCGACCACCCCAAATCGCTCGCCTCCTGGGTTGCCTACTACGCGCACCCTGACACCGCAGCCGCATATGCGCACCTCGACGCCCAGCTGCGCGAAGGTGCCGAAACCTCGGGATATCAAAGGGCTTTCGGCACGTCGTTGTGGGGCTACTTCGACGATCGCCCAGATATGAGGAGCACGTTCGCAGATGCGATGCGCCAGCTCACCCAGTTCGACCTTGCCGGCATCGTACGGACCTATCCATGGCCGACACATGGAATCATCTGCGATGTCGCCGGGGGAGTCGGTCACATGCTCGCGGCCATCCTCGAACGTCGACCCGACGCTCGCGGGATCCTGCTCGATTCGCCCGCGATCATCGAGCAGGCAGACGGGTTTCTACGCGAGCGAGGGTTGGCCGACCGGATCGAGCGCCGCGCCGGCGACCTGTTCGGTCAACTCGACGCACGCGCTGACGTCTACACGATGAAGTGGATCCTGCACGACTGGGACGATCATGCCTGCCGCGAAATTCTTAAGCGGGTGCACGCCACCATGCCGTCCGGTTCGAGGCTGGTGACTATTGATATGCACCACGAATCAGGCCAGCTGAACGCCGTGTCGGCGATGCTCGACGTGCTGATGCTTGTTTCCTGCGAAGGCGGTCGGGAACGGTCGCCGCAGCAAGTGCAGGCCCTCATGCGCGACGCCGGACTCATACCAGGACGAGTCCGTCACTTTGGGCCTACCATGCTGGTCGAGGGCATCGCCCCGTAGGGGCGCGGTTTGCGACAACCACCGTCGGTGACCGCTGTCAGGCCAGCCGGCTCCGACGGTTCTTGCGTTCGTCGTTCAGCCCCGAGCAGACCTTAGGGGTCGTCTGTCAGGTCATCGTCACTAGATTGCCGGTGGCGCTCGTCTATCACGCGATGCCAAGCGTCGTGGATTCTTATGTTGTGAATGATGGTGCCGCAGCCCCTGCACGTATAGAGGCTGGGGGATCGACGTGGCTCGTAAAGCTCGTAATCTGGCTCGTGGCGTGCCATGGTTGGTGCCCCGCCTCTCCATAAGATAGATACGTCGGTGTCAGCCCGCCATGTCAAACTGGTTGTCGGCATTGGATCCGGCGTCGAGGTCCCGACAGGCCGAGGATCCGAGCATTCGAGCACCTTGCTGTTTGGCGCGCGAGCAATATGTCTAAGTACGACAGTACATGACTGGTGGCCAAAGTGTGAACTCAAGAAAATGCGGGTTCGAGGTAGCGATCGAATTTGAGGCGGCAGGCCGTATCCCGGTTTCAAGCTCGACGAAGCTTGTCACAACATCAAACGCATCTGGCACTAGTTGGCACTGTGGTGTGTGGAGTTGGCAGCGTGTCGATGACCATCGTCGATGGAATGAGTGCATCCTCGAATCCAAAGACATTTGTCATCAAGTTCGCCGAGTTCTGGGCTGATCCGTCGTCCCAGGGCTTGGCCGAACTCCTGCAACCCGACGTGGTTCTGATGCAGCCGCTCGTGCCTCGGATGGTCGGGATCGAGGCCGCACAAGCCCAGTTCCAACGCTTCCGGTACTGCCTTCCTGGCTTGCACGCCCATGTCGACCATTGGTGTGGAGACGGTGACTTGGTCTTCATAGAATTCCGGCTGCACGCCCGCATCGGTGGCGCCGTAATCGAATGGCCCAACGTGAACCGCCTGCAGCTACGTAACGGCAAGGGGATTGAACGCGTTACCTACTTCGACCCTCTGGCGATCCTGCCCACGCTGTTGCGGCACCCCTCACTAGGGTGGCGCTGGTGGCGCTGGTGGCGCTCCAGCATCAGCGCCCCTGAAGCCTAGCGAGGCGTAGCAGCTATCGCCCAAGCAAAGGAGTGCGCCTCGACAGCAGTCCTCCGGCGGGGTAGCGGCACACCGGTCCGATCGTGAATAGTGTTGCGCGGGTTGATAACACGGATCCCGGCTTTAGTTTAGCGGCCTGATGTACCCACGCTCGGAACAGTGCTCGAGGACTCCTGCCCACGTTCCGAAATCGGTGGATGAGTGGGTAATACACAGACCGTGAACATAGCCGCAGCATCAGTGATGCTGAGACACAGTGCATAACAACATACTTCGCTATGGGGAGGCCTTTGCGGTAACCCGCAATCTTCGTTCCCACCCTATTAGGGAAGAGGTGCGGTCGCGGTGTCGCGAGCTGAAGGCTCATCGCACGTCATTGCATGGACATCCGCTCGGTGCCAGTGACACGCATCATTTCGAGTGCCGACGCTTCGCGTGTGCCGGCTGCGGCGGAGTAGACGATCATTGACTGGTCGGTGTCGGGTAGCAGCAAGGTATCGCAGTCCAGGACGAGAAGCCCGAAGTCAGGGTGGTCGATCGTCTTGTGCGTCGAACGGACCACGGTGGAGTTTCCTTCCCGCCACATGCTCTGGAACCGCTGGCTGCCGGCCATCAGCTCGTCGATCAGCTCGCGCAGGTCGGGATCGTCGGGGTAGCGCGAGAGCGCGGTGCGTAGCGACCCGACTGCCTGCTGCTCGGCCGGCTCAATCTCTTCCGGATCGAGCGCCACACGAGTTTTGCCGCTGCCGAGGAACCGCTGCCAGATGACGTTGCGTTGTCCCTCGGGCCAGCCGGCGACGTCGCCAATTAGCGCGCAGGCCATCGGATTTTGCACCAACAAGTCACCTTTGGCCGACAGCACCAGCGCGGGCACCTCCGTCAACCGCTGCAGCAGCCGAAGCACACTCGGCCGGACCGACATCTCGATCCGCCCGGCCAGTGGCGGTGCGCTGCCGGCGAGACGGAAGACTTGATCGCGTCCGTCGCGGTCAAGACGTAGTGCCCGGGTCAGCGCTGTGAGCACCTGGATCGAGGGCCGCGGCGCGCGGCCTTGTTCGAGGCGGACCACGTAGTCAACACTGAGCCCGGCGAGTTGAGCGACCTCCTCCCGGCGTAGACCGACGACCCGCCTCCTGGGACCCGCCGCAAGGCCCACCTCTTCGGGCGCGATGCGTGTCCGTGCGGCCCTCAGAACATTGGCGAGTTCGACACGATCCATCCATTCAGTCTCCTCGGCTGGCCGCGTGCTGTCCTGGTACCGCGACTCCTAGCCTGCGGGGTCTCTGGATGGCACCTCGCCGCCGGGGCATCGTGGAGCCGTGAGCGAGTCGAGGAGCAGCGCAGACCCACCCAACCGGCAACGTCGACGGGGGCAAGAACCGGCATCGACACCCACAGATTTTCACGTGCAAAGTGCGGAGGAGTACGACATGGGCAACGTTGCGGTTCCGACATTCTCGATCGCTGAGCGTGATCGCAGGTGGAATTTGGCGCGCGATTTCATGCGGCGCGAAGGGCTTGATGCGCTGCTCGTCTTCGGTGAGCATGAAGACGCCGGCCCCGCGCCGTTCGCGTTCGACACCTGGTTCACCAACGCCAGGCCTGGCACGACGGTCGTTTTTCCCGGTGACGGCGAACCGCTGTCGCTGTTGCCGATGGAGATGTTCTGGAGGGACTATCTCGAATGCGGGCGCCGGGGTAACGCCCTTTGGATCTCGCCCAAGAACATCCGAGCGTCTCGCGACTCTGCAGCGATCGCTGACACGCTCATTGCACTTGGGCTGTCGACGGCAACGATCGGCGTCATTGGTCTGGAACCGTATGCGCCGTGGCACCCCGAAGGGGTGGTGCCCTATCGGCAGTGGAACAACGTGCTGAACAGGTTTCCGGACGTGGACTTCAAACCTGTCGCGCAGACGCTGTCACGTCTCATCATGCCGCTGAGCGGCGAGGAGATCGCCGTTGCACGCCGCGCGGCGAGCATCGGCGACGCCATGGTGGCGGCCATGGTAGGCACCGCCGCTGCCGGCGTCTCGGAGAGCGAGGTCTACGCAGCTGGGATGGCTGCCGGATATGCAAGCGGCACAACCCCAGCCGCCATGCATCTCTATTCGGGACCCGACCCACTGGCTCGAGCTTTGCCGCCATGGAGCTACCGACCGCAGGCACCCCGCATCCTGGCCGACGGTGACGTTGTGTCCGCGGAGGTGTTCTCCAACCTGGGCGGACGCCACACACAGCACCAGGCCACGATCACGGTCGGCGAGCCTCACCCGGATCTGGCGCGCGCCGCCGACGTTGCGCGCTCCACCTACGACGCGGGTCTGCAGGCTCTGCGCCCCGGCCGGACATTCGGGGACGTCGTCGATGTCATGCGCGAGGTGTTGGACGCCGCTGACGGCTGGGAGTTCGGCCCTTCGCTGCACGCGCTCAACCCGATGATCGCGTTGAGCGGCTTCCCAGCAGACGCCACGAAACGGATTCCCGGCGCCCAGGCCTACCCGCCCGAGCCCGACCATCCCACCATCGGTGCCGACATGGAACTGGTGCCTGGCATGACCTTCGCCATGGAACCCAATTACGTCTTCGGCCAGCACCTGGCCTACCTTGGCGGCACCGTCATCGTCGGCGACCCCGATCCGATCGAACTTAACCCGTACACAGCGCAAATCCTTCGCGCCCAAGGCAACACGACCATATCGAAGTAGTCGCTGCGTTCTTTATTCGTCCCACCGGGACCGGGTGAACCGAGATACACGACATCCCGCAACGAAGATAAAACGAAGTTTGGCGTCGGGATGGTCGCGCACAGCGACCACCGCCGGGACCCGGGCCGTGTTCAGCGCATATTCACGGGCTGTCAATCAAGGAGGAAGTGTGACAACGGTTTTCATCACTGGCGGTCATTCCGGCATCGGGCTCGAATGCTCCAGGCAGCTCGCCGCCAGGGAGGTCAATATCATTCTCGCGGGTCGTAGCCCGGCAAGGATGCAGTCAGTTGCCGACGAACTGCGAGCGGTGCGCAATATCGACGTGGCCACGGTCGAACTCGACATCTCCTCCCTGGCGTCGGTTCGCAGCGCGGCCGTCAGCTGCGGTGCGATGATCGCGCGCGGGGAGATCGAACCGCTGCAGGCGGTGATCTGCAACGCCGGTGGTCGTTTCGACTGGGCAAAGAAATACAGCCCGGAGGGCTACGAGCTGACGTTCGCGACGAACTGCCTTGGTCATTTCCTCCTCGTCGAGCTGCTCCTTCCGATGATGTCGCTCGACGGTCGTGTCGTGTTCACGGCGAGCGGCACGCACGACCCCGACACGATGGACGGCAAGATGGTCGGCGCCGCCGTTGAGCCGAACGCCATCGCGCTCGCAAACGACGGGAAGGACGGGGCGAAGCCGTTGTCGGCCGGCAGGCGATATTCGACGTCCAAGCTCTGCACCGTCATGTACGCCTACGAGCTCGCCAGGAGGCTCGACCGTGCGGGCAGCTCGATCGCGTCGATCGCGTTCGACCCCGGTTCTGTTCCCGAGACGGGCTTTCTGCGCGACATGCCGAAAGTGGTGCAGTGGTTGGCGAAAACTTCGTTGATGAATTGGGTTTCCAAGCGCCTCGGCGGCACGACGTCGACGCTCGCGTTTTCCGGCGCCGCACTCGCGGACCTGGCCGTCGACCCGCAGCACGCGGGCGGCTCTGGCGGCTACTTCCAAGCGAAGGAGGGAAAACTCTCGAAGGTACGGTCCTCGAAGGTTTCCTACGACGAGCAGCGCGCGCTGGCGTTGTGGAACGATTCGAAACGGCTCGTCGGGCTCCTCCCGGACGAGGAACCTGCGCAACTGCAATAACGACGGATGAGCACTGTAGTGATCAAAACCATTGGGGTCAGAGGCATTCGGTGGCGCGGCGCGAAGTCACGACATCGACCGCCACCGCACAAAGCTGTTCGCCTGGCCCGATCGCTCGCGTGTCTCGGCCCTCAGCGCTCGCGTGCAGAGGTAGGCGTGTGGCGGCTAACCCCAGTGGGCCAAATACATACGGGCCGCGGTTCGCTCGTGAAGGACACGACCTTGTCGCCGTCCATGATTAAGTGTGGACATCATGGCTCCATTCCGGCACCGGCAGGCCGACATCGTCGGCCAGCAGGCTCTGCACCACCGCGGTAGCCGCCAACGATCCGGATGCGATCGCGGCCGCCACTTGGGGCATCTGGGCGCTCGGGTCGCCCGCGACGAAAACGCCTGGCACGGAGGTGCGGCACAGGGCGTCGACACCGATCCGCTCCGCTGTGACCGACGTCGGCTCGGCAAACTCGACACCGAGCTGCTCGGCCAGTGACGAGCGCTGATGCATCGTCGTGCCCACCAGCAACCCATGACGTTCCAACCGCCCACCGTCGGAGAACGCGATCGCCGCCAATTCGCCGTCTGTGCTGACGATTTCGGTCACCGGCCGCTCGTCGATGCGAACACCGGCGGCGGCCAGCCGCGCGACATCGTCGGCGCCGAGATCGGCAGGCCCGTCTGTCAGCAGCACGATATCGCTGCTCCAGCCGCGCAACAACAACGACGCATGCACCGCCTGTTCTCCACGCGCCAACACCGCCAAAGGCTGATCGCGCACCTCCCATCCGTGGCAGAACGGGCAATGGAAAACCGACTTGCCCCACAGCGGCGCGAGCCCACGAATTGACGGCGGTCGATATTGCATACCGGTGGCCAGCAGTACTCGCCGGGTCCGCTCGCGCCGACCGTCGAGCAAGGTGAGTTCGAAAAGACCATTTGCGCGTAACCCGGCGACGACTTCGCCGGTGCGGTATTCGACGCTGGGATACGATGCGATTTCGCGCTTACCCGCAGCGTAGAGCTCGGCCGGAGGCCGGCCGTCATGTCCAAGCAGACCACCGATTCCGTGCGAGGCGAGGTTACTTTGTTCACCTGCGTCGACAAGCAGCGTGCGGCGACGGGCCCGGCCCAGCACCAAGCCCGCGCTCAGTCCGGCCGCGCCGCCGCCGACAATGACACAGTCCCAGATGTCGTCCATGCCTTCAGCTTGCCCAGGCCAGTCACCGATGCCAAACTTATTTGCTATACAGGCAAACAGCGGTCCGCGTCGACGATCGCAACCGTCGGCTACCGCGCAAGGACTTCAGAATGGCGCGTCCGCCGTCCGTTTTCAGGAAGACCACGGCCGCTCGCCTGGCCCGGGCAGCGTTGACCAGTCTTTCTTACGGTTCCAACGATTGACGCGCGGGATGCGGATTCCCGACTGGTGCAGGGGATCTCGGGCGACGATCTGCTCCGCAGCGGCCAGTGATTCTGCCCGCACCACGTAGATTCCGTTTCCTGAGTTCGCTCCTTCCGCCGTTTCCAGCGGCCCGCCCATGACAAGGATTCCGTCACTAGAAAGCTGGGACAAGAATTTCAGGTGATCGTCAAGGCGCGCGAAGATCGCGTCCGGCTCCTGGCCGGCGAGCTCACTGAAAACGAAGTACAGCACTTCGTGGCCGACGCCTAAGGCGGATTGATGTGCGCTGGTGGACATTTGGGCTCCTATGCGAAACAGTGGTCGTCAGGGGGCGATGGTTGCGGAGCGCTGTGACGGTCTTACCGCCATGAGCATGAGGAACGCCAGCAGGGCAGTGGTGGTACGTGCTGCGTGGGCCAGCTGCCAGCGGTCGCGGACGCCGGCCCAGTTGGCGGGTGGAGCTGCCGCAGACCATCCATGCTGCATCGTGTTGATCGGCAAGCTGATGGACACGCTGACCAGCACGGTCGCCAGCAGGAACAGCAGGGCGGTGACGGCCAACCACCGCCGGGCAGTGCCGCGGCGGAATGAGGTGATAGCCAGCACCGAGACGGCAAGGAGGGCAGGGATGAGCAGCGCAGTCGCGAGATCATCTAGGTGTTTGAGTTCGATGAGCCGGACCTGGGTGTAGACCGCGGCGTCCTCGCTTCGCAGGCTGAACTCCACGACCAGCACGGTAATTAGGAAGCCGGAGAACAGCCCGCTCAGCAGCAAGGCACAGTAGGCCGACGTCGTGTGTAGCGCAGGGCTCCGGCCCGCTCGTGCGGTGTCGCTGTGCGCGGGTGTGCTGGGGCGGGGTGTGATGGTCATCGGTGCCTCTCCAGTTGTGGCTCGTCCGAGGATGAGTGGGCGAGTCGCGGGTAGTCGGTGTTTCCGCGTTCGCCACGGCCGGAGAAGGTGCCGCGGCCGGGAACATTGAACGGGTCGCCGTTGGCCAGCCGTTGCGGGAGGTCGGGATTGGCGAGAAAGAGCGCGCCGTAGGAGACCATGTCGCCGGTCTCCCTCGAGTCGAACGGCTTGGCGTGAGATCTCATGGCTTACTTCCTTCGGTCATCGGCTGATCACTGGCCGACGGTTTCTGGCGACCGGGCATGCTCAGTGCGTGGGCACCGACTGGGTGCTGGAGTCGTTACCCGACCCCGCTTCGCGCCGGATCATCTGCCACAGGCTCGGAGTGTTGGCGGTGGTCGAGACGATCACGGTCTGGCGGACCGCGGCCGCATCAGCGGCTACCGCCACCAAATAGTCGGCGAGATCGACGCGCGCCGTGAAAGCGCCCACGGGATCGACATCTCCGCGCACGTAATCGGTCGGCACCGGCAGATCGAACAGCCCCGAGGGGCGAACGACCGTCCAATCCAGTCCGCTGCCACGCACGATCGTCTCCATCCGCCGGATGTCGTCATAGACGGTCTTGCCAATGGTGCGAGTCAGAATCGGTTCGATGAGCCGCAACGAGAACGGGACTCGCCGCCGACGCATCGGAAATGCGGCTGTCGAGCTGACCACCACGAGCCGGCGGGCGCCCGAGTCGTGCATGGCGGTCACGATGTTTCTGGTTCCGACCGAATACGTATCGACTGCATCCCTGGTGAACGTGACACCTAACGTCGACACCACGGCATCGACGCCCTCGACGAGCGGACGGACTACCGCCCCATCCCGCACGTCAGCCTCGGCGACCGTCAACCTTGGCCCTGCCAGCGGGAACTCACGGGGCCGGCGAGTCACCGCGACCACGTCATGGCCGGCGTCCAGGGCGATCGCAGTCGCCAGCCGACCGGTCTGGCCGTTGGCCCCGAAGATGACGAGCTTCATGTCTACTCCCAACTAGTCACTGGTAATGATCATCACTATAGGTGACTATCACCCCCGATGCTAGACTACTGTTTATGACTGAAGTCACAGACGGCATCGCGAGCCTCGATGAGCGCATTCCATTTCTGTTGTCGCAGTTGGGATCCCATATGGCCAGCGAATTTCAGCGCCAGCTGATCGACAGCAATGTGCAACCGCGCAGCTATGCGGTGCTGATGGCGCTTGCCACCCGAAATGGTCAGTCGCAGCGTCAGTTGTCGGCTCGGCTGGGCATCCACCGCAACGTCATGGTCAATATCATCGACACGCTCGAGGCCGACGGCCTCGTGCAACGTAAGCCGCACCCGGACGACCGTCGAGCATTCGCCATCACGCTCACCGGGCGGGCCCGCCGACTTTTGCCCCAGCTCGATCAGGCGGCCCGGGCACTCGAAGACGCTGTCACGGCTGAGCTTTCGGCAAGTGAACGCGAAGCCCTACGCAACTTGCTGCAGCGGATCGCTGGTGGCGCCGGTCTGATACCGGGTGTGCACCCGGGATTGGCCGATGACGATGCCGTCTGCTGAGTTGCCCGTCATGGCAACGAATGAAATGCAGATGCTACCCCGCCCCCGGATACCTTAGGCGCGAAAGACATTGGTGCACAGATGGATGTAGGCCGGGGGAGCGGAAGCGCAGGCTTCGACAACGCCTTGCGCCACGAACAGCCATAGTCCTGCGCATCCGCGAAGGGCCGACGAGCGCGCGACCTGGCCGAAGGTGCCGGCAATGGCTTGACAACTAAGTAAGTGCTCACTTAGTTTAATAAGATGACGAGCAAGCCGAAGGCGCGTATCGGTCGTCCCCCTGCTTCTGACGCTCAACCCACTGCGGAGCGCATCTTGTCGGCGGCGCTGCGGTTGTTCGCCGAGCAGGGGTTCGCAGCCACCTCGGTGCGCCAAATCGCCGCGGCGGTAGGAGTCACAGATGCCGCCCTCTACTCACACTTCCCGAGCAAGCAAAAGATATTCGACCGCCTAGTCGAGACGATGGGCCCACCCACCCCCACGCTTCTGGGTCTTGACTCAGCGGCGATGAGCGACGTCGCTCCAGAGGTTGCCGTTCCCGCCGCGGTCGAGATGCTCCTGGCTCACTGGAGCGACCCCGACGTGCGCATGTTCACGGCTGTGCTGTTGCGTGAAGGCAGTCGAGGAGACGCTGCCGCAGACTTGACGGCCGGCATCGAAGCCGCCCGCACCGCCCTGACACCAGTTTTTGAGGCGTGGCAGCAGAAGGGCCACCTGCGTGCGGACGTGTCCGCCCGACAGATCGTGTGGGAGCTGTTGGCCCCGCTCAACGTGATCCGCTTCCTCTACCTCGGCCACAACGCTGCCCCATCGGAACTCGCCCACGCCCGTCAAATGGCCGCCGAGCACCTCGACTACTTCCGCGCCTGCACATTCATCGCCGATGGGAGCACGACATGACGAGTCTGGAGTTCGGCATCGGAACCGCGATCGCCGTACTGATGGCCATCGGTTTCACCCGAATCAGTTCCGGCCGGTCGTTGATCGTCACGTTTGTGCCGGGCGTGGTCATCAGCTGGCTGGTCACATTGTGGATGTTCGTCCAACACGTCGCCCTGCCCGCGGCCGACCATTTCCTGCCCTACTTTTTCACCGCGTTGATCGTGCAGTTTCTGCACTTCGCAGAAGAATTCAGGACCGACTTCAAGACATTCTTTCCGGTCCTCTACGGCGGTACCGCGTATAGCGACAACCTGTTCGTCACATTCAACATGGCCGCCTACGCCGTCTTCACCACCTGCGCACTATCTGTGTTTTACCTCGACGCGCGTTACCTACTGATGCCGGCGCTGTTCTTCATCGTCTACGGTGCGATCGGCAATGCGATCTCACATACGGTATGGAGTGCGACCGCCCGCGCCTACCGTCCGGGTCTCATTACGGCCCAGGCGTACTGGATCATCGGGCCGTTGGCGTTGTACAAGCTGACGGGCAGCGCGGTCGCGACCGCAGTCACCTGCGTGGGCTTCGCCGTCGTCCTGCTGATCACCCTCAACATCCCCGTCAAACGGGTTCGGCGCCAGACATGAGCAGCTGCGGTCCAGTGGGGAGCCCTATGGATCCGCCACGGTGGTTGAGAGAGGGCCGATGCATCTGATGAAAACGACAGAGTTCATCGGTAATCCGCCATATTCGATCCCGGCATATTGCGGTAGAAGGAGCGAAAGGTATTGGCTGAGCCGGTTTCCCGGCGGCATTGGCCGCAGATGGTTTTAGCCTGGCGGTGGGTCCGCCGTGGTGCGGTCGACGAGTTCTTGGGCGATCTGCCGCACGGGTGCGTTGCGGTCTTGGGAGAGGCGGGTGAGTAGCTCGAAGGCGCGCACCGCATCAACATGGAATCGTTCCATGATGATGCCCTTGGCTTGGCCGATGACGTCGCGGCTGGTCAGCGCCGACTGGAACTGGTGTTCGCGGTTGGCGGAGATGATCAAAGCGGCCGCGTGGGTGGCTAGCATGGCACCGATCGTTTCTACTTCGGGATCAAAAGTTCCGGTGCCGCGGCTGAACAGATTCAGCGCCCCAGAACCTTTGGAGTAGGTGTAGAGCTGATACGACAGCACACGATGCACCCCGGCCTCGGCCGCCGCCGCGCCAAACCGCGGCCAGCGTGGGTCGTTTCTGATGTCAGGGCTGCGGATCACCGCATCCACGGACGCCGCCTCCAAACATGGACCTTCCTGAAGTTCGCATTGGGCGGTGTCGAGTTGGGTCATGATTGGTGAGGTCGGCTCCAGCGAGCGATACTGCCCGTCCTCGACCAACAACACGTCGGCGTAATCGACGCCCGCCATCAACTCCACCGCAGCGGTGGTCAGCCGGCCCAGCGCGTCGCCGACCGCATTTGGCTCGGCAAAACTGGCGGTCAACTCCCGCATTGTGGAGCTCAGCACCTCGTCATAGCTGATCGCGTCGTCCATCAGCGCCTCCTTTCTGGGCACCCCAGGGGTCGGCGCCAAAGCAACAGTTGTTAACACGGCTATACCCACAATGCATGGGGGATCACTGGCACGGTCAGGTTAATCGGCTGGCGATCGCCAGAGATACCAATAGCCGACTATTCGAACCCCGCCTCCTCCACACGAATGACAGCGCTTGCTAGGCATGCAGGAGCCGCTCAGGAAACGCCCTGTAAACACACAGATTGCCGGTGCGTGGCATGGGCACCACTGCGCCATGATCGCACCTCACTTCACTCGATTCCTTGCTCCTGCAGTTCTGGCAGCATCGGGCCTTAGCGCCTCGGTGCTTGCACCTGCAATCCCCTCCGCCTCGGCCCAATGCCCGGACGTGCAGGTGGTCTTTGCCCGCGGCACCGGGGAACCTCCCGGGGTCGGGGGCACCGGACAGGCATTCATCGATGACCTGCACTCACGGGTGGGCGCAAAGTCGTTCGACGTCTATCCGGTCAACTATCCAGCCAGCAATGACTGGGACACCGGCCTGGACGGCATCAGGGACGCCGGCGCTCATATCCGGTCCATGGCCAAGCAGTGCCCCAACACCAAGATGGTGCTCGGCGGTTACTCCCAGGGCGCGGCGGTGATGGGGTTTGTCACCTCGGCCGCGGTCCCCGACGGAATCGACCCCGCCACCGTGCCCAAACCGCTGGACCCCGCGGTGGCCAACCATGTTTCCTCGGTCGTGCTCTTCGGGATGCCCAACGTGCGGGCGATGAACTTCCTCGGCGAACCACCGGTCGTCATCGGCCCGGCCTATGAGGCCAAGACCATCAAGGTCTGCGCCACCGAGGACCCAGTCTGCTCGGACGGGCTGAACTTCGCCGCCCACAACACCTACGCCGACGACGCCAGCATGGTTGACAAGGGCGCAGCCTTTGCCGCCGGGCGCCTGGGCGGAAACTCCCAAGGGCCAGCCAGCATGGTCGATGCCCCGAGCGAAGGCTTTGGCGCCTGAAGTGGAGACTTACCTGGTCCCTGCGCAAGCCCACGAACACAGCAGCAATACTTGATCCGTACACCGATCACTGGCCGCGTGGGGTGAAACCGCATCCGGGACAAGGGTGTTGGTGCGCTGGCCTGGCGAGCAAGCGGATCGATTCATGCCTTGTGCCCGGTCAGGGCATCGACGTGGGCTTGGATCGCGTTCGCAATCTGATCCAGGGGCAGGACGGCGTGTACTACGCCGGTATCAATGGCTGCGCTGGGCATGCCGAAATACGCGGCGCTGATCTGATCCTGAGCGAATACGGTGCCTCCGCAATGGCGGATCGCGCGGATACCGGCTTGGGCATCAGTGCCCGTGCCGGTAAGGACAACGGCTAGCGCTCGCGGACCGCAGGTAACGGCAAGCGTGACCAACAGGAGGTCAGCGGAGGGTCGCGCCGGCGGGAATTCACCGGACTCGATGAGCCCGATCCTTGCTTCGGAAGTCACGAGCAAATGATGGGCTGCCGGTGCGATGAGCACTGTGCCCGCTGCGAGCGAGTCACCATCCCCGGCGGTGTGGACCGGCAGGGCGGTTCGTTGACCGAGGATGTGCGCCAGCGAGCTGGGACGCTCCGGCGAAATGTGCTGCACAATGAGGATCGCGGCGGACAAGTCGGCCGGTAGCGGAGTGAGCACCCGTGTCAGCGCGTTCAGGCCGCCAGCCGAAGCCACCAGTGCGATCACCGGAAACTTGATCGGCAGCGCGTCCACTTTGTCGATGCCATCGTCCTTGAGTGTCTGCCGGCCAGTTTGTCCGGCCTGCGGGAAATACTAGTGCAATCTAGGGACAAAAGATGGGGGAGTCCGGGGACGTCGCGCGCGATCGCCGAGTGCGACGCGATCCTGGCTGCGACTCTCCCGACTCGATCGCTTGCGCGAGAACGTAATTCGGAATTGCGGATAGGGTGCTCAACCCACAGCTCGAATTATGTTATGACACACCGCACTACGCATCTAGAGGCATTTACCAATGACGCCCCATATCCGATTCGGCCGAATCGGCGAATGACAGGAGAAAGATTAAACGCATGCGCGCCCCGTTCCGGGTTGAGTAGGACGACCAACGAACCAGATACCAACCGGCGACTCGTCCGCGTGGTGCCCGAGGCGCATCGGTAAAGCGGGGACATGTTTAGCGACACGCAATTGCGGTACTCCGGCGCGGTGACGGGGATTCTCTGCACGAAGCGGTCGGCCGCCGACCCGGTGGACGCCGCGCCCCAGGCGGTTGCCGCGACGGGCGTCGCGGTGCTCCCCTCGTTCGATGTGAGGCGAAGTCTGGGCGTGGGCCGAGAAGAGTGGATGCGGTTTGCCAGGCATTGGCGGCATTTGGCGCCTGACCCCTACGCGGCGCAGCTGGGGGTGCAGCGCCTGCGCCGTTACGGCCAATTCTCTTTTCGCGATGGGATCCTGCATCCGATGCCCAACGGCACGTTCCTGCAGCCGGAGGACTCCAATCCTCTCTACATCGGCAAGGGTCGTGACTTCGAGCCGCTGACCGACGCGTTCGCTGCAGATCCCTTGCTGCATAAGGTGATCAAACTGCTGGCACGGGTGGCCGCGGCCCTGGACGACATCACCGACTGGAACGTCAAGGTGCATCCGTTCCGCATCCGATCCTACGACTCCAAAGCCGGGGGCGGCCGGCCGACACCTGAGGGCATGCACCGTGACGGTGTCACCCTGGTCAGCTCACTTTTGGTGGGACGGCGCAATACCCTCGGCGGCCAGAGCTTGGTGTGCGACCTGGATGGCCGGCAGTTGCTGACGACGACGCTGACCGAGCCCGGCACGTTGCTGGTGGGCGACGATCGCCGCACTATCCACGGCGTTTCCTCGATCCGCCCGATCGACTGCTACGGACCGGCGCAGCGCGACGTCCTGGTGATCACTTTCGCGTCCCGCTGGCCTTGATCGCCTCGATCGTGGAAAGTGTTGTGGTAGAGCAGGAATAGGACGGGCCACCGCACAGGGCTGGCGCGTGGCGCGCCACGTCGAACAAACCCTCGTCGTGATGAATTCTGTTGCACACTAATTCACATGGCATCCCAAGGCTCAATTCAGCGTCGGTTAGAGAGATTGGTCTTCAATCCCTTGTTCAGGGCCGTGCTGCGACTCGGCATTGCGCCGCGCGCGTTTGCGCTCTTGGAGACCACTGGACGGCGCAGTGGTCAGCGGCGCCTGACTCCGGTCGGCAACGGACTCGACGATGATGTGTTCTGGTTGGTTTCCGAGCACGGAAGGGCCTGTGACTACGTGAAAAATCTCGTCGTGGATCCGAGTGTGCGTGTCAAAGTGGGCCGGCGCTGGTACAGCGGCTCTGCCACCGTTCTCGACGATGATGATGCTCATGCTCGGCGGCGACGACTTGATGAAGCCAACGGATTTAGTGGCCGTGCTGACGGCTTCATTTTCCGTGTCTCAGCCAGCGTTCCGGTCACTGTCCGAATCGACCTCGAGCGTGACTTACCTAGTGATGGCTAGGGCGTGGCGGCTCCGTCAGGTGATTGATCCGATATTTCCCGACACTGCGATGGATCACAGCGAGGCGATAGCGGCCGGCCTGGGGTGGGCCCGGTTGCATGCCAGCCGGTATCACCTAGGCCCATCGACCGGGTCGTAGGGAGAACGGCGGCGGATTTCGGCTTCCACGCGAAAGGGTCGGATTGCGGCCCCAAACTCGGCGCGCTGTCTTAGGCTGTTTAGACGACAATTGTGCCCGTGACGACGATCGACTTGAGTCCCCAACGCCCATGGCGGGGTTGCCGCGACGCGCGCCGGTAAGCAGAAGGATGCGAGGAATATGGGTGTCGAGCGGCTAGAACGACAGCCGTTGTCGCGACCTACCTGTGCCCGTACAGGCCTATCCGTCTAACAGCCGGACCGAGGACTCGATATGGCGGAGCAGTTCGTCAGCCGGCGACCGGAAAGGCAAGTCCTTGCTGAGTTTATTGACTCGGTGCCGCGACAGCCTTGTGCCCTGGTTCTCGAAGGAGAACCGGGCATCGGTAAGACGACGCTGTGGCTTGAGGCCCTGGACCAGGCCCGGGCACGTGGCTTTCGAGCGCTGAGCTGCCGGGCGGCCGCCGCCGAGTCGGTACTGGCTTACACCCTGTTGGCCGACCTGCTCAGCGAGGTCGATGACTCAATCTGGGCGGACCTGCCGACGCCGCAGCGGCGGGCCCTGGATGGCGCGCTGTTGCGGCACCGTGTCGACGCCCATGAGATCGATCCCAGGGCAGTGGCGGCGGGGTTTGTGGCCGTCGTCTCCCGGTTGGCCGCTGAAGGCCCGGTGCTGATCGCAATCGATGACCTGCAGTGGGTGGATACCTCCAGCGCCCACGTGGTGTCGTTCGCGGCGCGACGGCTTCCGGTCGGTGCGGCCTTGGTGTGCACAAGCCGTACCGCCGAGGCTGCATCGCGGCTGCAGCTGCCCACCCCAGATGAAGTGCGTCGAATTCGGTTGCAGCCGTTGAGCTTTGCCGAATTGCATCAGGTTCTGTTGACGCGACTGGGTAGGTCCGTCTCGCGTCCCACCCTCCTGCGTATTCATGAGATGGCGGGCGGGAACCCCTTTTTCGCGCTGGAATTGACCCGGGAACTCGGCGCCGAAGGCCGCGCCTCCGGATTGAGCCTGCCGAGTAGCCTCAATGACCTAGTCCGTTCGAGGATCAGCCGGGTCGGCGCCGAGGACGTCCTCCTTGCAATGGCCAGCCTTCCCGATCCGACGGTGTGGGTGGTTGCGCGGGCCACCGACTCGACTCCGGACCAGGTGGTGGAGTCGCTCGGAGATGCCGAGACCCAAGCGGTGGTGGCCATCGACGGAAACCAGCTGCGCTTCACCCACCCGATTCTGGCGCACGGCGTCTACAGCGCAGCGCCACCTCGCCGCCGCCGCGAAATGCACCGGCGTCTGGCCGAACTCGTCACCGAACCGGAGTTGCGCGCCCGACACCTCGCTCTGTCCGACGCGACAGGCGAGCCTCAGACTGTGGAAGCCCTTGATGCCGCAGCAGAGATGGCGCGGGCCAGGGGCGCGCCCGCCGCCGCCGCCGAGTTGCTCGAGCTGGCGATTGGCCTCGGCGGTGATACCGCGGAGCGCCGAATCAAGTCAGCGACCTACCACTTCAACGCCGGCGATGCCGGGCGCGCCCGGGCCGTACTGGAGCAAACCGTCGAACGGCCTGCGCCGGCACGACTTCGGGCGGCGGCATTGCGGCTGCTGGGGCAATGGAGTTTGCTCGATGGCAGTTCACGTGAGGCCGCCGACCTACTGGACCGCGCGCTCGCCGATGTGGGGAACGATCTCGCGTTACGTACCCTGATCTTGGTCCCGCTGTCATTCGCGCTACTCAACGTCGGCCAACGCACTCGTGCCGCACAAAGCGTTGACGACGCCGTCGCCAGTGCTGAGGCACACGGCCAACCAGGCCTTCTCAGCCAGGCTTTGGGCATGCAAGTGCTGGTGCAATTCCTGCTCGGCGGGGGCCTCGACGAATCCCGCCTGCAGCGCGCACTTGAGTTAGACGACTCCGAAGCGCCCGTCTCGGCGCAGCTGCGCCCTAGGATGCACAGCGCGATACTGGTGGCCGCAACAGGTCGTCTCGAGCAGGCGCGAGTGGAATTGCGCGCCATCAGGCGCAGCTACATCGAGCGCGGCGAGGAAAGCGAACTGATCCTGTTCGCATTCCACAGCGGTCTCAACGAGATTTGGCGCGGTGACTTCGCTGAGGCAACTCGGACCGCCGACGACGCCATGGAGCGTGCGCAACAACTGGGCCGGGACTTGCCGCTATCGGTGGCCCTCATGCTGCGTGCCGCGGCCGCGGCGTACACCGGTCTTGAGCACGACTCCCGGCGAGACGCCGGCCAAGCCCTCGCAGTCGGCGAGCGGTGTGACTCTCCGGGCTTGGTGATGGTGTGGCCGGTCACCACGTTGGCCTTTCTTGATGTCTCCGTGGGTAACTACGATGCCGCGCTGCACACACTCGAGCCTCTGTTGCGTGCCTTCAACGAGGCGTCGGACGGAACCGAGATCTTTGTCGCACCATTTCTTCCCGATGCCATCGAAGCGATGATCGGTCTCGGCCGCTTCGACGGGGCGGAGCCGCTGATCGAAGCCCTCGAGCGCAATGGCCGCCGGCTTGATCGCCCCTGGATGTTGGCCATCGGCGCACGCGGTCGAGCGATGTTGCAGGCCGGGCGCGGCGACCTGAGTGCCGCCACCATAACCGCCGATCTCGCCATGGCAGAACACCAACGCCTTCCGATGCCGTTCGAGCGCGCTCGCACGCAACTCCTGCTAGGCCAGCTGCAACGTCGACAGCGCCACCGCGACACAGCCAAGGCGACATTACGAGACGCCCTGCAGACCTTTGAACAGCTCGGCGCCAAGTTGTGGGTGGATCGCCTGAAAACCGAACTGACACGTGGCGTTTCGGGAAAACGGAGCTCCGACGGGCTCACCCCGCAGCAACAGCGCGTCGCCGAGCTGGCTGTCTCAGGAATGACCAACCGCGACATCGCCGCCACGCTGTTCATCAGCGTCAAAACCGTCGAAGTCAACCTCAGCCACATCTACCGCAAACTCAACATCCGCTCCCGAACGCAGCTCTATCAAGAACTTCAAGCCTCGAAATCAGAATCCGATACGGATTAAGGTCCCTTACGGGGACGACACCGGTAATGGGCCAATCACTGACACCGGACCCAGATCAGTCGCGGTAAACGGAACTGTCAGAAGGTCGTTGTGTTCAAAGTCGAGGTTGGCGACCGAGTAGGGTTGTGCGGCAGTCCGATTTGCGCGATCCTACAGATACGCGATTGTGGCGGCGGCGATTCCGATAGTGATGAGCAGCGGTATCAACCTCCACAGCTGTGTTCGCGGCAACGTATCCGCCGCGGTCACGACGTCGCTGTCGGCGTTGGCGCGCAACGACTCCACGTGTTGAGTCAGGTGGTCCCTCCGGTACCTGAGCCAAGCGTAGTAGGCCGCGATGTACAGCGCGCCCCCAACCCGGAACGTGGCTTGCCGAATGTCATTGCCTACAAAGGCCACAACCCCGGCCAGGAGCAATAGTGCAGGCACCAACCATGCGCTCGGCCTCGCCCTCCATCCGCGCAGCGCGCGGCGCACGTAGGCCAGCTTGAGCGTGCCTATCCTGACGGCAGCGGCAAGCACGCGCGGATCAGAAGGAATCTCACCGCGGTGCAATGCCATACCGATTTGGGCGCGCTGCTCGGCGCTGAGCCCCATCAGTGCCGCAGCGTAAGCCTGGCGCATCGGGCGCTGAACGAAAACCACCGACGCAGCAATGAGTAGGCCAAACCCCGCCACCGTGAGCAGTCCCCACAACGACCCAGTCACGGTGAAAAAGCTTGGGGACCGTAGCGCCGCGATCGCGGCGAGCGTGGCTGCGGCCAGCGCAGCACTCACCAGCCAGCTCACCCACCACGGCGCGAGAACACTTCGGGCCGATACAGGTTGAACGTCGGCTCTCTCAAAACCAGGTCGCGTCATTCTTCTCAGCTCTCGCTTACTCGGGGAAGCTCGCGCGCCGTCGGACTCAGCGCCTCGCGCCACTGCAGTCGCTCGCTCATCATCAAGAAGTCGTAGACCGCGAACCATGACTCGCGTTCGTAGTCTCGCGGCATGCCGAAGGACACGATCCACGGGGGCGACGAGGGTTCGCTGATCTCGAAGAGAGTCCCCGCGCCGAGCTTCGGCCACTTGATGTGGTACGCGCCGCGAGGAAATTCGAAAACCGTCACCTCCTCGCCGGCTTTGACGCGCTCCGCGAGATCGGGGATTTGCAGTCGCCGTGCCAGCCAACCGCCATGTTTCAATTTGTGTCCCCTCACCAGGGTGCAGCGCACCGTCCGGTCGGTGAGTTCCAGTCGCGCTAACGGGCGCTCAATCAGATCGCCGATGAAGAAGGGATTGAGACTCGCGAACACCCCAAGCCATGGGCCGCGACGCAGCAGAAAGAGCTCCGTTTGTGGGGGTGGAGTTGTCCGCAAGAACCATTCGTTTATACCCATGCCGTTCTCTCCTGTCGATGTAGGTGATGCGACGCGCGTCGCGCCCGATGGCTCGCAGTCGCACTCGGCTCAGGCGCCATCAACGGGCCGTGACCATCAGGTACGCCGACCGGCCGGGGGAGGTCGGGCAACCCGCCATCATAAGGGCGACCACTGCGACCGCCGCCAAGGAGGCCGACGATCGGCCGAGTTGCGCATTTGGTCGATGGGATGGCTGCTTCAGCTGCCGAACCCATGGTGGTCGTCGTCGGACCGCCCCAATCTTCGAAACGATTCGTCATGGGTCCCCTTTAGATTCGCAACCCGCGGTTTCACGGGCAGGACCGTCGCTTCCGACAGATCGACGCTAGCCGGGTGTAGAACCTCGACGAATCAGGGTTTTCCCTACATTTTTGGTGGAGCCTCACATCGACGACGAATTGACACCGAGCATGAGCCCTGGCCTCACCAGACGGCTGTGCGTCACCAATGAGACGGCCCGTTTCACATGTTTCACATGCGTACTTGGTTGACGAGACCAGTGCCGAACTTCTTGCTGGTCGGATACAAGTAGTCGGAGTCGACAGTGCAACAGTTATTGATCGAAAGTTGCACTAGGACAGACAATCTGACAGAACGCCCCACGGACCGAGTTGGTTGGATCGGGGCCGACCTGATTCATCAGATATAGACGGCGACTTCTACGGGTAACCCGCCGTATTCGATCCAGCCGTATTGATATCCCCGATGCGGCGCCGCGAGTCCGGCGGAGGGCCCTGCATGGGTCTGCCTCAAATCGCCCGATGGCCCGGTGGAGTCGCGTCCTCATTGAGGCCGACCCGTCGCACGCGATATCGCAGATCCGGGTGAGCCAGCAACGCGTCCACCAGCAGAACTGGCCCACCGACGCAGGTCCAGTCGTCGTCCCACAGTGTTGAGACCAGCCAGGACCGATCCGCAGGAAACATCAGGTCGGGCAACAGGTATGGACGAATTGGAGTGGCGCCGGTTCGACGCCAGCTGGCGGCTTCTTGGGGGCCGGCCTGCACTAGCACGTACGGCCATCCGGAGTACAAGCTAACCGGCGGGGCGTCGGGGAAGACGATGTCACTTCCGCCACGTTCGAGATACCCGAGCCACCATCGCTGATCCGGCGACTGGCTTTTGAGGACAGCCATGACGGCCCGATCATGGTGCGGCTGCTCTGCGGCGTTTTTGGGCAGCACGACAGTTGCGTAGTCATCGAAGACTGGCGGGATCGCTGAGATGATCGTCAAGCCGGCAGATGTCCCCGTATTGATCCAGTCGACGTCCGAAGCTATGCCGATCCGCCAGCCGTAACCGTCTCGAATGACTTCCTCCATGACTCAAGGATGAACCAACCGCGGTGGTGGGGCGCTGGTGTCAACCGGTGATGGCCGAGCACCTTCGTTCGGAACGCTCACAAGGCGCCCAACGCTGGCATCGATCTGCTGGACCGATATCGGCCAGGAGCGGTCCCGTACTCGCGCTTAAACGCGTTGGCGAAGGCGTATTCCGAGGTGTACCCGACTTGTTTGGCGATGCTTGCCAAAGGTGCGTCGCCACTCGTCAGCAGACGGGCGGCGGTGGTGAGACGCCACCAGGTCACGTACGCCATCGGGGGCTGCGCTACCAGCTCGGTGAACCGGCGGGCGAATGCGGCCCGTGACAATCCCGCCGTCACGCCTAGCTCTTGTACCGTCCATGGCCGCGCGGGATCGTCGTGGATGGCGCGTAACGCCGCACCGATCTGCGGATCGCCAAGCGCCTGCGCCCATCCCGAGGCGGGGTGCTCGTCATACCAGGCGCGCAGCAGGAACAGCAGCAGCGTATCCAGCAGAGCCGGCACCACCGCGTCGGTGCCGGGCCCCGGGTGTTCCATCTCGGCGGCGAGCAGGTCGATGGCGCCGCGCAGTGGCGCGCGTTGCCCGAGCCGGGCCGGCAAGTGGATGATGTCGGGCAACTCGTCCAGCATCGGATGTGACCGCGCGCCGTCCATGCGATACGCACCGCAGAGCATTACCGCCGACGCTTCCCCGTCTGCCTGTGCGGGTTTGATTTCATTCAACATGACCGTGTTGGACACCTCTAGCGGCGTCGACGGGCTGTCGGCCAGGCCGTGAGCGACGCCGCGGGCGGCGAACACCACATCACCGACCCCGAGCGGTATCGGATCCTTGCCCTGCGGGATCAGCCAGCCAGTCCCGGCCAGCATCACATGGAAGCCAGCGCCCGACGAGGCCTCGAACCACGCCCCCCAGGGCGCCCGCTTCGTGGTTCGCGAGGAATGCGGCCGTCCAGTGCGGACAGACGCGATAACGTCGCTCAGGACATCCATACGCCAAACCCTTTATATAAAGACGACCACGTATCTATCCAAGATCGTTAATTATTTGCCATCTTACCCAGCCGTCCTATGTTCGAGCGATGAAGATCGCAATCTACGGAGCGTATGGCTACCAGGGCAGGCTCGTCGTCGCGGAACTAGCCCGTCGCGACCTCGACCTGATCCTCGTCGGACGAGACCGGGACCGCCTCGACCTGATCACCGCGCGGCTGCCCGATGCCGAGGCTCGGGTCGCCGACGCCACCGACCACGACAGTCTGGTGAGGGCGTTCCGCGGCGCCTACGCGGTGATCAACTGCGCGGGCCCCTTCACTCCGCAGGGCGCGGCTGTCGCGAACGCGGCTATCGCGGCGGGCTGCCATTACACCGACACCTCGGGCGAGCAACTCCACATCAAGCACATCTACGACACTTGCGCCGCCGATGCCGAGCGAGCCGGTGTCGTGGTCACGCCCGCAATGACCGACAGCGGCGTGCCCGGCGATCTCCTAGCCCGAGTGCTTGCCGACCATCTGGGGGGCGGCCCCCTGTTGGAAGTGCTTTCAGGACATCGCATCACGGGGTCGGCAGGCATCTCGCGGGGCTCGATGCGGTCGCTCTTCGGCACCGTCGATGTCCTCAAGACCGGGGGACTCGCATACGAGAACGGATCATGGTGCGCCGACGTCAGGCCGCGCCTGGCCACGATGGCGTTCCCCGGGGACGACCCCTCGCCGGTGACCAGGTTCGCCCTGCAGGAACCCATTTCGGTGCCCCGCCACGTCCAGGTCGCCCATGTCCAGGGTTTTGTGGAATCCGAACTAGCCCAACGGTTCTCCGGAACGATCCCCGACGACGCGATCCGCGATATGCCCGAGGGCCCGTCCGACGGCGGTCGGCGCGACCAGCGCTGGGCGATCGTCGTGGAAGTTGCCACTGTTGACGGTCGACGTGCCCGCGCCAGCGCGCAGGGCCCCGACACGTACGGCACCACAGCCGTGATCGCCGCCGTGGGCACCCTCCAGATGGCCGCAGCGCCGGGCTGTCGCGCGCCGGCCGAGACCCTCCCGGCCGCCGATTTCCTCAACGGCCTCGCCGCCAACGGCATCACCTGGAAGATCGACGACTGAATCGCTCGCGGGCGACCATCGATGAGGACCCAGTCACGGCCTCAGCCCACTGCACACTTGGCGCCTACTGGGCAGTCAAGCTGAACAAGACCGCCCTGACCGGACACCAGGTATCAGCACGCGGTGGCTACGTAGACGTGCACCTGCACGGGAGCCGCGTCGACCTCACCGGAAGAGCTCTAACCGTCACGCGCGGCGAATTAACGGTCTGACCGCGCCTGCGGGGGAGCGGCGCTAAGGCATGGCGGCATACTGCGCCACGCGGGCACCACGCGTTGATTCATCTGATGACTCAGCAATATTGCTCGACCGATCGAGCTGGACTGAATCCTGCTGCACAGCAGCCTCATACGCGTATGCGTTAACTGCTGCCAGATCAGCATGTCCGAAACCATTGCAGCAGACATGTCCTGGGTAGTGATTCATCTGGTGCAAAACCCAGTAGTTACCGGAAATGTGGCATATTCGAATCGTGCGTATTCCCCGATGAGGCGGAGTGCATGAGTCGAGTTGCTAGCTCTTCCAGACGACTTTGTCCGCGCCTCCGGCGTCCCGGTAGACGACACTGTCGGGGTTCGTACCGTTGCGAACGTCGAAGTAAATGCGCCCAGTGACAGGGTTGCCTAAGGGGAGTGGCCCCTCAGGAAGGCCGTCGGTCTGGTTGCCCTTCATCACCGCGAACGTTGAGCTGTTGACGGCCCGAGCATTGAAGTCGGCAATGTTCGGAGTTGCGTTACCGCTCACTCCTTTGGCCGTGACGTCGGAATACCACACGCCGTCGTTGTGGCCGCTGGGCTGCAGGTTGCTCACGGTGTAGTCGATGGTGCCGCCCATACTGGAAATCTCTGCCATCTGGCCGAATTGCAGCACTTGAGGATCGGCGAATGCCGGTGTCGCCGCGAAGATTCCGGCCGCCACCAATACAGCTGTTGCTCCCGTTGTTTTCGATGCAATGCGTGAGAACGCCACGTCGGGCTCCCTTCGTGATGTGCCGGCTGTCCAAGAGCGGCAGCTGATTCACAGGTGACGATTATCCAAAGCTCGGAATTTCAAACCTGATGTTTGCTAACGCGCTTGTCGATCCTGGGCACCGAGTACTGGTTCGTCGCACAGGAACTCGGCTTCGGCAGCCTGATCTGTTTCTACCGCCCGCCCCGCACAACGAGTCGGTGCGACTGTTCGACGAGTACGCCGAGACGGTCGCGAAATATCTCTGCTAGCAAACCTTCTAAATCGCAGACATAAGTCAACCCAATTTGGTACCGACCGGTGTGCATAGCATGCATTGCGGCTAGCCATCAGTACATTACGCACTCAGATCGGTATACATAACAACGTTGGCTGCGCATCAGCAGCACGAAGCGGCCGTCAGAGGCGGATGGGCCGGATGCGGCGCTGCCTGACAAGAGGGCAGCGGTCCCAGCACGCCGGTGCCGACGCGCTGGGCCCGACGCGCGAAGAACGCGACACGGCGGAAGATCGAGATCAGGGGAGAGAGCACATCATGAGCAGCATCAGCGCCATCGGCTCGGGGGCGTCAACGTCGGCTGAGCTCGCCGCCGGACCCGGCACGCGGCTCCGTCCCGGCCGACAGGTTCCCGTCTGCGCCGGGCGGCACCGTTGGCGTGGGGATGGCGTTGTCGATGAGGACCGCTGCGATGGCGGCGGCGGTGGCGAAGGTTTCGGTGTTGAGGACTCGATTGCGGGCCGAGGCGCCATCCAGAAGTAGCGCCAGTTGTTCGCCGAGCTGTTCGGGGTTGGTGGCGCCGGCCTCGCGCGCGGTTTCGGTGAGCCGCGCGGCAAAGGCTTTCTTGTAGTCGCGGGCGTGCACGCGTGCCGGGTGGCCCGGGTCGTGGATTTCGACGGCCGCCGCGATGAACGGGCACAGGGGCCCGTGAATGTCGAAGGCGGCGAGGAGTCGTTCGCGGGGTGTGAGGTCGGTGCGGTCGAACACCTCGGGCAGGAGGTCGGGATCGAATCGGCGTAGGTGTTCGGCGATCAGCGCGTCCTTGCCGGTGAAGTGCTGGTAGAACGTGCGCTTGGACACCTGGGCCACCGCGCAGAGCTGGTCCAGGCCGGTGGAGTTGATGCCTTGATCGCGGAACAGTTGTCGTGAAGCGCCGAGGATGCGTTCTCGTGCGCCCCTGCCGCGGCGCAGGCCGCGCGGCCCCTTCCCTAACTCCGTCACGCACCAAGCGTAGCCCAGTTGGGTACCGACCGGTGTGCATAGCTTGCGTTTCGCATCCCCGTCCGATACGTTAAGCACGCCGGTCGGTGTACATAATCTGAATTACCTAAAGAATGGAGTGATCGTGGGAAAACTCGATGGCAAGGTCGCGGTGATCACCGGCGCGACAAGTGGTATGGCGCTGGCCGGTGCCAAGTTGTTCGTTGACGAAGGAGCACACGTTTTCATCTCGGGCCGACGCAAGGACGCGCTGGACCATGCCGTCGAAGTGATCGGCCGGAACGTGACCGGCGTGCAGGGCGATTCTGCCGACCTCGACGATCTGGACCGCTTGTTCGACACGGTCAAGCAGGAAAAGGGCGCGATCGACGTGTTGTGGGCAAGCGCCGGGACGGGTCAGCAGAGCAGTCTCGGCGAGATCACCGAGGAGCACTTCGACGCCGCTTTCGGGCTGAACGCGCGCGGCACGCTGTTCACGGTCCAGAAGGCGCTACCGCTGTTCAACGATGGCGGCTCGATCTTCATGACCGGGTCAAACGCTTCGCTCAAGGGCTACCCCGAGTGGAGCGTGTACGCAGCCAGCAAAGCCGTGCTGCCCGCCTACGCGCGGGTGTGGGTGTCCGAGTTGAAGGACAGGAAGATCCGGGTGAACGTGCTGACCCCCGGCCAGGTCGCGACGCCGAAGCAGGAGGAGTTGTTCGACGAGGAGATGAAGGCGCAGTTCGAATCCCTGATTCCGCGGGGAAAGATGGGCCGCCCTGAGGAGATCGCGTCGGTCGCCTTGTTCCTCGCCTCGGACGACTCGAGCTATGTCAACGGCATGGAGTTGGTTGTCGACGGCGGCACCTCAGCGATCTAGTCCTGGCACACCGACTCGAACGGGTGGGCGCACCGATCAGGTCTCCCACACTACGAGCGACTAAGACACAAGGAGTCACCATGACCACGTTCGCCCCGCACCGCGACGCCGTGGAATTTTTCGTCGACTGCATGCACGGCGGCGCAGACAAAGACGCTCTTTCGGAAATCCTCGCCGAGGACGTGGTGCTGTACGGCCCACTCGACGATGAGCCACTCACCGGCCGCGAGGCGGTCCTGGAAGCCATGCGGACCGTCGGCACAGTAGCGGCCGACCTCACCTACAAGGAAGTCCTCAGCGGCGCGACGCACCACGCCGCGTACTTCCGGCTGCAGATCGAAGACACGGTGGTCAACGGGATGGACTACATCCTGCTTGACGCGGACGGCAAGATCGCCGAGGTGACCATATGGTGGCGCCCGCTACCTTCGGGCGTCCAGATGCAGGGGCACCTGGCGGGTCTCCTCGGCATGCAGCCCTGGGAACTTCACACCGATATGGAGTAACGGTGAAGCCCGACCCCGAGGTGGGCGAGTGTTCACCGCACCGCTGGCGCTCTGGGGTACCGATGATTCATCACATGCAATACGCAGTACTTTGCTGACGATGGCCGAAAGCCAGTTCGCCCAAGCGCATAACCAAGCAAGACCCGTTCATGCCGACTTCCCGGTCGGTCGGCAACGATGACCGCCTAGCTTTCGTCGGCTCGGCGAACGCCAGAAATTTGTGGCACACCCGGTCATCGAAGGCCGCTGACCAAGGAGCTGCGCTCCGAAACTGGCGACAGATCGTCTACGTCGAGATCGCAGACCTCACGTATCGATCCAGGGCAAGCTCGCTTTTCTCTACCTCCCGGCGCCCGGCGTGAGGTTAATCGGACCGTTTTGCGTAACGCCGGGGGTGAGGTCAATCTGACCGGGACCAGTACCGAATGGGCTGTGGCCGTGGCCGCCGCCGCCGCCTCCGCGACCGCAGTAATCTACGTCCGTAACGTCGTTAGAACAGGGCAGGGCGTGTGCGACGCCGGTTCCGGCGCTGACTCCGGCAAATGCCAGGCCGCTGAACGCCAACACGGCAGCAGGTATAGCGATAAAGGTGCGCTTGATCATTGGGCTTCCTCTGTCGGGAGTGGGCATTTGCCACCACTCAACTCATCTCATTTCAGACTTGCAGGAGCCGACAGTATCGCGGTGACGCGGGCGGCTAAATAGGTGATTTCCCTATAGTTTCCGGAACCCCGGGCGGTCATTCACCGACCTATCAGCAAGGGCAAGACGCCGGGTGGAGCATCAGCAACCGCGTCAGTCGCGATCGAGCTCGATCAACCGCTCGCCGCTGATCCCGAAGTGATGTGCGATCTCGTGTAGCACGACGCGCTTGACCTCGCCGGCACCCGCCGAATGCTCAGGCTTGGCGCGGCGCTAATCGAATAGCCCGTCACCACCGCCATTATCGGCGGAGGGCAGAGCTCCTTGCTTCATTCGTTCTGCGAGTTCCCGGGCAGCAGTTCGCCGAACTGCTGGTGGATGTCGAACAGGTCGCCCTGCAGCAGGAGTAAGGGGTGCCGCTCAAGTCGTGTACGTCATAGTGCATCCGCAGGTCACCTGGTTATGTATGTCCGATCAGTCGTGTTTCGCCGCGTAGCGCAGCAGGACCGTGCCGCCGGGGAAGGTGCGGTTTTCCAACAGTCGCAGCGAGATCCATGACGGCAGTGTCGGGAAGAACGGGGTGCCGCCGCCCACCGCGGTGGGCGCGACCACGATCCGGTACTCGTCCACCAGCCCGGCCCGCACGATCGGTGCGGCCAGCGTCGCGCCGGCCACCTCCAGCCTGCCGTCGGTTTCGACTTTCAGCTTCGTCACCACCTCGACTGGGTCGCCCCGTTCCAGGCGCGAGTTCCAGTCGACGGACTCCAGGGTGCGCGAGAAGACGACCTTGGGCATATCGCGCCAGATGCGGGCGAAGTCGACGATCAGAGGGGTGGCGTCCGGGGCCGTGTCGGCGGTCGGCCAGTACGCGGACATCAGTTCGTAGAGCCGCCGCCCGTAGAGCGACAGGGCGGTCTCCCTCTCGAAGTCGTTCCAGTACTGGTGCAGTTCTTCGCTCGGATCGGACCAGTCGATGTTGCCTTGTGGATCGGCGATGTACCCGTCCACCGACACGTTGAAGCCATAGATGAGTTTGCCCATGGAGATCAGACTGTGCCGGAGGGCAAAACTCATCGCGACGCCACACGAGAAATTGTCAAATCTTTGTAGAAGGGGCGAGCGTCAGGCGGCCTCTGGCCAGCCCGCAACCCACGATCCCAGCGTGAGCACCATCGCCCCGGTCTCTCTGCACGCTGCGGGCTCGGGGACTCGGAAACGCTTACGCGCGAACGTCAATCGCCGAGTTATCGGACGAAGAGCTCGCTACGAAAGGCATTGCCGCACAGCATGCTAACGATTCGAGCGGGGGTTACTGGTAACTTGCATATTCAACTTCTGCATATTGCCGTGCCGGACATCGATGGATGTCATGGAACTCGCCCGCCGAGCCCATGGTGGATTTCATCGAGCACCGATGATCCTAATTCAGGTGCTCTGGCTCGCCGTCTATGACCGCGTTGTAAGTTCGTTCGGAGCTACGAAGGCCGCGACCGCCTGCGCCACTCAAGAAGACGCGAGAGGAAGCCGATGAGAACGATCGCATACCGCCACGCCGGAATCGTTGGCCTTGCCGCCGTCGCGCTGATCGCTGTGGGCTGCAGCAATGGCAAGAGCGTCGACGCGTCGGCACCGCCTCAGGTCGGGGTGAACGCCACCTCAACGTCTAAAGCCCCAGCGCCGCCCACCGAGGTGAAGCTCATCGGGGAGAGCGACGTCGAGGTGACTCTGACCGGCCCGATCGCTGCCAAGTACTCGTCGGCAACCGAGAATCAGAGGGAGGCTCTCGGCAAACCACTGACAGGTGACCGCAACGCGGGAAAGCGGGAGAGCGGCGTGGTATTCCAGCAGTTCCAGGGCGGCGTGATCACCGCCAAGAACGACGAGGCCGGCACGCCCGCATATATCACCCTGGGCAAGATCCGGGAGGCCTGGAATATCCCACGCGACCCGGACGGCGTGCCTGCGGTCACCGGCAATAACGGTTCGGCGGGTCCGCTGGGCTTCCCCGTCAGCGACCAGAACGCCGTCGGCGATCAGCTCGTGTCGAACTTCGAGCACGGCAGCATCGCGTACAACCCGAAGACCGACCAGGTCGAGGTGACGGTAAACGGCAAGGTCGTACCGTCCGGGCTGTAGCCCGAATCAGGCGTTCATCAAACTGCAAATATCGTGGATTTGATGCGCGATCCGATCACGCCGGTACTTGAGCGTCTGCGCGAACGATCATTTCGTAGGACGGCCAACGGAACGCCTTGGGCGCAAACGAAATCGGCGGGTGTGTCGGCGGTCGGCACGGTTTAAGAGTGCTGATGCGTCAGACGCAATATGCCGTGGTTTACCGGTAATCCTCCATATTCGATTCGTGCATATTCCTCCCGCGCGCTGGAGCCGGGGGAGGTCTTCCACCACGATGGCAGCTTGACGGCGGCTCACACGGCTCGCCGCGCAGTGCGGGAGCACGACTGTGTGCTGCGACCGTTAAGGATCGTTACCGCAATCGTGATCTCGCAGTCGTATCTTTGGATATACGAGAAGGCCGAAGCGTTCGACCTTTCCACTCACGCCTATCGGCGTCCGCAAGCCTGGGGGGCTGATATGACGACCACAATCGCCGCGCACGACCCAGTCGAGAAAGACGCGGGGCATGACGATGTCCTTTTGGCGGTCGCAAAAGTGAACGCACTTGCCTGTCGAGGGGACACCGTTCTCGTCGACTTGAAGCCGCGCTGGCGACTGACGGAAGAAGAGATCGTGCGCGCGGCGATCACGGTGATTTTGGTGGCCCTTGTGGCGGTGATTGGCGTCGCCGCGGGCGCGATCTTGACAATAGTTTAACAGCGGACCGCAGGGCTTTTTGAAGCTTGGCACCGCGATTCGGGACTCTGTAACGGACCCACAAACGTAACTACTGATACCCCTGTGTGACAGTGACTCGATTAAGACAGGATGCTCGCGTTTTGCGCGCGGCTCGCGTGCATATTACACCCACGCGCGGATATCGAGAATACTCGGGCCGTTGAATTATACTGTCTGCCAACAGGTTAACGGACAGGGACGTCGGTTTGGTCAGCTGCAGGTTAACGCTTCGATGGCGCTGGTGGGGTGGTGAAGACGCAGGGGAGCGTTTGGGGACCGCGGATGGCCGGGTTGTCGCGCCATGTCGTGGCGCCGCGCAGGGCGGGTCGGCGCGCCAGGACCTGCTGTAAAGCTAGGGCTGTTTCGAGGCGGGCCAATGCGGCTCCCAGACAGTAGTGGGCCCCGTGACCGAAGGCGAGCGGTGCGGGGCCGGCGCGGCCGGCCTGGAGTTGGTCGGGTTTGCTGAAGACGGTCGGGTCACGGTTGGCTGCGGCGAGTATGACGAGGGCAGGTTCGCCAGCGTGGATGGTGACATCGCCAAGGACGTGGTCGTGTGTGGCGGTGCGCGTCACGGCGTGTGCGGGGCCGTCGAGGCGCAGCAGTTCGGTAAGCACTCGGTCATCGATGGTGTCAATGGTCTCGATCGGCGGGATGCCGTTGTGCTCGGGGGTTAGGAGGCGAATCGTCGCGGCGCCCAACAAGTTAGCGGTGGTTTCGTGGCCGGCGATGGCGATGATGATGGCGGTGGTGACGACGTCGTCGAGTTCGAGCTCGGTGTCCGCGGCGATGAAGCTGACTAGGTCGTCGCCGGGGTGGCTGCGACGGTCGGCGGCCAGTGGCAGAAATTCGGTCAGCAGGGTGGCAAGGGAATCTGTGCCGTGTTCGATGGCGATGGTGTCACTAGCGTCGGTGAGCATTCGGGTGATGGCGGGGGACTCCTCGCGGAGTAGTCGTGCGGCGTTGATGTCGAGTCCCATCCAGGCTGCCGCGACCGCGATCGGTAGGGGTAGTGCGATGTCGGTCATGAAGTCGAACTCGACTCCGGCGGGAACGGCGTCAATTGTGTCCACAGCGATCGTGGCGATGCCGTCGCGCAGGCCGGCGATGAAGTTGCGGGTGAAGATGTCTCGAACTGTGTTGCGCAGCCGCAGGTGGTCTGCGCCGTCGGTGAATAAGATATTGCGACGCAAGATATCTGGGTCCGTCAGCCGCAAGGCGGCCGGGGTGTTGGGGTTGGCCAGTGGGTTGCTCGTCCAGCCGGGTCCGCCCAAGATTTGCCGCGCCGCGTCATAGCCGATGATCAACCACGCTGCGGCGGTGTCGTTCCAGACCACGTTGCCCTGCCGACGACATGCCTCATAGAACGGGTAGGGGTTTGCGGCATCCCATGGCAGGCGCACGTCGGCTTGGACGTCAGGGGTGGTCATGATGGTCCAAGGCCCCAGGCAGACCGCGTTCGCGCACCCAGGCGTGGTGCAGCTTGCCCAGCTCGGTGATGGGTTCGGCGACGCCGTTCATATCGGCCCAGATGGACCGGATCGGTAGGCAGGCTTGCAGACCAGCGAGGATGCTGTTGGTAGCGAGTGCGATCCGAGAGCTGAAGGCGAACTCTTGCGGCACTGTCGTCTGGGCGAGTGGGTGGTCCGAGTCGCGAATGTCGAGGGACCCGGCGATGGTGCGAGTAATGGTGTCGGGTGTGTAGGTCACCGGCTGAGGCATACCCATCTCATAGACAAGGGTCGACAGCCAGGGCTGCAGATCATCGGCGCTCAGTGGTGAATCGGCAGCGATGAAGCCCAATTGGGTCAACAATTCACGGCAGTCCTCGAGGCGCCCCTCGATGGCAGCCCACTGAAAGGCCACGTACAGCCAGCGCTGCTTCTCGGGAAAGGGCTCGCGCAACCGAAATCCAGGAATCCGACACTGCCATCGGCATTGAAGCGGTAATTGCCCGGATGGGGATCAGCATGTACCAGGTTGGCGTGTCGATAGCAGCTATTGGCGAACCGCGTGATCGCCTCGGCCCAAGTGTTTTTCAGATCCTGGTCGGCGCGTTGCGCGGCGGGGTAGTCCATGCCGTCCAGGTAGGTCATCGTCAGTACCTGGTCGCTGGAGGCGTCGGGTATGACGTCGGGGATGCGGATGAAGGGGTGGCCGCGGTAGAGCTGGTTGAACTCGGTGATGGTGGCCGCTTCGTGGCGGTAGTCGACCTCTTCGGCAATGCGTGCTGCAGCCTCGCGCGCCAGGGTCCGGATATCGAGCTTGATCCCTGATGCCGCGGTGACAAACCGCATGAAGGTTGCCAGCAGTTCGGTGTTGGCGAGGTCGTCGCGGATCGCCTGCGCGACACCGGGATACTGGATTTTCACGACCACCTCGCGGCCGTCCGAGAGCACCGCTCGGTGCACTTGGCCGACCGAGGCCGCGGCGATCGGCTCATCGGAGAATTCAGCGATATGCCGCACAGCCGAACCCAGCTCCCGCTTGAGGACCTGATGGACGAGCGTGGGGTGCATCGGCGGTGCCTCAGCCTGTAGGCGGGCTAAAGCCTTTTGATAGGGCCAGTATCCGCCAGTGCCGACGGCGCGGGCGTCGACCATCGACATGATTTGGCCGGCTTTCATCAACACGCCCTTGGAGTGGCCCAGCAGCTCGGTGTAGCGCTCAGCGGTGCGCTCGTGAAACCGCTCGACCGCGCCGTCATCACCGGTGCGCTCTCGCAATCCGGCGACCAACCGTCCCCCGGCGGCGCGGGCAGCGAAGCCCGCCAGCGGCATGGTGCGCCGGACACGCCCTTGCGGCACGGCTTTGTCGTGCTGTGCCATCTGATCCTCCCGCGGTACCCACCGTGTGTAGTAAACTCTTGCTAAATGTAAGTGATCACTTTGGAGAGGTCAATGACTGCACCCGTGTCGACGCGAGAACGGCTGGTTACCGAGGCGATGCGGCTGTTCAGCGCCAAGGGATTTGAAGCCACCAGCGTCTCGCAGATCGAAGCCGCTGCCGGCTTGGCCGCGGGTTCGGGCGCCCTGTATCGCCACTTCAAGTCAAAGGATGCCCTGCTGGACGCCGGGATCGACCGCCAACTGGACCGTCGCAGCGCGATGCGCGATATCCGTGCACTGTTCGCCGGGCTCGGCGATTTACGCGCCGAACTGACCGTGCTGGGGCGCTACCTGCTCAGCGTCGTCGACGAGGAAATCCAACTGCTCCAGATCGCCGCCCGCACACCCTCCGGCCATTCGGCCCGTCTCGAGACCGCCTACGCCGCGCTCATCGACGGACTCAACGCCGAACTGGACGACTGGATCGCCAGCTGGGCGCCGGCACTGGCCAACGACGACCGCGCTGTCCTGGCTGCGCTCGGAGTGAACGGGATCCTCGGGGTACGTTTTGCCTCCAGCCTGTTCCATCAACCCCACGTCCGTGTCCCCGACGATCGCTACCTCGCCGAATGGACAGCACTTCTCGCGACCCGAATCGAGGCTCTCCACTGACCAGCACATCGCGCGCACATGCGGCATAGCATCGGTCCCTGGTGGGAGTGCTAGGCCAGTAGCGCCGGATCGCGTTTGCGCAATTGGTCAACGGCGCTGAGTTGTCCGCGTGCGCGTTCGGTCAATTTGATATCGACGGCATTTACGTTGACGTAGAGGCCGCCTGCACTTCATGGCTGCGAGTACCCTTGATGTTCTCGCCAAGGCTCATCGAAGCCTGGCTGAAAAGGATGCAACATCCACATCGTTCGGTCAGCAGATGTGGTGAAACGTGTGTTAAGCCTGACCGACATGGGCTGGTTAGAAGGGCCTAGCCAGCCCTGCCTACAGAGCGGGTGAGCACAATGTCGCAACGCGGCCGGACCATCGATAAGCTGGGCGAACGATCGCCGCATGATCATGTGGTGCACGTCTACACCGATGACACCCATCTCCTGGAGACGCTGGCCGGTTTTATCTCGCACGGGTTGTCGCAGAGTGAAAGCGTCGTCGTTGTGGCTACCGCCCAGCACCTCGCGGCGATCTCGCGCATGCTCGACCCAGGTTCGCGGCTCGATGCGGAAACCTTGGTCCTCCTCGACGCCGCCGAAATTCTTCGAAAGTTCATGAGGGAAGGTGCCCCGGATCCGGCAGCGTTCGAGGCAACGATCGGTGGCATCGTGGATGCGGCCGTAAGTGGTGGGCGGCCGGTGCGGGTATATGGCGAAATGGTGGCCGTGCTGTGGGATCAGGGCAATGCCACCGGAGCGTTGGCACTTGAGGCGTTGTGGAACGACTTGGCCGCGACCCGGCAGTTCTATTTGATGTGCGCCTATCCCAGCACTTCATTTGATGATGGGTCGCTGCAGGCGCTGAATTCGATGTGTCAACTGCACTCCGAACTTAGCCTGCTCGGTGACGCCACTGACATGCCAGGAGATCGGTTCATGGGCCCAGATCCGGTCGCGCGCAAGCTGTTTATTCCGGTGGCCGCCGCTGTTGCGGCGGCACGTCACTTCACCATCGACACGCTGATGGACTGGAAGTTGTCGCACCTAGTCGACGATGCGGCACTCATTGTCACCGAGCTAGCCACCAACGCCATTGTGCATGCCAACAGCGCCTTCCGCGTGGTGATGTCGCCGGCCCCGGTGGGCGTGCGCTTTGCGGTCGAGGATGCCTCGCAGTCTCGACCGCAGGTGCGACACGCTGGTCCGTATGAGCCAGGGGGGCGCGGCATCGCGCTGATCGCCAAAATCGCCCATCAATGGGGCTGCGATGTGTCCCCGGTTGGCAAGACGGTCTGGGCCGACGTTCTTCCGTGATAACACCATCGTCCCGGACTTAGGGGTTGCATCCTTCAGTCGTTGTCTGCTGGCGAAATCACCACCTCGGGACAGCCCGGCGAGGCCGATCGGGCAATGATCGCCGACGCTGGGTTCGTGATTACCCGCCGCCGCGGCGCAGGCACCGCTATCTGCGCCAACACCTAGACCCCTGATGAATTTGGACAACGAGGTGAACTCAGCCATGCTCCATAAACCGGTGATCATCGTCGGGGGAGGCCCAGTCGGGCTGTCTGCTGCGCTAGAGCTCGCCCGCTTCAATGTTCCCAGCGTTGTTATTGAGCGACATGATTCGACGTCGTGGCATCCCAAGGCCCGCAATCTAAATGCGCGGACGATGGAGATCGCCCGTGGGTGGGGAAGTGCGGTGTATCAACAGCTACGCGGCATTGACACCCCGCCAGGCTGGAAGAGCCCGATGAGATATCTGGACACCATTGTCGGCCAGGAGGTGGGTCAGATCGAGACGCGAGGTTTCGAAGGTCCCGGGCCGACGATTAGCCCGGTGCTGCCGATCATGTCGTCACAGGACCTGACGGAAGCCATTCTGCGTGACGCCGCGGAGGCCACGGGAATCGTCGATCTTCGCTTCGGTCACCAGGTCACCGACGTGCTGTCCGGGTCAAGCGACCTCGACACCGAAGCGACCGTGGCGGTCCGAGTCAACGCGACGGACGACACCTACACTCTCGCCGGGGAAGCGCTGGTTGCCGCCGATGGTGTCGACAGTACGGTACGCACGCAGCTGGGCATCGCCTTGAACGGCGAACAGGGCCTTCATCATTTCGTCAACTGCTACTTCCGCGCCGATATCGAACACCATCTCGGAGAACGCCGGGGCGTAGTGTTTTTCGTCGCCAACCCGGACGCCGCCGGTCTGCTGCAACCACTCGACGCCCGCGGCCGCTGGTTGTGCCAAATCGGTGTATCGCCTGACCAGTGGATTGGCGAGCACTGGGACGTCGAGCGAGTAAGGCGGTGGGTCCGCGGCGCGGTCGGCGTGCCCGACCTCGACGTCGAGGTCAAAGGCGTTGGGCTGTGGCAGATGAACGCAACTATCGCCGATCGTTGGGTACAGGGCCGCGTGGTGTTAGTTGGCGATGCCGCCCACCAATTTCCCCCCACCGGGGGCCTAGGCGTCAATACCGGGCTGCAAGGCATGCACAACGCCATGTGGAAGTTGGCTTTGTGTATCCGTGGTATGGCCTGGTGGTCATTGCTCACAACCTATGAGGACGAACGTCGCCCAGCCGCGATCACAACGATCCAACAGTGTTTGCAGAATCACCGCAATCTCGCGCGGCTTGCCGCGGCCTATTACTACCCGGCGGGCAGTGACCTCAGTGCCGAGGAGGCCGAGCGGGAGAGCCGACGCTTCGGTAATCATTTCGGCGTCGAGTTCGGCACCGTGTATCACTCGGCCGCCGTCATCGACGACGGCACAACGCCTCCCGACGTCGAAGATAGCTATAGCGACTACGCGCCCTGCGCGACGCCGGGTTGCCGGGCACCACATGTATGGCTGGGCGATGAACGTGACCCGATATCGACACTCGACCTCTTCGGCGCCGGCTTCACTGTGCTTACAGGTCCCGGCGGAGAAATCTGGCGCAGGGCGGCGACTGATGCTGCGCGCCGACTCGGGGTGCCCATCGTCAGCTATGCCATCGACGAGCCCGGCCTGGCCGACCACGACAACGCGTTCTTCGATCACTACGAGATCAGCCACGACGGGGCGGTTCTCGTGCGCCCCGACGGATATGTCGCCTGGCGCAGTGCAACCGGATCCTCCGATGGCGCCCGGCTTACTCTGGCCGTGGAACAGATCCTGGATCGCCGCTCAGCGGGCTTGAGCGCTGGAGTCGACCCGGGGCTAGGGGAGTCGTCGTGACCGTCCGTGATGATGTCGAGACCAAGCGTTCAGCCCTAGCTGACTCACTCGCTGCCATGGACCCCCATGCACCAACCGCGCCTGCGGCAACTGGACAGCATTCGACCTTGCTGCACGTCGAACCTGCCGCGGCGTGTCAAGCCGGCGGTTGCACGCCACGTCCTGATTCGGCTACTCAAGATTCTCGAAACACGCGGTCAACCAGCATGTTTTTGATCGCCGGTCCGACGGGAGTGGGGAATCTGCGTTTGTGATGGAGCTGATTCAGCTGATGAACACGGCGAGCCTAAGTTGACATAATGTCGCTTATCGGCAAAAGCTAACGCCGAGTTCCAGCCATTGGCGGCGGCGACGTTGAGCCGACAGCAATGCCTAGGCCCCCAACCGCCTCGCACGCCGACAGTCCCGACGAAACGCCCGCGGTTCGGGCGCCGGGCGACAACTTGAGCGTCGCGCCACTGAACTGACAACTCAACGTCACGGCACTGGACGGTCAGTCGCGCGCAACGGGCCGATCGTTTGGCCCCACCCGGCCTTCCAGCGAGACTGGCATCAATTTGTCACTGTGACGAATTTCAGTGGACCGCAGACGCGTTCGGAATGTCACCCGGCCCCGGCCCCCGCGCCTAGCGCCGCCCGTACATCACGGCGAGCTTCACGATCCAATCGCTGACGAGACGACACTCCAAGGCAATGACCCGGCACCATGCTGCTGCATACCACGCCGCCTCCCGAACACCCATCCCCTGCTCCCCCGCCCCCTGCCGCCAATACGTCACTGTGACGAATGACTCTGCAGCGCAAGGCTATTGGGATAGGCGTTGGTTCGGGGTTAGTTCGGCTTGTGTCCCCACCGCGTCGGACGTGTGCGGCGATGCGTGTCGGTCGACCAGAGATGGCCGCAATCCGAGCACTGCAGGTGCACCAACGTGCCCCTGTTGCTCAGCAGATACTGCCAGTGCGTATCGCAGTTACGGCTGCTTCGGCAATCACCACATTTGGCCCGGTGATCGCAGCACGGGCAAGGCAACCATGCACGGCGGCCTCGGTCGGCGGTCGGATCAATCGGTAACACGGGCAATGGTCCGTTCGGGCAGAACGCCGGCGCGGACCAACCGGTCATAGACCCGCTGCTGCTCCTCATCCAGATTCGAGTACAGCATTTCGTAGGCCTTTTGTTCCTCGCCGAGCACGGCGATGGGGTCCCAGTCGTCACCCATCGCTTCGAGCATCGCGCTGCGTCTACGCGCCTCGTCGAGGGTCAGGTCATAGGCAAAGTCGAGGTCGGCCATCGCGCTCCCAGCCATTAGATACGCAAACGAAGAGGCCAGGATGACCCGATTGACGCCGATGGGTCTATGACCTACGTCACTGTTGCCGGTTGAGGTTCGTCACACTCGGCGCCGGCGGACGCGACGGCGATGACAAGGGTCGCCAGGCTGGCGCAAGCCCGGAACGGGCCCGCGAATCCACTGCTCCGCTTCCCCGCCTATCGCCGACAATACGTCACCGTGACGAATATCCTTGCAGGGCAGAAGCTTTTGACGACATCCGATGATTACCCACCCAGCCCGATGCGGCCATCGAGGCGGAGTTTCAGGCTGTGTGCGGCGGGAAGTACATCTCTTGTTTGACCGTGCACACCAGTTCAGCGTTGCGGTTGAACATCGTCCCACTCGCGAGCGCCAGCGAACCGGCGCTACTCGGCGACGACCGGTCGTAGAGAAGCCAACCCGACAACGCCGCCGGAGCGTGAAACCACACCGAATGGTCACGCTGAGCTGACGCCCCGACGCCACCGCGTGCTGCATATGCCGGCTCGGTCAACGTCACCGCCGACAGGTAGGCCACCAGGCTGGCGATCAGCGCCGGGTCATCGGGAACCTGCCCGTCGGGTCGCCACCACATCGGCGCCCGTGCGGGTGGAGCGACCTCGGTGTCGATGATGCGGCGCTCGAACCAGCGCAGGCTCGCCCACCGCCCCTGTGCACTCTCGTCGGACTCCGCCAAATGCGGCGCAACCCACGGCAGGGACTCTGGGCTGGAGGCCTCTGGCATGGGTGATTGGTAGACGACCTGAGCGGGTGCGGAATCGGCGACTTTGAACGATGACATCGCTTCCATCAGGATCTTGCCGTCTTGGCGCGCAGTGACCCGTCGCGCCGAAAACGTGCGGCCTTCTTGGAGGTCGACAACTTCGAAGTCAACCGGCCGACGCGAATCACCTGGCCGCAGGAAATACGTGTGGACGCTGTGCGGTGCGCGACCCGGCGCGGTGTGGCTTGCCGCCAACAAAGCCTGAGCGGAAATATGCCCGCCGAGAATATGGTTGGCGGGCGCAGGCAACTGCTGCCCGACGAAGAGCCACTCGTCGACCCTCTCGAGCTCCAAAGTGGCGAGCACGTCGCCGAGCGAAGATGACATCACGACGTATCTTGCCGGATCGTTTCTCACGCACCGAGTCGCCGGTACCGCTGCAGGCGCCGTAATCCCTGTGCCGACGCCGGCCCCGACGCAGGTTGCAGCGCCTTGTCGAGTCGCGCGCGTACGGCGGCAATGTCGAGATGCATCCCGATCGCCACCAGACAATTGGCCATGGCCCCTGGCGGCGCCGTCCCGATATGGATTGCGCTACCCACCAGGTTGACGACATAGTCACCGACGGTTGTGCGGTGCCGCACAGCCACGATGCCTTTCAGCCTGAACACCTGCGGCGGCGGCCGTTCGAGAAGGTCGATAAGGGCCTCGGGGTCGACGCAACCGGCGCTGCTGACGGTGACGGCGTCGGCATGGACGTGGTCATGGTCGTGCTCGGGCGCCAGATCCAGAAACGAGAGCTGCCCAACCCGTCGGGACGTGGCGGAGGCGTCGAAGAGGAGTTCTGGGTCTATCCGGCCACCCGTAGTGCCCACGACATGTATGCGCGGGTTACGTTCCGCCGCCCGCTGTGTGACACGTTGCACCACAACCGACCGCTCCTGCTCGGGCACCTGGTCAAGCTTGTTGACCACAATCAGCGACGCCGCGCCATAGCGCACCGGCGGCAGTGTGCCGCAGTCGACGGTGTCGAAGTGGTTCACGGCATCGACAACGTCGACAAGTCCGCCCGCCCGGACCCCACGTATCTCACTGAAGCCGATGATCCGCGCGATTGCCACAGGGTCGGCCAGACCGCTGGCCTCGACGACGATGGCATCGAGGCGTCGAGCCGGGTCGGCGAGTTTGATGAGTGCGTCATCGAGCCCACCGCCGTCGGGCAGGCAGCAGATGCATCCTCCGGCGATCGAGGCCGGCTCGTCGACCTGGCCGGCCACCAGACCGGCGTCGATGTTGATATCACCGAAATCGTTGACCACCACACCAATTCGCGAGCCAGGATGGCGTAACAGGTGGTTGAGCAGCGTTGTCTTGCCGGCTCCGAGATGACCAGTGAGCGCGATGACGGGTATCGCAGCCAAAGCCTTGTCCTCCACATCGACATCCGGACATCCGATGTTAACCGGGTAAGTGCCCCACCCACGACCCACCATCGTCCATAACTCGTCGCAGTAGCGAATTTCGTTGTGACGCATTAGATCTGATCTACATTTGCCCTGCTTTTTCGTCAGACCACGCGAGGATTATCCGCACCCGCGGCCCGGTCGCATCCCCGGCGCCACACGCACTATTTCCGTATATACAGGAAATTATCAGCATTTTATCCGTATCTGCGGCGGCTATCGGTCATAGACTCACGCCTGCGGCTCACCCTCAGCCCTGTGTCCGCTTTGGTCATGCAGCTTCGGCGTTGCGGGTGGGCTCCAGCCGAAAGGAGGCCGTGGTGATTCTCCTCCGTGACGAGGTTTGGGCCCGACACCGGCACGGCCGAACGGACCGGCGATGACCGCGCCGATCTGGATGGCGTTTCCGCCGGAGATACACTCGGCGCTGCTGTCCAGCGGGCCGGGACCCGGGACGCTACTGGCTGCCGCGAGCGCCTGGAATTCGTTGAGCACCGAATATGCCTCAACAGCAAGCGAACTCACTGCCCTTCTCGGCGGTGTGCAGGCTGGCGCCTGGGAGGGCCCGAGTTCCGCGCAATACAAAGCCGCACACGCGCCCTACGTCGCATGGTTACTGCAGGCCAGCACCGACAGCGCCGCAATGGCCGCCGCGCAGGAGACCGCGGCCGCTGCCTATACGACCGCACTGGCGGCGATGCCGACGTTGGGCGAACTGGCGGCCAACCACGCAATGCACACGGTACTGGTGTCCACGAACTTCTTCGGTGTCAACGCCATTCCGATCGCACTCAACGAGACCGACTACTCGCGCATGTGGGTGCAAGCTGCCACCACGATGAGCACATATCAAGCTGTCTCGACAGCGGCAGTCGCTGCCGCCCCGCAGACCACGGCGGCGCCGCAAATCCTGAAGACCGACATGAGTTCCCATGGCATGAACTCCGGCTCCGGGATGGGCGGTGGGTCCGGCATGAGCGGCGGATCGGGCATGGGCGGAAACCCCTACATCATGGGAACCTCATTGCCCCAAAATCTCCAGGAGTGGCTCGAAGCGCTGTTTCCGTTTAACCCGTTTTCCCCGCAGGGCTGGTCGATGCATCCAAGTTTGTCGATGTTCCTCTCACGCGTGGAGACCTTGATCCCGATGTACGCGCACAACCCCGTCCAACTGCTCGAGACGATAGTGATGCTCGCGCTCCAATTCGTGATTCACCGAACACTCGTATTCATCAACCTTCTTCTTTTCAACCCGATGGGACTGCTGAGCTTTTTCCTGAGCAATCCTCTTTACACCTTGGGGTTGGCTGCCCCACTTTTGGCGGTTCCCGCAGGAGCGGCGGGAGGATTGGCGGGGCTTGCAGGCCTGGCCGCAGCAGCACCGACACCCGCTGTCACGCCGGTTCCGCTGCCGGCAGGCACAATTCCCCTGACCGAAGTGCCCCCACTGACGGCTGCAACCACCGCACCGACGATTAGTACAGCGCCACTGCATGGCTCGGCTCCGGTGCCAGCCACGGCGCCAATGGCCGCGAACGTGTCCGGCGGTCCACCCGCGCCGCCACCAACGGTAGTGGGCCCCGAAAGTGCCATGCCCACACAGCATTTCATTTCGCCATACATGGTGGGGGTTTTTGGCGCGGCAACGGAGATGAGCACTGCCGGCAAAGCCCAAAAGTCCGCCGCAGACGCCGTCACGGCTGCTGCGGGCCGGGCGGCACCGGCGGCGATCAAGCAGGAGGCTCGGCGACACCGACGGAAAGCGCCGACTCGCACCGACCGGGGCTACCGCTACGAATTCCTGGACCCGGAATGGGACGCCCAATGGGCGGGTGGCTCGAACGTTGCAGGACAGGTGAATTCGGCGATTGAATCCGACCGGGGGGCTGCACAACTGGGGCACGCCGCCGCGACAACGGTCACTGAACAGCGTGCGGCGGGGTTGACCAGGTTGGCCGGCGACGCATACGGGGGCGCACCGACCGTGCCGATGATGCCTACCAATTGGCGGCCCGACTCCGACTGAAACGACAATGTAATCGCTGCACGGCGGGCCCCTTGCACCGCCGGTGACATAACAGAGCATTCGCTCTGTTATGCTGGCCGCATGCCACGCCCGCGTATGCACGACCCCGATGTCGTGCTCGACGCCGTCGAGGACCTGGTGGCGCGGTCGGGCCCAAACGCGGTGACCATCCGAGCAATCAGTGCGGCGGTAGGGGTGTCCAACGGCGCTGTGTACCACACGTTTACATCACGCGGCGGACTGATGGGCCAGGCTTGGCTGCGCGCGGGCAGGCGTTTCTTGGCGGTACAGACTTCGCTGGTCGACGAAGCGGTGGCCAGTGGCGACCCGGGCCGGCCCATCGAGGCCGTGGTGGCCGCTGCCGACGCGGCGGTGGTGTTCACCAAGCAGCATCCCGGCTCGTCAACTCTGTTGTTGCGCGTGCGCCGCGAGGACGTGCTCGCCGAGGATGTTCCCACCGATGTTGCCGATGAGCTGCGACGTCTCGACAAGCTTCTCGTCACATTGATGGTGCGGCTTGCCGTCGCGGTGTGGGACCGCAAGGACGCGGCAGCGGTGGACGCGATAACCAGCTGCATCGTGGATCTTCCAACTGCGCTGCTGCTGCGCCGAGACCGCCTCGGGAGTGCCACCGCCCGCGCGCATCTGCACGCGGCTGTGCGCGCGGTGCTGGCGGTAGGTCCCGCACCACCGCGGCAGCGACGCGGATGACGAATCTTCGGAAAAAACACAAGCGCAACTCAAGAGGAAACACATGACAGTGACATTGGACTACACCGACAAAATCGCCATCATTCGCCTAGGCGAAGACGAGAACCGTTTCTCCCCTGCGTTTCTGGATGACATCGACGCCGCGCTCGACCAGGCCATCTCGGACGGCGCCCAGGGGCTGGTCACGACCGCCGGGGGAAAGCTTTACTCCAACGGCCTCGATTTGGAATGGCTGAGCGCCCACCCCGACCAGGGGCTGTGGTACATCGGCCGCGTGCACCGCCTGCTGGCGCGCATGCTGACCTTGCCGCTGCCCACCGCGGCGGCTGTGGTGGGTCACGCGTTTGGTGCCGGAGCGATGCTGGCCATCGCGCACGACTTCCGCGTGATGCGCGCCGACCGCGGATACTTCTGTTTTCCCGAGGTGGACATCCGCATCCCGTTCAACCCCGGCATGGCCGCGCTCATCCAGGCCAAACTCACGCCGCGTGCCGCCGTCGCCTCGATGACCACCGGCCGACGCTTCGGCGGCCCCGAGGCGGAACAATTCGGCATAGTCGACGCCACCTGCCCGGAGGGCGAGGTCACCGACACCGCCCTCGACGTGCTGCGCCCACTACAGGGCAAGGATCCAGGCACGCTGGGCGCGATAAAACAGACCATGTTCGATCGCGCAGTGTGCGCACTGATCGATGACGGAGACGAGTCGCAGTAACCGCCCATGGACACTAAGCCGGTTCCTGTATGGTCAGCGATGTCTGCCGGCGCCAAGGGAACAGAGGGCATTCGATGGCAAATTGGCTCCCCGACAACGCCTTCACGTCCTCGCAGGTACTGGATCCCGGCCTTCGCAAGGTGGCGCGATTCGTGCCCCGCGGATACGCCTTGCATCGCGGTCTGAAGGTTCAGCGCACAATCATGAACCTGATGGGCAATGCGGGACGCATCCGCACCGTGCCTGTCGCCGCCGTCAACGAGCACGTCACCGTCCGTCTGCATCGCCCGGCAGGCCTTCCCGACCACGCGCCCGCACTGCTGTGGATCCACGGCGGCGGAACCATCATGGGTCATGCGGCCCAGGACGATAAGTACTTGCGCAACCTGTCTCAGCGCACCGGTTTCGCGATCGCGGCGGTAGAACACCGGTTGGCCCCCGAACACCCCTATCCCATCCCGGTCGAAGACTGTTACGCAGCCCTGCTGTGGCTGGCCCGCCAACCGTGGGTGGACCCGGATCGAGTCGCCATCGGAGGGGCCAGTGCCGGGGGGCATTTCGCCGCCGCGGTGGCCCAGCGAGCACACGACCGCAACGACATCGAACTCACCTTCCAGATGCTGGTCTATCCGATGCTCGACGATCGCACCGGCGCCAAGCGCGACGGTCCCAGGCGCATCATGTGGACCGAATCCGACAATCAACTGGCCTGGCAGTGGTACCTCAATGGGGCCGATCCCGAAGAGGCAGCGCCGGCTCGCCGAAAGGATTTGTCCGGCTTGCCGCCCGCCTGGATCGGGGTCGGAACGCTGGACCTCTTTTATCGAGAGAGCCTGGAGTACGCGCGACGCTTGCGCGAGGCGGGCGTGCCGGTACACGAGGAAATCGTTCCTGGCGCGTTTCACGCATTCGATCAGATCGCGGACAAGGCGCCCATATCGACGAGGTTCTTCGAAAGTCAATGCGATTATTTGCGGGGCGCGCTTGCGCCCAGCGGATAACGTCCGCCGTCCACCGCATCATTCCTCGCATGCAGCCGAATTATGTTGTATTGAAACGGCTATACGCGACATCGTTCTCACCTGCAATCGCGATCGTCGCTCTGATTGATCGAGCTATCTTTGCTGGAGGACGTGATGCAGCGGGCCCTCGACCCCGAACCTGCCACCTATTGACTGCAAAGTGTGCATAACGTGCAACTATATGAGGTATGGGCAATCCCGTGGGGCTACGAGAGCGCCGTCGCCGCCAGACAAGCGCCGACATCCGCGACGCCGCGGTGCGCCTCACGCTGGAACGCGGATTCGACAAGGTCACCGTCGACGAGATCTGTGCCGAAGCCGGAATCGCGACACGCACGTTCTTCAATTACTTCCCCAACAAAGAATCCGCGCTCGCCTACGGCCCGTCGGACATACCACCCGAACTGGTTGCGGATTTCGTCGCCGCCGGGCCCGCCCCCTACTCGGTGGTGCTGGCGGAGCTGATCACCTTGGCCGCGCACCACCTGCGCGACGTGCCGCCGCGACGCGAACACGCAGCCCACATGCTGGAACTCGCCAAGACCTCCCCCGCCGTGTTGGCTGCGTTCCTCGCCGACCTGGAGCGGTTTCAAAACCAGTTGACCCACATCATCGTGCGTCGTCAGGCGATGCGGCCGGACGACGAGATGGCGGCGCTGATTTCTGCGCTGGCGTTGACCGCGGTGCGGTCGGGCCTCGAGAAGTGGGCAAGCGGCGAGGCAAACGGAACGGCCGACACGCCGATGCCCTATGTTGAGCGTGCCGCCGCGCTGGTGAACAGCATCTTCACAAAGTGACCTGAAACACCGGTAGCAAACGTTGCATGCACTGCAAGATATGCACATCATGTACTATGCGCTGGTGGCGGTACCTGGGGAGGCTTCAGCAACAAGGCGAGCCGGGTGTCGGTGCCGGGGACGCCGGCCGGTGTGGGTGGGCAGCATTCACCGCGTCTGACGTTCCAGCGCGCGCGAACCGTAGCAATCGACGCAATTCGTTGTTGAGTAATGCGACTTGTGGGCACTCGCCTGTCCACGACCTCCGGTCGCGCAAACGCTGATCCACGTCACGACCGCGCGATGGGGAAGGGACCACCTAGGTGCAGATATCGAGACTTGTGCGCAACGCCTGGTTGCCGCTGTTGATCGTGGCTGTCGTGGTGGTCGGCGGCTTCGCGGTCGTCCGGGTCAAATCGTTTTTCGCCGCTCACGACACCGGCGTCATGACCAGCCCGCGCCTCGATGATTCGAAGCCGTTCAAGCCCAAGGTCGTCAA
>NZ_LZTA01000070.1 GCF_001665875.1 Mycobacterium sp. 852002-40037_SCH5390672
AAGCCGCGTCCGCCAATGCCTCGCAGAGTCCGACGCCGTCGGTGAGGCAATGCGTGGCGATCAGGCTCACCACCGCGCCCCCGTCGGTGAACGGGAGCACCGCGAGGTGCCAGCCGGGTCCGTGCTCGGCATCCGGGCGTTTGGTGGATTGTTCATCCAGCCAGGCGTCGATCTCGTCGCGCGGCCGCGGTGTGGCGACGATCTCAAGGGTGCACCGGTCGTTCGGCGATACCCAGCGATGGCGGCCGAACGGCAAGGGAGAGCGTTCGATCCGGCGCGACAACCGTCCCTTCCCCAGCCGGTGATGGAACTTGCGCAGCCCGCCGATGTCGATGGCGTGGTCGTACACCCAAACACATTGCAGCAGGCTGGTGGCTCCGGTCGCCCGCTCACCGAGAAAGAGGGTCTGGTCGGCCAGGTCCAGCACGTTGCTCATCTTATGCCGCTTCGTTGTCGTCAGCGTGCGGCGCGAGAGGGTGTGGATCGGTCGAGTTCGCCTGGGGTGCAGCCACAACCGGCTCATCGGCGGTGGGCTTGGCGACGCGCACAAAGGCCTGGGTCAGTGTCGCGATGTAGCGGAGCACCGACTCGCGCGCGATTGCGTTGTCCGGGAAGGACATCGTCACGGTGGTGTTCTCGGCCTGGCGGTTGATCCACAGGTTGATCCCGCCATGGGACAGGCTGTCGCCGTAGGTGCCGAACTTCGTCTCCGCCCACAACCCGTTCAGGGGGATCTTGCGGAAGTCCAGGAAGGACAGCATCATCGGCAGCTGCGTGGGCAGCTTGATCCCCAGTTCATCAGGTGTCGCCAACTCCAAGACCCGCTCCACCGGCACGTCGGCAAGGCGCTGGGCGTCGTCAAACGACTTCTGCGCCGCCCTGGCCGCCTGGGCGAACGTCTCGCCGGCGGTCGGCACGGTAATGGGAATCAAGCTGGCGAACCAGCCCACGGTCATCGTGTCGATACCCGCGGCCCGGGTGTCCTTGGCGGTGAAGCCGTGATAGGTGTCCTTGCCGGTCAATTCGTGCTCGGCGAAGCCGGCGCACGCCAGAACTCCCCCGATGAACCGGGCGCCGGCCGCGACGCAGGCGGCGTCGAATGCCTCGGTCTCGGCGGCATCCATCAATTCGACGGTCAGCAGATCGCCCTTGGTGCTGGCCCAAATGTTACCGAGCGGCAGGGGAAAGCTCGGCCAGTCACCATCGGTGTCACGCGCGAACGCGATCCAGTCTTTGATCTCAGGCGACGACAGGTCCAGCGTCGCGGCCCTCTCGCGCTGCCGCGCAACGTAGTCGCGATAGCTGCGTACCTCGGGCAGTGCGGCGCGGTGCCCGCGCTGCGCGGATTCCTGATACATCAGGTGGATGTCGAGGAAGATGAGGGCGGCGGACAGGCCGTCGATGTGCAGGTGGTCGACGCTGGCGTAGAACGTGAAATAGTCGGCATGCTGGACGATTCCGTAAGTGAAGCAGCCCCATTCCAGGGTCTGCGGAGTCGTCGTCAAGACGTGGGTGCGCACCTGATCCGGGGTCATCTCCCCGAGCGGCACCGGGACGAAATCGATGGCTGCGGGATCTTCGATTTCGCGGCGCACGAAGATTCCGTTGTCGAATTCGAACCAAGAGTGGTACGTGTCCTGGCCGCGCACATGCGCGTTGATCGTCGCGGTCATTGCCTCAATGTCGCAGGCACCGGGAATGTTCCACGCCACGATCATCAGGCGGGGCAGCTGCCGGTTCAGGTTCTTGCCGTAGTACGAGCCCCAGAGGTGTTGGTTCTGTTGATAACTCGGAGCCAGATCGCTTCGTCGCGCAGCGCGTGCCGCTTCGCGCGCGGTGGGCGTGGCCATCCACAAGGTAACCGGGCCCTGTAGCGGTTGCCATTCGTTGATGTTTCCGAGTGCGACCATTTCGTCGAGTCCTTGTGCTGTGAGATGCCGACATCTGTTGTGCGGTCTGGGGGGTGGTGAAAGTGCAATCGGCGCTCGGCTTTTAGTGCATCATCAGTTGGTTTCGCGCTTGACAATTCGCGACGTATGCTTCGCCCATGTTGGGCTGAACTACCGCGTCGCTTGCACCCCCTATGTCGCTGCTGGGGACGCTAGCTGACCGGGGGCGACGATTGCGTGGTTTTGCGAAGACTCGCATTTTCCCGCGAGCTCGCCCGGGGTGCGGTAACCTTTCTGCGCCAACCGGTCACGGGGCCGACGGATGCCTATCGCCGCATACCGATGCGTACCATAAAGTATCGAGCCACCACGAATTCGTCGCCGATTCGCCTGTCCGGTCCCGTAACTCGGGATAGCATTGTTCGGCTCGCCTGCGGTGCCGGTGAGACATCGAACCGGATCGACTCAAGCCAATCCTTCAGCGGCTCATGGGAACAGCGGCAGCTGCCAGAGCCGCATCCCGGGATGCAGCAGCCATAATCGCGTCATGGTGAGCCGCAGGATGCGCACCGCGCTGGTGATCATGAAGATCGCCAGCGGCACCTCGATCAACAGCGCCGTGATCATCGACAGCCAGATGTCCTTGGGCCCGGCGGTCATCAGGTCGAACCACGCGTCGCAGATGAGCAAGACCCCGGTGGTGAAGGCGGCGAGCACCAGGAGCTGACGACGCAGGTAGCCGAGCAGCGCCGTCGTGAGCATGAAGCCGACCAGCAGCACGTCGAAACCGACCCAGGTGATCGGCCAGTTGTGCACGACGTAGTTCTCCGGCAGCGTCACGGACAGATACCCCAGCCACGGAACCATCGCCATGGAACCACCGATCATCAGACTCAACCGGATGCGTCGCACCCGGGCCAGGAACTCCGGGTCGATCACGTCACCTAGCGGCTGCTCCAACCGGGTGATCAGTTCCCGCCGTTGCTCAGGCGTCAGCGCCGCGATCTGCGCGTCGGTCAGAATGCCGTCGGTCATGACACCATCCTCCGGCTCGGCCCGCTTGGATCAAGGGGCGGCACCAACCGGGGGACGGCGGTCCGCCGCGGTCCTGGGCACGGCCTTCGCATCGCCGCTTTCGAATTCCTTAACCCAGCAGGCAAATTCGAGCGTAATGCCGTCGGGGTCCTGAAAATAGAACGAGCGCACATAGACGCCGGGATGCACGGTCGCGGTAACCTGCTTGGGGCTTTCGTCGTGGTTGAGCACCGGTCCGACCCGCACCCCTTTGGCCTTGAGGAGCTGACGGTAGGCGTCGAACTTCTCGGGCGGCACGTGGAAGGCCAGATGGTTCATGGTGCTGACTGCGCTGGTGATGTCGCCGATGCCCGGGATGGCGCCCGGCGACGAGATTCCCGGCACCCGGTCGGGGGCGTCGGCGAACCAAAAGAAGGCGACACAGTCGCCATTGCCGGCATCGAAGAAGAAGTGCTGGCCGGCGCCATCGGGGAGATCGAGCGATTTGATCAGCGGCATGCCGAGGATATTGCTGTAGAAGTCGACGGTTTTTGCCATGTCCGAACACACCAGGGCGACATGGTTGATCCCACCGAGTTCGAATTCCGTGTTGGCGTTATGCGGCTTGATCATCGGTGGCTCCCCTCGGTCCCCGGCTTGACGATCCTGGCCAAGATCCAAATCTGAATCTAACATCAGTTTCAGTTTTGGCCCAGGGAGGTGCGTAGGTGTCGACCGCGGCGTCCCCTGCTGACCGGGACGGCCAGCCCGCCGAGCTGCCCACCTTGCGCGGCAGGCGGACGCAGGCCGCCATCGAGACGGCCGCCCGCAACGTCATCGCACGTAAAGGCGTCCTTGCCACGACCATCGCCGACATTGCCGCAGAAGCGGGTCGTTCGGCGGCATCCTTTTACAACTACTACGAGTCCAAAGAGGCGATGGTGCGTCAGTGGGCGCTGCGTTTCCGCGACGAGGCCAACGAGCGCGCGCTGTCGGTGACCGAACACGGTTTGTCCGATCGGCAGCGCGCCTACGCCGCCGCCGCAGCGCACTGGCACACCTACCGCAATCGGCTCGCCGAAGTGATCAGCGTGTCGCAGCTGGCGATGATCAACGACGACTTCGCCCAGTATTGGGCCGAGATTTGCGAGATACCAATCTCTTTCATCGCCGAATCGGTCCGGCGCGCCCAGGCCGACGGCTATTGCCGGGGCGACGATCCGCGGCTGATCGCCGAGGCCATCGTGGCGATGTTCAATCAGTTCTGCTACATGCGGCTCGCCGGAGCACGGTCGCCCGAACCTGACGATCAGGCCTGCATCCAAACCCTGGCCAACATCTATCACCGAGCCATCTATGCGTCGGGGGGACCGCTGAATTGACTCGTCGTACCAGTGCCGGAGTCATCCGCGAATTCGTCGGGCTGCCGTCGCCCACCGCGGGGCGCGCGGGCGCCGGTGGCCACCCGTGCCAGGGGCTGTATCACCGCGGCATGGGACGCAAACCCAAGGTGGCGATGATCGCCACGCACTACCAGATCGACTTCTCCGAGCACTATCTCGCCGACTACATGGCCACTCGCGGCGTCGGATTCCTCGGCTGGAACACCAGGTTTCGCGGCTTCGAAAGTAGCTTTCTCCTCGATCACGCGCTGGTCGACATCGGCGTCGGGGTGCGCTGGCTACGCGAGGTCCAGGGCGTGGATACCGTTGTGCTGTTGGGTAATTCGGGTGGCGGCTCATTGATGGCCGCCTACCAGTCACAGGCCGTGGAACCGAACGTCACTGCACTGGACGGGATGCGGCCGGCGGCCGGGCTGACCGAATTGCCGCCCGCCGACGGCTATGTGGCCACCGCCGCGCATCCCGGACGCCCGGAGGTGCTCACCGCCTGGATGGATGCCGCCGTCGTCGACGAGAACGACCCCGTCGCCACCGACGCCGATCTCGACCTGTTCAACGAGCGCAACGGGCCGCCCTATTCGCCGGAGTTCCTCGCCCGGTACCGCAGCGCGCAGACCGCGCGCAACCACGCCATCACCGACTGGGCCGAAACGGAGCTCAAACGCGTTCGCGCGGCGGGGTTTTCCGATCGCCCGTTCGCCGTGATGCGGACGTGGGCCGATCCCCGCATGGTCGACGCCAGCATCGAGCCCACCAAGCGAGCGCCCAACATGTGCTACGCGGGCGTCCCGGCGAAGGCGAACCGCTCGGCGCACGGCATCGCGGCGGCCTGCACGCTGCGCAACTGGCTGAGCATGTGGAGCCTGCGGGTGGCGCAAACGCGCGCCGAACCGCACCTGGCCCGGATCACCTGTCCCGCACTGGTGATCAACGCCGAGGCCGACACCGGGGTGTTTCCCTCCGACGCCCAACGAATTTTCCGCGCACTGGCCAGTACCGACAAGACGCAGGCCTCGATCGACACCGACCATTACTTCACCACCCCGGGGGCACGCAGCGAGCAGGCCGACGCCATCACCACATGGATCAGCAAGCGGTGGCGCTAAGAGTGCTCACTGTCCCTCGTCCCCCCGGCGCGAGGGACAGCCACCATCCCATGTCGTCAACCAACCGACTGGTTGTTAGCTTGGAAGGTACTTGGCCGAAACGGCGTCCTGCAGCAACGGAAGGCGACCAATGCCGATCGCGATAAATCCCGAGCATCAAGAGCTGGCCGATTCCGTACGATCGCTGGTGGCGCGCATTGCGCCGTCCGAGACGCTGCACGCGGCCATGGAGACTCCTCTCGAAAACCCTCCGCCGTACTGGCAGGTCGCGGCCGAGCAAGGACTGCAGGGCGTTCATCTGCCAGAATCCGTGGGCGGGCAGGGCTTCGGCATCCTCGAGTTGGCCATCGTGCTGGCCGAATTCGGTTACGGGGCGGTGCCGGGCCCGTTCGTGCCGTCGGCGATCGCCAGCGCCCTGATCTGTGCCCACGACCCGGACGCGAAGGTGCTCGCCGAGCTGGCGTCCGGCGCCGAAATCGCCTCCTACGGCCTGAATTGCTGTGCGCTGACCGCTACCCGGCAGGGCAGTTCGCTGGTGATCCGCGGCGAGGTCCGCGCGGTCCCCGCCGCGGCGCAGGCCACGCTGCTGGTGCTGCCCGTCGCGATCGACGGCGGCGAGGCCTGGGTGGTGCTGCGCGCCGACCAGCTCGAGATCGAGCCGGTGAAAAGCCTGGACCCGCTGCGCCCCATCGCCGACGTGCGGGCCAACGCCGTGGAGGTGGGCGAGGATGTCGTGCTGACGAACCTGAGCATGGCGACGGCGCACGCGCTGATGACCACGCTGCTGTCCGCCGAAGCCATCGGTGTGGCGCGCTGGGCGACCGACACCGCCTCGCATTACGCCAAGATCCGTGAGCAGTTCGGTCGGCCGATCGGCCAGTTCCAGGCCATCAAACACAAGTGCGCCGAGATGATGGCCGACACCGAGCGGGCCACCGCGGCTGTGTGGGATGCCGCCCGCGCTATCGACGAGGCTCGCGAAAACGATTGGGACACAGCGGGTTCACATGTCGAATTCGCCGCCGCCGTAGCGGCGACGCTGGCGCCGGCGGCGGCCCAGCGCTGCGCGCAGGACTGCATTCAGGTGCACGGCGGGATCGGCTTCACCTGGGAGCACGACGCGGGCGTCTACTACCGCCGGGCGCTGATGCTGGCGGCCTCCTTCGGTCGCAGTTCGGAGTACCCGCAGAAAGTCGTCGACACCGCAACCACCACCGGCATGCGCGCGGTGGATATCGACCTCGACCCCGACACCGAGAAGTTGCGGGCAGAGATTCGGGCCGAAGTCGCCGCGCTCAAGGAGATCGAGCGTGAGCAGCGCAAGGTCGCCATCGCCGAAGGCGGTTGGGTACTGCCCTACCTCCCGAAGCCGTGGGGCCGCGCCGCCAGCCCGGTGGAGCAGATCATCATCGCCCAGGAGTTCGCCTCCGGGCGGGTCAAGCGTCCCCAGACGGGGATCGCGACCTGGATCGTCCCGTCGATCGTGGCGTTCGGAACCGAAGAACAAAAGCAGCGGTTCCTGCCGCCGACCTTCCGCGGCGAGATGATCTGGTGCCAGCTGTTTTCCGAACCGGGCGCCGGATCGGATCTGGCCGGCCTCACCACCAAGGCCACCCGGACCGACGGCGGCTGGCGCATCACCGGCCAGAAGATCTGGACCACCGCCGCGCAGTTCTCGCAGTGGGGTGCGCTGTTGGCCAGGACGGACCCCAGCGCCCCGAAACACGGCGGCATCACCTACTTCCTGTTGGACATGACCAGTGAAGGCGTCGACGTCAAGCCGCTGCGCGAGCTCACGGGCAACGCCATGTTCAATACCGTCTACATCGATGACGTGTTCGTGCCCGACGAGTGCGTGCTCGGTGAGGTCAACCGTGGCTGGGAGGTCAGCCGCAACACCCTGACCGCGGAGCGGGTGTCGATCGGCAGCAGCGAGGCGAACTTCCTGGCCACGCTGGCGCAGTTTGTCGAGTTCGTGCGCGATGGCCAGTTCGACCAGATCGCCCAGCATCGAGCGGGCCAATTGATCGCCGAGGGCCACGCGGCCAAGGTGCTTAACCTGCGCTCGACGCTGCTGACGCTGGCCGGCGGGGACGCCATGCCGTCGGCGGCGATCTCCAAGCTGCTGTCCATGCGCACCGGCCAGGGTTACGCCGAATTCGCGGTCTCATCGTTCGGTACCGACGCCGCGATCGGCGACACCGACCAATTACCCGGCAAATGGGGCGAATACCTGTTGGCCAGCCGCGCCACCACCATTTACGGCGGTACCTCCGAGGTGCAGCTGAACATCATCGCCGAACGCCTGCTGGGCCTACCCCGCGACCCATAAAGCGTCGCAAAAAGCCCCCAAAATAGGGCCATGCCGACCTGACTGAGTCAGGCCGGCATGGATCCCCCCATGCGCGGTGGGCCATCCCGAGGGTTGGCGTGTCGGCGATGACCGGTTACCGCGCGGAGATGGTGGTCACCACCACCAGTTCCACCAGTGCTGGGGGCTCCAATAGCCACCGCCACGGCCCCAGTTGCCGTGCCCCCAATTGCCATTTCCCCGACCATCATGGCCACCCCATCCGCGACCGCCGGGGCGATCGGGAATGAGGCCCGGTCCGCTGTGCGGCCCAGCACTGGCGAAGCTCGTGGTGGCTGCGGACGCAGGAGCGGCCTGAGCCATGGGGGCGCTGCCGATGAGCAGCGCGCCGACCACACCTCCGGCACCTATGACACCTGCGGCCACGCCGCGTAATGATCGCGAGAAGATCATCGAAGTCATTCCTTCCAACCACTTGCTATCGCTACCAAGAACATTAGTTGGACATTTCTGAGCAAACAAGAGTAATTGCGCGTTTTTCTTTTGTGAATTGGATAACAGCCGGCACGTATGGGACAGGCTCAGCGCCATTCTTGAATACGCATTCTCGCAATTCATTTATTCACAAATACTGACATCGTCCGCTCGCTGCGCCTGTTTGAGCAGCTCACTAGGCATCTACTGATGTACTGGTTTGCTGAGGGCGTATCTACTGACGTCATGCTTTGAGCATTACCGCATACCCTGATTTACGTCCCTTTCCGGACAAATCAACCTCCGCCATTACCGGGCCCATTACACCGGCGTCCGAGCAAACAGCTACTTTGGACGATTTGCTGCACGCTGTGCGGGGCGAAGCGTCGCTGCGCCGGGCAACTGCGTTCCGGTCCGTGCGCGGCCGACAGGGCGGCAGGCGGCCGGGCGACGCGACTTAAGCTGGCGTCGGTGACAGAATCAGTATTGACACACCGGCACCGAGCGCTGATTTACTGATTGGCACTCACGGAGGAAGACACCGAAGTGAACTTCAACAGCAGCCACAGCGGACCCAGCGCCGGAACCTTTCGCGCCCCCAGCTCGGCCGCCGGGCCCTCCGGAGACGCCGCACCCACCGAACGTCTCACCAGTCTCGGGCAGCAGGGCGGGCAGCGAATCGCCGCCCAGCCCGCGGCGGGCCAGCCGGGGCGCACCCAGCGGACACGGCGAACCGTCGACCTGCCGGCGGCCACTCACCGGGCCCTGGACATCTGGCAGCGTGAAGCGGCCGACCGGCTGGGAGTCGCCCGTGTGACCGGCCAAGAGGTCCTCACCGCGCTCATCGACCAGCTCCTGGTCGACCCCAAACTCACAGCGCAGATCACCCGCGCCATCAAAGACCGCCGCTGACCCGCTGACCCGCGAGCCCAACCGGGCTAGTCGACGTCCATTTCGCGCAGTTCGCGCTTGAGGACCTTGCCCGTCGGGTTGCGCGGCAGCTCATCGAGGAAGACGACCTCACGCGGCACCTTGTAGCGGGCCAGGTGGTCGCGCACGTAGTGCTTGACGGTGTCCTCGTCGAGGTCGGCGCCGTCCTTCTTCACCACGAAGGCGCGCAGCCGGTGGCCCCATTCCTTGTCCTCGACGCCGATGGCGGTCGCCTCCACGACGTCCGGATGCCCGGTGATGAGGTCCTCGACTTCGGCCGGGAAGACGTTTTCTCCGCCGGAGACGATCATCTCGTCGTCACGCCCGCTGATGTAGAGGAGGCCGTTCTCGTCGAAATAGCCGACGTCCCCCGAGGACAACAGGCCGTCGATGACCTGCTTCTTGCCGCCCCCGGTGTAGCCCTCGAACGGGAAGGCGTTGCCGACGAAGATCCGGCCCACCTCGCCCTGCGGCAGCTCTTTGCCGTTGTCGTCGAAGATCTTGACCTTCACGCCCTTGACGACCGGCCCGACGGTCGACGAGTTGAATTCCAGATGCTTGGGCTCGGCGATGGTGGCGAAGGCGATCTCCGTCGAGCCGTACATGTTGTAGATGACCGGGCCCAGGTCCTTCAACGACCGTTCCGCCAGGTCAGCTCCCAATGCCGATCCGGATACGAACACGATCTTCAGGCTGGACAGATCCGGCTTCTTGTCCATCTTCTCGAGCGCGTCGAGGATGCGCGACAGCATCACCGGAACCACGACCATCGCGGTCACCTTGTGCTTCTCGATGTCTTCCAGCACCAGCGGCGGCTTGAACTTGCGGCGCAGCACCAGCGTCGAGCCGAGGAACATCGCGATTGTGCCGTGCAGAAAACCCAGCGCATGGAACATCGGGGCGGGCAGCGAGGTCAGCTCGCCGGCCTTGAACGGCACGTGCGACAGGATGCCACCGATTGGCGCCAGCGTCGGCGGGGTGCTGCGGTTCGCGCCCTTCGGGGTGCCGGTGGTGCCGCTGGTCAGGATGATGATCGACGAATGCTTGGACGCCTTGGGGGCGGGGTCGGAGCTGCTGTGCTCGATCAGGTCGGCGAGGGTGTCGTCCTTGCTGCCCGACGGCTCGTCCGCATCGGGATTGGCACCCAGCGCCCGCAGCTTGCCCAGCTCCGGCTCGGCTTTGCTGACGGCCTTGGTGTATTCGTCGTCGTAGATGATGAGCTTCGCGCCCTCGCGCTCCGACACCTCCTTGATCTGCGGGCCGGAGAACTCGCTGTTCAGCAGGATGATGCGGGCGCCCACCCGGGCGGCGCCGAAGTAGGCGATCAGGAACCAGCGAGTGTTGCGGGCCAGGATGGCCACGCCGTCACCGCCTTTGACGCCCTTCTCAAGCAGCCCGTTGGCCACCGCGTGAGCGGCCTCGTCGAGCTCCTTGAAGCTGAACTCGCCGTCTTCATCGATGCAGGCCGCTTTGTCAGGATGGCGTCTGGCGTTGAGCGAGGGCAGCATGCCGAACTCGCCCCACTTGTAGATGTCCGCGGCCATCGCGGCGTAGTTCTGCGGCGGCTCGATACGGAACGCACCCGATTCGAAGATCTTGCGCACGTAGTGCAGTTCGGCCGAGCCGCGTTCGACGTATTGCTGAACTTTTGCGGCGGCCTGACCGGGCAGGCCGAGGAGGTTAGGCATGAAATCCACCTTATGTGACGTCCGTCTCAGTACGGCCAGAAATTCAGGCGAATTAGCATGAACCGCATGACCCGTCCGGTTTCGCTGGAGGTGGCCGGGCACCTGGTCACCATCACCCATCCGGACAAAGTGGTGTTCCCCCCTGCGAACGACCGCGAAACCTCGGCCGGCCCGTACACCAAACTCGACCTGGTCCGCTACTACCTGTCCGTGGCCGACGGCGCGCTGCGCGGTGTGGCCGGCCGGCCGATGATCCTGAAGCGCTTCGTCAAGGGCATCACCGAAGAAGCGGTGTTCCAGAAACGCGCCCCGGCCAAACGGCCGGATTGGATCGACGTTGCCGAACTGCGTTATGCCCGAGGCACTTCCGCCGCTGAGGCGGTGATCCACGATGCCGCGGGACTGGCCTGGGCGATCAACCTGGGATGTGTGGATCTCAACCCGCATCCGGTGCTCGCCGACGACCTCGACCACCCCGACGAACTGCGGGTCGACTTGGATCCGATGCCCGGGGTCTCCTGGGGGCGCATCGTGGACGTCGCGCTGGTCGCCCGCGAGGTGCTCGAGGACTACGGCCTGACCGCATGGCCGAAGACGTCGGGATCGCGTGGCTTTCACATCTATGCCCGCATCGCCCCGCGCTGGGAGTTTCGCCAGGTGCGGCTGGCCGCGCAGACCGTTGCCCGCGAGGTCGAGCGGCGGGTGCCCGAGGCGGCGACCAGCCGCTGGTGGAAGGAAGAACGAGAAGGGGTGTTCGTCGACTTCAACCAGAACGCGAAGGACCGCACCGTCGCATCGGCGTACTCGGTGCGGGCGACTCCGGATGCCCGGGTCTCGACGCCGCTGCAATGGGACGAGGTCGCCGGCTGCCGGCCCGAGGCGTTCACCATCGACACGGTGCCCGCCCGGTTCGCCGAGATGGGTGACCCCTGGGCGGAAATGGACGACGCCGTCGGCGAGCTCGACCGGCTACTGGTGCTGGCCGAGGAGATGGGACCGCCCGAACGCGCGCCGAAAGGGTCGGGCAAGCGCGGCAGCGGAGCGGCAGGCCGGAGGCGATCCAAGATGCCGCTGATCGAGATTGCCCGCACCAAGACCAAGGACGAGGCGATGGCGGCCCTGGACGTCTGGCGCGACCGCTATCCCGCGGTGGCCGGCCGACTGCAGCCGGTCGACGTCCTGGTCGACGGGATGCGTGGGCCCAGTTCCATCTGGTATCGGATCCGGATCAACCTGCAGCACGTTCCCGAAGACCAGCGGCCGCCACAGGAAGAGCTGATCGCCGACTACAGCCCTTGGAAAAGGGGATGAAAAGGGGACGAAAAAGGACGAGCAGGGATACGGCGCAAAGCAGCAGCCGTCGTCCTGACGTTCGCTCTCGGTTAGATTCCCACCCGCGTTATCGCATTGTGCTTGCGCAGGTAGCAGTACCAGGTGACGCCGAGCAGGCCGAGGAAGAACACGATGTAGAACCGCAGCGCCGGTTCGATGCTGCCGAACTCCGATTTCGACCACGCGTACGCCAGCGGAACCACGAACCCGCCGAAGGCACCCACCGCCGAGATGACGCCCAGGGCACCGGCGGCCTGGCGGCGCATGCCCACCATGGTCTCGGGATCACCGCCGGCGAGCTCGCCCTTGATCTTGAAGATCCGCGAAATCATCCGGTACGTCGAGCCGTTGCCGATGCCGGTGGCGACGAACAGGAACATGAAGCTGGCGAAGAAGGCCGGCAGGTTGACCGCCTGGACCGACCACAGCGCCGCTGCCGCCCCGATCGCCAGCATCACGAAGCTGGTGGCCGTGATGCGGGCACCGCCGATCCGGTCGGCCAGCTTGCCGCCGAGGGGCCGGATGACCGATCCGATGCCGGCGCCCAGGAAGGCCCAGGCCAATGCGATGTCGCCGCGCCCGAAAACCGTCTTGAGCAGCGTCGGGAAGGCGGCCGAGTAGCCGATGAACGACCCGAAGGTGCCGATGTACAGCAGCGACATGATCCAGGTGTCGGGGTGGCGCAGCGAGTCCAGAACCGGCTTCACGTCGGCTTTGGCTTCGGTGAGGTTGTTCATGAACAGGAACGCGCAGACCGCGGCCACCACCGCCAGCGGCACGTAGAACAGTCCGGCCCGCGACAGTGCCATCCCGCCACCGACGATGACGATGGGCGGAATGATCTTCTGCACCACCGCCACGCCGATGTTGCCGCCGGCCGCATTCAGGCCCAGCGCCCAGCCCTTGTCTTTCTCCGGGTAGAAGAACGAGATGTTGGCCATCGACGAGGCGAAGTTGCCGCCGCCGAAGCCGGCGGTGGCGGCGATCGCCACCAGGGCGCCGAACGGGATGCCGGGATGGCTCACCGCCCACGCCAGTAGCAGGCACGGGATGAGCAGCAGTGCCGCCGAGATGGTCGTCCAGTTGCGGCCGCCGAAGAGTGGGACCGCGAACGTGTAGGGCAATCTCAGGAACGCCCCGACACCGCTGGGGACGGCGACCAGGCACAGGGCCTGGCTGGCGGTCAGGGCCCACCCGGACGCGGCGGGGTGCCCGTGCGCCCCCGCCGTCATGTGCACCACGACGATGCTCCACAACATCCACACGCTGAACCCGACATGCTCGGCGAAAATCGAGAAGATCAGGTTGCGGCGAGCGATCGGCTTGCCGGTCGTCTCCCAGAATTCGGGGTCTTCGGGCCGCCAGTCATCGATCCAGTGCCGCCCCCTACGAGGCCCGCGCGCTGGCGCGGGCTGCGATACCGGAGTGGTGGTCGTGGTCATCTGGTGGGACTCCTGAGTTGAATGAGGCGCGGGCAGTGACCACTGACCCTAAAGACGCACTGTTACCGGTCTGGGCGTGCACAGTTACGTGGGCGATACGCAGAAATCGCAACGGCCTGTCCCCGTTTGTCAGAACTCTGCAACGCAAGGACGTCGCGACCCCACGGCGAGGGCTCGATGCGCGACAATCGGCGCATGCAGGTGACTGAGGCTCCCCTGGGCCTACGGGAGCGAAAAAAGATCAAGACCCGCCGCGCCATCAGGCGCGAGGCGTTTCGCCTCATCGAGGAGAACGGCTTCGCCGCGACCACCGTCGAACAGATCGCCGAGGCGGCCGACGTGTCGCCGAGCACCTTCTTCCGCTACTTCCCGTCCAAGGAATCGCTGCTGCTCGCCGACGACCTGGACCCGCTGATCCTGGAGGCGTTGAAGGCTCAGCCGCGCAACCTGTCTCCGGCGCAGGCTTTCCGCCGGGCCTATCAGGCCGTCATCGCCGAGCTGCCCGACGACCAGCTGGAGTTCGAGAGCACCCGGCAGCGCCTGATGTTCTCGATACCCGAGCTCAAGGCGGCGATGTACGACGAGTACTACCGCACCGTGACGGTTGCGGCCGAGGCGATCGCGCACCGGATCGGCCGCGCCGCAGACGATTTCGAAGTGCGAGTCTTCGCGGGCGCGTTGACGGGTGCCATGATGGCCGCCTTCGACAACGCACCGAAGACCGCCGACACGATCTATCGGGCATTGGATTTCATGGACGCCGGCATGCCGCTGGGCTGAAAGGTCTCAACAGCGCGGCGATGCATTTGTGCCCGCGGAACGCGATACTCTCACGCGATGCGACAGGGATGGAATCGACGGGGATTCTTGCAGCTCGCAGGGGCTGCGGGGGTTGCCGCGATCGGCGGTGCAACCGCGTTCTCGGAGCTTTTGGCGGGGTGCTCGTCAAGCAAACCGGCGCCCGGAGCCACCCCGGGATCGGTCACGGTCACCCACCTGTTCGGTCAGACCGTCATCAAAGAACCACCCAAGCGCGTCGTCAGCGCCGGCTACACCGAACAGGACGACCTGCTCGCGGTCGGCGTGGTGCCGATCGCGGTGACCAACTGGTTCGGTGATCAGCCCTTCGCGGTCTGGCCGTGGGCCGCGCCCAAGCTCGGCGGCGCGCGCCCGACGGTGTTGAACCTGGACAACGGGATCCCCGTCGACCAGATCGCCGGTCTGAAACCGGACCTGATCGTGGCCGTCAACGCCGGCCTGGACGCCGACACGTATCAGAAACTGTCCGCGATCGCGCCGACCGTCGCGCAGTCGGACGGCGACGCCTTCTTCGAGCCGTGGAAGGAGCAGGCCACCACCGTCGGGCAGGCGGTCTTCCAGGCCGGCCAGATGAAATCGCTGATCGACGGCGTCGACCAGAAGTTCACCGACATCGGCAAGAAGAATCAGCAATGGACCGGCAAGAAGGCACTGCTGATGCACGGCGCGCTGTGGCAAGGCACCGTCGTCGCCACCATGGCCGGCTGGCGGACGGACTTCCTGAACCAGCTGGGGCTGGTCATCTCTGACAGCATCAAGCCCTTCGGCACCGATCAGCGCGCCGTAATTCCGCGCGATCACATCAAAGCGGTCCTCGATTCCGCCGACGTGGTGATCTGGACGACCCAGAGCCCGGACGACCAGAAGGCGATACTGGCCGACCCCGAGGTGGCGGGGTCACTCACCACCGCGCAGAACCGCCACATCTTCACCACCAACGACCAGGCCGGCGCGATCGCGTTCGCGTCACCGCTGAGCTATCCAGTCGTCGCCGACCAACTGCCCCCGCTGATCACCAAAATCCTGGGCTAGCCCCGCAGGCATGTCGCGGCTGTTTGAGCGTTTGCTAAGGCAGCTCTGGCAGTGCTCGAAAATCCGCCTGCGCCCCTCGCACAGGCCCCGATCCCGGGGTTACCGTCGAGTAATGAGCGTGACGGACCTTAGCGGCGACCTGACCCGCAACCTGCCGACGGAGCTGGCCGGCAACACCGTGGTGGACTACGGTGACCGAGCCCTGATGGTGCAATGCGGCAGTACCGCTGAGCTATTGGCGTGGGCGGATGCGCTGCGCGCCGCGGCGATACCGGGTGTTGTCGACGTCGTCCCGGCGGCCCGCACCGTGCTGGTGAAGCTGGACGGTCCCCGCTATCAAGGCGTCATCCGCCAGCGGCTGCGCAAGATGCGCGTGGACGCCGCCCCGGACACCGCCGTCCAGCGCCGCCCCGATGTGGTCATCGATGTCGTCTATGACGGTCCGGACCTGGCCGAGGTCGCCCGCCACACCGGGCTGAGCGTCGCGGCGGTGATCGACGCCCACACCGCCACGCTGTGGCGGGTCGGATTCAGCGGATTCGCACCCGGTTTCGCGTACCTGGTTGACGGCGATCCCCGGCTGCGGGTGCCCCGCCGCCCCGAGCCGAGGACCTCGGTGCCGGCCGGCTCCGTCGGCCTCGCCGGTGAGTTCAGCGCGGTCTATCCGCGTCAGTCCCCCGGTGGCTGGCAACTCATCGGCCGCACCGACGCGGTGCTGTGGGATCTGCAGCGGCCGAACCCTGCGTTGTTGGCGCAGGGCATGTGGGTTCAGTTCCGGGCCGTCTAGCCAGTGGCGATCGCGAGCGCGGCGTAGCCGGGCGAAGCGGGTCGCTACCTTAGCCAAGGAGATAACCGTGCCGATCCTGGAGATCCTGCGCACCGGACCGTTCGCCGTCGTCCAAGATCTCGGCCGTCCGGGCCTGGCCCACTTGGGGGTGAGCCGGTCCGGAGCCGCCGACCGGCGCGCGCACAAGCTGGCCAACCGGCTGGTGGCCAATCCCGACGACCGCGCCACGGTGGAAGTGACGTTCGGTGGTTTCGCGGCCAGGGTCTCCGGCGGCGATGCCGACATCGCGGTGACGGGGGCCGACACCGACCCCACCGTCAACGGGATCAAGTTCGGCACCAACAGCATTCAGCACGTGCGTGATGGCGACGTGATCTCGCTGGGCGCCCCCCGCGCCGGGCTGCGCAGCTATCTGGCGATCCGCGGCGGCATCTGTGTGGAGCCGGTGCTGGGCTCGCGAAGCTATGACGTGATGTCTACCATCGGCCCGTCGCCGCTGCGCGCCGGCGACCGGCTACCGATCGGTGAGCACACCGACGCCTATCCCGAACTGGACCAGGCGCCGGTCGCGGCCATCACCGCCGGCGTCGTCGAGCTGTTGGTGGTGCCCGGGCCGCGCGACGATTGGTTCGTCGATCCCGACGCCCTGGTGCACGCCGACTGGGTGGCCTCGGATCGCAGCGACCGCGTGGGGATGCGGCTGACCGGCAGGCCACTGCAGCACTGCTACCCGGACCGGCAGCTGCCCAGCGAGGGCACCACCCGCGGCGCAATCCAGGTGCCGCCCAACGGTTTACCGGTGATCCTGGGGCCCGACCATCCCGTCACCGGCGGCTATCCGGTGATCGGTGTGGTGATCGACGAGGACGTCGACAAGATCGCCCAAGTGCGGCCCGGGCAGACGGTGCGCCTGCACTGGGTGCGGCCCAGGTCTTTGGTGGCTGCCCAGTCCGGTGCCGCGAGTTGGCCGCTTTCCTAACGCAATTCGTCTGCAGAGTCCTGACACCTAAACCAGATGTATTGCAGCTCACACCAGCCTGGGCACATGCCTGAAATCACTTGATGGGGACGCCCATTCACACCTGATGAACCGCACATTCGCCGACTGATTGCCCCTCAGGGATTTACCAGATAACTGGTAAACAACTTACAGGCGATATCGGCCGGTTCCGGTTGACCCGCTCGCGTCATAAATGTGAGCATCGGACCATACGGCGGGGCATGCCCCTTCTTTCGGCGCGCCCAAGCGCCGAAAGCCAGCCTCCGAACAGCTTTCCCGATACCGGGTGAGCGCGGTAACCGCTGGCGGCGGCCGGATGCGGCTGTTTGTGGAGCCTGACGAGAGGGATCTGTATGCACGCCAACCGGCGCGATGCCGTGGGGACACCATCGCACCCAGGATCCATACCCCTACGCGTGCAGGTAATTTCGCGCCGGTCCCACGAATGTGAGCGCCATGCTGAAGAAAGGTGACGGTCGGATGGATCGCAACCACCGCATCGCGGACTGGAATCCGGAAGACACCGCGGCCTGGGAGGCCGGCAACAACAGGATCGCCCGGCGCAACCTGCTCTGCACCATCGCCGGCGACCACGTGGCCTTCTCGATCTGGACGCTGTGGCCCGTCATGGCGCTGTTCATGCCGGGGTCCGTCTACGGCTTCTCCGCCAGCGACAAGCTGCTGCTGGGCGCGGTTGCCACCCTCGTCGGTGGTTGCGCCCGGATCCCCTACACCCTGGGCATCGCCGCCTTCGGTGGCCGCAACTGGACGACGTTCTCGGCCTTCGTGCTGCTGATCCCGACGGTCGGCACGATCGTGCTGCTGGCCAATCCCGGTCTTCCGCTGTGGCCGTTCGTGCTGTGCGCGGCGCTGACCGGACTGGGCGGCGGCAATTACGCGGCGTCGCTGGCCAACGTCAATGCCTTCTACCCGCAGCGGCTCAAGGGCGCCGCGCTGGCCGTCAACGCCGGCGTCGCCAATCTGGGGGTCGCGGTGATCCAACTGGTCGGCCTGCTGGTGCTGGCCACGGCGGGACACGAGGCGCCGTACTGGGTCTGCGCGGTGTACCTGGTGTTGTTGGTCGTCGTGGGCATCGCGGCCGCGTTGTTCATGGACAACGTCCACCACGGCACCCAGCTGAGCACCATGCGCTCGATCCTGTTCGAACGCGACACCCATGTGATCTCGCTGCTCTACATCGCCACCTTCGGCTCCTGGATCGGCTTCTCCTTCGCCTTCGGACAGGTGATGCAGGTCAACTTCGCAGAAAGCGGGGAAAGCGCCAAGCACGCGGCGCTGCATGCCGCGCAGGTGGCCTTCCTCGGGCCCCTGCTGGGCTCGCTGGCGCGCATCTACGGCGGTCGGCTGGCCGATCGCATCGGCGGCAGCCGCGTCACCCTGGGCGTCCTCGCCGGGATGACCCTGGGCGCCGGACTGCTGGTCACCATCAGCACCCTTGACGATCACCACGCCGCATCCCACTCGACCAGCATGATCGGCTACGTCACCGGCTTCATGGTGCTGTTCGTCCTGTCCGGCATGGGCAACGGTTCGGTGTTCAAGCTGATCCCGTCGGTCTATGAGGCGCGCAGTCGCTCGCTGAACATGAGCGAGGAAGAACGCCGTCATTGGGCACGCGCGAAGTCGGGAGCGCTGATCGGCATCTGCTCGGCCGTCGGTGCGCTCGGTGGCGTGGGAATCAATCTGGCCCTGCGTCAGTCCTACCTGAATACCGGCACGGAAACGTCGGCGTACTGGGTGTTTCTGGCTTCTTACATCGTGGCGGCGATCATGACCTGGATGGTCTATGTGCGCAGGCCCGTGCCGGCCCCGGCCCTACCGGATTCGGCGGCCGAAGCCGAGACCGCCCGTGTGTGAGCGGACTCGCAACACGGGCAATGCCACAGCAATTGACCGGTAACGCAACCGAAACGTCGCAGGCATACACAATTCATATGGCCCCACCACTGGCCCCACCAGACTCCGCGCCGCTCACCGGCTACCGGATCGCCGTCACCTCGGCGAACCGCGCCGAGGAGCTGTGCGCGTTGCTGCGCCGTAACGGCGCGGAGGTCTCCAGCGCCGCGGCCATCAACATCATCGCACTGCCCGAAGACGCCGAACTGCAGAACCACACCGAAGCGGTGATCGCCCAGCCCCCCGATATCTTGGTGGCGCACACCGGCATCGGATTTCGTGGCTGGGTCGCCGCGGCCGATGGCTGGGGACTGGCCACCCAATTGCTGGCGTCGCTTGCCAAGTCGCGGATCGTGGCCCGCGGACCGAAGGCGACCGGGGCGTTACGCGCTGCCGGGCTGCACGAGGAATGGTCCCCTAAATCAGAATCGTCCCGCGAAGTCCTGCGCTACCTTCTCGAATCGGATGTCGCCGGTAAGCGGATCGCCGTCCAGCTGCACGGTGCCGCCGACGGGTGGGACCCGTTCCCGGAATTCATCAACGGGTTGCGATCGGCGGGCGCGCAGGTGGTCCCCATCCACGTATACCGCTGGAAGCCAACTCCGGCCGGCGGCGACTTCGACCAACTCGTCGCCTCGGTCGCGCGCCGGCAGTTCGACGCGGTGACCTTCACCTCGGCACCCGCCGGTGCGGCGATGCTGGAGCGCAGCCGCGAATTGGGCATCGAAGATCAACTGCTGCAAGCGCTTCGCAGTGACGTGCACGCCATGTGCGTCGGCCCGGTCACCGCGCAACCGCTGATCCGTGCGGGGATCCCGACGTCGTCACCCGAGCGAATGAGGTTGGGGGCGTTGGCACGTCATATCGCTCAGGAGCTCCCTCCCCGGCGGTCGTGCACCATCCGCGCGGCCGGTCACGACCTCGAGATCCGCGGAACCTGCGTGCTGGTCGACGGTTCGGTGAAGTCGCTGTCGGGATCGGGCATGGCAACGCTGCGCGCGCTGGCACAACGCCCCGGCGATGTCGTGGCGCGCAACGACTTGTTACGGGTATTGCCCGGCCACAGCAATGACCCGCACGCCGTCGATACCGCAGTGCTGCGGCTGCGAACGGCGCTGGGCGACAAGAACATCATCGCGACGGTGGTCAAGCGCGGCTACCGGCTTGCGATCGACCATCCGGAAGACTCGCCATGGCACTGATCCTGGTAGCGCACGGCACCCGCAGGCCGGGTGGCGTGACGATGATTGAAGGGCTTGCGGCACAGGTGAGTACGCTCGTCCGCCGCACGGTAGACGTTGCCTTTGTCGACGTGGTGGGCCCCACCCCCAGTGAGGTCCTGGTGCGCGCGAAGACCGCCGACCGGCCCGCCATCGTGGTGCCCGCGTTCCTGTCGCGCGGATACCACGTCCGGGCCGATCTGCCCGGCCACGTCGCGATCAGCGGACACCCGAACGTAATCGTCACCCCGGCGTTGGGCCCGAGTGGTCAGATTGCCCGGATCGTCGGCGATCAGCTGCTGAAATGCGGTTGGCGACCGAATGATTCGGTGATTCTGGCGGCCGCGGGAACCTCGGACGACAAAGCACGAGCGGACCTGCATACCACCGCGACATTATTGTCGGCGCTGACCGGATCGCGGGTGAGCCTGGCTTTCGCGGCCACCGGTGATCCGCAGCTGCCCGAGGCCGTGGACCGGGCACGGGCTCGGGCGCACCGCGCCGGTGGACGCGTCGTGGTCGCCTCATATCTATTGGCCGACGGCCTGTTCCAACAACGGCTGCACGGTTGCGGCGCCGACCTGGTCAGTGAACCGCTGGGCACCCATCCGGGGCTGGCGCGTCTGGTCGCGAACCGATTTCGGCGGGCCCTACCGCAGGTGCTGGCCCCCACCGCCCGGCACGCGTCGCGCCGATCGAGCCCACACCAGTTGGCACACGGTCGCACCGCGCGTTCGATCCCGTAGCGCACGACGCCTGCCGACCAGCCACGCCGGGACCGGGCATTCCTTGATCTTTGGTCTCAGACGGGCGATCCTGACACCATGCCCCGTCGCGAAGAGCCATCGCATGGGATCCTCGACCCGGTCGCCAAGATGTTGCGGTTGCCCTTCGGCACACCGGAATTCATCGACCGGATCGTCACCGGCGGGGTCAACCAGGTGGGCCGCCGGACGTTGCGCACGCTGATCACGACCTGGGACGCCGCCGGCGGCGGTCCGTTTGCCGCCAGTGCCATCGCCTCCACGGGGATGGCGAAGACCGCCGAGATGGTGCAAAACATGTTCGTCGGCCCGGTCTTTGGCCCACTGCTGAAAATCCTGGGTGCCGACAAAGCCGCCGTTCGCGCCTCGCTGTGCGCCTCACAACTGGTGGGTCTGGGCATCATGCGCTACGGCATCCGCTCCGAGCCGCTGCACTCCATGTCGGTGGACGCACTCGTCGACGCGATCGGGCCGACGATGCAGCGCTATTTGGTCGGCGACATCACCCGGTGAACCCGCCCGTCGGGCTCAGGCAGCCTGGTGCTGGTAGTCCCGCGCGATCTGTACGTAGCCGTCGGCCGTGATGCGCACCGGGTATACCGGCACCGAAACCGACGGATCGTCCAGGCAGGAACCGTCTTCGAGGGAGAAAGCCTGCTTCAAGATGGGCGACTGAACCGTGACGCGGCCGTCGCGGTCGCCCACGATCCCGCGGGAAAGAACCGCGGCTCCGGAGAACGGGTCGACGTTGCCGACCGCGTGCACCGAGCCGTCGTCGAGCCGGAACAGCGCCGCCTGTGAACCGTCGTCGAGCAGCACGCCCACGCCGCGACCCGGAATGAGGTGGTCGTAAGCGCAAGCGCGGGTCCACACCGCAATGTCGTTGAGAAGTGTCATGATCCCTTCCTCATTCCTCCGAAGTTGTCGCTTCACGGACCCGCGGCATGCCAATGGACACAGGGATTTTGCGTCCGGCATGCTCGGTGAATGCCACCGTTGAGTCGACGGCATCTGGGGCGTTGACGAACGACACGAACCGCGACAGCTTGTCCGGGTCGTCCAGCACGCCCTTCCATTCGCACTTGTAGTTCTGGACATGCCGCTCCATTGCGGCTTCGAATTCCTCAGCCAGGCCCAGCGAGTCGTCACACACGACCTCGCGCACATGGTCGAGCCCGCCGTCGAGCGAATCGACCCACGGCGCCGTGCGTTGCAGCCGGTCGGCCGTCCTGATGTAGTACATGACGAACCGGTCGACATAGCGGACCAGCGTTTCGGTGTCCAGATCGCTGGCCAGCAGCTGTGCGTGTTTGGGCGTCATACCGCCGTTGCCGCCGACGTAGAGGTTCCAGCCCTTTTCGGTGGCGATGACGCCCACGTCCTTGGAACGCGCCTCGGCGCACTCCCGCGCGCAGCCCGAGACGCCCATCTTGATTTTGTGCGGTGCCCGCAGGCCGCGGTAGCGCAGTTCTAGATCGATGGCCAGTTGCACCGAATCCTGCTGCCCGTAACGGCACCAGTCGGTGCCCACGCAGCTCTTCACCGTGCGCAACGCCTTGCCGTAAGCGTGCCCGGATTCCATGCCGCCGTCGACCAAGCGCTTCCAGATCTCCGGCAGTTGGTCCACGCGGGCGCCGAACATGTCGATCCGCTGCCCACCGGTGATCTTGGTGTAGAGCCCGAAGTCCTGGGCGATCTGGCCGATCAGGATCAGATGCTCGGGCTTGATGTCACCACCGGGGACCCGCGGCACCACCGAGTAGCTGCCGTTCTTCTGGATGTTGGCCAGGAAGTGATCGTTGGAATCCTGCAGCGAGGCCTGCTCGCCTTCGAGGATGTGCTCCGACCCGGTGGACGCCAGAATGGAGGCGACCACGGGTTTGCAGATATCGCAACCCTTTCCGCGACCGAAGCGCTCCAGCAGACCCGAGAAGGTCCGGATCTCGGTGGCCGAGATGATCTCGAAAAGCTCCGCCCGCGACTGGCTGAAGTGCTCGCACAGGGCCTTGGACTGTTCCACGCCCTCGGCTTCCAGCAGCTGCTTGAGCAACGGGACGCACGACCCGCATGAGGTCCCGGCCGAGGTGCACGCCTTGAGCGCGGGGACATCCGCGCAACCATCGGCGATTGCACACTTCAGATCGCCCTTGGTGACGTTGTTGCACGAGCAGATCTGCGCCGAATCCGGCAGCGCGCCAACACCTAACGTCGCGCCCCCACCGGAGGAGGCCGGCGCGATGAGCGCTAGCGGATCCCCGGGCAGCTCGCTGCCGACCATGGGCCGCAGCACCCCGTAGGACGAGGCGTCGCCAACCAGCACACCGCCGAGCAGCGTCTTGGCGTCGTCGGAGAGCACGAGCTTGGCGTAGGTCCGATTGACCGCATCGTTGACGGCGACCTCGAGGCAGTTGTCGGTCGTCCCCATCGCGTCGCCGAAGCTGGCCACGTCGACGCCCAGCAGTTTGAGCTTCGTGGACAGGTCGGCTTCGCCGAATTCGGCCACGCCGTCCAGCAGCCGGTCGGCCACCACCTCCGCCGACGTGTAACCCGGGCCCACCAGGCCGTAACACCGGCCGCCGATCGCGGCGACCTCTCCGATCGCGTAGATGTCGGGATCGCTTGTCTGGCAAGCCACGTCGGTCAGCACCCCACCACGCTCGGCGCGCTCGAGCCCGGCGGCGGTCGCCAGCTCGTCGCGCGGCCGGATGCCGGCCGCGAAGATCACCAGACCGGCGTCGATGACCTGGCCGTCGGTCAGGCTCACCCGCACCGAGGTGGAGCCGTCCGAATGGTCGACCGACTCGATCGATTCGGTGCCCGTCCCGACATGCACCGAGATGCCGAGCTCGCCGATCATCCTGGCCAGCAACGCACCGCCGGCCTCGTCGATCTGCTGGGCCATCAGCCGGGGCATCATCTCGACCACGTGGGTCTGCAACCCGAACTGGCGCAGCGCATTAGCGGCTTCCAGCCCGAGCAGCCCGCCGCCGATGACGACGGCCGCCGTGACGTGTGAAGTTTCCACCGTGCGCTGGGCGTCGGCGCGGATGGCGTCGAGATCGTCGAGCGTGCGGTAGACGTGACACGCGGGCAGCTCGTGACCCGGCACCGGCGGCACGAAGGCATACGACCCGGTCGCCAGGACCAAGCTGTCGTAGCCGTGCCGTTGACCATCGGCGGTGACCACCGTCTTTGTCGCACGGTCTATTTCGGTAACGCGCTGGTTGAGCACCAGCCGGACCTGCTCGTCACCCTCATATTCGTTGCCGGGCAATGCCAGTAGCTTGCGATCCCAGCTTTCGGTGTAGGAGGTCAAACCCACGCGGTCGTAGGCCGCGTCGGTCTCCTCGGCGAAAACCGTGATGCGCCACAGTCCCTCGGTGTCACGGGCGCGGAGCGCCTCGACGAATCGGTGCCCCACCATGCCATGTCCGACTACGATGATGTGACGAGGCGCACAACTGGCGCGCGAAATCCCGTCTGCAGACATGGCTTTGAGAGTAACGGCCGGAAATTACGTTCTTTTCGCGCAATGTGACGGTCCTATGACGAGGATCTCACAACTCACAGGAACAACTGTGATTGATCGTTCACCGACGGCGAACGACGAGGTGGAACTTTAGCGCGGTCGACTCATGTTTGTACTAGTAGCCGGTCGCCGAGGCGCCGGCCACAGCAATCTCACAACGAAGCTCAAGGAATTAGGAGGGAAGCGTCATGAGCAACCTCGCATTGTGGTCGCGACCGGCCTGGGACACCGACCGGTGGTTACGCGACTTTTTCGGGCCAGCCGCCGCGGCGGACTGGAACACCCCGGCGACCAGCGGTTTCAGGCCCGCCGCCGAGATCGTCAAGGACGGCGACGACGCGATCGTACGCGTGGAGCTCCCGGGCGTTGACGTCGACAAGGACGTCAAGGTGGAGGTCGAGCGCGGCCACTTGGTCATCCACGGCGAGCACCGTGACGAGCACGCGGAGGAGAAGGACGGCCGCATGCTGCGCGAGATCCGGTACGGATCGTTCCGCCGGTCGTTCCAGCTGCCCGCCCACATCACCGGTGACGCCATCACGGCGAGTTACGACGCGGGCGTGCTGACGGTACGGGTCAGCGGTGCCTACTCCGGGAATCAGGCGCAGCGCATCGAGATCACCAAATAGTCTCCGGGCGGTCCGGAGAAGGTAGGTAATCAATCCGGCGGAGTCTCAACGGCTCCGCCGGATTCACCGTGTCAGCCCCAGCGGGCCAGGAGCTCCTTGGCCCGGCTCGCCAGCGCGGCCTGCAGGAACGGCCCGAAACTGATGCGCGCCACGCCCAGCGGGCCGAAGGACGCCGGGTCGTCCTGGTCGGGCAGGGCGATCGCGTTGACCGGCAGCTCCAACTCGGCGGTCAGGCGCCGCAACGTGTCGGGGTCGTGGCGGCCCACCGGATACAGCACATCGGCGCCGGCGGCGGCGGCCTTGTTCAGTCGCGCCACCACCCGCTCGATGCGATCGGACGCCTCGCCGTCCTGGCGCAGGAACAGATCGGTTCGGGCATTGATGACGACGTGCGTCCCGGCCGCGTCGGCGGCCGACCGAAGCGCACCCACCAATTCGGCGTGTTCGTCCGCGGACCGCAGGCGCTTCCCCTCCGAGTGCACGGTGTCCTCTATGTTCAGCCCGACGGCCCCGACGCTCAACAGGCCCTCGATCAGGCGGTCCGCCGACTGCCCGTAACCGGATTCGATGTCCACCGACACTGGGACGTCGACCGCGGCGGTGATCTGTGCGACCCGGGTGAGGACGTCGTCGAACGACATGCCCTCGTTGTCGGGTTTGCCGATCGAGTCCGCCATCGGGTGGCTTCCCACGGTGAGCGCGACGAATCCGGCACCGGTGGCCAGCCGGGCCGACCACGCATCCCACACGGTCGGCAGGACGACCGGATTGCCCGGCCGGTGCAGTTCCAGCAGCGTGGCGGCCCGCTCGGCCGGTGTGGTGCGTCCCGTCATACGTGTTTGCTCCCTCGGCATCCGGGCTCAACGGACTGACGTCCGGCCTGTGCCGTGGATAGTATCGAGGGCGTACTGTGATCCGAAACACTGCCGAGGAGATCCTTTGACTCGCACGCCGAGCACGACTGGCACGACCGAATTCGCCGAACTGCACGACCTCATCGGCGGCCTGCGGCGGTGCGTGAGCTCCCTGCGGGCCCGATACGGTGACAGCCCGGCCATGCGACGCATCGTTATCGACGCCGACCGCATCCTGTCCGACGTCGACCTGCTCGACACCGACGTGTCCGAATTGGACCTGGCGGGTGCCACCGTGCAGCAGTCCGGCGAGAAGATCGTCATTCCCGACACCCAGTACGACAGCGAATTCTGGCGCGACGTCGACGACGAGGGTGTCGGCGGTCACAATAGGTCCTGACCAACCCAAGCCCCCCAGAAGAGGGGGGCTTCTCTCTGTGTACCCTTCGACAGACAGCCCGTTCGAAGAGGAACAACTAGATGAGCGCACCTACGGCGAACCGTCCTGCGTCCGGTGTCTTTTCACCCACGCGCGCCCGTATCCAGCAACGGACCCTACGCACCGATCGGTGGTGGATGTCGCCGCTGCGGATCGATCTCGGCTTCGCGGCATTCATTATCTATGCGACGGCGCGGGCGTTCCAGCAGAAGGACTTCTTCGTCGAGAAGTACCACTACCTGACGCCGTTCTACTCGCCGTGTGTCAGCAAGGGTTGCGGGGCCGCCGGCGACATCTGGCCGCAGTTCCTGCCCGACGTGTGGTGGCTACCGTATGCGGCGCTGACGCTGCCGTTCCTGCTGCTGTTCCGGCTGACCTGCTACTACTACCGCGGCGCCTACTACCGCACGGTATGGCAGTCGCCCAGCGCCTGCGCGGTGGCCGAGCCCCGCGTTCACTACACCGGCGAGACCAAGTTCCCGCTGATCATCCAGAACACCCACCGGTACTTCTTCTACATTGCCGGCATCATCTCGGTGATCAACACCTACGACGCCATCGTCGCGTTCCACTCCGACAGCGGACCCGGCGGATTCGGCTTCGGTCTGGGCAATCTGATCCTGCTCGGCAACGTCATCATGCTGTGGATCTACACGCTGTCCTGCCATTCCTGCCGGCACGTGACGGGCGGGCGGCTCAAGCACTTCTCCAAGCACCCTGTGCGGTACTGGATCTGGACGCAGGTCAGCGTCATCAATACCCGACACAAGCTGTATGCGTGGATCACGCTGGGCACCTTGATGCTCACCGATTTCTACGTCGCCTTGGTAGCCAGCGGCACCATTGGTGACCTCAGATTTGTTGGCTGACAAGCCTTTTCACATAAATCAAGAATTTAGCTAGCGAGGGTTTCATGGTCGAAATCGAGCGGCACACCTACGACGTGGTCGTGATCGGTGCCGGCGGCGCCGGACTGCGTGCGGTTATCGAAGCGCGCGAACGGGGTTTGCGGGTCGCGGTGGTGTGCAAGTCCCTGTTCGGCAAGGCCCACACGGTGATGGCCGAGGGTGGATGTGCTGCGTCCATGGGCAACACCAACCCGAAGGACAACTGGAAGACCCACTTCGGCGACACGATGCGCGGCGGGAAATTCCTCAACAACTGGCGCATGGCCGAACTGCACGCCAAGGAAGCCCCGGACCGCGTCTGGGAGCTGGAAACCTATGGCGCGCTGTTCGATCGCCTCAAGGACGGCAAGATCAGCCAGCGCAACTTCGGTGGGCACACCTATCCGCGGCTGGCCCACGTCGGTGACCGCACCGGCCTGGAACTGATCCGCACCATGCAGCAGAAGATCGTCTCGCTGCAGCAAGAGGATTACGCCGAACTCGGTGACTACGAGGCGCGCATCAAGGTGTATGCCGAGTGCACCATCACCGAATTGATCAAGGACGGCGACGCGATCGCCGGGGCGTTCGGTTACTGGCGCGAGAGCGGCCAGTTCATCCTGTTCGAGGCACCCGCGGTGGTGCTGGCCACCGGCGGGATCGGCAAGTCGTTCAAGGTCACCTCGAACTCGTGGGAGTACACCGGCGACGGCCACGCCCTGGCGCTGCGGGCGGGCGCGTCGCTGATCAACATGGAGTTCGTCCAGTTCCACCCGACGGGCATGGTGTGGCCGCCGAGTGTGAAGGGGATCCTGGTTACCGAGGGTGTCCGCGGTGACGGCGGCGTGCTGAAGAACTCGCAAGACAAGCGGTTCATGTTCGACTACATCCCCCCGGTGTTCAAGGGGCAGTACGCCGAGACCGAACAAGAAGCCGACCAGTGGCTCAAGGACAATGACTCGGCCCGCCGGACCCCGGACCTGCTGCCGCGCGACGAGGTCGCGCGCGCGATCAACTCCGAGGTCAAGGCCGGGCGCGGCAGCCCACACGGCGGTGTCTTCCTGGACATCGCGTCGCGGCTGACGCCCGCGGAGATCAACCGCCGCCTGCCGTCGATGTACCACCAGTTCAAAGAGCTGGCCGGCGTCGACATCACCAAGGAGCCGATGGAAGTCGGGCCGACCTGCCACTACGTGATGGGCGGCGTCGAGGTGGACGCCGACACCGGTGCCGCCACGGTCCCCGGGCTCTTCGCCGCCGGCGAATGCTCCGGCGGCATGCACGGCTCGAACCGGCTGGGCGGCAACTCGCTGTCGGACCTGCTGGTGTTCGGCCGGCGCGCCGGCCTCGGCGCCGCCGACTACGTGCGGGCCCTGAGCAGCCGCCCGACCATCGCCGAGGGCGCCGTCGACGCGGCGGCGAAGCGGGCGCTGTCCCCCTTCGAGGCACCGGCCAACGGCGCCCCCGGGGAAAACCCGTACACCCTGCAGCTGGAATTGCAGCAGTCGATGAACGACCTCGTCGGCATCATCCGCAAGGAGGACGAAGTCTCGGAGGCCCTGGCGCGGCTCGACAAGCTGCGCGAGCGGTTCAAGAACCTCCACGTCGAGGGCCAGCGCCGGTACAACCCGGGCTGGAATCTGGCCATCGATCTGCGCAACATGCTGCTGGTCAGCGAATGCGTCGCCGAGGCCGCGCTGCAGCGCACCGAAAGCCGCGGCGGGCACACCCGCGACGACCACCCGGCGATGGACTCGTCGTGGCGCAAGGTGCTGCTGGTCTGCGAGGCGGCCAGTGGCGACGAGGTGATTCCCGACATCACCATCACGAAGAAAGATCAGACGCCGATGCGGGCCGATCTGCTGGAGCTGTTCGACATCGCCGAGCTGGAGAAGTACTACACCGACGAAGAACTCGCCGGGCACCCGGGACGGAGTGGCAAATGACCTACAACGCGACGATGCGGGTGTGGCGCGGCGACGGCGCCGACGGTGGTCTGCAGGACTTCACGGTTGAGGTCAACGAGGGCGAGGTCGTCCTCGACATCATCCATCGCCTGCAACAGACCCAGACGCCCGACCTGGCTGTCCGGTGGAACTGCAAGGCGGGCAAGTGTGGCTCCTGCTCGGCGGAGATCAACGGCAAGCCGCGGCTGCTTTGCATGACCCGGATGTCCACCTTCGCCGAGGACGAGGTCGTCACTGTCACGCCGCTGCGGACGTTCCCGGTGATCCGTGACCTGGTCACCGATGTATCGTTCAACTACGAAAAGGCCCGCGAGATACCGTCTTTCGCGCCGCCCAAGGACCTGCAGCCCGGGGAATACCGGATGGCGCAGGAGGACGTCCAGCGTTCCCAAGAGTTCCGCAAGTGCATCGAGTGCTTCCTGTGCCAGAACGTGTGCCACGTGGTGCGCGACCACGAGGAGAACAAGAAGGCGTTCGCCGGTCCCCGCTTCCTGATGCGGATCGCCGAGCTGGAAATGCACCCGCTGGACAGCCGCGACCGGCGCAACGACGCTCAGGACGAACACGGCCTGGGCTACTGCAATATCACCAAGTGCTGCACCGAGGTCTGCCCGGAAAACATCAAGATCACCGACAACGCGCTGATCCCGATGAAAGAGCGGGTCGCCGACCGCAAGTACGACCCGGTGGTGTGGCTCGGCAACAAGCTGTTCCGTCGCTGAGCTCACGGCGCTGCCACCCGGCGCGTCGCGTCGTGGCACGTTAGGCCATCGCGAGAGCCGGGTAACCACACTGCATCCTGTCGGGCCGCCCCGCGCGGCCGTAGCACCACGACCGGAAAGGGCAGTTCATGGAACAGATACGAGAAACCGCCAGCATCAACAACATTCGCACCGCGATTCGGCAGTTGTCGGTGCGTGCCCAGCTCGCGAACAAAGAGGGCCGGTACACCGACGCCGCCGAGCTCGAGAGCCGCATCCAGGGCTTTCGGGAAGAACTGAGCCACCGGCCCTAGCCGGTACGGCTCAGCAACACGATTACGCGCCGAGTCGGCGAAACACGCTCCGATGGAACACGATGGGCGCCACGTCGGCGTCCACCGTCACCTCGCTGACCCGCAACACCACGATGGTGTGATCGCCGGCCGGAATGAGTTGCTCGATCGCGCTTTCCAGCCAGAGGCCGGTGCCCTTGATGAACACCGCACCGGTGGGCCGGGAGACCGTCTCCAAACCCGCGAACCTGTCGCCGGTCTTGGCGGCCAGCGTGCGCGCGGCCGCGTCGTGCTCCTCGCCCAGCACGCTGATGCCCAGCATCGGCAGATCCTTGAGCTTGGGCCAGGTCGTCGAGGTGTTTTGCACGCAGAACGACACCAACGGCGGCTCCAGCGACACGGGGACAAAGGTGCTGGCGGCCAGGCCTTCCCGGGTTCCGTTCACCTCGGCGGCGATCGCCACCACACCGGACGGGAAGTGACCGAAGGCCTCACGAAGTGACGACGCTGTCAGCTTGTTGTTCGAGTTCACCGGACTTATTCGCCCCTAGAGCCGGAGACGGGATTTGTCGGATTGACCCTACCCGGCCTCACCCACCCCGGCGCGGCCACCCTTAGCTCTTTTCTAAGCGTTCTGCCGAATATCCATGCGCCGCGGCCACATCCGGATGGGCCCGCAGTCTGCTCTTCCAGGCGTTGCGGCCGTAGACGTCGAAGATCGGATCCGCTGGATCATCCACTCGTCGCGCGCGTGCCGCGAGTTCAGCGGGCAGCGACAGCACCGGTATCTGCGCGTCCAGCCGGGGGTTGAAGAAGTAGGGCACCGAGATGCGGTCGCCCGTCGGCGCCTGCAGGTTGACCCGGTGCTCGGTGGCCCGCAGATACCCGCGCGTCGCCACCTCCAGCAGTTCACCGATGTTGACGATGAACGCACCCTCACGCGGCGGCACGTCGATCCAGCCGTCATCGCAGTGGCCGTCTTTCCAGCCGGTGCCGCCTCCCCGCCGCACCTGCAGACCCGTACTGCCCGGCTCGGCCAGCAACAGGGTCAGCACCCCGGAGTCGCGGTGCGCGCCCACGCCCTGGGCGCCGGCGGCGCGTCCCGGGTAGCGGATGATCTTGATCAGGGTGGCCGGCGCGTCGGCGAAGGCCGAGTCGAACACGCCGGACGGACTGCCCAGCGAGGCCGCCCAATGCCGTAACAGGCTGCGGGCCACGGCGGACAGTGCCGCGTCCCACTCCTCGACGATCCCGGGCAGCTCTGGAAGAGCGCCCGGCCATTGATTGGGGCCCTGCAGCCACCGGTAGTCGGACCTGTCCAGCCCACCGATCGGCGGGCGCTCCGGGCCGACGTCGATCTGCTCACGCCAATCCACCTCGCCGCGGGTCAACTCGCCGCCGAGCCGGGTGTAGCCGCGGAAGTGGGGGCTGCGCACCATCGCGACGGCCTCCTTGTCCGGTTGCGGCAGCTCGAAGAGCCGGCGCCCCGCGTCCAGTACCCGCGCCACCAACTCCCCCGGGACGCCGTGACCGGTCAGATAGAAGAAGCCGACGTCGTGCGCGGCCTCGCGCAGCCCCTCCCGCAGGCGGGTCGGGTCGGCCCGCAGGTCGACCTCGGGCAGGGCAGTGACGCCGCGCACATCGGTCATGTGCACATTATCGCCGCTGGTAGATCGGATTTCGACGGCATGACCAGCAGCTTTCCAACCGGTTGGTTAATTAGGTAATGAAATCTAGCTCACATTGACTTGCATACCACTGACGCGAGCGATATTTTAGTGTTGTTACTGGTGGGTAACTTAGACCTAGTACCCAACCACAAGTGGCATTCTCAACGAGGAGGACCGTAGTGAGCCACTACAAGAGCAACGTCCGCGACCAGGTATTCAACCTGTTCGAAGTTCTGGGCGTTGACAAGGCGCTGGGCCAGGGCGAATACGCCGACCTGGACGCCGACACAGTCCAAGAAATGCTGAGCGAGATGAGCCGACTGGCCGAGGGGCCGGTCGCGGCCTCCTTCGTCGAAGGTGACCGCAATCCGCCGGTGTTCGACCCGAAGACACACTCGGTGACGCTGCCGGAATCCTTCAAGAAGTCGGTTCAGGCCGTCACCGAGGGCGGCTGGGACAAGGTCGGCATCGACGAGGTGCTCGGCGGCATGCCGATGCCGCGGGCATTGGTGTGGGCGCTGCACGAGCACCTGTTGGGTGCCAACCCGGCCGTGTGGATGTACGCAGGCGGCGCGGGATTCGCCAACATCCTGTACCACCTCGGCACCGAGGAGCAGAAGAAGTGGGCCGTCATCTGCGCTGAGCGCGGCTGGGGTTCGACCATGGTGCTCACCGAGCCGGACGCCGGTTCCGACGTGGGCGCCGGGCGGACCAAGGCCGTCCAGCAGGAGGACGGCTCCTGGCACATCGACGGTGTGAAGCGGTTCATCACCTCCGCCGACTCCGGCGACCTGTTCGAGAACATCTTCCACCTGGTGCTGGCCCGCCCCGAGGGCGCCGGACCGGGCACCAAGGGTCTGTCGCTGTTCTTCGTGCCCAAGTTCCTGTTCGACTTCGAAACCGGTGAGCTGGGCGAGCGCAACGGCGTCTTCGTCACCAACGTCGAGCACAAGATGGGCCTGAAGGTGTCGGCGACGTGTGAGCTGAGCTTCGGCCAGCACGACGTCCCCGCCAAGGGCTGGCTGGTCGGCGAGGTGCACAACGGCATCGCGCAGATGTTCGAGGTCATCGAGCAGGCCCGCATGATGGTCGGCACCAAGGCCATCGCGACCCTGTCGACGGGCTACCTGAACGCGCTGGAGTACGCGAAGTCTCGCGTCCAGGGCGCCGACATGACCCAGATGACCGACAAGACCGCACCGCGGGTGACCATCACGCATCACCCGGACGTACGCCGGTCGCTGATGACCCAGAAGGCCTACGCCGAGGGTCTGCGAGCGCTGTACCTGTTCACGTCCACCTATCAGGACTCGGCCGTCGCCGAGGCACTGCACGGTGTGGACGCCGAGCTGGCGGTCAAGGTCAACGACCTGATGCTGCCGGTCGTGAAGGGCGTGGGCTCGGAGCAGGCATACGCCAAGCTCACCGAGAGCCTGCAGACCTTCGGCGGGTCCGGCTTCCTGCAGGACTACCCGATCGAGCAGTACATCCGGGACGCCAAGATCGACTCCCTCTACGAGGGCACCACCGCCATCCAGGCGCAGGACTTCTTCTTCCGCAAGATCGTCCGCGACAAGGGTGTGGCGCTGGCTCACGTGTCCGAGCAGATCCAGAAGTTCGTCGACAGCGAGTCCGGCAACGGCCGTCTGAAGACCGAACGGGAACTGCTGGCCAAGGCCCTGGCCGACGTCCAGGGCATGGCGGCCACGCTGACCGGCTACCTGATGGCGGCGCAGGAGGACGTGACCAGCCTGTACAAGGTGGGCCTGGGTTCGGTGCGCTTCCTGATGAGCGTCGGTGACCTGGTCATCGGCTGGTTGTTGCAGCGTCAGGCGGCGGTTGCCGTGGCGGCGCTGGACGCCGGCGCCAGCGGCGAGGAGCGGTCCTTCTACGAGGGCAAGATCGCGGTGGCGTCGTTCTTCGCGAAGAACTTCCTGCCGTTGCTGACCAGCACCCGCGAGGTCATCGACACGCTGGACAACGACATCATGGAGCTCGACGAAGCCGCCTTCTAGGCCACTTCGGACGGCACGCACAACAGCCCACGCTTCGCCGCGAAGCGGGGGCTGTTGTGTTCAGCGTGACGATGAGAAAGGCCCGGTAAACGCAAAAGGCCGCCACTGGATCCCCTCACTCCAGCGGCGGCCCTTTTCGTACGCCAATCCGTGGTGATGGACCGGCGATCGCATTCAGAGGATGCCCCGTATTGCCGTCGGGGTCGGGGGGTCAGACCACAACACGGGGCTATCCGGTGGGTCGGATACCCGCGCCCCCTCCCGACTAACCCGATGTGACTCAACTCATGACGTGCATCGGGCCGGCCGGGCGACGCAAGCGTCAGGCCTCCAGGATCGCGGCCACGCCCTGGCCGCCGGCCGCGCAGATCGAGACCAGCGCGCGCACGGTGCCGCCGCCCTTCTGCTCGGCCTTGCGCTGGGCGAGCTGCTTGGCGGCCTGGGCCAGGATCCGCCCGCCGGTGGCCGCGAACGGGTGCCCGGCGGCCAGTGAGGACCCGTTGACGTTGAGCTTGGACCGGTCGATCGAGCCCAGCGCGGCGTCCAGACCCAGCCGCTCCTTGCAGTACTCCTCGGATTCCCACGCCTGAAGATGACACAGCACCACCGACGCGAACGCCTCGTGGATCTCGTAGAAGTCGAAGTCCTGCAGGGTCAGGCCGTTGCGGGCAAGCAGCCGCGGCACCGCGTAGGTCGGGGCCATCAGCAGCCCGTCGCGTCCGTTCACGTAGTCGACCGCCGCTGTCTCCGAATCCACCAGGTAGGCCAGCGGGGTCAACGAATGGGCTGCTGCCCACTCGTCGCTGGCCAGCAGCGCCACCGACGCGCCGTCGGTCAGCGGAGTCGAGTTGCCGGCCGTCATCGTCGCATCGCCGGCCTTCACGCCGAACACCGGACGCAGCTTGGCCAGCTTCTCCGCCGACGAGTCCGCGCGCAGGTTGTCGTCGCGGTACAGCCCCAGGAACGGTGTGACCAGGTCGTCGAAGAAGCCGCGGTCGTAAGCGGCGGCCATGTTGCGGTGGCTGGCGGCGGCCAGCTCGTCCTGGGCGACGCGGGCGATGCCCATCTTCTTGGCGGTGAGCGCCTGGTGCTCGCCCATCGACAGCCCGGTGCGCGGTTCGCTGTTGACCGGGATCTCGACGCCCAGGGTCGCGGGCAGCGTGCCCACCAGTTTCAACCGTTGCACGTTGGACTTGGCCCTGCGCAACTTGAGCAGGGTGCGGCGCAGGTTGTCGCCCAGACCGATGGGCGCGTCGGAGGTGGTGTCCACGCCGCCGGCGGCGGCGACGTCGTAGCGTCCGGCGGCGATGCCCTCGGCGGCGGCGACGGCCGCCTGCAGCCCGGTCCCGCAGGCCTGCTGCAGGTCGAACGCGGGCGTGTGGGACGACAGCTGAGAACCCAGCACGCACTCCCGGGTCAGGTTGAAGTCCCGGCTGTGCTTGAGCACGGCGCCGCCGACCACCACGCCCAGCCGTTCACCGGCCAGTCCGAAGCGATCGACGAGCCCACCCAGGGCGGCGGTGAACATGTCCTGGTTGGACGCCTCCGCGTACGCGCCGTCGGATCGGGCGAACGGGATGCGGTTGCCACCCAGGACGGCCACCCGCCGCCGCTCAGAACTGCGCTGAGCAGACTTTTTACTTGCCTCAGAACTTGCAGCGGCCACTATTCTTCTCCGTGTTTGCGCGGTCTATTGGTTTGGGATTCGCTCGTCTGGGGCCATACTACCGACTGTTCTTACTCTGCAGTAAGTTCGTCCCCGATACGGTTGTGCGGTAGGCATACCCCGATTTCGCAAGAACATGGAAGGTAGCTCCGGTGGCTCCCAAGACTTCGTCCGATCTGTTCTCCCAGATCGTCAATTCCGGTCCTGGATCGTTTCTCGCCAAGCAACTCGGCGTTCCGCAACCCGAGACGTTGCGCCGTTACCGGGCCGGTGAACCGCCACTGGCCGGGGCCCTGCTGATCGGCGGGGAGGGCAGGGTCGTCGAGCCGCTGCGCGCGGCGCTGGACGCCGATTACGACCTGGTGGGCAACAACCTCGGCGGCCGGTGGGCCGACAAGTTCGGTGGCCTGGTGTTCGACGCCACCGGCATCACCACGCCGGAGGGGCTCAGGGGGTTGTACGAGTTCTTCACTCCGCTGCTGCGCAATCTGGGTCATTCGGCGCGCGTGGCGGTGGTCGGCACCACGCCGGACGCCGCCGCCAGCCCGCACGAGCGGATCGCGCAGCGCGCGCTGGAGGGCTTCACCCGGTCGCTCGGTAAGGAGTTGCGCAACGGCAGCACGGTCGCGCTGGTGTATCTGTCGCCGGACGCCAAACCCGCTGCGACGGGCCTGGAATCGACGATGCGCTTCATCCTGTCGGCCAAGTCCGCCTACGTCGATGGCCAGGTCTTCTACGTCGGGGAGGCGGACTCCACGCCGCCGGCCGACTGGGAGCGCCCCCTGGACGGCAAGGTCGCCATCGTGACCGGCGCGGCCCGGGGAATCGGTGCCACGATCGCCGAGGTGTTCGCCCGCGACGGCGCACGCGTGGTCGCGATCGACGTGGAATCGGCCGCCGAGGCGCTGGCCGAGACGGCCAGCCGGGTCGGGGGCACCGCGTTGTGGCTCGACGTCACCGCCTCCGACGCCGTCGACAAGATCACCGAGCACCTGCGCGAGCACCACGGCGGACGCGCCGACGTCCTGGTCAACAACGCCGGCATCACCCGCGACAAGCTGTTGGCCAACATGGACGACGCTCGCTGGGACGCCGTCTTGGCCGTCAATCTACTTGCCCCGCTGCGCCTTACCGAAGGACTGGTCGCCAACGGCACCCTCGGCGAGGGCGGCAGGGTGATCGGCCTGTCGTCGATGGCCGGTATCGCCGGCAACCGCGGCCAGACCAACTACGCGACGACCAAGGCGGGGATGATCGGCCTTACCCAGTCGCTGGCCCCGGAGCTCTATGGCAAGGGGATCACGATCAACGCCGTCGCACCGGGATTCATCGAAACCCAGATGACGGCCGCCATTCCGCTGGCCACCCGCGAGGTCGGGCGCCGGATGAACTCGCTGTTGCAGGGCGGACAGCCGGTGGACGTCGCGGAAACCATCGCCTACTTCGCCAGCCCGGCGTCAAATGCGGTGACGGGTAACGTCATTCGCGTTTGCGGCCAGGCCATGCTGGGCGCATAGCGAAACAGGCTCGAGGAGAACGCCATGAACCAGCCAAGCGGCCTGAAGAACATGCTGCGCGCGGCCGCCGGGGCCCTGCCGTTGTTGCCCCGGGGAAGCGAGGTGCCCAGCCGCACCGTGACCATCGAGGAACTGCCCATCGACCGCGCGCACGTGGCCGAATATGCGGGGGTCACCGGTCTGCATTACGGCAATCACGTGCCGCTGACGTATCCGTTCGCGCTGACCTTTCCGGCGCTGATGTCGCTGGTGACCGGGTTCGACTTCCCTTTCGCCGCAATGGGATCGGTACACACCGAAAACCACATCACGCAGTACCGCCCGATTGCGGTCACCGACACCGTCGGCGTGCGCGTGCATGCCGAGAACCTGCGCGAGCATCGCAAGGGCCTGCTGGTTGATTTGGTGACGGACGTCAGCGTCGGCAACGACACCGCCTGGCATCAGGTCACTACCTTCCTGCATCAGCAACGGACCAGCCTGTCCGATGAACCCAAGCCGCCCCCGCAGAAGCAGCCCAAGCTGGCGCCGCCGTCCACCGTGCTGCGCATCAGCCCCGGGCTGATCCGGCGCTACGCCGACGTCGGGGGCGATCACAACCCGATACACACCAACTCGGTCGCGGCCAAGCTGTTCGGATTCCCCACCGTGATCGCGCACGGAATGTTCAGCGCCGCCGCAGTATTGGCCAATATCGAGTCACACATTCCAGATGCGGTTCGGTATTCGGTGCGGTTCGGCAAGCCGATGGTGCTACCCGCAACCGCGGGGCTCTACATCGACGAGCACGACGGCGGCTGGGATATTTCGCTGCGCAACATCGCCAAGGGGTATCCGCACCTGACCGGCACGGTTCGAGCACTTTAGCGCTGCCGGTGGCGACCCGCTTCCCCCGGCTCCGCCGCGCTCGCGATCGCCACTAGCCCACCGGTGGCGACCCGCTTCCCCCGGCTCCGCCGCGCTCGCGATCGCCACTAGCCCGCCTGCGTCGTACTGCGGCCTTGGGCAAGCACTTTGAGCGCGTGGGCGCTGGTGGCGGTCAGCAGGAAAAGCAGAAACAGCCACAGCGGTGGCCGGGCGAGTTCCCAGACGAAGATCGCCGCCCAGATCGGTGAGCCCTGGGTCACCGCGAGGACGCCGGCGGCGCCGGCCAGCGACACCGCCGGCACGTGCAGGTGCGTTCCCGTCGCCCAGTTGATCATCAAGACCAGGGCCGTCCCGGCGGCGGCACCGGTGGCCAGCGAGGGCGTCAGCAATCCGCCGGCGCCCCCGGCGCGCAGAAACAGCGCCGTCAGTAGGGGTTTCAGCGCCAGAATCGCCAGCGCCGACAGCAACGTCATGCCGCTGGCCAAGCTCACCGTCAGAATGCTGCGGCCGTTGCCCGGCAACTCCGGCCACCAGTGCGAACACATGCCCATCACCAGGCCCGCGCCGGCGAGCGCGGGAATCAGCAGCGGAGTCCGCAGCTGGCGGGCCGGCCGTGCCACGGCCATCAATCGGTTGAAGGCCAGGCCCACCACGAGAGTCACCGGCGCCAGCAACAATCCGTGCGCGGTCAGCAGATACGTCGACTCCCCGATCGGCCACTGCAGGTTGGGTTGATCGCGGGTGATGGCCGAGCCGACGGCGACCGCCAAACCGGAGGAGAGAAACGCCGCGCCCACCGCCCGGGGCTGCCAGGTGCTGAGCAGGATCCGGATCGAGAACAGTGCACCGGCCAACGGAACCGCATACACCGCACCCAGCCCGGCCCCCGCCGCGCACGCCAGCAGGATCTCGCGGTCGCGCGGTGAGAGCCGCCTGAGCCATCCGGTTCCCAAATCGCCGAGCGCGGCAGCGAATTGGCGTGGAGCGCCTTCTCGCCCGAGCGATGCCCCCGATCCGACGAGCAGCACTTGCAGCATGGCATCGATGCTCCAGGAAAGCCGCGGGACGGGTGAGCGGCCGGCGATGGTCTGCGCCAGCGGGGGCACCTCGGCCCGGCGCCGCAGCAGCCACCACCCCAGGCCCGCCAGGGCAGCGCCGATCATCGGGCCCAACACGCGGCGGATCGGGCTGCTGGCGGCCACTCCGGCCAGCAGCGGGCCGAAACTGTAGTGGTAGGTGGCGTGCTGGACGACGCGCAGCACGAATGTCGTCGCCAATCCGGCAACTCCGGCGAGCAACCCGACGATGATTACCGCGCAGAAGAAGTCGAGATTGCCGCGGTCCGAGCTGGGGGCGCTCATCCGGGCCACCTGAACGAATGTAGATCTAGTCGCCCTGGGCGCGCGAGCCGTCCGAGCCGCCCGCCTCGGGGTGGGCCCCGGCCGCTTCCCGTTCCGCCGGTGAGCCCTTGAGGCCGTACCAGAACAGGTCGATCATCAGCTGGGCCGCCTCGTCGACGTCGACGTCGCCGGTGGACAGCCGATTGGCGACTGCCTCGCCCGCGCCCACCAGGGCCACGGCCATCATTTCGTGCTCACGCTCGGAGCGCTGGCTGCGGCTACCCGCCCGCATCAGCCCGGCTACGAGTTCGATGATCTGCTCGCGTCCCTCGCGGACCATGTGGGCGAACGCCTGCGAGCTGGTGGCCTGGGTGTACATCACGATCCAGGACGCCCGGTTGGCGTCGATGTAGCGCATGAACGACACGATGGTGTTGCGCAGCATGTCGTTGGGGCTCTGCTCGAAATCGACGTCGGCGCGCACCACGTCGATGAACCGGCCCATCTCCCGGTTCAGGCAGGCGCCGAACAGATCTTCCTTGGAGCCGTAGTACAGGTACAGCATCGGCTTGGAGATCTGTGCCTCGGCGGCGATCGCGTCCATCGACGTCTCGTGATAGCCGTTGACGGAGAACATCTGCACGGCGGCGTCGAGCATCTGCTGCTCGCGAACGGCGCGCGGTAACCGCTTGGTACCACCCGCCATCGCTTACCTCTCTGGCCCGTTTATCTGACTCAAGGGTAAGCAATGCGGCGTGGGCGTCATACCCGCTAGTGGCCGCAGCTGGGGCTGCGGCCCTTCATGGCCGCCACCCGCACCAGCGACTCGTCGACCCGCTGGGCCGGCAGTTCGCCGGACGCCACCGCCTTTTGCAACCGGTCCAGGACCGCCGGCACCTCGTCGGTGGTGACCCAGAGGGCGACGTCGACGCCGGCCAGCAGGCTGCGCAGCACCGCCTCCGATACCCCGTACCGATCGGAGATGGCGGCCATGCTGGACAGGTCGTCGCTGAACACCGGGCCGGTGAACGGCGGGCCCTTGTAGCCAATCCCGTTGCGCAGCAGCTGCACCGCGTCGGGGCTCAGGCTGGCCGGGACGTCGCCGGTGAGGCCGGGCACTTGCAAGTGGCCCACCATCACCCCGACCGGCGGCACCGCCACCAGGGACCGATAGGGCACCAGGTCGCTGTTCTGCAGGTCGTCCAGCGGCGGCGTGACCACACCCCCGGTGTGCGAGTCACCCGAGCCGTGCCCATGGCCCGGGAAGTGTTTGAGCACCGGCAGCAGCCCGGCCTCCCGCAGCCCCTGCGCGTAGGCCCCGGCGTAGTCGGTGACCGTGGCCGGGTCCGCGCTGAACGAACGGTTGCCGATCACGGCGTCGTCGGGCTCGTCGCTGACGTCGACGACGGGTGCGAAGTCGACGGTGATGCCCAGGTCGTGCATCTTCCTGCCGCGGTCGGCCGCCAGGTCGTGCACCTGCTGCACCGTTTGCGTCTGCGCCAGTTGGCGCGGCGACGGTGACGTCCCGATCAGCGACTTCAGCCGCGAGACCCGGCCGCCCTCCTCATCGAGGCTGACGGCCAGCGGCAGCGGCCCCGCCTTGGCCGTGATGTCGGCCAACGGTCCCTTGAAGATCGACAGGTCCGTCCAGCTACCGATGAAAATGCCGCCGACGTGGTAGGCGTTGACGACGTTGCGGGCGTCGTCGGCGTTCTTCACGCCCACCATCAGCAGTTGGGCAAGTTTGTCGCGGATGCCCAAAGTGGCCGGAACCGCCGACGGGTCGGCGCACACGGGTGGTGCCGGAGCGGCCACCGGCTTGCTCGACGTCGACGGGTGGGGCGGGGGCGCGGCGTGGTGGCCGCAACCGGCCACCAGCAGCGACGCGGCTGCGAGCACGGCGAAGGTGCGCGAAAATGCCATCGGGCCATGCTTTCACGGCGGGCGTTTCGTGCCCGGCTCCAGGGGGCATCAACGGTACGTTGCTGATCAGGGGGCCGCGTGCCCGTTTGACTGGCAGGGAGGAGCCAGCCATGACCGGTTTCACGTTGGCCGCGGCGGTCAGCATCGTTGTGGGCTTGTCCGTCGGGGTGGCGACCACCGTCGGGATCACGCTTGCCGTGGCCGACCACAGCCTGGTGCCGGTGCCGAGCCTGCAGCGCCCTGCGCTTCCGTCCGGCTCCTATCAGGTGGAATACGGCGACCGCTGTTTCCACGGCCACTGTCTGCACTGGTGACCAGTGCTCCGTTGGCCGGGCGCCCTTCTGCTAGGTTGGCGCTAGGTTGAAGATCACGACCGCCACCCCCGCAAAAACTCAGGAGCCTCGATGAACCGGATCGTTGCGCCGGCCGCAGCGAGCGTTGTGGTCGGCCTGTTGCTCGGCGCGGCCGCGATCTTCGGGATCACGTTGATGGTCCAGCAAGACACGAAGCCGCCACTCCCCGGGGGCGATCCGCAGTCGTCAGTGCTCAACCGGGTCGAGTACGGCAACCGTAGCTAGCGGCGATCGCAAGCGCGGCGAAGCCGGGCGCAGCGGGTCGCCGCCATCGGACTGCGGCGATCGCAAGCGCGGCGAAGCCGGGCGCAGCGGGTCGCCGCCGTCGGATTCAGCGCCGCGGACGGGGACCGGGTCGGTCTCATGCTCGGCGGCTGGGCCGGTCTCGCGCCGGTGGTTGTGGTTGGTCGGTGCGATCGCGCTGGCCCTGACGTTCGCCCAATCGCCCGGGCAGATCTCCCCCGACACCAAGCTCGACCTGACCGCGAACCCGCTGCGTTTTCTGGCCCGTGCAACCAATCTGTGGAACAGCGAGCTGCCGTTCGGGCAGGCGCAGAACCAGGCCTACGGGTATCTGTTTCCGCACGGCACCTTCTTTCTGATCGGCCACGCGCTGGGAGTGCCCGGCTGGATCACCCAGCGGCTGTGGTGGGCGCTGCTGCTCACCGTCGGCTTCTGGGGACTGTTGCGGGTCGCCGAGGCGCTGCGGATCGGCAGCCCTGCGTCACGGGTGATCGCCGCTGCAGCGTTCGCGCTGTCGCCGCGGGTGCTGACCACGCTCGGATCGATCTCGTCGGAAACCCTGCCAATGATGTTGGCGCCGTGGGTGTTGCTGCCCACGATCCTTGCCCTGCGGGGCTCCGCAGGATCAACTTCAGCCCGGTCGGTGCGCGCGCTGGCCGGGCAGGCGGGCCTGGCCGTCGCGCTGATGGGCGCGGTCAACGCCATCGCGACCCTGGCCGCCTGCCTGCCCGCGGTGATCTGGTGGGCGTGCCACCGGCCGAACCGGTTGTGGTGGCGGTATACCGGCTGGTGGTTGGTGGCACTGGTGCTGGCCACGCTGTGGTGGGTGGTGGCGCTGGTGATGCTGCGCGCCATCAGCCCTCCGTTCCTGGACTTCATCGAGTCGTCCGGCGTGACGACGCAATGGTCGTCACTGGTCGAGATGTTGCGCGGTACCGACAGCTGGACCCCGTACGTCGCGCCGACGGCCACCGCGGGTGCTCCGCTGGTGACCGGGTCGGCGGCCGTCCTGGGCACCTGTCTGGTCGCGGCGGCAGGACTAGCGGGGCTGGCCCGCCCGGCCATGCCGGCGCGTGGGCGGCTGGTGACGATGCTGTTGGTCGGGGTGGTGTTGATGGCCGCCGGATACAGCGGGGGGCTGGGCTCGCCGGTGGCGCACGCGGTGCAGGCCTTCCTGGACGCCGGCGGCGCCCCGTTGCGCAACGTGCACAAGCTGGGGTCGGTGATCAGGATCCCGGTGGTGCTCGGCCTCGCGCAGTTGCTGGCCCGGATACCGCTGCCGGGCAGCGCGCCGATGTCGGTGTGGCTGCGCGCTTTTGCGCACCCGGAGCGTGACAAACGGGTTGCGACCGCCATCGTGGTCGTGACGGCGCTGATGGTCAGCACGTCGCTGGCGTGGACCGGCCGGCTGGCGCCGCCGGGGACGTTCACCGCGATCCCGCGGTACTGGCACGAGGCCGCCGACTGGCTCACCGAACACAACACCGGGACGCCGGCACCCGGGCGGGTGCTCGTCGTGCCCGGCGCGCCATTCGCCACTCAGGTGTGGGGCACCAGCCACGACGAGCCGCTGCAGGTGGTGGGCGCCAGCCCGTGGGGGGTGCGTGACTCCATTCCGCTGACCCCGCCGCAGACCATCCGGGCGCTCGATTCGGTGCAGCGCTTGTTCGCCGCCGGCCGCCCCTCGGCCGGTTTGGCCGATACCCTTGCCCGGCAAGGCATTTCTTATGTGGCGTTACGCAACGACCTGGACCCCGACGCGTCGCGCTCGGCGCGCCCGATCCTGGTGCACCGCGCCATCGACGGGTCACCCGGACTACGCAAGGTCGCCCAGTTCGGCGCGCCGGTGGGGCCGGGCACGCTGGCGGGTTTCGTCGCGGACAGCGGGCTGCGGCCCCGATATCCGGCGGTCGAGATTTATCGGGTCGGTGGCGGCAGCGGTCCCAGCGATCCCGGCGATCCCGGCGCACCGTATTTCGTCGACACCGACCGGATGGCCCGGGTCGACGGCGGACCGGAGGCGCTGCTGCGTCTCGACGAGCGGCGGCGGCTGCTGGGCCAGCCGCCGCTGGGCCCGGCGCTGCTGACCGCCGACGCGCGGAGCGCGGGCCTGCCGATGAATGCCGGGGTGACCATCACCGACACCCCGGTGGCCCGCGAGACGGATTACGGCCGGGTGGACCAACATTCGTCGGCGGTCCGGGCCCCCGGCGACGCGCGGCACACCTACAACCGGGTGCCCGACTACCCCGTCCCCGGGACCGATCCGGTGGCCGGTGCCTGGACCGGCGGCCGGATCACGGTGTCGAGTTCGTCGTCGGATTCCACCGCGATGCCCGACGTCGCACCGGCGACTTCGCCGCCCGCCGCGATCGACGGGGATTCGGCGACCGCCTGGGTGTCCAACTCGCTGCAGGCCGCCGTCGGTCAATGGATGCAGATCGATTTCGACCATCCGGTGACCAATGCGGCGATCACGTTGACGCCCAGCGCCACCGCCGTCGGCGCGCAGGTGCGCCGCATCCTGATCGAAACCGCCACCGGCAGCACCACTTTGCGCTTCGACGAGCCGGGCAAGCCCCTTGCCGCCGCACTGCCCTACGGCGAGACCCCATGGGTGCGGATCACCGCCGCGGGTACCGACGACGGCTCGGCCGGGGTGCAGTTCGGCATCACCGACCTGTCGGTCACCCAGTACGACGCGTCGGGATTCGCCCACCAGGTCGATCTGCGGCACACCGTGCGGGTGCCGGGGCCGCCGCCGGGCGCGCCGATCACGGGGTGGGACCTGGGATCGGAACTGCTGGGCAGACCGGGCTGCGCGCAGGCGCCCGACGGTGTGCGGTGCGCGCCGTCGATGGCCCTGGCGCCGGAGGAGCCGGTCAATCTCAGCCGGACGCTGACCGTGCCGGCGCCGATGTCGGTGACGCCGACGGTGTGGGTGCGACCGCGGCAGGGCCCCAAACTGGCCGAGCTGATCACCGAGCCGAATACCACCGTCGCTCACGGTGATTCGGACACGGTGGATGTGCTCGGCTCGGCTTATGCGGCCACCGACGGCGACCCTGGCACCGCGTGGACGGCACCGCAGCGGGTGGTGCAGCACAAGACTCCGCCGACCCTGACGCTCAGGCTGCCACGACCCACCGAGGTCAGCGGCGTGCGGCTGGCGCTCGCCCGGTCGGCGTTGCCCGTGCACCCGACGATGGTGGCCGTGAACCTGGGCGATGGGCCGCAAGTCGCGCCGTTGCCGCCCGACGGGGCGGGCCGGCCGCAGACGGTGCCGCTCAAACCCCGGCTGACCGACACCGTGACCATCAGTCTGCTGAATTGGGAAGACGTCATCGACCGCAACGCTTTGGGTTTCGACCAGCTGAAACCGCCCGGGCTGGCCGAGGTCGCGGCACTGGGCGCCGACGGCAACCCGATCGCGCCCGCCGACGCCGGGCGCAACCGCGCCCGGGAGGTCACCGTCGGCTGCGAGAACGGACCCGTCATCGCGGTCGCGGGCCGCTTCGTGCACACCGCGATCCACACCACGGTGGGGACCATCCTGGATGACGCGCCCGTCGCCGCGGTACCGTGCGACCGCGAGCCGATCGCGCTGCCCGCGGGCCAACAGGAGCTGTTGATCAGCCCGGGCGCTCAATTCGTCGTGGACGGGGCCGAGTTGACCGCACCGGCGGCCGCCGAAGTCGCACGGCCCGTGCGTGTTTCGTCTTGGCGGGCGTGGGGCCCGGATCGTCGCGAAGTGCGGGCCCCCGCCTCGGCCACCTCCCGGGTGCTGGTCATCCCGGAAAGCATCAACCCGGGCTGGGTGGCGCGCACCAGCACCGGGGCCCGCTTGACGCCGATCGCCGTCAACGGGTGGCAGCAGGGCTGGTTGGTGCCCGCGGGCGATCCCGGCACCATCACGTTGGCGTTCGCCTCCAACTCGCTCTACCGGGCGGGGCTGGCGGTGGGGCTGGCCTTGCTGCCGCTGCTGGTGCTGCTCGCGCTCTGGCGTACCCGAAGAAAAGACGCCGACGACGCAGCCGCACCGGCACGACCATGGCGGCCCGGGGCATGGTCGGCCGTCGCGGCGCTGGCCGCCGCGACGGTGATCGCCGGTGTGGGTGGTGCGGTGGTGATGGGGGCGGCGCTGGGCCTGCGGTACGCGCTGCGTCAGCGGCGCTGGGAACGCCTCAGCGTGGTATGCGGCGCCGGCGGGCTGATTCTGGCCGGGGCGGCGCTCTCACGGCAACCCTGGCGGTCGGCCGACGGCTACGCCGGCCATTCCGCGAGTGTCCAGCTGCTGGCGCTGATTTCGCTTGCGGTGCTTGCCGCTTCGGTCGTGACGGTGCCAAATCGGGAGGTCGATCGGCCCGGCGGGCCGCGCGACGAATAGTCGGGCGGGCTATTGGCTACCCGGTTAGCGGCTGATTGACTGGATATGCGGGTTGGCGTAACCGTCACCCACCGAGGAGTTAGCGCCATGAACTGGTTTTCCGCACCCGAGTATTGGGTGGGCAGACTGGTGCTCGAGCGCGGCGCCGCGGCGATCTACCTGCTCGGGTTCGTCGCGGCCGCGGTCCAGTTCCGCGCGCTGATCGGCGAGCGCGGCATCCTGCCCATTCCGCAGTTCCTGGCGCGGCAATCCTTTTGGCGCACGCCGAGCCTGTTTCACCTGCGGTATTCCGATCGGCTGTTTTCGGCCGTCTCCTGGTTCGGCGCGGCACTGTCGGCGGCGATCGTCGCCGGGGCCGCCGACGCGGTTCCGCTGTGGGCCGCGATGTCGATGTGGCTGGCGCTGTGGCTGTGTTACCTGTCGATCGTCAACGTCGGGCAGGCCTGGTACTCGTTCGGCTGGGAGTCGCTGCTGCTCGAGACCGGCTTCCTGATGATCTTCCTGGGCAACCAGGACGTGGCACCGCCGGTGCTGACGTTGTGGATGATTCGACTGCTGCTGTTCCGCGTCGAGTTCGGCGCGGGACTGATCAAGCTGCGCGGCGACCCGTGCTGGCGCGATCTGACGTGTTTGTACTACCACCACGAGACGCAACCCATGCCGGGGCCGTTGAGCTGGTTCTTCCATCATCTGCCCAAACCGCTGCATCGGATTGAGGTGGCGGGCAACCATTTTGCGCAACTGATCATGCCGTTTGGATTGTTTGCGCCGCAGCCGGTGGCCAGCGTGGCCGCCGCAATCATCGTCATCACCCAGTTGTGGCTGGTCGCCTCCGGTAATTTCGCCTGGCTCAACTGGGTGACCATCCTGCTGGCGTTCAGCGCCATCGACGACGCGTCGGCGGCGCTGCTGCTACCCGGGGGGCTTGTTCCGGCACACCCGGGTCTGTTGCCGACGCCACCGTGGTTCGTCGGCCTGGTGTCCGCCGTCACCGCCGCGGTGCTGTTCATGAGCTACTGGCCGATCGCGAACATGTTGTCCTCGCGACAGCGAATGAACATGTCGTTCAACTCATTTCACCTGGTGAACACCTACGGGGCCTTCGGCAGCATCGGACGGATCCGCCGGGAGGTAGTCATCGAGGGCACCGACGATGCGGTCATCACGCCCCAAACCGTCTGGAAGGAATACGAATTCAAGGGCAAGCCGGGTTCGCTGCGCCGGCTACCCAGACAGTGGGCCCCCTATCATCTGCGCCTGGACTGGCTGATGTGGTTCGCCGCGATCTCACCGGGATACGCGCGGCCGTGGCTGAGACCGTTCTTGCAGCGGTTGCTGGAAAACGATCGGCCGACCCTGCATTTGTTGCGGCACAACCCCTTTCCGGATTCGCCGCCCCGGTTCGTGCGTGCGCGGCTCTATCAGTACCGTTTCACCACGCCTGCCGAGCTGCGTCGCGACCGCGCATGGTGGCACCGCTCCCTGATCGGCGGCTACGTGCCGCCCATGACACTGTCGACGACTTCCAACGCCAATGAAGGGTTTCCGGGCTACTTCTGATAGGACAACGCTCCGGTGCCCGCGAGCTTGCCGCCTTCGACGATCAGGTACTCCGGGCGGATGGGCGTGCCTGCGAACCAGCTTTCCAGAATTTCGCGGGTGCCGGCCGCGTAGCGCGCCTGGGCGGACAATGTGGTGCCCGAAACATGCGGTGTCATGGCGTTATTCGGCATCGTCCGCCACGGGTGATCGGGCGGCGGCGGCTGCGGATACCATACGTCTCCGGCGTAGCCCGCCAGCTGACCGGACGTGAGGGCCCCCGCGATCGCCTCCGGGACGGTCTCCTCGGCGCGGGCGGTGTTGACGATGTAGGAGCCCGGACGCATCGTCGAGATCAGCTTCTCGTTGAACATTCTGCGGGTGTCGTCGTACAGCGGCGAGTGGATGGACACCACGTCGACGACCTGCACCAGTGACTCGACCGTGGGGTGGAACGTCACGTTGAGTTGTTTCTCCGCTTCCGGAGCCAGCCGACGGGTGTCGGTGTAGTGCAGGTTGACGTCGAACGGAGCTAGCCGGCGCAACACCGCACGCCCGATGCGGCCCGCGGCGATCACCCCGACGTCCATCCCCTCCAGGTCATAGGCGCGTTCGGCGCAATCGGCGATGTTCCAGCCGCCCTCGGCCGCCCACCGATGCGACGGCACGAAATTGCGCACCAGCGCCAAGATCTGCATCACCGTGTGCTCGGCGACGCTGATGCTGTTGCTGTACGTCACCTCGGCCACGGTGATCCCGCGCTCTTTGGCCGCGGTCAGATCCACGTGGTCCGAACCGATGCCGGCGGTCAGCGCCAGTTTGAGTCTGGGCGCCTTGGCGATGCGTTCCTTGGTCAGGTAGGCCGGCCAAAACGGTTGCGAGATAACGATCTCCGCGTCGGCCAGCCCACGCTCGAATTCCGAATCGGGGCCGTCCTTGTCCGACGTCACCACCAATTCGTGCCCGGCGTCGTCGAAAAACTTGCGCAGCCCCAGTGCACCCGACACACAGCCGAGCAGCTCACCGGGGGTGAAGTCGATCTTCGACGGGGTCGGCACGGTGCTGCCGTCAGGGTATCCCTGGATCGTCGGAACACTGCCGCGCGCGTAGCGCGGCGGGTAACCGTCGACGGGGTCGGGGTAGAGCACCATCACACACTTGGCCATCGCATTCTCCTTCAACCGGCGATCAAGCCCAGTCTCATCGGGCGATCACCCGGTTGTCCAAGACGCGATTCCGACCGGCTGATAGGCGGCGCCGATCAATCACTCGGACGGCCAGGACACCTCGCTGAGCGTCGCACCGATGCGGGCCTCACGCGCGGTCCGCCGCAACGCGCGCGTCAGCAAGGAGCCCGGCTCGGCCCGGTTGGTGACCAGTGCTATCAACGCGGTGACCGAGGGGCGCCGCAATCCCAGCACGTTGACCCCGGCCGGCACGCCCAGGGTGTGGATCCACGGTTGCGGCACGATGCTGGCCCACCGGCCGGTGCGAACGTGGGCGAACAGCGCGGCCACGGAGTCGGTTTCCAGCTGCGGGGTCACCTGCAGACCGTGGGTGGCCAGTGCGTCGTCGATGACCCGGCGCCCCCGCATGCCCTGCGTCAGCAGACACAGCGGCAGTTGCACGGCATCCGACCACGCCATGGTTTTCGCTTCCCCGCCAAGCAGTTCGGCGGCGACGATGAGGACCGGCTGCTCGTGGTACAGCGGGGTGACCAGCAGGTCGGCCGTGTCCTGTTGGTCCGGGTAGAGAACGCCCGCGTCCAATTCGAACTTGCGCACCCTTTCCACGATTCCGGCCGAGCGCAGGTTGGCCTCCAGCTGGACCCGCACCAACGGATGTGCCGCGCAAAACGGATCCGTAAGCAGCGCAACGGTAGTCGACGCGGCCGGCACCACCCCGAGCCGAAGCTCGCCGGTCAACCCGGCCCGCAACGCGGTGACTTCCTGCTTGAGGGCGTCGCGGTCGGCCAGAATGCGCCGCGCCCACGGCACCAGCCGCTCACCTTCGGGGGTGAGACCTTCGAACTTCTGTCCGCGGCGCACCAGCGGGACGTTGAGTTCGGATTCGAGCTTGCGGATGGCTTCCGACAGCGCGGGCTGGGACACGTAACAGACGCCGGCCGCGCGCGCGAAGTGGCGCTCTTGAGCGAGCGCGACGAAATACTCCAGCTGACGGAACAGCACGTGCCCATTCGACCACGGGCCCGACGAGACACCCGATCGCAGGTGTCCCTCAACGGCCGGTCCGGAGTGCCCGCCGGCCTAGTCGATAGCCAATTGTCGTAACAGTGAAGGGTTTTCACCGCGGGGGCACATCCGCGGCGCCCATCCTGGGGATCCCGGGCCATGCTGGCGGGCGCCGGAAAAGTTTGCCGAATCGCGACGGACCCCGACCTGTGATACACCATCATGAACGCTCCACGCATGGGTGAGCTCGACGGAAGGAAACATGGACATGGGTTTCGCACGGGGATTTGCGGCAACCGCTATGTTCGCCGGCTTGGCCGTCTGTACCGCCGGCACGGCATGGGCCGACACACCGACCATGAACGGCAACTACACGGAGACCGCGACAACACCAGCCGGGGCAACCTTTAACAGCTCGTGGGCGGTCAATTCCTGCGGTGACGGATGCATCTTCATCAAAGCCGGGCTGGGCGGCAGTCAAGCGCGGTTGGTCGACGGTCAATGGGTCCTGGACACGATGAACAACATCGCGTGCGCCGACGGTAGTTCCGTTCAGTATGCCGCCAGCTCCCACATGACGTGGGATCCCAATACGCTTGCGGGTACGGCCCAGCACACCTATATGATCCCGGCCTGCGGTCACCCGGCGGGTTACTCCTACACCGACCAGATACAGATCAAGCAGTCGTCCTGACCCGGAACACCGGTCGCCGCGAAACGCGTTCTACAGCGTTTCGTCCAGCTCGCCGAGGCGGTCGGTTAACCGCAGATTCTCGGAGTAGTCGACCGGGCAACTGATCAGCGAGACACCGTCGTCGTCGAGCGCGGCCCGCAGCGTCGGAAGCAGTTCGTCGGCATTGCTGATCCGATATCCCTTGGCGCCGAAGCTTTCTGCGTAGGTCACCACGTCGGGGTTGTTGAACTTCACGTAGTAGTGCGCTCCGAGTTCGAGGTCCATCTTCCATTCGATGAGGCCGTAACCGCCGTCCTCCCAAATCAGCACCACCAGTGGGATCCGCTCGCGTACGGCGGTCTCGATTTCTTGCGAGTTCATCAGGAACGCGCCGTCGCCGACAACGGCCAGCACCTTGGCCTCCGGCTGCGCCAGCTTGACCCCCAGCGCGCCTGGCAGGGCGAAACCCATAGTGGACAAGCCATTTGAAATCAGGCAGGTGTTCCGCTCGAAGGTCGGGTAGAGCCGGGCCATCCACATCTTGGTGGCGCCGGTGTCGACCAGGACGATGTCGCTGCGGCCCAGCGCCGCGCGGGTGTCGGCGACCACTCGGGCGGGTGCCAGCGGATAGCGCGAATCCTGTTGGCCCCGTGCGAATTCGTCGGCCAGCAGACCCGAACCGGGCACATCGGCGGCGTGATTGAAGGTGTGACCGGACAGCGCGTCGGTGAGGGCGTTCAGCGAATCGCTGATGTCGCCGATGATCCCCACGTCGACCGAGTAGTGCGCATCGACCTCGGCCGGGAACCGGTGAATGTGGATGATCTTCTTGTCAGCCTGCGGGTTGATCCGGACCGGATCGAATTCCTGCAGTTCGTAGCCGACGGCGATGACGGCATCGGCGTTGTCGAACCCGAAGTTGACGTAGTCGTGCCGCATGAAGCCCAGCGTCCCGATGCTGTTGGGGTGATCGTCGGGCATGACGCCCTTACCGTGGAACGTGTTGGCCACCTGGATGCCGAATTCCTCGGAGAAACGCACCAGGGCTTTGGTGGCGTCGGCGCGTGCGGCGCCGTGCCCGGCCAGCACCACCGGGCGCTTGGCGTTGCGCAGGACATCGACGGCGCGTGCCACCTGGCGGGGTGCCGGGGCGTCGGCGCGGACGACATTGCGGGGCAACGGTCCCAGGTCGTAGTCGGTGTCGTCGGCGTCTATATGCTCCGGCACCGCAAGGTAGACCGCGGCCGGGCGTTCGGCTTCCGAGACTTTGAACGCCTTGCGGACCATCTCGGGGATGGCGCGCGCGGTCGGGATGCCGGCCGACCACCGAGTGATGGGGGCGAACATCGACACCAGGTCGACGTATTGGTGCGACTCTTTGAACTCCCGGTCGTGACCCACCTGTGCGGAGATGGCGACCAGTGGGGTGCTGTTGGTGGTGGCGTCGGCCACACCGAGCTGCATGTTGATCGCCCCGGGCCCCAATGTGGCTGACACCACCGCCGCCCGCCCGGTGACCCTGCCGTACATCTCGGCCATGAACGAGGCGGCCTGCTCGTGCCGGGTGAGCACATAGCGGATGGTCGAGGACGCCAGCGCCTGCACTAACCGGATGTTCTCCTCGCCGGGCACCCCGAACACGACGGAGACACCCTCGTTTTCCAGGCACTTGACGATCAGCTCAGCGGCTTTACTCATCCGACACCTCCCTTAGGGGAACGATAGTGGCAGGCTAGGTGTTGGACTTTTCAGCCGCCAAGCAACACGAACCCGATGAAGGAGGGCCGACGTGCCCATCGCCACCATTAACCCGGCTACCGGCGAGACGGTGAAGACCTTCACCCCGGCCACCGATCAAGAGGTCGATGCCGCGATTGCCCGTGCCTACGAACGCTTCCTCGACTACCGCCACAACACCACGTTTGCCCAGCGCGCCCAATGGGCAAACGCCACCGCCGACCTGCTGGAGGCCGAAGCCGACGAGGTCGCCGCCATGATGACGCTGGAGATGGGCAAGACCCTGAAGTCGGCCAAGGCGGAAGCCATCAAGTGTGCCAAGGGTTTTCGCTATTACGCCGAGAACGCCGAGCAGTTGCTGGCCGACGAGCCGGCCGACGCCCAGGCGGTCGGCGCGAAGAAGGCCTACACCCGCTATCAGCCGCTCGGGGTGGTGCTGGCCGTGATGCCCTGGAACTTCCCGCTGTGGCAGGCCGTCCGGTTCGCCGCGCCGGCGCTGATGGCCGGCAACGTCGGGATCCTCAAGCACGCGTCGAACGTTCCCCAGAGCGCGCTGTATCTCGCCGACGTCATCGCCCGCGGCGGCTTCCCCGAGGGGTGTTTCCAAACCCTGCTCGTCTCTTCCAGCGCGGTCGAGCGCATCCTGCGCGACCCCCGGGTCGCGGCGGCCACCCTGACCGGCAGCGAGCCGGCCGGGCAATCGGTGGCGGCCATCGCCGGTGACGAGATCAAGCCCACCGTGCTGGAACTCGGCGGGAGCGACCCGTTCATCGTGATGCCGTCGGCGAACCTGGACGAGGCCGCCAAGACCGCGGTCACCGCCAGAACGCAGAACAACGGCCAGTCCTGCATCGCCGCCAAGCGGTTCATCGTGCACACCGACATCTACGACGCGTTCGTCGACAAGTTCACCGAGCGGATGGAGGCGCTGACCGTCGGTGACCCGACCGACCCCGACACCGACGTGGGTCCGCTGGCCACCGAGTCGGGCCGTGACGAGATCGCCAAGCAGGTCGACGACGCCGCCGCGGCGGGCGCCACGATCCGCCTCGGCGGCAAGCCCATCGACCGGCCGGGGTGGTATTACCCGCCGACGGTGGTCACCGACATCACCAAGGACATGGCCCTGTACACCGAGGAGGTGTTCGGCCCGGTCGCGTCGATGTACCGGGCGGCGGACATCGACGAGGCCATCGAGATCGCCAACGCCACCACGTTCGGCTTGGGGTCCAACGCCTGGACCAACGACGAGGCCGAGCAGCAGCGCTTCATCGACGACATCGAGGCCGGCCAGGTTTTCATCAACGGGATGACGGTGTCCTATCCCGAGTTGGGGTTCGGCGGCGTCAAGCGGTCGGGCTACGGTCGCGAACTCGCGGGCCTGGGCATCCGCGCGTTCGTCAACGCCAAGACCGTCTGGGTCGGGGAAGCCGAGGGCGGCTCGTCGGGCGGCGACAAAAAGGTCGAGTGACCGCGTCAGCCGGGCCGCCGACTACGCGGACGCGCCAGCCAGCACCTTCTCGTCCTCCTCGGCGAAGGTGTCCTCGAGCTGCACCGGCGAGTAGTCGAGGTCGATCTCGTTGAGCGGCCGCCCGCGCGCGCTGGAGATGGTGCCGAAGCGTCGCATCCCCTTGTCGGAGGCGTACTGCATGAACTCGTCCACCGACAGGCCGAAGGGCATCGGGTCGTAGAGGGCGAAGCCCTCTTCGATCAGGCGCAGCCCGAGCGGCATCAGCTCGTTCATCCGCGTTTCGAAGACGCCCCAGTTGGCGTCGTCGGCGGCCACGTGGCGCCGGCAGGTAAAGGTGCCCCACGCCATGTGGCGTCGCTCGTCATCGCCGATGCGACGCACCAGTTCCTGCATGCCGGGCAGGATGCCGCGTTCCACGCAGATCTTGTGCCAGCCGAAGTAACCGGTCAGCGCCAGCATGCCTTCGACCATGTGGTTGTAGGTGACCGACGCCCGCACCTGGGCGGCCGGCGACGGATCAACCGTCAGCGCGTGCAGGCAGTCCGGAAGCTCTTCGTAGAAGATCGTGCGGTAGGCCGGGACGTCGTCGAGATAATAGTGCAGGTCCTCGGTGATTCCGACGGCGTCGAGCCACATGCGAAACACCTGGACGTGCCTGGCTTCCTCGAAGGCGAACTGGGTCAGATACATCTCGTCGCCGAGCCGGCCTTCGGCCCGCATCGCTGCCATGAACGGCTGGATGTCCTGGGTCACCGATTCCTCGCCGGCGATGAACTCGGCGCACAACCGGGTCGCGTAGCTGCGTTCGTCGCCGGTGAGGCGTTCCCAGTCCTCCCGGTCGCGGGAGAAGTCGATGTCGGCCGGATTCCAGAATTTCGCGTTGCCCCCCGCAAACAGCTTGAGCGGCAAGCTGTCCCAGTTGAGACCGCCCTGGGCCATCGAGGCGATTCGGGTTCGATTCATGTGACCTCCTCAGATCGTTTGGGGGCTGAGCTGACTGGCGGGGTTTTCGGCGCAGCCGCGAACGCGGCGGCCAGCACCGCGACGAGCCTGCGCACGGCCAGCGCCGGCTGCTCCGGTGTGGGCTCATCGAGCCCGAGAATCGGGTCCAGGCCGCGCATGTAGGGCGCCAGTGCCAGGTGCGGAAAGATCAACAGCAGCAACGACAACAGCGCGTCGGTGTCGGAATCCGCGCGCAGGTCGCCGCGGATGTGCGCGTCGCGGAGAAGCGGGCGCATCACTTCCAGGTAATGCCGGTGAATGACGTTCTGCACGCTGACGCGGGCTTCGGTGTCGACCTCCAGGGTTGCTGCGGCGTGCAGCGCGCGTTCATGCGGATGGTCGGCGAAGTAGGCCACCCACGCGTCGAGCCAGTCGGTGAGAAAGTCGAAGAAGGGCCGGCTCGGGTCGAGTTCGCGGATGCGGTCCTCCATGTAGGCACGCACCCGCTGGCTGCCGATGTCGGCGATGAACGCATACAGGTCACGCTTGTCGGCGAAGTACTGGAACAGGCTGCCCTTGGCGACCCCGGCGCGGCGTGCGATGACGTTCAGGCTGCCCCGGGAGAACCCGTGGGCCCCGAATTCCGACTCCGCGGCTTCGATGATCGCGGCGCGTCGAGCGGGGTCGACGCGTGCCCAGGTGACCGTCGGCAATGCCGCCTCCTCAGGTTGAATGACCACTGGTCATTCTACTGTGAGGCAGCTCACAGTCAAGGGGGTCGGCAGGCCGCCTGCTCGCCGAGTCAGCGCAGCGAGAAATTGGGCAAGCGAGCACTATCGGTGATAGCGACCCGGTGCAAACCGGACGCCGACTAGAGCCGAGGAGTGATCGTGACGACGCACCACGACGACAGCATTGCGTGGCCCCGCCTGCGGGTAGACGACTGGGCTCCAACGAGGCAGACACTGCACATGTGGGCTCAGATTGTCGGCAAGGTCCGACTGGCCCATTCGCCCATGGTCAACCACTGGTGGCAGGTCACCTCGTATGTGACCCCGCGCGGTTTGACGACGTCGGCGATCCCGTACGGGACAGCGGTCTTCGATATGGAGTTCGATTTCATCGACCACGTGCTGATGATCCGCAGCAGCACCGGCGCGACCCGCAGTGTGCGCCTGGAACCGAAATCGGTGGCCGAGTTCTACTCGCAGACGATGCGGGCGCTCGACGAGCTGGGTTTCTCCACGCGCATCCAAGCGCACCCCAACGAGGTAGATCCGGCCCTGCCGTTCGCCGAGGATGTCGAACATGCGTCATACGACCCTGATGCGGCAAACCTGTTCTGGCGCCAGCTGCTTGCGGCGAACCGCGTGCTCGGCCAGTTTCGGTCCCGGTTCATGGGTAAGGTGAGTCCCGTCCATTTCTTCTGGGGTGCAATGGATCTCGCGTGCACCAGATTTTCCGGGCGCGGTGCGCCCCGCCACCCGGGCGGCGCACCCAATTGCGGAGACTGGGTGATGATCGAGGGCTACTCGCGAGAACTGAGCAGCTGCGGATTCTTTCCCGGCGGGGGCGACGAGGGCGCTTTCTACGCCTACGCCTATCCCGAACCCGACGGTTTCGCCGACCACCCGGTCAGCCCCGAGCAGGCGGGCTACGACAAGGATCTCGGTGAATACCTGTTGCCATACGAGGCGGTGCGGCAGGCATCCGACCCCGACCAGACGCTCCTCGGGTTCTTGCAAGACACCTACGAAGCGGCCGCGGTGCATGCCGGCTGGGACCGCGCCGCGCTCGAAGACGACCCCGATCGCTGGAAGGCCCATCAAACTCGCGCATGAGCGCGGGCGCATCCACGCCGAATCCCAGGCGAAGATCGCAGTTGCTGGCTAATATCTGCTGGTGCTCGAGCACTGGCCCATCGTCGGCAGAACCAGAGAGATCGACGAGGTCAGCCGCCTGTTCACCACCGATGGCCCGCGAGGTGTCGCGCTGGCCGGCAAGGCCGGGGTGGGCAAGTCGCGGCTGGCCCGCGAAGCCGTGCAGGCGGCCGCCGATGCCGGGTGGACCGTCCGCAGCACCGCCGCGACCGTGACCAGCCGCCCGATTCCGCTGGGCGCTTTCGCAACATGGACCGACGACATGGAGAGCGCGCCCTACGCATTGGCGCGCCGGGTCGTCGACGCAATGACCGCGGGTACGCAACCGGACCGTCTCGTGGTCTTCGTCGACGACGCCCACCTGCTCGATGAACTGTCGGCCCTGGTCCTGCATCAACTCGTACAGTCGCAGGCCGCGACGGTGATCGTCACGATCCGGACGGGCGAGCCGGCGCCGGCCGCGGTGACCGCGCTATGGAAAGACGGGCTGGTGTCCCGGCGCGAGGTCGAGCCGTTGACCCGCGACCAGACCGACGACCTGTTGTGGGCGGTGACGGGGTGCGCGCCGGATCAGCGGTGCGGGGACGAAGTGTGGCGTCTGACGCGCGGAAATGTGCTGTTCCTGCGGCAGTTGGTCGAACAGGAGTTCCACGCGGGACGGATGGTGACCGACGGTGGCGTACTGCGCTGGGAGGGCAACCTCGGCCTGTCGGGCTCCCTGGCCGAGCTGGTAGATGGGCATATCGGCGCCATTGCCGACGACGTGCGCGACGTCGTCGATCTCGTGGCCGTCTCCGAACCCGTCGACTGGAAGTGTTTGACACTGATCGCCGGGCAGGACGCCATCGAGGATGCCGAGCAGCGCGAACTGATCCGGTTGTCCGCCGACGAGGTGTACATCGGCCATCCCATGTTCGCGGAGGTGCGCCTGAATCGCTGTGGCTCCTCGCGGTTGCGACGCCTTCGTGGCCAGGTCGCGACCGCGATGAAGGACGGCGGCGGCGCCGCGAAGGCGATGAAGCGGGGACTGCTCTGGTTGGAGTCGGACCTGCCGCCTGAGCCGGACGTGCTGATGTCGGCGGCCACGGCGGCGAGTTCATTGCTCGACTTCGAGGCGGCGGAGCGGCTTTTCCGCGCCGCCGCCGATACCGGCATCGGGGCGCAGGCCCGGATACCGCTGGCCTACTCCCTGTTCATGATGGAAAAGGGCGAACTCGCCTTGGAGGTTCTCGACGGCGTCGAAGTCGACGAAGAGACACAAACCGGATTCATCAACGACGTGGTGATGCGTGCGTCAAACCTGTTGTGGGGCATGCGATCTCCAAATCGGTCCTGGCGGCTCATCGACGATGCGCTCCAGGCCTCACACGGGCCGCGGCGCCAACAGCTGCTGGTTTTCCGTGCCAATCAGCTCGGGCTGGCGGCGAGGCCGGTCGAGCTCCTTGCCACCATGGCCGACGTCGACTATCTGGACCTCGACCACTACGGCGCGACGATGGGTTACCTCGCCGAGAGCCTGGCCTACGGCGAACTCGGGCAACCCGCCCAAGCGGCGGCCAAGGCGCTCGCCGCCGACGACGCGCTGGTGCTGAGCGACCAGGGCAAATTCCTTCGTCAGACGTTTACCGAATTTCAGGCGTTCGCCCTGGCGGCGGCCGGACATATCACCGACGCGCTCGAGGTGGCTGAACGCAACCGGCGCCGCCAGCGGGCGGAACCGGCCGCCGCACAAGCGTTGGCGTCGGAGATCCTCGGCATGGTGGCGTTGGCCGCGGGTGATCTCGGCGCAGCGCTGCGGGATCTGCCGGACGAGGTCGATGCCGAGATGGCGAGCAGCTTCCATGTGGTGAACAGCTTCCACAGGTTCCACTTGCTGCGGGCGCAGGCGCTGGCCCGGTGCGGGGACGCGGATGCGGCCGATCGTGCGCTGCAAACTGCACGCGCACATCGGCATCCGGCGTACGTGTACGTCACGTCCACCGAGCTGCTGGCCGAGGCCTGGCTGGCAGCGGCGCATTCGCGGTCCTCCGAGGCGCGTCGATTGGCCCGCGGGGCAGCTGATTTCGCGCGCGAACACGATCAACTCGCCCGCGAGGTGTGGTGTTTACAGACCGCGGTGCAATTCGACGACACCGATGCAGCCGGGCGACTCGCGGATCTTGCGACGCGCGTCGAAGGTCCGCGTGTTGCGATCGCGGCGCGCTACGCGGCGGCACTGAGCGCCGACGACGCCGGCGAACTCGACCAGGTATCAACCGAATTCGAGGTGATGGGTGACCTGTTGGCCGCCGCCGACGCCGCGGGGCAGGCCGCCACCTCACATCGGCGCGCGGGCCGCGCCGGCAGCGCGATGACAGCGGCGACACGCGCACATCGCCTAGCGGGATCGTGTAACGGCGCGACCAGCCCGGCGATCCGGGCGGCTTCCTCCGAGCTGCCGTTCACCAACCGGGAGCGCGAGATCGCGGTGTTGGTCGCCCAGGGCTTGTCGAACCGCGACATCGCCGCAGCGGTGTCGCTGTCGGTGCGCACCGTCGAAAGCCACATCTATCGCGCGTGCAGCAAGGCCGGGGTGGCCGGACGCGCCGGCCTGACCGGCGTCATCGGCAGCGCAACCGGCTGACGCCTCGGAATTGCAGTAGTCCTTCGCCGATGCGCGCGAAAAATGCAGTAGTCCGTCCCGGATTAGACCGTCGTCGTTTCGGCACACGATGGTCGGCGAACACGCTGGCCATATGCTGTGACGAAAGCAAAATCGCAATGGATTTCGGGTTGCTGCCCCCAGAGGTCAACTCGGCCCGGATCTATGCCGGCCCGGGATCGGGGCCGCTGCTGGCCTCCGCGGCGGCCTGGGATGAGGTGGCCGCGGAGCTGGAATCCGCTGCCGCGGGCTACTCCTCGCAAATCTCCGGCCTGACCGGACTGGCCTGGTTCGGGCCGTCGTCGCTGGCGATGTCCGGCGCGGCCGCACCGTACGTGGCGTGGTTGCAGGAGGCGACGGCCCAAGCCGGGCAGACCGCCGCCCAGGCCTACGCGGCGGCCGCGGCGTATGAGGCGGCGTTCGCGATGACGGTGGCGCCGCCGGTGATCGCGGCCAACCGGGCGCAGCTGATGGCGTTGATCGCCACCAATTTCTTTGGGCAGAACACCGCGGCGATCGCGGCCACCGAAGCCCAGTACATGCAGATGTGGGCCCAAGACGCCGCCGCTATGTACGCCTACGCCGCCGATTCGGCGACCGCGAGCACCATGACCCCGTTTGACGGACCGCCGCAGACCACCAACCAGTCAGGCCAGGACGCCCAAGCACGCTCGGTAGCCCAAAACACCGCGAACACCACCAGCGCCCGCACCCAGTCCCTGACGCAGATGACCCAAAGCCTCGCCACTCAGCAGGGCAACCTCGTCGACCCGCCCCTGCCCCAAGGCAGCACCGCCAACATCGCACCCGGTGGCGCCACTATCGACGTCGGCGTGACCGTTACGGCCGGCAACGGCTACCCAATCAACGGCGGTCTCGGACAGGTCACCATTCACGCCGTCACCCAGACCACCTTTGCGTTCGCGGACGGCATCTCCCCCGACAAAATCATTCCTGCTGGATCTAGCTACTCCACTATCGCGTTCGGCAGCTTCACAAGCGGCACATTCCAACTCACCGGAAACCCTATCGGCGTCGTCGGCCTCAATATTCCGAGCGGCGCCATCACCGGCGGCGCCGGCGGGGCCGAGGTCACCATCAACGCCAACACCGGCCTCGTCACCGCCATCAACAGCGGCGCCATCATCACCGGCCCCACTATCACCCCCGTCGCCCCCGTCGTCTCCAGCTCGTCCGGCGCTTTGGGCGCGGCGCCCGCAGCGGGCGTCGTAGGCGGCGCACCGGGGCTGGCGGGAACCGCCGCAATCCAACCCCAGCTCAACGTCGACGCACTCATGGACGCACTCTCAGCCGCTGGCGAATAGCAGTCCCACTGCCCAGCGCCGCCGGGTTTCACGCTGACCGTCAATGACGGCATCACGGTCGACAGGTCCGCCGAGATCGCGTGTCGCAGCGTGTCGGTCCCGTGGTGATCGCGACGCCGCATCTCCGCCCGAACGGTGCAATGCAGTAGTCCGTGGCTGACGCCTACAAAAATGCAGTAGTCGGTCCCGGATTAGACCGTCGTCGTTTCGGCACACGATGGTCGGCGAACACGCTGGCCATATGCTGTGACGAAAGCAAAATCGCAATGGATTTCGGGTTGCTGCCCCCAGAGGTCAACTCGGCCCGGATCTATGCCGGCCCGGGATCGGGGCCGCTGCTGGCCTCCGCGGCGGCCTGGGATGAGGTGGCCGCGGAGCTGGAATCCGCTGCCGCGGGCTACTCCTCGCAAATCTCCGGCCTGACCGGACTGGCCTGGTTCGGGCCGTCGTCGCTGGCGATGTCCGGCGCGGCCGCACCGTACGTGGCGTGGTTGCAGGAGGCGACGGCCCAAGCCGGGCAGACCGCCGCCCAGGCCTACGCGGCGGCCGCGGCCTATGAGGCGGCTTTCATGATGACGGTGGCGCCGCCGGTGATCGCGGCCAACCGGGCGCAGCTGATGGCGTTGATCGCCACCAATTTCTTTGGGCAGAACACCGCGGCGATCGCGGCCACCGAAGCCCAGTACATGCAGATGTGGGCCCAAGACGCCGCCGCCATGTACGCCTATGCCGCCGATTCGGCGACCGCGAGCACCATGACCCCGTTCGACGAACCGCCGCAAACCACCAACCAGGCGGGCCAGGACGCCCAAGCGCAGTCGGTGGCCCAAAGCACCGCGAACACCACCAGCGCCCAAACGCAGTCCCTGACGCAGATGACCCAAAGCCTCGCCACCCAGCAGGCCAATCTCGTCGACCCGCCCCTGCCCCAAGGCAGCACCGCCAACATCGCGCCCGGCGGCGCCACCCTCGAGCCCGGCACGACCGTCACCGTCACCCCCGGCAACCCAGTCACCGCCAGCTATGGTGCCGGGTACACAGCCGACACCACCGTCACATGGTTGTTGCCCAACGGACAACTCGGCGGCGCCCTACCTGGGTACAGCGCCTACCTCACTGGCGTCACGATCCAGAGCGGCACCCTTACCGTGAACGCTCCCCTCCCGGGAACCGGTGGCGTGTTCACCATCCCAAGCGGCGCCGTCACCGCCGCCAGCACCGGCGCCGAGGCCACCATCAACACCAGCACCGGCCTCGTCACCGCCATCAACGCAGGCACCGTCATCACCGGCCCCGTCACGGCCACCCCCTACGTCTTCCCCGTCGCCCCCGTCGTCTCCAGCTCGTCGAGCGCGTTGGGCGCGGCACCGGCGGCAGGCGTCGTAGGCAGCTCACCAGGCCTGGCGGGAACCGCCGCAATCCAACCCCAGCTCAACGTCGACGCACTTATGGATGCGTTATCGGCCGCTGCCGAATAGCGGTCCACGCTGACCGACTGCCCGGCTACGGCCGCATCTGATAGGCGCCGCTGAGCGGCAGCACGTGGTCCTTCCAAATCTGGTCGTAGCGCGCGGGGTCGTGGGCGGGACGGCGGATCATCCGCAGTGCGAAGCGGGCCTGTTCGTCCGTCGTCGCCGGCTTGTCGGACAGTTCAACGGCGTAGGCGTTGAAGTCGCGGACCAGCACGGCGAAGATCTCGTCGATCAATCCCTCGTCGACGCCCGACAACGCGGCCTCCTCCAGGATGAGTTGGGCGTAGGGCACCGTCGCAAACAATTGACCGACGGCGAAGGCGAAGTCGATGTCCTTCTGCTGCGCGGCATCCGGGGTAGCGCCGGCCAGCATGTCGGCGAGTACGTCGATCTGCGAGCGCAGCAGCGCGACGTTGGGCAGGTGCGCGAAGCTGTCGAACGGCGCGCGCCAGTCTCCGAAGCGCACCTTGCCCAGGCCGCCGGTCGGTCCCTGCGCGAACAGGAAGGTGTCGTCGGCGGCGTCGTCGCGGCGGCCGATCAGCGGCAGCGCGCTGTTGGGGGCGAACAGGAAGTTGGGCATGAACTTGGCGAGCAGCCCGATGTTGATGTGGACGGTGCCCTCCAGCCTTGGTAGCAGGCCGATTTCGCGGGTCATCGCCTCGAAGATGGTGTCCTTCTCCACACCTTTGGCGGCGATGACGTCCCACAGCGCGGTGATGACGCGTTCGCCTTCGCTGGTGATCTTCGCCTTGGTGAGCGGGCTGTACAGCAGGTAACGGCGGTCCTCGGTTGACGCGCTGCGCATGTAGTCGCACGCCCGGGTGGCCACCAGCCGCATCCCGGCCAGCCGGGCGTAGGCGTCGGTGAGCAACCGCCGCACGTGGGTGAAGTCGGTGACGACGGTCCCGTACAGGATGCGGTTGGACGCGTGGGTGACCGCCTCGTACATCGCGTGGGTACACATGCCGACCGCGCCCCAGCCGAGGTTGTATTTGCAGACGTTGACGGTGTTGAGGGCGGCGTGGAAGGCCTCGGGACCGCGGTGCAAGATGTCGGCCTCGGTGACCGGGTAGTCGCGCAGCGCGTAGTTGGCGACGAAGTTCTGCGAGTTCACCACGTTCTTGATCAGGTCGTAGCGATCATGCTGGGAGTCGGCGGCGAAGAACACGTATTCGTCGGTGCCGTCGAACTTGCCGAAGGTGGAGACCATTCGGGCCACGTTGGCGTTGCCGATGTAGTACTTCTCCCCGGTGGCGGTCCAGCCCCCGCCCGACGAGGGCGTCAGGTTCATGTCGGTCTGGTAGACGTCCGCGCCGTGCGTCTGCTCCGACAGGCCGAAGGCGAACACCTCGCCGGCCTCGAGCAAGGCGGCGGCCTTGCGCTTGGCGTCCTCGTTGGCGCTCATCCAGATCGGGCCCAGGCCCAGGGCGGTGACCTGGAACGGGTACCAGTAGTTCAGCCCGTAGAAGCCGACGATCTCGGCGAACGCACTGATCCGGTAGGTGTCCCAGCGGCAGTCGTCCGCCCCGTAGGCCGACGGGGTCAGCAACGAGGCGAAGATGCGCTCCCGGCCGATGTGGTCCAAAAACTCCGAGTACCACACCCGTTCGTGGTCGTCGGACTTCAGCCGGGCCTTGCCCCGGGACTCGAAGAAGTCCACCGTCGAGGCCATGATCTCCCCCGAGCGGCGGTCTGGGTACTGGCGTTGCAAGTGGTTGGGATTGAGCAACATGGCGTGACTCCCAGCGGGTTCTCGACGAAGACGAGGGTGACGGTACTGCACTGGCGCGCCCGTCGTGGCGCACCGGAACAAAACGACCCTGTTGGTCAGGTGCCCGTCGCCCTAGCATCAGTGGCGTGTCAGAACTCAATACCGCGCGCGGCCCCATCGATACCGCCGATCTCGGCGTGACGCTCATGCACGAGCACGTGTTCATCATGACCACCGAGATCGCCCAGAACTATCCCGAAGCGTGGGGCGACGAAGAGAAACGGGTGGCCGACGCCATCGCCCGACTCAACGAGCTGAAGGCCCGCGGCGTGGACACTATCGTCGACCTCACCGTGATCGGCCTGGGCCGCTACATCCCGCGCATCGCCCGGGTCGCGGCGGCGACGGAGCTCAATATCGTTGTGGCGACCGGGCTTTACACCTACAACGACATTCCGTTCCGGTTCCATTACGAGGGCCCCGGCGGGATGCTCGGCGGCCCGGAGATCATGACCGACATGTTCGTGAAGGACATCGAGGTGGGCATCGCCGACACCGGCGTCAAGGCCGGCATCCTCAAGTGCGCCACCGACGAGCCCGGCATCACCCCCGGCGTCGAGCGGGTGCTGCGCGCCGTCGCCCAGGCGCACAAACGCACCGGCGTGCCAATCTCCACGCACACCCACGCCGGGCTGCGGCGCGGCCTCGAGCAGCAACGCATCTTCGAAGAAGAAGGCGTCGACCTGACCCGGGTGGTCATCGGACATTCCGGCGACAGCACCGACATCGGCTACCTGGAGGAACTCATCGCCGCGGGTTCGTATCTGGGGATGGACCGCTTCGGACTCGACGTGATCTCGCCGTTCGAGGAGCGGGTCAGGATCGTGGCGGAGATGTGCGAGCGCGGGCACGCCGACAAGATGGTGCTCTCACACGACGCGAACTGCTATTTCGACGCGCTCCCCGAAGAGCTGGTGCCGCAGATGGCCCCGAACTGGCACTACCTGCACATCCACAACGACGTGATCCCCGCGCTCAAGGAGCGGGGCGTCACCGACGAGCAACTGCACACCATGCTGGTGGACAACCCGCGCCGCATCTTCGAGCGCCAGGGCTCGTATGAGTGAGCCGATCCCTCCGATCGGCACGCAGATTTCGGCGCTGGCCGAACTCGCTCCCGACGAGCCGGCGGTCACCTGCGACGGGGTGACCCTCACCCGCGCCCAGCTCGACCGCTCAACGAACCGGCTGGCGCGCGCCTACGCCGAGCTTGGTGTGGGCGTCGGCGACTACGTGACCATGGTGCTGGCCAACTCGGTCGAGTGGATCCAGGCCGCGGTGGCGTGCTGGAAGCTGGGCGCGGTGCCGCAGCCGTTATCCGCACGGTTGCCCGACGCCGAGTTAGCCGGCCTGGTGGAGTTGCGGCCACCCGCCCTGCTGGTGGGTCGCGAGCACGTTGGAATAGCCTCGCTGCCAACCGGTTTCGCGCCCGACCCGGCATTGTCGGACGCCGCGCTGCCTGAGGCGGTGTCGCCGATCTGGAAGGCAATGGGATCCGGCGGCAGCACCGGCAGGCCCAAGCTGATCGAATCCGGCGGCGACAGCCGAATACCGTCGGCGATCGGTTATCCACTGGGCGCGCAGGAGGGCGACACCACCTTGGTGCCGATTCCGCTCTCCCACAACACCGGCTTCACGACGGCGACGATCGCCTTGCTCATGCGTCACCACCTGGTGCTGATGAGCCGGTTCGACCCCGAGCGCTTTCTCCGGCTGATCGCCGACCATCGCGTCCAGTTCCTGACGACAGTGCCGACGATCATGCAGCGGGTGTTGCCGGTCTACCACGCAGACCCGGGCTCCTACGACCTCTCGTCGGTTCGGCGGTTCTGGCACATGGGGGCGCCGTGCCCGCCCGCCGTCAAGCAGGCCTGGATCGACCTGCTCGGCCCCGAGAAAGTCTGGGAACTCTACGGCGGCACCGAATTACAGGCGCTGACGTTCATCTCCGGGGACCAATGGCTGGCGCACCGCGGGTCGGTCGGCATCGTGGTGGCCGGCGAGATGAAGGTGCTCGATGACGACGGCAACCCCTGCCCGCCCGGCGTGATCGGCGAGATCTACATGCGGCCCGGATCGAACAGCGCGCCCACCTATCGCTACGTCGGCGCGACGGCGAAAAGCCGCGACGGCTGGGATTCGCTGGGCGACCTCGGCTACTTCGACGCCGACGGGTTCCTCTACATCTCCGACCGCCGGGTCGACATGTTCACCGTCGGTGGCCGCAACGTCTACCCCGCCGAGATCGAGAACGCGCTGTCGGCGCACCCGGACGTGTTGTCCTGCTTGGTCGTCGGCGTGCCCCACGACGATCTCGGCCAGGTGCCGTACGCGCTCGTGCATCCGGTCGACGGGTCGGCGCTGGATTCTGTTGGCGTGCAGTCATTTCTGCGCGAACAGCTGGCGGGTTACAAGGTGCCCCATACCGTCGAATTCGTCGACACCCCATTGCGCGACGACGCCGGCAAGGCCCGCCGATCGGCGGTGCGGGAACAGGTCCTGGAGCGGCTGGCGGCCGCGGAGGCCAGCTGACCACGGCTAGGGCGTACCAGCGCTAGGCGATGACGGCAGCGGCGGCGCCCCCTGCGTTCACGCGACGCGGCCAACTGGCCAATGGCCTAGGCGAACAGCGCTTGTCCATCGGACAGTTTGTGCGGCAACAATATTGACATATTTCTACGCGGCTACGCTCCAAATAGTCCCGCCTCCACACGCGCATCCGCACTGGCTTGGTGAAACCAACATCGAAGAATGGGAAGAAGGCCCGGCCGGCAGCCACTGAATCCTTTTTCGTGCCGAGCGAAATGGGCTCCCCGGCAAGATGACCACTCTTCTACTGCTGCTCTACCACCACGCCGTGCACTGCGATCCGGTTGTGACCCACTGACTATTAATCCCCGGATCCAGCCTCGAAGCCAACGCTTCGGTTAACGGTCGCCGAAGGCGACCGGGCCCACTGCATCCTGAACCATCGTTTTCGAGACACGGCTCCGTTGGGCCGGTGGAATTAGCGCAGCAGCCAACAGCTTCTGGCCATTACCATTTTGCTTGAGGGTGAAAGCATGGTGCATATGAGCGTGATCTATGCCGAACTGGCCGAGAAGTTGCACTTCGGCGATGATGCGGTGTTGTTGGCCATGGACGATGCCGGGGTAAGTGAAGTGCTGGCTGCGGTGACCCAGGCCGCGCAGCAGGGTTCGGCTCGACTGGACCACGGTGCGACGATTCACCAGTTCCTCATCGAGCCTGGCGCAGCCGAGGTTGAGTTCCATGAAGGCCGCGTGGTGTGGCGGCTCGACGCCGCCAAGGCCGAAGAAATTGGCGCATTGCTGGGCTCCATGATCGGGTCTGGAATTCCCGAGGGCCACCACTATGTGGATATCTCCAAGCCTGCAGACATGCTCGTCCTCTCGCGAAACGAGTACCCCCTGAGCCTGCTACCTCCCGACGCCGTATACCCGCCACCCGCCCGAACTGCAGATTGACTCCGGCGCCCACCCGGAGACTGCTAGGGCGCGATCGCGTCCGCCTCGGCGTCGACGACCCGAGGCGTTTCGCCCCGCTTCTCGCGTTTCTCCCAGCGGCGCAAGACTTCTCGGCAGGGCGACTCGACCAGCGCGTAGCTGACGGCGGCGATCGCGAAACCGAAGATCAGCGTCAACACCAACACCGTGGGCATGCGGCCGGTGAACGGGAACGTCCCGAGCACCGGGAACACCATGGCCAGCGCCGCCAGGTGCCATACGAACAGTCCGTAGGACCAGCGCCCCAGGGTCACCATGGCGGTGGTCCCCAGGATGCGATGCGGGGTCTGCGCCCGGTCCAACACCAGCGGGGCGACGAGCGCGAAGGCCACCAGCGAACCCATCGCGGTCTTCACCGCGAACTGCGCCGGGGTTCCGGGCACCAGACCCTCCGGACCGGCCAGCGGCGACGCCGCGATCAGGTAGGCGACCACCGCGACCGCGGCCATCACCAGGCGTTGGCGCGCGATGCGGTGCGGCAATCCGATCCCGCTGTGCACCCACTCGGCCAGCAGCATGCCGGCGGCGAACCAGGAGAAGAATGCCGGCGGCCAGTTCAGGGGGTTGATGCCCGAGGCGGAGTCATCCCCGAAGAGCGGTACCCAGCCCCAAGCCCAGCTCAGCGCCCCCAGCGCGGCGATCGCCGGCACCCGGGCGGCCACCGGCAGGCGGCGGGCCAGCAGCGCGAGAATCGGCAGCGCCACATAGAAGCTGACCTCGACGGACAGGCTCCACATCTGGGTCAGCCCGCCGGTCAGCGTCAGCGGCACATAAATCTGGGTGAGCGTCAGGTTGGCCAGCCACACCGTCAGGCTGGCGTGGTCGGCGTCGGGCAACAGGGCCAGGATCACGACGACGGCGACCACATAGGCGGGCATGATGCGGACCACCCTGGACCGCAGGTAGTGGCCGGTGGCCGGGCGCGGCCCGAGATCCCGTGCCGCCGCGGCATGTCCACGCCACAACAGAAATCCCGACAATGCGAAGAACACGGCCACCGCGAGGTCGAAGCGGCCGAACAGCCTGCCGGTGGCGCCACTGGAGTGCCCGGTCTGGAAGGCGACGTGCGTGACCACCACGCCGATGGCCGCGCATGCGCGCATGCCTTCCACGGCCGGCAGGAAGCTGCGGACCCCGCCCACCCGCTGGTCATCGCTCACCACCACAGTTTGCCTGTGCGGCATTGCCGGACGAATGGGTACACCCGGAGGACCCGTCCGCGGGACCAACAGGTTCGTAAGCCACCGCCTTAGCTTGTGCTGTTAGGGTCAAACGAGTTTGCCCCGGGCTGCTGCTCGGGTCGGGTCGCGGCTGATGAGGCAAGAAAATGAGGAGGGCACAGCGACGTGAACCGAGCAGTCATGTTGCGGTTCGCCGCATGCGGGATCATCGGACTCGGAGCTGCCCTGCTGATCGCCGCACTGCTTTTGACGACGTACACCACCAGCAGGATCACCAAGGTCCCCCTCAACATCGACGCCACGTTGATCGGTGACGGCACCGGTACCGCACTGGACTCCGCGTCGCTGTCGACCGACCACGTCGTCGTCAACCAGAATGTGCCGCTGGTCTCCCAGCAGCAGATCAGCGTCGAGTCGCCCGCCAACTCCGACGTGGTCACGCTTCAGGTCGGAAGTTCGTTGCGGCGCACCGACAAGCAGAAGGACAGCGGGCTGCTGCTGGCGATCGTCGACACCGTCACGCTCAACCGCAAGACCGCGCTCGCCGTCTCCGACGACACCCACGCCGGCGGCTCGGTCCAGAAGCCGCGCGCCGTCAGCGACGAGAACCCGCCCACCGCGATGCCGCTGCGGCACGACGGGCTGTCCTACCGGTTCCCGTTCCACACCGAGAAGAAGACGTATCCCTATTTCGACCCGATCGCGCAGAAGGCGTTCGACGTCAATTACGACGCCCAGGAAGACGTCAACGGGCTGACCACGTACAAGTTCACCCAGAACGTCGGCTACAACGCAGACGGCAAGCTGGTGGCCCCGGTGGCCTACCCGTCGCTGTTAGCCGGCGCCGAGGACGCCAAGCAGACCACGTCGGCGTCGATGTGGGGCATCCAGGGCGGTGATCCGAACGAACAGATCACCATGACCCGCTACTACGCGGCGCAGCGCACATTCTGGGTGGACCCGGTATCGGGCACCATCGTCAAACAGACCGAACACGCCGACCACTACTTCGCCCGGGATCCGCTCAAGCCCGAGCTCACAGTGGCCGACTACAAGGTCACCTCGAACGAAGACACCGTCGAATCCCAGGTCAACGCCGCCCGCGATGAGCGCGACCGGCTGGCGCTGTGGTCGCGGGTGCTGCCGATCACGTTCACCGCGGTCGGCTTGATCGCGCTGATCGGCGGCGGTCTGCTCGCCTCGTTCAGTCTGCGCAGCGAGAGCGCGTTGACCGACCCCGGCCTGGACCGGGGCGACCAGGACTTCTTCGGCCGCAGCGGCCTCGAAGAACCGGTGCCCGGCGCCGAAGCCGAGACCGAGAAACTGCCCACCCAGCGTCCCGAGGCGCGCCAGGAGTCCGGTCCGCCGGGCTCCGAGCCGCCGGGTTCACCCGGCTCACCCCGTCCGGATGAGCCCACCGAGGCGGGGCCGACCGAGTCGAATCCGCCCGGCCCGCACGACCGGGAATAGCCCGGTCCGGATGCGTTAACCGTGCGCTGGACCCGACCCGGGTACGCACTGGTGTTGGCGCTGCTGGTGGTCGGGCCGCTCCTGGCGCCCGGATACCTGCTGTTGCGCGACGCGGTCTCGACGCCGCGGTCGTACCTGTCCGATACCGCGCTGGGGCTGACGTCGGCGCCGCGCGCCACGCCCCAAGACTTCGCGGTGGCGCTGGCCTCGCATCTGATCGACGGCGGCGTCGTGGTGAAGACCCTGCTCGTCGTGGGGCTGTGGCTGGCGGGATGGGGTGCGGCCCGGCTGGTCGCGGTCGCACTGCCGTGCGCGGGAGCGCCCGGCGAGTTCGTCGCCACCACCGTGGCGATCTGGAATCCCTATGTCGCAGAACGGCTTCTGCAGGGTCATTGGAGCCTGCTGGTCGGTTACGGCTGCCTGCCTTGGGTCGCCGCGGCCATGCTGACGCTGCGGGCGACTCGGAACTCAGGGGCGGGCCGGTTCGGTTTCTTCGGGCTGGCCTTCTGGATCGCGCTGGCCGGGCTGACCCCGACCGGGCTGTTGCTCGCCGCGACGGTGGCACTGGTCTGCGTGGTGGTGCCCGGGGGCGGCCGGCCGCGCCGGTGGTGCGCCGCGGCGGCATTGGGGGCCGCACTGGTGGCGGCGCTGCCGTGGCTGACGGCGTCGGCGATGGGGTCGTCACTGACCGCCCACACGGCGGCCAACCGGCTGGGGGTCGAGGCGTTCGCGCCGCGCGCCGAGCCCGGCCTGGGCACCCTGGCCAGCCTGACCAGCCTAGGCGGCATCTGGAACGGCGACGCCGTACCCAGTTCGCGCACCACGCTTTTCGCGGTTTTCTCGGCAGTGGTGCTGCTGGGTGTGGTGGCGGCGGGCCTGCCGACCGTCCTCCGCCGCCCGGTCGCGGTGCCCCTGCTCGTGCTGGCGGCGGTGTCCGTGCTGGTCCCCGCGGCGCTGGCCACCGGCCCCGGCCTGCAGCTGCTGGGCACGGTGGTCGACACCGTGCCCGGCTTCGGGGTACTGCGCGACGGGCAGAAGTGGGTGGCGCTGGCGGTGCCCGGCTACGCCCTGGCAGGCGCCGGCGCGACGGTGACGGTGCGCCGGTGGCTACGACTCTCGGGGGGCGCCGCACCGGCGCTGGTCTGCTGCCTGGTGCTGCTGCTGGCGCTGCCCGACCTGGGCTGGGGCGTGTTCGGCAAGCTGGCGCCGGTGCGCTATCCGCGCGGCTGGGCCGCTGTCGCCGCGGCGATCAACGCACCGGCCGGGGACCCAGGAACGATAGCGGTGTTGCCGGCCGGCACCATGCGGCTGTTCTCCTGGTCGGGTCCCGCACCGGTATTGGATCCGCTGCCGCGTTGGCTGCGCGCCGATGTGCTGAGCACCGGTGACTTGGTGATCTCGGGGACCACCATCGCCGGAGAAGGCGCACACGCCCGGGCGGTGCAGCAGCTTCTGCTGTCCGGACCGGATGCCTCGGCGCTGGCCGCGGCCGGCGTGGCCTGGCTGGTGGTCGAATCCGACAGCGCCGGCGACATGGGGGCGGCCGCCCGCACGCTGGGCGCGCTGGCCCCGGTCTACCGGGACAACGAGATTGCGCTCTACCGGATCGGGGGTCAGAGCGCCGGGGTGACCGCCTGGCGCCGGACGGTGACGGTGATCGCGCACCTGGCGTGGCTGGCGATGCTGATCGGCGGCGGCGCGGGCGCGGTGATCGGCGCGCGGCGGCGCCGCACCCGCTCAGCCCCGCCCGGTGACTAGCCCGTGGACCGTGCGGCCGGCCTGCACCGCTTCCAGCACGCCGCGCATGGCGTCGGCGCTTTGCGTCCAGGAGAATTCCCCGCTGCGGGTGTGCGCCTTGGCGCCCAGTTGCTCGCGCAGCACCGGATCGGCGAGCAGTTCTTCGAGCCGATCCACCAACTCGGCGTGGCTGTCCACCAGGATCCCGGTCACCTCGTCGACGATCGAGTCCGACAGACCGCCCGAGGATCGGTAGCCGATGGTCGGCACCCGGTGCTGGGCCGCCTCGACAACGGCCAACCCCCAGCCCTCCTTGCGTGAGGGCAGCAGGTGCACCCAAGCCCCTTGCAGCACATGGTGTTTGGTCACGTCGTCGACGTGACCGTGAAACGTCACCGCCGAACAGATGCCGAGTCGCTGCACGTGCCCGACGAGCCGCTCGCGCCACCAACCGTCGCCGACGATGTCCAGGTGCAGATCCGGTATCCGCGGCAGCAGCTGCGCGACCGCCTCCAGGGCGTCCTCGATCTGCTTGTGCGGCACCAACCGCGACAGCACCACCACCCGCGGCGCGGCCGACCGCGGACCCGACAACGACTGCGCCGGCGCCTGGTCGAGGCCGTTGCGCACCACCGCGATCTGCGCACTGTGCACGCCCAGGGTGACCAGGTCGCGCGCGGACGGCAGCGACACCGTGACGTACTGGTTGTGCCGGTTCACCCGCGGCGACAGCGTCGACTCGACGAACCAGCCGAGCCGGCCGAGCAGCGGCCCCGCCACCGGCCACTGCTCGCGGTGGCAGTGATGCACCAGCACCACGACTCGCCGGCCGTGGATCAGCCGGGCCAGAAAGGGCAGGCCGTTCTGGGTGTCCACGATCACGTCGGGCCGCACTTTTCGCAACGGGCCGACGCCGATCCGGGCCGCGGCCATCGCCGCCAACGCCCAGACGTACACCGAATAGCGGCCGCCGGCACGGTTGATCCGCACACCGTCCACGACCTCGCGGCGCGGCGCACCGGGATAGCGGGCGGTGCGCAGCGTGACGGCGATGCCGGACGCGGCGAGCTGCGCGCCGATGCGCTGCAAATAGGCTTCGCTGCCGCCACCCTGCGGGTGCCCGGTATCGCGCCAGCACAGCAGCAGCACGGAGCGCAAAGCAGACATCGGTCGTCAGCCTAACCGGCGACGATGTGCACCGGGCAGCGCCGCGCATCCGTAGGGTGTGGCCGGTGGCCGCCACCGACATCTTCGCCCGCCGGGCGACGCTGGCTCGCTCGCTGCGGTTGCTGGCCGAGTTTCGCCACGAGCAGTCGGATCCGGCCCGCTTCTATGGCGCGCTGGCAGCCGATACCGCGGCAATGGTGGGCGATCTGTGGCGGGCCACCCACGATGAGCCCCCTTCCGGTCGCACGCTGCTCGACGTCGGCGGCGGGCCGGGCTACTTCGCGGCGGCCTTCACCGACGCCGGAGTCCGCTATATCGGGGTCGAACCCGACCCCAGCGAGATGCACGCGGCCGGGCCCGCCGTAGCCGTTGGGTCGGGGAGCTTCGTGCGCGCCTCGGGAACCGCGCTGCCCTTCGCCGACGACTCCGTGGACATCTGCCTGTCCTCCAACGTCGCCGAGCACGTGCCGCGGCCCTGGCAGCTCGGCGCCGAGATGCTGCGGGTGACCAAGCCGGGCGGGGTGGCGGTGCTGTCCTACACGGTCTGGCTGGGGCCGTTCGGCGGCCACGAGATGGGCCTGACCCACTACCTCGGCGGTGCCCGCGCGGCCGCCCGCTACGCCCGCAAGCACGGCCATCGAGCCAAAAACGACTACGGGTCGTCGTTGTTCGAGGTGTCGGTGGCCGCGGGCCTGGATTGGGCCGAGAACACCGGGGCGATGGTGGCCGCATTTCCCCGCTACCACCCACGATGGGCGTGGTGGTTGACGGGCGTGCCGGTGCTGCGCGAGTTCCTGGTGAGCAATCTCGTGCTGGTGCTCCAGCCGCAAGAATGAAACATGTTCTCGTTTTGCATTCGCTTGGGTAGGGTGGCGCCATGAGCGGAATCACGACCGACATCAAGACCGAATACGACAAGCTTTTCATCGGCGGCAAGTGGACGGAGCCCTCGACCTCCGAGGTGATCGAGGTGCATTGTCCGGCCACCGGCGAATACTTCGGCAAGGCACCGCTGGCGGCGGCGGCGGACGTCGACGCCGCGGTCGCCGCGGCCCGCGCCGCCTTTGACAATGGCCCCTGGCCCACCACGCCGCCGAAGGAACGCGCGGCCGTCATCGCCAACGCGGCCAAACTGATGGAGGAGCGCAAGGAGCTGCTGAGCGCGCTGCTCGCCGGCGAGACCGGCCAGCCGCCCACCACCATCGAGACGATGCACTGGATGGGCTCGATGGGCGCGATGAACTTCTTCGCCGGCCCGGCCGTCGACCAGGTCAAGTGGCGGGAGATCCGCAACGGCTCCTACGGCCAGACCATCGTGCACCGCGAGCCGATCGGCGTGGTCGGCGCGATCGTCGCCTGGAACGTGCCGCTGTTTCTTGCGGTCAACAAGCTGGGCCCGGCGCTGCTGGCCGGTTGCACCGTGGTGCTCAAGCCCGCCGCCGAAACGCCGCTGACCACAAACGCTTTGGCGGATATCTTCGCCGAGGCCGGCCTGCCCGAGGGCGTGCTGTCGGTGGTGCCCGGCGGTATCGAGACCGGACAGGCGCTGACCTCCAACCCGGACGTCGACCTGTTCACCTTCACCGGCAGCTCCGGCGTTGGCAAGGAGATCGGCCGGCGCGCGGCGGAAATGCTCAAGCCCTGCACACTGGAGCTCGGCGGTAAGTCGGCGGCCATCGTCCTCGAGGACGTCGACCTGGCATCGGCGATCCCGATGCTGGTGTTCTCCGGGATCATGAACACCGGGCAGGCCTGCGTGGGCCAGACCCGCATCCTGGCGCCCCGCTCGCGCTACGACGAAATCGTGGACGCGGTGAGCGCATTCGTGCAGGCGCTGCCGGTCGGTCCGCCGTCGGACCCCGCCGCCCAGATCGGATCGCTGATCTCGGAGAAGCAGCGCGCCCGCGTCGAGGGCTACATCGCCAAGGGCATCGAGGAGGGCGCCCGGCTGGTCTGCGGCGGCGGCCGCCCCGAGGGCCTGGACAACGGGTTCTTCGTGCAGCCCACGGTGTTCGCCGACGTCGACAACAAGATGACGATCGCCCAGGAAGAGATCTTCGGGCCGGTGCTGAGCATCATCCCGTTCGACACCGAAGAGGACGCGATCAAGATCGCCAACGATTCGGCCTACGGCCTGGCCGGCAGCGTGTGGACCACCGACATTCCCAAGGGCATCGAGATCTCGGAGAAGATCCGCACCGGGACCTACGCCATCAACTGGTACGCCTTCGACCCGTGCTGCCCCTTCGGCGGCTACAAGAACTCCGGCATCGGCCGCGAGAACGGGCCCGAAGGCGTCGAGCACTTCACGCAGCAGAAGAGCGTGCTGATGCCGATGGGCTACACCATCGACAGCTAGGCCGTGCGTGCGTCGAAGCGGCGGCGTTTCGCGGCTTGCGGCGCCGCGAACACCAGCGGCGTCTGCGCATCACTAGGGCCGTGTCCGTAGTGATTATGCAATAGGGCATATTTTCCGGGCATTTACGCGACCGTAAGTGCGGTCCTCGGGCTCCGTCCGTCCCATTTGTGCGGCGTGCGTCACACTTCGCCTGAGAAATTGCTTAATTTACGGATGTCTTATATGGTTCATAGCATAATCAAGGGCCGGACACAGGCCGGGAGAACACCATGTGGATCATTGAACTCAACGTCGCCGGCTATCAATACACCCGCGAGATGCCAGACTTGCGGCGCCGCACATTCCGCTTCAGCCCACGTCATATGCACTGGCCAGCGTTGCGGCACTCGCACGCCGCATGACCCGAGCCACGGGAGGTACTCCCACGCCGACTATCGGTGCGCCGCGGCGGGCCCCGGCGAAACGTGGGGGCACCCGGACGAAGATGTTGGCCAGCGCCGCCGATGTGATGCGCGAGCGCGGAGCGGCCGGCGTCACCATCGACGCGGTGCTCGCCCGCAGCGGCGCCCCGCGCGGCTCGGTTTACTACCACTTTCCCGACGGGCGCAACCAGATCCTGACCGAGGCGCTGCGTTACTCCGGTGACTCCATCACCGCCATGATCGACGACGCCGCCGGACGGGGCGCCCGGGTCTTGTTGCAGGAGTTCGTCGGATTCTGGGAGCGGCTGCTCACCGACGGCGATTTCACCGCCGGCTGTCCGGTGGTGGCCGCAGCGATCGGCTGCTCGGACGACGACGGTCCCAAGCTCTCGGCCGAGGCCGGCGCCATCCTGGGCCGCTGGTGCACCGCGCTCACCCGCGCGTTCGTCAACGACGGCTTCGACGACGCCGACGCCGCGTCGCTGGCCGTGATGTCGATCGCCGCGCTCGAGGGCGCCATCGTGCTCTCCCGCTCGACCCGCAACGCGAGCCCGCTGCACCAGGTTGGCGAGCAGCTCGAATTCCTGATCAAGGCAAAGGAATTCGTTGCCCGGAACAAGATTCCGGGAAAACAGGACGCTTCGCAGTGATCCGCTCAGTCGCTGGCTGGTAGCGGCTTGACCTCTTTGAGCTGCAGGGCGGTCTGCCCGATGCTCAGGCTCCCGGCGCCCGGCTTGGTCACCAGCACCTCGGCCCCGGCTTCGTCGACGTAGCGCTTGCCCATGATCGTGCCGTCGGAGAACGACGGGTCCAATTCGCCCGACCGTTCGCCGCCGACCGGCACCATCGGCACACCGCCACACCGCAAGTCGTCCAGGCTGTCGGCACTTCTGACGACGATCACTTGAGTGTCACACACCTGGCTGGCGAGACGAGTTCCGTTCTTGATCATTGATTTCCGTCCTTGATCGCTTACTGCTGGGCCGTCCGACGCGCAATCGGAGTGAGGGTCTGGATGATCTCCCGCCGCAAGACCTTGCCGGTAGCGGTGGTGGGCAGCTCGTCGCGAAACACTACCTCGTCGGGAGTGCGCGATCCGCGCAAACTCTTGCGGACGAATTCACGCAATTCTTCGGGGTCGGGGTCCACGCCCGCCGCCGGCACCACCACCGCGACGATCGCCTGGCCCCACTGCGGATCCTCGACACCGACGACGGCGACGTCACGCACGTGGGGGTGCTCGACCAGGACCTCTTCCAGTTCGGCGGGCGCGATGTTCTCGCCGCCACGGATGATGGTGTCGTCGCTGCGCCCGCCGATGAACAGGTAGCCCTCGTCGTCGAGCATGGCGACGTCCTTGGTGGGGAACCAGCCGTTTTCGTCGAGCACCGAGCCGATGCCGGTGTAGCGGCCCGACACCTGCTCGCCCCGCACGAACAACTCGCCGGTCTCACCCGGCGGCAGCACATTGCCGGCCTCGTCGCGGATCTGCAGCTCGATGCCCGCCACCGCTTGCCCGACCGATCCCAGCCGCCGGGCCCAGCTGTTCTGGTCGGGCCCCTTTGCCGCTTGCGCGGCGCGATGGTCGTCGGGCGTCAGCACCGCGATCGTCGAGCTGGTCTCGGTCAGGCCGTAGGCGTTGACGAAGCCCACGTTGGGCAGCAGCTCGAGCGCACGGCGGACCAGCGGCAAGCCGACCCTCGAACCGCCGTAGGCCAGGTTGCGCAGCGACGGCAGCTCGATGGCCGCCCCGTGGTTCTCCAGCACGGTGATGATGCGGTCCAGCATGGTCGGCACCACCGTCGCGGTGGTCACGTTCTCGGCGTTGACCAACCGAACCCATTCCTGCGCATCGAAATTCGGCAGATACACCATCTTGCGACCGGCATACAGATTCGACAGCGCCGCGCTGACCCCGGCGATGTGATACGGCGGCACGCAGATCAGGGCGGCGTCGGTGTCGGAGGCCGCCCCGAACTCCACCGTCCCGGTGACGTAGCTGGTCAGGTTGTTGTGCGAGAGTTCGACCGCTTTGGGCTGCGACGTGGTGCCCGAGGTGAACAGCACGATCGCGACGGAGTCGGGGTCGGGAAACTCCGCAGCGGGCGCGGCGGTGCGGGCGGCCGCCAAGAAGTCGTCGGACTCCATCACCCGGTCCGACACATCGCCGAGCGCGTCGCGGTAACGGCTGTCGACGATCACCAGCGGCTCGGGCAGCCGCTCGATCAGCGCCTGGATGCCCTCGGCGGAGAGCCGGTAGTTGATCGGCGTGAAGGCCACCCCGGCGCGCGCCGCGGCGAAGATCAGCACCGGCAGCATCGCGCCGCCGGTGCCCACGTAGGCGACGTGCTTGGCGTTCGACCCGGCGATCACGCCCGCGCCGCCGTCGGCAAGATCGCTGAGCTGTTGCGTTGTCAGCCGCACGTCTCCGGACACCACCGCCGTGCGCTCGGCGTTGCCCGACGCGGCCATCTCGAGCAGCAACGAAATGCTCATCCTCGATCTTTCTCCGGTCTCAACACGTTACAAAGCTGGCCAAAAGTGTCATGCCCGACTGTAGTTTAGATCACCCAACTACCTTGCGGCCCGGCACCGTCAGCCCACCGCATCGCCCGAGCGTGCCGACGAGCTTTACCCGCAGCTGACGGCGGGTCAACCCGCCCCGAAAGCCTTGCCGCCGAGCAGGATCGAGCCACCTGATATCAGGTGCCCGTCCACTTCGGTGGGCGCTTCTCGGCAAAGGCGATGGCGCCCTCCTTGGCGTCGTTGGAGGAGAACACCGGTGCCAGCAGCTTGTTCTGCTCGGCGAACATGTCCTCGGGGCTCCAGCCGCGGGACTCGACGATGATCCGTTTGGTGGCGGCCACCGCGAGTGGCCCGTTCGCCGCGATCTTTTCGGCCAGCGCGATCGCGGCGTCCAACGCGTTGCCGGGGTCGGCCAACACGTTGACCATGCCCAGCGCGTGCGCGCGCTCCGCGCTCAGGTTCTCACCCGTGAGCGCCAGTTCCATGGCGATCGCGGACGGGATGCGTTGCGGCAGCCGCAGCAGCCCGCCGCCGCCGGCGACCAGCCCACGCTTGACCTCCGGAATGCCGAACGCCGAGTCCTTTGACGCCACGATCAGGTCGGTGGCCAGCGCCAGTTCGGTGCCGCCGGCCAGCGCGTAACCCTCGACCGCCGCGATCAGCGGCTTGACCGGGGGACGCTCGGTGAAGCCCATGCCGCGGCCCTCGACGATGGGAAGCTCGCCACGGGCGAAGGCCTTGAGATCCATGCCCGCGCAGAACGAGCCGCCCGCGCCGGTGAGGATGCCCACCGAGAGGCCGGTCTCGTTATCGAGCCGATCCACCGCGGCGGCCAGGCCATTGGCCACCGCGGAGTTGACCGCGTTCTTGGCCCTCGGCCGGTTGATCGTGATGATGAGGATTCGATCCCGTTGTTCGACCAGAACTTCGGGTTCTTCGGTGCCGGCCTCTTGGTTTCCACTGCTCACGGTGCCGCACAGCTCCTTCAGGAAATCGGTGGCTTTGAGATAGCTCCTGTCGGACCGATGGTAACCGGCGGCGGGAATGGCGTTTACGTCCCCGAGAGATTCGGCTTACCGCCGGCGTCGATTGCCTGAGAACCCCGGCCGATCACGCCGGAGCCATCGCCGCCTCGACAACCGTCAGCTTGTCGGGAAGACCTGCGGCCCTGCGTATTTCGATGAAGTCGGCGACCATGGCATCGGAAACCTCGTGCGGGTCCTCGAGGGTGGACCCGTCGGAGAGCACCGAGATGTTGAGCTGATCGACATAACTCCACACGGTGATGTTGAGCCCGCTGCCGGCGGTCAACGGCCCCACCGAATAGATCTCGGTGACCAGTGCCCCGCCCACCCGGCCGCGTTCCCGCGGACCGGGAACGTTGGAGATGTTCAGGTTGAGGATCTTGTTGTGCCCGTCGCGACTGGACGCCCACCGGAAGAAGGCCTGGGTGGGCCCGGGTGGCATGTAAGCCGCCCACCGGCTGACCAGCTCCGGTCCCATCAGCTGGTTGCTTTCCTTGGCGGCGATGGCGTTCTCGTGGCTGCACCGCACCCGTTCCAGCGGATCGTCGGAATCGGTCGGCAGGCCCACCAGCACGCCGGTGAAGCGGTTGCCGGAGATCCGTTCGCGAGAAAAGTCGAAACTCATCGGCACCGACGCCAACAGCGGTTCGGCCTTGCCGTCGTACCGCAACAACAGGGTGCGCAGCGCGCCGGTCGCCATCGCCAGCACCATGTCGTTGATCGTCGCCCCGAGCCGCTTTCCGGTCTCCTTGACGTCGGCCAGCGCCAGGGTGGCGGTGGCGAACCGCCGTTCCGGGGTGATCTTGTGGTTCATGAAGGTCGCCGGCGGCTCAAAGGGCCGCGTCAGTTCCGGGGAGAATTTGCGCGAGCTGCGCCGCACCCGGCCCAGACCCTGCGTGGTGTAGCGGATGGTGTGCGGCAGCCGCCCGACATGGCGCATGTGGTCGGCCATTGCCGACGCCATGAGTTGCCGCGCGGTGGGAGCGGGGTCGCAGACGTACTTCTCGCCCTCCGGGCCCGGCTGCAGGTCCATGCCACGGGCCATCAGGTTCGCCGAGGCGACACCGTCGGCGAGGGCATGGTGAATTTTGCCGACGACCGCAATCCGGTTGTTGGCCAAGCCCTCCACGAAGTACATCTCCCACAGCGGACGGCTCCGATCGAGCGGCGTGCTGGCGATTTGCCCGATGGCCTCGTCCAGTTCGCGGCGCCCCCCCGGCGGCGACACCCGCCAGGGGCGGATGTGATAGGTCAGGTCGACGTCGCAATTCTCCCGCCACATCGGATGGTGGAAGTTGAACGGCACCTCGACGAGCTGGTAGCAGAACGGATCGAGCTTGTTCAGCCGCCCCGCGATGACTTGGCGAAACGCGTCGACGTCCAGCGACCGGCGGTCAGCGTCCAGCTCGATAACGGCGGCTTTGATGGTGTGCATGTGCACGTTCGGCGCTTCGCTGTACAGCAGCACAGCGTCCCACCCGCTAAGCCTCTTCACCGCTGCCCCATGCCCATAGAGGGACCATACTCAGCGCTGGCGCTCAGATAACCTCTTTTGCCCCGACGCGCGTCTTGGTGCGATAAATCTGGTTGAGGAACAGCGAAGTGACGTGGGCCGCGGCGCCGGCGCGTTCACCGTCGACGAGGTCATACCCGTGGCCGGCGCCGGGGAATTCCAGGTAGCCGACCATCGAATGCGACACCGCCCGCAACCGCTCGACAAAGCTGCGCGCCTGATCGACGGGGATGACGGTGTCCTTGCTGCCGTGGATGACCAGGAAGGGCGGGGCGTTGCGGTGCACGCGCGCGATCGGGGACGCGTCGCGGAAAATCTCGGGGCGACGGGCGATCGACTTCTTCACCACGACCCGCTCCAGGAATTCGACGAACCGTTCGCGCTCCGGCGTCGAGCGGTCCTCCCAGTCGTAGCGGCCGTAGATCCCCACGACCGCGTCCACCGAGGTGTCGGCGCCCTCGGGCAGCTTCTCCTGGAATTGCGGGTCGTCGGGCGTCAGCCCGGCCAGCGCGCACAGGTGGCCACCCGCCGAACATCCCGCTATCGCAACGAAATCGCGGTCGCCACCGAACTTGTCGACGTTGGCACGCGCCCACGCGATGGCGGTTTTCACGTCGACGATGTGGCGCGGCCAGCGGTGGTGCGGCGAGACGCGGTAGTTGACCGCCAGGCACACCCACCCCTGCTCGGCGAGCCGTGACATGAGCGCCGACCCCTGGCCCATGCACTTGCCGTGCACCCAGGCGCCGCCCGGCAAAAAGATCAGGACCGGTGCGGGTTGTGCGGGCAGGTCTTTGCGCCGCCAGACGTCGAGCACCTGGTCGGGGTGGTCCCCGTAGTGGACGGCGCGGCGATACAGGTAGCGGCGCTGCCGGAGACCGTCCCAGATCGGTGGTGTCTTCTCGGCGACCGGCCATTCCGCCTCGAGATCCGCGGCCGACACGACCCCGCGCAACGCGGCGAGGGAGACCTGCTGGGTGCTCGCCCGGTCGCGGCGCCGGACGTCGTTGATTCCGGGCGTGAACCAGTCCTTGGTCGCCGCGGAAATCGCCTCCGGTGCGTGCCGGGCACCCCAGACACCCATGGCGGTCAAACCGCCCAGGGGCTCGAGATGCTTGCCGACCACGGGCAGCGAAGCCCCGGCGACACTCAACGCCAGCGCATAGTCGCCGGGGCGGGCCCGCAGCAACCACTTCACGCAATCGGTAATGCCGGGTCCATTCGCCGTCATGAACGGGACTGTACCCCTCACGACGTTTCGCAAACTGACGTTTCTGTAGAACCGGCGGGCGTGGCGAAGGCGCTTTGCCCGGCGTGCTCGCTGGATACGATATTCACGCTGATTGACCCGTTTTTCGCGGTTCGCTGGGCGCGGTGAATTTTGCTGTGGACGACACGCTCACCTGGCCGCCAGGTCGGCGATCACCCGGCCGCCGACCAGACTGACGCTGGTCAGCGTCAGTCCCGCCTGCGCGGCCAGCGCGGCGGCGCTGTCCACCCCGACCGACGCCCAGCGAAACCAGGGCCCCACCTCGCCCGCCGACTCCAGACGGACCCATCGCGAACAGATGCCGATGGCCTCGGCTTCGAATTCGGCAATACAACGGCCACCGCGGGCCAGCAGCTCGAACGCGCGACCGAGAATTCGTCGCGGATCCCCGCCGAGCCCGACATTGCCGTCGACCAACAGCACCGTCTGCCACAGGCCCGTTGCCGGCAGCGGCTCGAACACATCGCCCAACAGGGCCGGTGCACCGCCGCGACCCGCCAGCTGGATCGCGGTCGCGGATCGGTCGATACCGAGTGCGGGGATGCCCCGCTGAATCAGCCTCGCCACCAACCTGCCCGGACCGCAACCCAGCTCGATGGTGGGCCCGGTGCACATCTGCGTGACGGCTTCGTCGAAAACTTCGTCGAAGGCTTCGTCGAAGATGGGGCCAGATTCAGCTGAGCCGTTGGGGGGACATCGCACACCCAGCCATCGGTGCGCCGGCAATGGCCGCAGTTCGCCGTCGTCATGACGGATCCAACATCGCTCCCCGCCAAGTGCCCGATCGTAAAGTTGCCCAAGCATTTCACGTCCCTCACGTCCTGGCCGATCGGGCGGCGCGCCGAGTTCGGTCCCGTGCGGGACGTTGCAATGACGTACCGGCAAACCCCAACAAGCTGACAGCAAGCACGTACGCCAGCATTGCACCGATACCCCGATCGTGGCTCGGCTAATCCATTTCTCGTTCTAGGCCCTCCCGCGGCTACGTTGCAGCGCCCGGCACGGTTCACCCACCGATGGCGCCCGACCTGCACGTCCCCACCGCAGGGGAATCGTGCGCTGCCGACTTTTGCTTATTAGCAAGGCCTTTCGCCGTTTCAGAGTCTCGCCTGGCCGGGCGAGAATCAGCCGAACAAGAACGCGTCCAGCAGCTCGTTCACCCGTGCGGGGTCTTCCAGCGCCGCGAGGTGGGCGACCCCGTCGAGCACGGTGAAGGACGCGCCCGGGATCGAGTCGGCCATGGCGCGGGTTTCGGCCACCGGGAAGGTGGCGTCCTCTTCGCCGGCGACCACCAACACCGGGGCTGCGACGCGACCCAGCAGGGCGTGCTGGTCGGGCCGCGCGGACACCACGCTGCGCACCGCCCAGCGGACCGAATCGGTGTTCACAGACTGCACGTTCGCCCGCACGGTCGCCACCACGTCCGGGCGGGTGCGCAACGTCGTCGGCCCCAGGAAGCCGCGGATGCTCGAGCGTGTCAGCGGCGGCCGGATCCCGCCCAGCGCCGTCGCCAACCACACCATGGCCGCATACTGCACCCGTTGCGCGACACCGGCTTTCGAGGCGGTGCAATTCATCAGCACCGCGCGGTTGAAACGGTCGGGGTAGAGGGCGGCGAAGGTGCCGCCGATCATCCCGCCCCACGAATTGCCGACGAAGTGGGCCGTGTCGATGTCCAGCCCATCCAGCAGGTCTACGACGCAGCGCGCGCAGTCGGTGAAGCTGAACATCGCGCGCAGCGGCGCACTGTCACCGTGGCCGGGCGGATCGATGAGCACCAGGCGATTTTTGTCGCCGAAGTGCGCGGCCTGGCCGGCCCACAAGTCGCCCGTCATCAACAGGCTGGGCCACATGAGGATGGCGGGCCCGGCCCCCGCACTGACCTGAACCCGGATCGTGCCCAGAGCCGTATCGATGAACCGCGAAACCAGCCCGGGGTTGTTGGCGGTCACGCTGCCTCCTGATGTCAGATCGTGCACGACAGATCGCACGTAGCCGTCCCTCGATTTTCCCCGTCGGTGATACTGATCCGGTGACGAACAACGACGTTCATCCTGACCTGCAGCGATTCGCCCGCTTCGCCCCACGACGGCTCGTCGGCCCCCGGACCCTGCCGCTCATGCGGGCGGCGCTCGCCTGGCGGGGCCGCCTCGGCAAGCCCGACGCCGACGTCGAGACGATCACCTTCGCTTCGGGCGCCGGTGTTCGGCTGTTCCGGCCCGCCGGGGTCACCGAGACCACGCCCGCGCTGCTGTGGATCCACGGCGGCGGATACGTGATCGGCACCGCCCAGCAGGACGACCCGCTCTGCATCGGGTTCAGCAGGCGCCTGGGCATCACTGTCGCCTCGGTGGAATACCGTCTGGCGCCCGAACATCCGTATCCCGTACCGCTGGAAGACTGCTATTCGGCGTTGACGTGGCTGGCCGCGCTGCCGTCGGTGGACCGTTACCGCATCGCCATCGGCGGCGCCAGCGCCGGCGGCGGCCTCGCGGCGGCCCTGGCCCTGCTGGCACGCGACCGCGCCGAGGTGAGCCCCGCATTCCAGCTACTGACTTATCCCATGCTCGACGACCGCAGTTCGGCCACCGCGCCCAGTGCGAACTACCGGCTGTGGGACAACCGCAGCAACAGGTTCGGCTGGGCGGCATATCTCGGCAAAGCCGACCCCGAGGTCGCCGTCCCCGGGCGGCGCGACGACCTCAGCGGGTTGCCGCCGACCTGGATTGGTGTGGGCACGCATGACCTGTTCCACGACGAAGACCTGGCCTACGCCGAACGTCTGCGGGCTGCCGGGGTGCCGTGTCAGGTCGAAGCCATTCCGGGCGCCTTCCACGGCTTCGACGTGGTCTTGCCGAAAGCCCAAGTGTCGCGGGGGTTTTTCGAGAGCCAATGCGACAGTCTGCGCGCCGCGCTCAGCCCGCCCGCTTGACGGCGCCTCACATCGCGAAGTACACCAGTTCACCGCCGATGACGGTGGCCGCCACCAGGCCGGCGTCCAAGGCGGCCAGCGCCGTCGCCGGCGGCTCGTTGAGCACACACAGGTCCCCCGGCTGTCCGACGTCCACGCTGCGCAGCCGCCCCGGCTGATCGGCCCGGCCCAGAAACATCGTCAAAGCCTCGCGCGCCGAGACACGTTCGCGTGCACCCAGAACGGCACCCTGCGCCGTGGTGCGGTGCACCGCGGCGCGCATCGCCGTCCAGGGGTCGCCGTGGCCGAACGGCATGTCGGTGGACAGCGCGACCGGCACCGCCGCGTTGCGCAGGGACGCGATGCGCCACAGCTCGTCGTGCTCGGCGGCGGGGACCTCGGCGAAGTACTGGTCGCCGCGCTCGGCGACGAAATTTGGCTGCGTCACCACCGTGACCCCCAGCTCGGCGAGGTCGGCCAGGTTGTCGTCGGGCACCACCGCGGCGTGTTCGATGCGGTCTTGCGGATGGCCGCCGGCCTCGCGCAGCGCCGCGATGGTCACCACCAGCTGGGCGGCCGTCACGCAATGCACGGCGACCGGTTTCCCGCTGTTGTGCCGGCGCACAACCCATTCCGTGAGGGCGTCGAGGTCCAGTCGATCGTCGTGCAGGATCTTCTTGCCCGGTGACAGGAAGCTCAGCCGCGGCCGGAACTCGCCGCGGCGGTGCGCCGCCGTCAGCGACTCCATGTCGTCGGCGCCGAGATCGGGCGTGGCGTCGGTGACGCCGGTGACACCGGTCGCGGTGATCCGGCGGCTCAGTTCGGCCAGATCGGTTTCGCGCCGCTGCAGCGCCAGTGACCAGCCGCGGTCGGCGCTGCGCAGCCGCCCGTCGGGATGTTCGGACAGCCCTACCCGGCCCAGTGCTTCGGAATTGAGGATCCACAGCGCCCCGCTGCGGTGCTGGATGCGGACCGGAACGTGGGGAACGATGGCGTCAAGGGCGCCCCGGTCGAGTTCTCCGGCAACCGAATCGTGGTAGCCCACAGCGCGAATCCAGCCGTCGGGTCCGGGCGTGGCGTTCGCCAGCAATTGGGTGAGCTGCGATTCGGTGCTGACCCCGGGCGGCCCGACGAGAAACGAATCCAGTGCCGAGGCCGCCGAGCGCAGGTGCACATGGTGGTCGTGCAGCCCGGGCAGGACAGTGCCGCCGCCCGCGTACAGCACCCCCTCCCCCGCTCGCGCCACCAGGCCCTCACCCGGCGGCGCCATCTCCTCGATCAGCGCGCCCACCCGGATGTCTGTCGTGGTCCCGTCCAGTAAGGTCGCGCGCTGAATCAGCATGACAGCAAACGCTTTTGGCCGACCAGGTGGCGCACCGCCTCGTTATCGGCGCCCGGTCCTGAGGCCGGACGCGATGCCGGTGGGGCCGTCGGTGACGACACCGGCGCCGGTGATGCCGACGGCTCGACCGGCAGCGCCGCGTAGGTGGCGGCGACCCCGGACATGGATACGCGGATCAACTCGCCGCCACCGCGGCCCAGGGATTCGGCCACCGCCAGCGTCGCCTCTAATCCGGTCAGCGGGTCGGCGATGGCGTCGCCGCAGAACACCGGGCCCGCGGCGCTGGTGCCGACCAGGCCGCCGGCCACCGCGGCGTCATCGCCGAATCCCGGTCTGCGGCCGTCATAACCGGTGATTTGCAGCCAGATTCGGCCCGCGCGCGGTGCGACGTCAGCGGGTCCGAGTCCGCGGCGCGCCAGTGCCGCCGGGCGCGAGCCTTCGATGACGATGTCGCTGACCGCCAGCAGTTCACGCAGTTCGTCCGCCTGGCTGTCGAAATCGACTTCATAGCAGAGCTTTCCGCCGTTGACCCAGTCGAAGAAGGCCTCCGCCCCGGCGCGGGTACCGTCCGGACGTCGCGGGCTTTCGACCTTGACGACCGTCGCCCCGGCGCGTGCCAGCAGCCGCCCGCACAGGGGGCCCGCCCACATCGAGGACAGATCGGTGACCAGCAGGCCGTGCAGCGCACGAGGCACCGTGCGCGCTCCGGCACGGCTTATCCGCGGCGGCGCGGGCTCGGCCTCGCCCATGCCCGCCACCGGAAGGTCGAGCAGCCCCGCCCGCTCGAGGATCTGCGACACCGGACGGGTGGCCGCCCAGCCCCGCAGCAGCGGCCACGGGTCGGCGGCGACGTCGTCGGCCTGCAGCAGCGCCGGGATGGCGTCGAGATCGTCGGCACGCGAGAGGGTGAGCGCGCAGAAGCCATCCCGGGTGGCGAGCAGGTGGGTGCCGCCGCCCGGCGACACGCGACCGCCGCGGGTCAGTCCCAGCATTGCGGCCCGTCCGGTCAACAGGCTCACCGCATCGACGTCGGCACCCAGGCGATCACCGACGGCCGCGGCCACGCCGTGCGCGCGGGTCAGCACGTTGGCGCGGGAGAAGTCGGCGGGACCGTCGGACAGGCCGGTCAAGTAGGCCAACCCGCTGCTTCCCCACTCTTTGACCTGCTGCGACAACGCCGAACTCACGCCCCCATTGTGCGCGTGGCCCGCAGCGCCGTGGCGAGCGGCAAACCCGCCTCAGAACTGCAGCGCGTGAAACCGCCAGTCCAGCACCGGACGGTCCGGCTCAGTCGCGGTGTCGCTGACCGCATACACCAGCGACCGCAGCCCGAGCACGCCACCGTGATCGGTCGGTTCGGCCGATTCGATGTGCAGTTCGCTGTACAGGGTGTCGCCCTCGTGCACGGGCCCGGTGTGATCGCAGGACTGCCAGTTCAACACCGTCACCAGATTGGGCAGTAACCTGCTCGCCTGCGCGAATGCCAGCCCGATGGTATGCCCGCCGTACACCAGCCGGCGCCCGCCGACTCGCGAATCGTGATGTGTGGCAGCAATGTTCAGGGTGAGCCGGGCGAGTTCGGGAGCGCTGCTGACCACGTCGGCGGTGCTGTGCAGCACCGAACCCGCCAGGGCGGGATCGAAGTGTGGACCGGGCACCTTGTCGCGGAACACCTCGCCGTCCCATTGCGCGGTCGGATCGTGGGCCGGGCCGGGCACGTCGGCGCCGATGGCGGACAGATCGTCGTGCGGTGCGTCCCCGGGCGTGAAATCGGGGCCGGCCGGCAGCATTCCGCATCGGTAGAAGTCGAGCACCAACTGATCGGCCTGGTCGATCGTGATCATCCGAAGCGCCGCCAACCCCGTCGGCGCCCGGCCGGGCTTGGGCGAATTCGCTCGCAGCCCAACCACTTCGGTGCGGGTGTAGAGGGAATCGCCGATGACCGGGAACCGGTGGAACACCAGGCCGCGATAAAACAGGTTGGCCTTGACCCGCTGGGTCACCAGTGTCGACTGCCCGATCGCCACGTCGCACACCAGTCCCGGATGGGCAAGCGGCGCCGGGAGGCCCGTCACCGCCCCGCACAGGTCGGCGTCCAGCGCCAGACGCAGCCGGTCACCCACGATCGCCTGGTGAGCGCCCGCCAACCCGGACGACAGCGTCATCGACGGCGCCCAGTCGAACACCTGCCCCACCGAGAGGTCGTCGAAGTACGGTCCGCCCTCGCGAATCCCCGCATACCCGTCACTGGTCACAACGCCCCATGCTGGCAGGCTGTGGATTCGAGGGTCAACTTCGTGGCGATCGCGAGCGCGGCGAAGCCGGGCGAAGCGGATCGTCACCATCAGTTCGTGGCGATCGCGAGCGCGGCGAAGCCGGGCGAAGCGGATCGTCACCATCAACGCTAAAGGGTGATCGCAGGTGAACGACGAAGAAGAGATGCTGGTCACCACGGTGCGGACGTTCATCGACCGCGACGTCAAACCGAGCATTCGCGAGGTCGAGCACGCCAACACCTACCCCGAGGCGTGGATCGAGCAGATGAAGCGGATCGGCATCTACGGACTGGCCGTTCCGGAGGAATACGGTGGGTCGCCGGTGTCCATGCCGTGCTACGTGCGGGTCACCGAGGAACTGGCGCGCGGCTGGATGAGCCTGGCCGGTGCGATGGGCGGACACACCGTGGTCGCCAAGCTGCTGACGCTGTTCGGTACCGAGGACCAGAAGCGGACCTACCTGCCGCGGATGGCCAGTGGCGACGTACGTGCCACCATGGCGTTGACCGAGCCCGGCGGCGGCTCGGATCTGCAGAACATGACCAGTACCGCCCTGCCTTCCGGCACCGACGGTGACGGCCTGGTGATCAACGGGTCCAAGACCTGGATCAGCAACGCGCGCCGTTCCGGGCTCATCGCCCTGCTGTGCAAGACCGACCCGGACGCCAGGCCGCGCCACCGCGGCATCTCGATCGTGCTCGTCGAGCACGGGCCGGGCCTGACGGTGTCGCGGGATCTGCCGAAGTTGGGTTACAAGGGCGTGGAGTCCTGTGAGCTGTCGTTCGACGACTTCCGGGTACCTCGGTCGGCGATACTGGGAGGCGTTGCGGGCGAAGGCTTTTCACAGATGATGAAGGGACTCGAGACGGGACGCATCCAAGTGGCCGCCCGCGCCATGGGCGTCGCCACCGCGGCGCTCGAAGACGCGCTGGCCTACGCCCAGCAGCGAGAGAGCTTCGGCCGGCCCATCTGGCAGCATCAGTCGATCGGTAACTATCTGGCCGACATGGCAACCAAACTCACCGCGGCCCGACAACTCACCCGATACGCCGCCGAGCGCTACGACAGCGGCGAACGCTGCGACATGGAAGCCGGGATGGCCAAACTGTTTGCCTCCGAGGTCGCCATGGAGATCGCGCTGAACGCCGTGCGAATCCACGGCGGCTATGGTTATTCCACCGAATACGACGTCGAACGCTACTTCCGGGACGCGCCACTGATGATCGTCGGTGAAGGCACCAACGAGATCCAACGCAACGTGATTGCCCGCCAACTGGTGACGCGGGGCGGAATCTGATCCGGCTCACCAATCTCGCGGCCCGCGAACGAAGTTTGGGAGTATATTTGCCTGACTTCTCCGGCAGGCAAACCGGTATGGAAGTAAAGCTGTTCGCCAGCCGAGGGAATTACAGGGAAAGGCAGCCGCCATGAGTTATCCCCCCGTGCCGCCCGGAGGTTCGCCAGAATGGCCGGGGCAACAACCGGAATGGCAAGGCCAGCAACCGGAATGGCAGGGCCAGCAGCCCGCCGGGTGGCAAGCTCAGCAGCCGCCGGGCTGGCAGGGCCACCCGCCGCCCGCCGGATGGCCGGCGCCGCAGCCGGGATGGCAGGAGCCCGAGAACTATCTGGTCTGGGCGATCCTGTGCACGGTGCTGTGCTGCCTGCCGCTCGGCATCGTGTCGATCGTCTACTCCAACAAGGTGTCCGGGTTGTGGGCTCAGGGCCGCTACGCCGAGGCCCACGAGGCGTCCAACAATGCCAAGAAGTGGGCCATCATCGGCGCGGTCGTGGGCGCCGTCGCCGCGGTGATCGGCGCCGTGCTGTGGTTCGCCATGTTCGCGGCCATCGTGTCTTCCATCCCGTCCACGACCACCACCACCTATTCGGGCTTCTGAACAGCGGTCTCGTCCGCCAGCCCCCAGGCCAACGCGGTATCCGCGTCGACGGTGCGCCCGGACAACACGAGATACGCTGTGCGCCAACGGCCTATCCGCCGCGTGACGCTGACGGTGCCACCGGCCCCGGGAAGCAACCCCAAGGCCAATTCGGGTAGCCCGAACACCGCATCGTCGCGGGCGGTGACCCACCCGCAAAACGCCGCCATCTCCAATCCGCTGCCCATCACCCGACCGTGCACCTCGGCCCGGCACTGCCGGCCGAGCCGGGCGGCCAGCGCGTCGAGCACCAGGGCGGGGCTGTAGCGGGTACGCGCCAGATGCGCGCTCGCCGGGTCGGCGAAGGTGCCGAACTCCGCGAGGTCCCCGCCACTGCAAAACGACGGACCGTAGCCGCTCAACGCGATACCGGTGACCGACGGATCCAGTTGCGCGACCGCCAGGGCCTCCAACAGCGCGGCGCGCGCGTCCGTCGAGAACGCGTTGTGCCGCTGCGGCCGGTTGAACACGATACGCACGACGTCGCCGTCGCGGGTCGCCCGCACCGGGTCGGCGATCTCGGGCATGCGGACCGGGCCGCGTTCGCGTAACCACTGCGCGAATTCCGGGCCGGCCTGCAGGGTCGAGTACGCCAACGATTCGGTCATCACCCCGGACAGCGTCGGACCCTGCGGATCCACCGCGCGCAACACGTCGTCACAGATCCCACTGGCCTGCGGCCAACGTCGACAGCGTGCCGTCAGCTCGTCCACGCTCGCCGACACCGACTCGACGGTGACCACGCGCCGGTCGGCGCAGGGCTCCTCGGTCAGTGTGAAAGTTGCTGTGTCAAGCCAGAATCCGGCCGCAGCGATGTCGGCGGCCGAGCCGACGCCGACGACCACCCCGGGCGGCGACCCCGGGCCGTCTTGCGGCGCGCTCGACAGGTCGACCACCCGGAGCATCGGTCACACCGAGTACTTCTCGATCAGCCCATTCTTGTAGAGCTTGCCGGTATCGGTACGCGGCAGCTGCGCTTCGAATGCGATCGAACGCGGGCACTTGTAGTGCGCCAGTCGGTCTCGCAGCCACGCCGTCAACTCGTCGGCGAATCCGTCGGTGGCATCGGCCGGATCGACGGTCTGCACGGCGGCCACGACGCGCTGGCCCATCTCGTCGTCGGGCACCCCGAATACCGCGGCGTCCAACACCTGCGGGTGGGTGACCAGAAGATTCTCGGCTTCCTGCGGGTAGATGTTCACCCCGCCGGAAATGATCATGTGGTGACGCCGGTCGGTCAGGTACAGGTAACCCTCGTCGTCGAGGTACCCGATGTCCCCGACGGTCGCCCAGCCGTGCTTCTCGCGCGATGACGCGGTTTTCGCCGCGTCGTTGAGGTATTCGAAGGAATAGCCGCCCTCGAAGTAGATTTCGCCGGCCTGGCCGGGCGGCAACTCGTTGCCGTGCTCGTCGAGAATGTGCACGGCGCCCCCCATGGGTTTGCCGACCGAACCCGGATGCGCCAGCCAGTCCTCGGCGGTGATCAGCGTCGACCCGTGGGCTTCCGAGGACGCGTAGTACTCGTCGATGATCGGGCCCCACCAGTCGATCATCTGTTTCTTGATTTCCACCGGGCACGGAGCCGCCGCATGCATCACCCGCTGCAGGCTGGTCAAGTCGTACGAATGACGAACCTGCTCAGGCAGTTTCAGCATGCGGGTGAACATCGCCGGGACGAACTGGCCGTGCGTGACCCGGTGCCGCGCGATGACGTCCAGGCAGCCTTCGGCGTCGAATTTCTCCATGACGACCGTGGTGATGCCGCCGGCCTGTGCGCTCATCGACCACACCGAGGGCGCCGTGTGGTACAGCGGCGCCGGGCTGAGGTAGATCGAATCGGGCGTCATCCAGAAACCGACAAGCGCCGACATCATGCCGGGGGCTTCGGCCGGTGGCAGGTGCGGCAATTCGCGTTTGATGCCCTTGGGCCGGCCGGTGGTGCCCGACGAGTACTGCAGCAGGTCGCCCTCGATTTCGTCGTCGATCGGGGTATCGGGCTGATCGGCTACGCATTCCGGGTAACGCTCCCAGCCCGGCAGGTCGGCGCCTCCCTTTTCGGTGGCGATCAGCAGCAGCTCGGGCAGCCCGCCCGGCAGATGCTCGGCCAGGCCGGCGAGGGTGTCGCGCAGCACCGCCGAGCCGATGATGGCCTTGGCGCTGCTGTTGTCGATGATGTAGGCCGCCTCTGCCGCGGTCAGGTGGGTGTTGATCGGCACGTAGTACAAACCGCTGCGACGAGCCGCCCACATCACCGCGTGGATGTGCTCGTTGTTCTCCATCAGGATTGCGACGGTGTCGCCCTCGCGCAGACCCGCCTGACGGAACCGGTGCGCCAGTCGGTTGGCACGGGCTTCGAGGTCGTCGAAGGTGACGACCGTTCCGGACGGGTACAGGATGACAGCAGGTTTGTCGGCGCCGATATACGGGCGGATCTGCATGCGCAGACTGTACCGCCGACGAACTTGACGGGTGTTAAGCGGTCGTCGGTCTGCCGGGCAGCAGTAGCGCGCTGTCGCCGAATTCATGCCACAGGTAGCCGCGTTCCACGGCCTCCCGATACGCCCTGGCGACCAGCTCGGGCCCGGCGACCGCCTCGAGCAACAACAGGTGCGAGGCACCGGCTTCGTGCCACCCGGTGATCAGGCCGCTGACGACGCGACAGGGTCGGCCGGGGCCAAGCACCAGATCCGTCCAGCCGACCGCGTGGCGCACCACGCCGTCCGCGGTGGCGGCGGACTCCAGCGCGCGCGTCACCGTCGTTCCCACCGCGATCACCCGTCCGCCGCTCGCGCGCGTGAAGTTCACCAGCCGCGCGGTCGCGGCGGGCACGTGGAAGGGTTCGGCGACCGGTGGCTCGCCCGCGTCCGCCGACGACACCCCCGCGTGCAGCGTGATCGGCGCGATCGCGATGCCGGCGGCCACCAGGTCGGTGACCAGTTCTGTGCTGAACGGCCTTGCCGCACTCGGCATTTCAGCGCTACCGGGCTGTCTGGCGAACACCGTCTGGTAGTAGCGCAGCGGCCACGGCCGCCGCACATACGAGTACCGGATGGGCCGGCCGTGCCGCGCCAGGTACGACACGACATCACCTTCCACAACGACCCGCGCGGCCCACAACCGCGCCCCGCTGACCCCCGGTTGCGGGTAGGACGATTCGATGACAAGCGCCCCACCGCCCGGCATTTCGATGCGTTCGCCCGGCGCGATGTCGGTCAAGTACCCCGTCGCGTTGCCCGCCGGCCGGAGTTCGACCGCCCAGTCCAAGGCCGCGCGTGCCGTGCAGAAGTGGATGGCGATCGGCCGCCCGCCGCGGTCGCCATCGACGGCGGCGGGCAGGGTGGCCGAGTCGTTCACCACCAGCAGATCGCCCGGTCGCAGGTAATCACCGAGGTCGGCGAATCGCGCGTGGTCGACCCCGCCCGGCCGAGCGACCAGCAGCTTCACCGCGTCCCTGGCGACGCCGCGGACCTCCGGCGGCTCGGTGGCATCCGACGCCGGCGCGCGGTGGAAATGGGTCTGCGGGCTCGCCAGCGGCCCGGAAGCGGTCATTGCGGCGTTCCGGATAGCGCCAGATCCGCGGCGCGGTAGCGGCCAGGGGCCGGCCTCGTGTCCAGCAGTCGCAGCAACGCCGGCACCACCGACGCCGGCTCGGCACGGTCGGAGATGTCCTCGGCCGGGAAGGCGGCCTGGTGCATCTCGGTGCGCATGTCGCCGGGGTCGAAGGCGTACACGCGCACCGCGGGCGTCTCGGCGGCCAGGACGGCCGACAGTTGGTCGAGCGCGGCCTTCGACGAGCCATACCCACCCCAGCCGGGGTACGGTTCGACGGCGGCGTCGGAGGTCAGATTGACGATCACGCCGGCGTTTTCGGCGAGCGTCGGCAACGTGGCCTGGATCAGGGCCAGCGGCGCGAACAGGTTCGTCTCGTACACCGTCCACAACTCGCTCGCAGGGTAATCGGCGAGGATCGGTTGCGGGCTGGGCCCCAGCCGACTGGCGTTGTTCACTACGAGGCCAAGCGGGCCGGCGGCGGCTGCGGCCGCGACCAACTCGGCGCGGTGCGAGGCGTCGGTGACGTCACCGGGCAGTGCGATGAATCGGCTTGAATTCAGTGCTCGCGCAGTCGATTCCAGTTCGGAGGCGCGTCGGGCATCGCCGACGACGGTCCAGCCGCGGTCGAGCAGGGCGGCGGTAACCGCGCTCCCGAAACCGCGCGAGGCGCCGGTGACGATCGCGACGGGTTGTTGTTTGGATTGAGTCATACCGCCCATACTGATAGTTGAAGTAAACTTTAAGTCAAGTAGCGATCGCGGGTGCGGCGCAGCCGGACGAAGCGGATCGTCACCATCTCGACAGCCCGAATTCGAGAAGGCCACAATGGATAAACGAGACTTGTTCACCGTCAGCGAGATAGCGAACCGCAGCGGCTTCGCGGCATCGGCGATCCGGTTCTACGAGAGCCAGGGCCTGATCACGGCAAGCCGCACGGCCGGCGGTCAGCGCCGCTTCGAGCGGCAGATGCTGCGCCGCCTGGCCTTCATCCGGGCCGCCCGCAACGTCGGCCTGAGTCTCGAGGAGGTCGCCGCCGCGCTGGCGAAACTTCCATACGGTCGCACACCGACCCGCGCCGACTGGGCTGGACTGTCGAAAACGTGGCGCGCCCGCCTCGACGATCAGATCGCCGGGCTGATCGCGCTGCGCGACAACCTGGACTCGTGCATCGGCTGCGGTTGCCTGTCACTGAAGCGCTGCGCCATCTCCAATCCGGGCGACCTGGCGGCCGGCGCCGGAGCGGGCGCGGTGTACCTGCCGAGATCGCTACGACGGCAGGCGATCAGCCGCTAGGGCCTTGCTTGCCTCGCCGCTGCTCGCGCTACTGCGCGAGCCGCTGCTTGAGCGCATCGAACTCGTCGCGGACACCGGTGGGCAGCTTGTCGCCGACGAACTCGAACCACTCCTCGATCAAGGGCAGTTCCTCGCGCCATTCGGCCGCGTTGACCGCCAGCGCCTTGTCGACGTCGGCGCTGTCGACGTCCAGACCGTCCAGATCCAGATCGCCGGCCGTCGGCACGATGCCGATCGGGGTGTCCTGACCGCCGGCCCGGTGCTCGATGCGGTCCACGATCCACTTGAGCACCCGGCTGTTCTCGCCGAAGCCCGGCCACAGGAAGCCGCCGTCTTCGTCGCGGCGGAACCAGTTGACGAAGAACACCTTGGGCATCTTGGACTCGTCGGAGTTCTTGCCCAGGTCAATCCAGTGCTGGAAGTAGTCACCGACGTGGTAACCCAGGAACGGCAGCATGGCCATCGGGTCGCGGCGCACGGTGCCGACCTTGCCCTCGGCGGCCGCGGTCTGCTCGCTGCCCATGGTGGCTCCCATGAACACGCCGTGCTGCCAGTCGCGGGCCTGGGTCACCAGCGGCACCGTGGTCTTGCGGCGGGCGCCGAACAAAATGCCCGAGATCGGCACGCCCTGCGGGTCGTCCCACTCCGGCGCCAGGATCGGGCACTGCGACATCGGGGTGCAGTAGCGGGAGTTGGGGTGGGCGGCCTTCTCGCCGGAGTCGGGCGTCCAGTCGCGGCCCTTCCAGTCGGTCAGGTGCTCCGGCTCGCCCTCCAGGCCCTCCCACCACACGTCGTTGTCGTCGGTGAGCGCGACGTTGGTGAAGACGGTGTTGCCGCCCTCGATGGTGCGCATGGCGTTGGGGTTGGACTTCCAGTTGGTGCCGGGTGCGACGCCGAAGAAACCGAACTCGGGGTTGACCGCGTACAGGCGGCCGTCCTTGCCGAACCGCATCCAGGCGATGTCGTCACCCAGGGTCTCGGCGCGCCAGCCCGGGATGGTGGGTTGCAGCATGGCCAGGTTGGTCTTGCCGCACGCGGACGGGAACGCCGCGGCGAAGTAGTAGGCCTTGTTCTCCGGGGAGATGAGCTTGAGGATCAGCATGTGCTCGGCCAGCCAGCCCTCGTCGTGGGCCATCGCCGAGGCGATCCGCAGCGAGTAGCACTTCTTGCCCAGCAGCGCGTTGCCGCCGTAACCCGACCCGTAACTCATGATCTCGCGGGTCTCGGGGAAGTGGGTGATGTATTTGGTGTCGTTGCACGGCCACGGCACGTCTTTTTGGCCCGGCTCCAGCGGCGCGCCCACCGAGTGCATTGCCTTCACGAAGAAGCCGTCGTCCCCGATCTTCTCCAGCGCGGCCTTGCCCATCCGGGTCATCACCTTCATCGAGATGACGACGTACTCGGAGTCGGTGATCTCCACGCCCAGCTTGGGGTCGTCGGCGCCGAGCGGCCCCATGCAGAACGGCACCACCCACATGGTGCGTCCTCGCATGCAGCCGCGGTACAACTCGCTCATGGTGGACCGCATCTCGGACGGGTCCATCCAGTTGTTGGTCGGCCCGGCGTCGATCTGGCGCTCGGAACAGATGAAGGTCCGCGACTCCACCCGCGCCACGTCGGACGGGTCGGACAGCGCCAGGTAGGAGTTGGGGTGCTTCTTCTCGTTGAGCTTCTTCAACGTGCCGGCCTCGACCAATTGGCCGGCCAGCCGGTTGAACTCCTCGTCGGAGCCGTCAGCGAAAATCACCCGGTCGGGCTGGGTGAGTTCGGCGACCTCCTGCACCCATGACAGCAGGCCCGGGTGGTTCGTGGGTGCTGTGTCCAAACCGGGAATGGTCGCTGAGGTCATCGAACTCTCCTGGATTCTTCTGCGTATCGGGCTGGTGTCGCTCGCTATGCTCTCGCCCACACAATTAAGGAATTGGTGGCGTTAACAACAGGTTATCGTGAGGACCTTGTCGGGTGAGTCCCGGGCGGGTATAAGCCTTCTCACTACAACGATTCAGAAGATCCAGGCGGGTCGCCATCTTCGCTCCTTGAAGCGGGTTTATCGGTCTCGTCAGCTTCGGCGTCTGCGGAGTGACTTTCGCCCTCTCGTATACCCGGTTCTCCGAGTTCTGCACGCACCGCCGCCAGTGCCGACGCCACCGCCGGCATCTCTCGATCGCGCGCGGCCGCGGCCCGCGCGGCGGCCAGGGCGTGCTCGCGCAGCTCGGTGTCGATGACGCCGACGGACGCCGACACCTGCGCGTTCTCGGCCTCGTCCTGAGCCAGCAGCGCTTTGCTCAACACCGACTCGGCGACCAGCACGCGGGTGGCGACCAGCTCCTCGACGATCGATTGCAGCGAGGCCGTCACGTCACCGGCCCAGCGGTCCAGCAGCGCCCGGTCGTGCAGCAGCGCGCGGATGTTGATCACCAGGTAGGTGAGCGCCACCGAGATCGCCACGCACGCCAGGGCCGCGGTGACCGACAGCGCGGGGTTCAGCCGCGAGGCCAGGCCGCTCATCAGCCGGCTCAGCGTCAGCGCCACCCCGAGTCCGAACCCGACGCCCAGCAGGATCAGCAGCCAGGTTTCCTGGCGGCGCGATTTCAGCGGTGGCGGCGAAATGTCGACCGCCGGCAACTGCTCGAGCGGCGGCAGTTCCATCGGCACGTCCACGACCTGCGCGACCTCTGCCAGTTGCGTGTCGGTGCCTTCGCTGACCTCGGCGATCACCGCATCCAGCCGCTCGCGGGTGTGCGCCTCGAAGCCGGACATACCCCGCCGCGACAGACCCGCCGCGTGTTCCTGCAGTTCGGTGCGCACCGACGCGCAGCGGTTACGCGCGGAGTGCGACAGCGCGACCCGCGACTGCTGGATCTGACCGCGCAGCGTGATGGTGCGCTCGCTTTTGGCCTGACGCCGCTGCTGCAACGCGGTGCTGCGTTCTTCGCGCAGCGCCTCGACCCGGGCCCGCCGGCCGGACCCCTCCACCTCACGGTCAAACCGCTGCGCCACCGTTTGCAGCCGGGATTCCCACGCCCGCAACCTGTTTCGTCGTGCAAGATCGGGATCGTCGAGTTGCGCCGCGACGGTTTCGACCAGGTCGTCGATGTCCGGGTCGCCGAGGTCGGGCAGGGCCGCCGCACCGACCCAGGGCGCCCGGCCGTAGCGGGACGCGTGCGCGCCCAACGCTTCTCGGTTGGCGGCGACGATCTCCCGCCAGTTGAGATGGACGTCGATCTTGGACACCACGCCGACGACCGCATCGGTGTGCTCGGTCGCGGCGTCCAGCAGTGCACAGTCCGAGGGCGTCAGGTTTGCCGCCGCGGACACGACGAACACCACCGCGATCGGCACCTCGCCGGGCCCCAGGTCCGTCGACTCCACGAATTTGTGCTGCGGTAGCCGCTCCCGCAGCGCATCGGCCACCGCACTGACCCCGGCCATCCAGGGGCCGGTCACCAGCACCACGTCGCAGCGCTGAATCGCCGGCGGGTCGAGCCCCGGTCCGGCGGCCGCCACCAGTGCGTCGACCGCGGCGGCGGGGTCGTCGCTCGTTTCGCCGCTCACCAGGATTCCCCCGGCAGCGACGCGCAGGCCTGGGACCACAGCCGCAGCGATCCCCGGGCGATGTCGGCGCCGCAGGCGCGGTGCAGTTCGCTGGACGAGGCGCGACTGTAGCGCTGCCAGCGCACCGCCCGCGGCAGGTGTGCGGACGGATCACGGGGCGCGTCGAGGGGCCTTTGGTCGCCCGGGTCCAGCCCGGCCGCCTCGGCGAGATCCACGGCGGCCGCCATCCGGGCGACCACGGTGTCGTCGTGGGACAGGAACCCGCTGATGCGCTCACCGAGGCTGCCGCCCCCGGCGGCCAGCGCCTCGAGTTCCGCGACGGCGTCCAGCACCCGCTGGTAGCGCGCCTCGGCGCCCAGTGCCCCGATCCCGGCCACGACGGCGTCGACGCCACTCATCCGGTGCAGCAGGGTCAGCACCTGGGCCGGGGTCCGGCCCTGCCGGAACGCGGCGACCGCCAGCGCGGTGCCGAACAGGTCGAGGCTGTCCAGCAAGCGCCGCCGCACCTCGGTCGGCACCGGGGCGTCGGCGGCTAGGAATCCGGCGAAGGAGCCTTCGAAGCAGGCGCTGCCACCGGGGTGGGCGGCCAGCGCGGACAGCGCCGTCCACAGCGTGCTGTCCAGGTCGTCGAGGGCGGCCAGCGCAAGCAGACCGGTCATCGGCTTCATGGGCACGCCGATCAGCGCCGAGAGCTCCGTGCATCTCGCGCGCGCCGCCGCGATGGGCCCATCGCCCCGGCCGGACAGCGAGCCCGCCAGATCGGCCTTGTTCAGCACGGCCAGCACCGGGTGCCCGGCCGCGGAGATCTCGGCGATAGCCCGGGTGTCCTCGGGCTTGACCACTTCGGTGATCACGTAGACCACCGCGTCGACGTCGCGATCTGTCGGCGGGCTGTCCACCGCGATGCCCGCCGCGCGTCCCGCGCCGTCCAGTGCGCGGCGCACGGTGCGGCAGCCGACCCCCCGGCGGCCGCGCACCACCACGCGCAGCGGTGCGGCGGTGCGCTGGGCGATCGCCGTCACATGCGGGTCGACGTGGCCGGCGGCAAACCGCGCCAGCTCGTCGACGAAAGTCTGGTGTCCTTGTCCCCTCATATCCCGCCTGTCCGGTCCGGATGACCCCATCGCCCGGCCGGCGTCGCCGCTACTGCGTGCAACGCCGGGCCCGAGCGGTCCCACCGAATGGTGGCATCCACGTCACCAAGAAGCGAGCCACCGTTAATCAGTTACCAGTTGAAGGCAACTGTTGGGTATCAATCCGGACCAGGGGCGGCTACATCCAAGGTTTATAGGCCACCATGGACAAATGCATGCGCAGCGCGGGGTGGCGATGTCTGCCGACACGCCGACCGGGGACTCGGACCGCCCCGACCAGCGCTATCTGCCGGCCACGGCATTCCGGGCGCGACGAGCGGCCCTGTCCGATACCCAGCGCCAGACCTGGGAACGGCGCTGGCCCGAACTCGGTCTGTCGATAGGCAACGCAGCCGACGAACCCGAAAATTGCGAATCCCCGCTTGATCCGGCCGCATGGTTCGGGCGCCAGGCGCCTGTGGTGCTCGAAATCGGTTGCGGCAGCGGCATATCCACGCTGGCGATGGCCAAGGACGAGCCGGGTATCGACGTGATCGCGGTGGAGGTCTACCGCCGCGGGCTGGCACAGCTGCTGTGTGCGATCGACCGCGACAACGTGAGCAACATCCGGCTCATCCGCGGCAACGCCGTCGACGTCCTGCAACGCCTCATCGTGCCGGATTCGCTGACCGGTGTCCGCGTCTTCTTTCCCGACCCGTGGCCGAAGGCCCGGCACCACAAACGCCGGTTTCTGCAGCCGGGCACGATTGGCTTGATAGCCGACCGGCTACTCCGTGGTGGTGTCCTGCACGTCGCGACGGACCACGCTGGCTACGCCGAGCACATCGCCGAGGTCGGCGCCCGCGAATCCCGACTGCGCCCGGTCGATCCCGGCAGTGCGCTGCCGATCTCGGTCGTGCGCCCCACCACCAAGTACGAGACGAAGGCTCAAGAAGCGGGCAGCGTCGTCACCGAATTCATTTGGCTTAGACGATGAGTAGGCGATGACTATGAGCCTGACCGAAGAGACCGCGGCGGGGGCGGAACCCGTCGCACCGCCGGCGGTGCTCACCGGCGACGCGCTGGGCGGGTTCACTGCACCGGGTGCCCGCGTGTTGCTGGTGTGGGACGCGCCCAACCTCGACATGGGCTTGGGCTCCATCCTGGGCCGTCGCCCGACAGCTTTGGAACGCCCGCGGTTCGATGCTCTGGGGCGCTGGTTGTTGGCGCGCACGGCGGAGGTCAGCGCCAGCCGCCCCGGCGTCGTGGTGGAGCCGGAGGCCACCGTCTTCACCAACATCGCGCCGGGCAGCGCCGACGTCGTGCGGCCCTGGGTGGATGCGCTCCGTAACGTGGGGTTCGCGGTGTTCGCCAAGCCGAAGATCGACGAGGACAGCGACGTCGACCGTGACATGCTGGCCCACATCGAACTGCGGCGCACCGAAGGGTTGGCGGCGCTGGTGGTGGCTTCGGCCGACGGTCAGGCGTTTCGTCACCCGCTGGAAGACATCGCACAAACCGGGATCAGCGTCCAGGTGATCGGATTTCGCGAACATGCGAGTTGGGCGCTAGCGTCGGATACCTTGGACTTCGTTGATCTGGAGGATATTGCTGGTGTCTTCCGGGAACCGTTGCCGCGGATCGGCCTAGATTCGCTGCCTGACCAGGGTGCGTGGCTGCAGCCGTTCCGGCCGCTGTCCGCGCTGCTGACCGCGCGTGTGTGACACTGGAAAACCAATGCGCGGGTCGTTGACGATCCAGTAAGGAGCTTGCGTGTTCGCCTGGTGGGGTCGAACTGTGTACCGATACCGGTACATCGTGATCGGGGTCACGGTAGCTCTGTGTCTTCTGGGCGGCGTTTTCGGAATCAGCCTGGGCAAGCATGTTACACAGAGCGGCTTCTACGACGATGGCAGCCAATCCGTTAAGGCGTCGGTGCTGGGTGACCAGACCTACGGCCGCGACCGCACCAGCCACATCGTGGCCACCTTCACCGCTCCCAACGGAAAAACCGTCGATGACCCGGCGTGGCGGGGCAAAATCGTCGCCGAACTCAACAAGTTCAAAACCGATCATCCCGACCAGGTCGTCGGCTGGGCGGGCTGGCTGGCACTGGCGAACCCCGCCGACGCCCCCCCGCTCATCAAGGGGATGGTCAGCGAGGACAAGAAGCACACCTTCGTGTCCATCCCGCTCAAGGGCAACGACGACGACAGCATCCTGAACAACTACAAGGCCATCGCGCCTGATCTACAAAAGCTCGACGGCGGCACCGTGCAGCTGGCCGGTCTCGAGCCGATCGCCAATGCCCTGACGGGCACCATCGCCACCGACCAGCGCCGCATGGAGGTCCTCGCGGTGCCGCTGGTGGCGGTGGTCCTGTTTTTGGTGTTCGGTGGCGCGGTCGCCGCCGGCCTGCCGGCCATCGTGGGCGGCCTGAGCATCGCGGGCTCGCTGGGCATCCTGCGGTTGGTCGCCGTGTTCGGGCCGGTGCACTTCTTCGCCCAGCCCGTGGTCTCGCTGATCGGTCTGGGTATCGCCATCGACTATGGCCTTTTCGTGGTGAGCCGGTTCCGGGAGGAGATAGCCGAGGGCTACGACACCGAGGCCGCGGTGCGACGGACCGTGATGACGGCCGGGCGGACCATCATCTTTTCGGCTGTGCTCATCATCGCGTCGAGCGCCAGCCTGCTGGTGTTGCCGCAGGGCTTCGTGCATTCGCTGACGTACGCCATCTTTGCCGCGGTGGGTCTGGCCGCGTTGCTGTCGATCACGTTCCTGCCGGCCTGCCTGGGCATTCTGGGCCGTCACGTCGACGCGCTGGGCGTGCGGACGGCGTTCCGGGTGCCGTTCCTGCGCAACTGGAAGGTTTCCCGCGCCTACCTGAACTGGCTGGCCGACCGGTTGCAGAAGACCAAAACTCGTGAAGAGGTCGAGGCCGGCTTCTGGGGCAAGCTCGTCAACTGGGTGATGAAGCGGCCGCTGGCATTCGCCATCCCGATCGCCGTCGGCATGATCTTGCTGGTCATCCCGCTGAGCAACCTGTCGTTCGGCGGCATGAGCGAGAAATACCTGCCGCCGGACAACCCGGTGCGCATGGCGCAGGAGCACTTCGACAAGCTCTTCCCCGGCTATCGGACCGAGCAGTTGACGCTGGTGATCGAAAGCGCCAACCACAGCAAGGTGACGGACCAACAGGTCGCCGACATCCGCAACAGGATTTCCTCGATCGGCGGGTTCACCGACAAGCAGTGGGAGGAGCGGGCCTGCCCCACCATCGCCGGCAACCCCTGCGTCGCCGGCCCGAACGGTACGACGGTGCCCAAAGACGGCTCGGTGCGGGTGATCCAGAACGGCCTGGTCAACAAGAACGATGCCGCCAAGAAGATCTCCGAACTGCGGGCGGTGAATCCGCCGAAGGGGCTTAACCTCTATGTCGGCGGCACGCCGGCCCTGGAACAGGACAGCATCCACAGCCTGTTCGACAAGGCTCCGCTGATGCTGGTCCTGTTGCTCAGCGCCACCATGCTGTTGATGTTCCTGGCGTTCGGATCGGTGGTGTTGCCGATCAAGGCGGCGGTGATGAGCGCATTGACGCTGGGCTCGACGATGGGCATCTTGACCTGGATCTTCGTCGACGGGCACCTATCGGGCGTGCTGAATTTCACGCCGACCCCACTGATGGTGGTGGTGATCGCGCTGGTCGTCGCCGTCGGTTTCGGTCTGGCCACCGACTACGAGGTGTTCCTGGTCTCGCGCATGGTCGAAGCGCGCGAACGCGGCATGTCGACGGCGGAAGCCATCCGGATCGGCACCGCGACCACCGGGCGCCTGATCACGGCGGCCGCGCTGGTGCTGGCCGTCGTCGCCGGTTCGTTCGTGTTCTCCGACCTGGTGTTGATGAAGTATCTGGCCTTCGGTCTGATGGCGGCGCTGCTGCTGGACGCCACCGTCGTCCGGATGTTCCTGGTGCCGTCGGTGATGAAGCTGCTCGGCGACGACTGCTGGTGGGCGCCGCGCTGGGCCCGGCGGCTGCAGAACAAGATCGGGCTGGGCGAGATCGATCTGCCCGACGAGCGCAAGCGGCCCACGCTCGGCGGCCGGCCCGCGCGGCCTCCGGTGGCGGCCAGCCTCGTCGCCGCGGCACCGCGGCCGCCGCACGACCCCACCCATCCCGGCGCGCTGGAGCCGTCGCGACCCGCGCGGCCGTCGGAGCCGCGGCCCGCGCAGGAACCGTCGCCGAGTGGCTCGACGATGCGCACCGCGCCGGGCGAAAGCGCGAACACCACGCGCATCCCGGCCCGGCCCAACCAGCCGACCGAAGCCAAGACGACGCGCTTCGCCGCGCCGGGCGCACCCGGCCGTGACCGCCCGGCCGACGCGCGTCCCGCCACCAATTCCGCACAGCAGGCCCCGCAGGCTCCTCAGCGGCCCCCCGCTCCACCTCCGGCAGCGCCACCGTCCGGTGACCAGACGCGGGCGATCCCGGTTCCCGGAAATCGTTCCGACGATGACGGCGACACCGCCGAGCCCACCACCGCCCTGCCGGTCACGCGACCCGAAGGCAGCGACCCCAACGCGGCCGCCGAGCAGGTGAACGCGCACGAGCAGGGCGAGAACGGCGACCCGGCGCGGCAACGCCGGCGCGCCGGCGGCGGCCTGTCCGCACAGGATCTGCTGCGCCGCGAGGGACGGCTGTAGGCCAGGCGCCCCGGCGCGCTCATAACGCCACGAAAAGGCTTGACCCGCAGCCGAATCAGCTCTCGGGCTGGTCGGGTTCCGCCTGCAGGATAGCGTTCTTGTCGTCGGCTTCCTCGGTCTGTTTTTCGGCCTCGGCGGACGGATCAGGCGCCAACAGCACCTGCAGCGCGTTGTTGAGGAACGCGACGGTCGGAACCGCCAGCAGGGCGCCGACGATCCCGGCGAGCACACCGCCGGTGGAGATGGCGAGCACCACCCCGAGCGGGTGAATCGAGACCGCGCGGCCCATCACCAGCGGTTGCAGCAGATGTGCCTCGATTTGGTTGACCGCGATCAGCAGGCCCAGCGTGATCAGCGCGTACACGATGCCCTTGGCCAGCAGTGCGACCACCACGGCCACCAGACCCGAGATCAGGGCACCGACCAGCGGGATGAACGCACCCAGGAACACCACCGATGCCAGCGGCAGCGCCAGCGGGATACCCATGATGGCCAGACCCGTGCCGACCCCGGCCGCGTCGGTCAAGGCCACCAGGAAGGTCGCCCGCACGTACCCGATCAGCGATCCGTAGCCGGCGTTGCCGGCTTCGTGCACCCGGTTACGCACGTGCGACGGAATGATCTGCACGACGTACTGCCAGATGTTGCGTCCGCCGTAGAGGAAGAAGATCAGCGTGAACAACACCAGCACCGCCGCCGTGACCAACTCCGTGACCGTGGCCGCGGTGGAGAGCGCGCCGCTGGTCAGCTTCGCCTGATTGTTGTGCAGCGCTTCGATGGCGGCGTTGCCCGCGCTGTCGATCTGTTCGTTGCGCAGATGCGGCGGCCCGTGGATCAGCCAGCGGCGCGTCGACTCGATGCTGTGCGTCACCTGTTCGGTGAGGCCGGGCAAGCCGTCGATGAATTGCAGGATGACGAACGCCAGGATCCCGCCCAGGATCGCGAAACCACCCAGCAACACCAGCGCCACCGCGCCACCGCGGGGCAGGCCCCGCTTGTCCAGCCAGTCCACCACCGGCACCAGCAACGCGCTCAGCAGCAGTGCCACCAGCACCGGAACGACGATGATTTCGAGCTTCTGCACCACCCACAACAGGGCGAGCACGGCGACCAGGATGACGAGCAAACGCCACGCCCAGGCTGCGGTCTTGCGGACAAGGGGTTCGACCGAGGCGTCATCGGGGTTTGCTGACATTTGGCCAGCCTATCCGCCGTGGCGCACCCCCAAACAGTCTCAAGGGCGTCTGCGCGTCGTCCGTAGCCATCGCCGTCGGCACGATCCGGTTACGACCCCAGAACGTCCAAGACACGGTGGGCGATGCGCAGCGACCCCCGCGCCACCTGCACCGTTACCCTAAACCACGTGCCGCACGACGCACCCGCCCGCAATCTCGACTTCCCACGCGAGGAAACCCCGCGCGGGAAGTACTGGTGGGCGCGGTGGGTGATCCTCGGCGCGGTAGCCGTCGTGCTTGCCGTGGAGGTTTCGCTGGGCTGGGATCAACTGGCCAAAGCCTGGATGAGCCTGTATGAGGCGAACTGGTGGTGGTTGCTCGCGGCGGTGGCTGCGGCGGCCGCGTCGATGCACAGCTTTGCTCAGATCCAACGCACGTTGCTCAAATCGGCCGGCGTGCACGTCAGGCAATTGCGCTCCGAGGCGGCCTTCTATGCCGCCAATTCACTGAGCACCACGCTGCCCGGCGGACCGGTGCTGTCCACGACCTTCCTGTTCCGGCAGCAGCGGCTGTGGGGCGCCTCGACCGTGGTGGCGTCGTGGCAGCTGGTGATGTCGGGCGTGCTGCAGGCGGTGGGGTTGGCTTTGCTCGGCCTGGGCGGCGCTTTCCTGCTGGGCGCGAAGAACAACCCGTTCTCGTTGCTGTTCACCCTCGGCGGCTTCGTCGCGTTGCTGCTGCTCGCCCAGGCCGTCGCGTCCCGCCCGGAGCTGATCGACGGCATCGGCAGCCGGGTCTTGGCGTGGGTCAACTCGGTTCGCGGCAGGCCCGCCGACGCCGGCCTGGACAAGTGGCGCGAGACGCTGATGCAGCTCGAGTCGGTGAGCCTGGGCCGGCGCGACCTGGGGGTGGCGTTCGGGTGGTCGATGTTCAACTGGATCGCCGACGTGGCCTGCCTTGGCTTCGCCGCCTACGCCGCCGGGGACCACGCCTCGGTGGCCGGGTTGACGGTTGCCTACGCGGCCGCCCGCGCGGTCGGCACGATCCCGCTGATGCCCGGGGGCCTGTTGATCGTCGAGGCGGTGCTGGTGCCCGGGCTGGTGTCCAGCGGGATGTCGCTGCCCAACGCGATCTCGGCGATGCTGATCTACCGGCTGATCAGCTGGTTGCTCATCTCCGCGATCGGCTGGGTGGTGTTCTTCTTCGTGTTCCGCACCGAAAACGTCGCCGGCTCCGACGAGGACCCGATCACGGGTCCCCTACCCATCGTTTCGCTTCCGGGCGACCTTTCCGCCGACCCGACCGAGACCGCCCTGCAGGGGCCGTTACCGCCCGACCGGGATCCGGCCCATCGGAATCCAGAGAAAGACAACCAGCTCTAGCCGACGGTGTTTCCGCGCGAGGGGCCCGGCAGCGGGTTGGTCGCCGCGGGCGGGGCCGGCTGCGGCGCGGCGGCCGGGGCGCCACCGGCGGTACCACCCAACGGCGAGGCGCCCACGGGATTACCGGGCAGCGCGGGCAGCCCGCCTGCCGCCCCCTGGGCCTGCTGCATCATGCCCAACGCCTGGGACGGCGAGATCGGCAACTTGCACTGCAGCGACAGGTTGGTCAACGGCTGCGCGATCGACGTCATATCGCCGGCAACCTTGGGGTTGGCCTCGAAGTAGGACTTCAGCCCGGTCATCGACTGCGGGCCCGCCTGCTGCTGCAGCATCGAGGTCATCGTCTGGTTGGTCTCCGGGTGCGAATCCAGGTAGTCACCCATCGACTTAGAGACCGAGCCGATCGTCCGGGCGACCTCGCTGGCCGCGCACGGGTCGTTGGCGCCGGTCGCCGGGGCGCCGGCGAGCACCGCAACGGCTGCACCGGGCACCGCGGCGGCGATCAGCCCGGCAAAGATTTTGCGACCCCGTCCGGCGGTGGCTCTTGTCATGGATAACTCCTTAGGTTTGCGGCGGACCGCCAGGATCGGCGCCTCGCAAACGGCTGCATTAGACGGCCCCACTGAGCGAAGGCAACCCCTGAATCCCCCGGGGGCCTCGCGGGCCATCGGAACATCCTGCCACCGCCGATCTCACCGCTGCCAGTCCGAACGAACCGCGAGACGGGATATGTGACCGAAATCCCGCTTGGTCACTGGTTCACAACGTCTTCGCAGCGTCTTGGCAACAACCCCGTCGCCGCAGCTCAGGAACCAGATAAGCCCACATAATCCACAGCCTGCTGCGGTATCGTCGCCAACACGCGTTACGCGAGAACCGGGGAGCGACGAAATCCAGCAGTTAATGATGCGCCTCAGCCGCAGCCTGCGTAAGTACCGCTGGTTGGTCTTCACAGGCTGGTTGCTGGCATTGGTTCCGGCCGTCTACCTCGCGCTGACCCAGTCGGGCAACCTCACCGGCGGTGGGTTCGACGTCCCCGGATCGCAGTCGCTGGCCGTCCACGACCAACTCGAGGATCTCTACCACGACCAGGGTGGATCGTCGCTGGCGCTGGTGGCCGCGCCCCGGCCGGACGCCAGCTACCAGGACATGAACGACGCCGTCGCCCAGCTGCGACAGATCGCCACCGGGATCCCCGGCACCACGGAAATCCCCAACCCCACCCAGCGTCCGCCGCAACCGGACCGGCCGTACGTGCTGTCGGTGCGACTGGATTCCCGTAACACGAGCGACGTGGCCAAGCAGCTGCGCACCAAGGTCGGCATCAAGGGTGATCAACCCGGCCAGACCGCGAACGGGCGGGTGCGGCTCTACGTCATCGGGCAGGGCGCGCTCTCCGCCGCCGCCGCGGCGAACACCAAGCACGACATCGCCGCCGCCGAAAAATGGAACCTGCCGGTCATTCTGATCGTGCTGCTCGCGGTGTTCGGCTCGCTGGCCGCCGCGGCCATCCCCCTTGCCTTGGGCATCTGCACGGTCGTGGTCACCATGGGCCTGGTCTATCTGCTGTCCGCCTACACCACCATGTCGGTGTTCGTGACCTCGACGGTTTCCATGTTCGGGATCGCTCTCGCCGTCGACTACTCGCTGTTCATCCTGATGCGGTTCCGTGAAGAACTGCGCACCGGGCGCCAGCCCCGCGAGGCCGTCGACGCAGCGATGGCCACCTCCGGGCTGGCCGTGGTGCTGTCCGGCATGACGGTGGTCGCCTCCCTCACCGGGATCTACGTGATCAACACCCCGGCGCTGAAATCGATGGCCACCGGCGCCATCCTGGCCGTCGCGGTGGCCATGTTGACCTCGACCACCCTGACGCCGGCGGCGCTGGCGACGTTCGGCCGGGCCGCGGCCAAGCGGTCGGCACTGCTGCACTGGTCGCGCCGGCCCGAGAGCACCCAATCTCGGTTCTGGAACCGCTGGATCGGCTGGGTGATGCGCCGGCCGTGGATGTCCGCGCTGGCGGCATCGCTGGTGCTGCTCGCGATGGCCGCGCCGGCCGCGTCGATGGTGCTGGGCAACAGTCTGCTGCGCCAGTTCGACTCGTCGCACGAAATCCGCGCCGGGGTGGGTGCGGCGGCCCAGGCGCTGGGTCCCGGCGCGCTGGGCCCGATCCGGGTGCTGATCAACTTCCCGGACGGCGGCGCGGCCTCCCCCGAACACAGCCACACCGTCGGCGCGATCCGGCAGCGGATGTCGCAGGCGCCCAACATCGTGTCGGTGTCGCCGCCCCAATTCGCCGAGGACAACGGCAGCGCGCTGCTGTCCGCGGTGTTGACGGTGGATCCCGAGGACATGAAGGCCCGCGAAACCGTCGGCTGGATGCGCGCACAGCTGCCCAAGATCCCCGAGGCGGGCACCGCGCGCGTCGACGTCGGCGGTCCGACCGCGCTGATCAAAGACTTCGACGACCGGGTATCCGCGACCGAACCGCTGGTGCTGGGCTTCGTCGCACTGATCGCGTTCGTGATGCTGCTGCTCTCCATCCACTCGGTCTTCCTGGCGCTCAAGGGCGTCCTGATGACCTTGCTGTCGGTCGCCGCGGCCTACGGCAGCCTGGTGATGGTGTTCCAGTGGGGGTGGCTGACGGACCTCGGCTTCGCACAGATCAGCTCGATCGACAGCACCGTTCCCCCGCTGGTGCTCGCCATGACCTTCGGGTTGTCGATGGACTACGAGATCTTCCTGCTTACCCGCATCCGGGAGCGCTTCCTGCATTCCGGTAACACCCGCGATGCGGTGGCGTACGGGGTCAGCACCAGCGCCCGCACCATCACCAGCGCCGCGCTGATCATGATCGCGGTGTTCATCGGCTTCGCGTTCGCCGGCATGCCGCTGGTGGCCGAGATCGGCGTGGCCTGCGCGGTCGCGATCGCGGTGGACGCGACGGTGGTGCGGCTGGTGATGGTGCCGGCGCTGATGGCGATGTTCGCCCAGTGGAACTGGTGGCTGCCGCCGTGGCTGTCCCGCGTGCTGCCGTCGGTCGACTTCGACCGGCCGCTGCCCGAGGTCGACCTCGGCGACGTCGTCGTCATCCCCGACGACATCTCGGCGCTGGTGGCGCCCAGCGCCGACCTGCGGATGGTGCTCAAGTCCGCCGCGAAGCTCAGGCACCTGGCGCCCGACGCCATTTGCGTGACCGATCCGCTCGCCTTCACCGGCTGTGGCCGCACCGTCGCCCAGGCGGCCTCCGGCACCGACGAGGACCAGACCCGGGGCCTGGGGCCCGGACAGATCCCCCATCAGGTCGCCCTCAGCGAGGAGAGGGTCAGCGTGGGTGCGGGCGCGGCCGACAAGAAGCCCGGGCCCAACGGCCACACCAACGGCTCCTTGGCGGCCAAGAAGCTGGTCGGTGGCCTGACGTCGCGCAACGGCATCGCCAAGGCCATCGCCGGGACCGACCGGCCCGTCCACCCCGTGACGCTGTGGCGGGGACGTCTGTCGGTCGCGATCGACGCGCTGGAAAGCGATACCGCAGCTGCGGGCGACGGGCCGGCATACGAACGGCGCAGCCCGGTCGAGACCACCAACGTCCAGCTGCCCACCGGCGACCGGTTGCTGGTCCCGACCGGTGCGGAGACCCTGCGACTCAAGGGCTACCTGATCATGTGCCGTAACAGTCGACGCGATTATGCCGACTTTGCAGACATGGTCGATTCATTGGAGCCCGAGACCGCGGCGGTGGTGCTGGCCGGAATGGACAGGTATTACTGTTGTAAATCATCCAGGCGGCAGTGGATTGCCACCCAGTTGGTCCGTCGACTCGCAGATCCCAACCCCTGCGACCACCCGGAAGACCAGGGAACGGAAGCCGACGCACACTCGGACTGGGAGGAAATCAGGCAGCGCTGCCTGTCAGTGGCCGTAGCGATGCTGGAGGAGGCGAGGTGACGTTGGCACCCGACCGACGCCCCGCACCGCCTCCCCACCGGCCGGGCCCCGAACAGCGTCAACGCGGCAGTGGGCCGTCCGAAAGGCAATCCGGCTCCTTCCAGGACCCCGATCAGCCGGTGGAGTTCTGGCCGACCGCCGCCATCCGTGCCGCCCTGCAGGGTGGCGACATCGCCACCTGGAAGCGCATCGCCGGCGCGCTGAAGCGCGACCCGTACGGGCGGACCGCCCGCCAGGTCGAAGAGGTCCTCGAAGGCACCCGGCCATACGGCATCGCCAAGGCGCTGTGGGAGGTGCTCGAGCGTGCCCGCACCCACCTGGAGGCCAACGAACGCGCCGAGGTGGCCCGCCACGTGCGGCTCCTGATCGACCGATCGGGTCTTGCCCCGCAGGAATTCGCGTCCCGCATCGGGGTCACGGCCGAGGAGCTGGATGGCTACCTCGACGGCAGCACCAGCCCGACGGCCGCGTTGATGATCCGGATCCGGCGGTTGTCGGACCGGTTCGTCAAGGTGAAGTCCGCTCGGTCAGCCGAAGCCAACTGATCGGCTATCGGACCGGTAGCACGTCGGCGACCAGCCAGTCGCTGCCCCGCTTGGTCAGCGTCACCCGCAGCGCCGGCGCCGCCTGACTGGTCGGCTGCCCCGGGACGTTCTGAGTTACCCGCAATACCACCGCCACACTGGCCGCCGACGGCCCGAGCGCCTCGACCCCGGCCGACACCGTGGTGGCTTGCGCGGTGACATTGTGCTGGGCCAGTTCGGTGCTGGACTTCGTGTACTGCTCCTTGAACGCCGCGGCGTGCTCCGGGACGATCATCGCGGTGGCCCGGTCGATGGAACCCGTCGGGGCGGTGGGGCTGAACGACGCCATCGCCTCCGCCATGCCGGTGGCGATCTCAACGACCTTGCGCGAGTCGTTGGTGAAGTCGCTGTCCGCGCTGGACCAGTGCGTGTAGCCGGTCGCGACGGCCGCCGCCAGCGCCGCCGTGCACAGCAGGACGACCGCCAACCGCAGCCCCGGTGCGTCGTCGTCGGTGCCGACGCTGACCGAATCGCGGCGCAGCAGCCAGAAGTTGATCACCACACCTTCGACGATCAACAGGATCAGCACCGAGCACGCCGACACCCACCACAGCGGCCAGCCGAGCACCAGACCGATGGCCACCAGGGCCGCGATCGCGCCCAGCGGGGCCAGGATGTCGAAGGCGAACAGCCGCCAGATGTTTCTCATCGGATCGAAGCCAGTCCGGAGATCATCGCCTTGCCGTCCACGTCGGATACGTCCAACCGCAGGTTCCAGTGCACGGTTTGCGGCTTGGCGCCCACGTTTTCGCTGACCGAGGTGGCGATCAGCATCACCGAGTCGGTTCGGCTCGCGAACGGCGGCAGCTTGGTGGTGACTATTTCTCTTGGAGGCCTTGTTCCCTCCGGCTGGGTGTCCAGGTCGTGGTGCACGGTTTCGATCGCCACCGCTTCGATACGCCCGGCGCTCTTGGACTGCAGCTTCTCCACGACCGCCTTGTATGGCTGCACGGCGGCATCGAAGTCGGTGTTGAGTTCACCGACCGTCCCGTCGTGCAGCCGCTGCAGGCTGGCGTCGACATTGCCGCTGTTCATGTTGATCAACACGTTCGCCCACTCGGCGGCGCTCTGCATGACGTGGCTCAGGTAGCCGCGTTCGGCGACCTGGTCGCGGTGGTTGGACCAGATGATGAAGCCGAGCACCACCGCGGCCACCGACAGCACACCGAGAACCGCGGACGCGACGCCGTAATGGGAGAAGACGACGCCCCTTTCGGCTTCGTCGCCGTCGACGTCGTCCTCGTCGTACGAGTCTTCGTCGGGATCGACGTCAACGGAATCTGCTTCGGCAGGTGGCTCGGTTCGCTCGCCGTCGGACATGGCCCGATCGTTGCACCCGGGAAAGATGGAAGGATGGCGGGGTGACGAATACGGCCATCCGCTCGGGCATCGACCTGAGCTTTGTCGATGAAAGCATCCGCCCCCAAGACGACCTGTTCGGTCACGTGAACGGCCGCTGGCTGGCCGAATACGAGATACCGGCGGATCGGGCAACCGACGGGGCGTTCCGGCAGCTGTATGACCGCGCCGAAGAACAGGTGCGCGATCTGATCGTCGAGGCCAGCCAGCAGGGTTCGGCCGCCGCGGACGACGACGCGCAACGCATCGGCGACCTGTATGCCAGCTTCCTCGGCGAGGACACCGTGCAGCGCCGCGGTGTAAGGCCGCTGCTGGACGAGATGGCCGTAATCGACGACGCCACTGATGCCGGCGCGCTGGCACGGGCCATCGGCGCCTTGCAGCGCACCGGCGCGGGCGGCGGCGTCGGGGTGTACGTGGACACCGACGCCAAGAACTCGGCCCGCTACCTGGTGCACTTCACCCAGTCCGGCCTGGGGTTGCCCGACGAGTCCTACTACCGCGAAGAGCGCCACGCCGAGGTCCTGGAGGCCTACCCGGCGCACATCGCGCGGATGTTCGGCCTGGTGTTCGGCGGGGATGCGGCCGACCACATTCGAACCGCCGACCGCATCGTCGCGCTGGAGGCCAAGCTGGCAGAGGCGCACTGGGATGTGGTCAAGCGCCGTGACGCCGACCTCACCTACAACCTGCGCACCTTTGCCGAACTTGCCGACGAGTCGGTGGGCTTCGACTGGGCCGGCTGGGCCGGCGCCCTGGGCGCCGGCCCCGAGGCGCTCACGGAAGTGATTGTGCGCCAACCCGATTACCTACGCACATTCGCAGAGCTGTGGCGCAACGAGGACCTCGAGGTATGGAAGAGCTGGGCGCGGTGGCGGTTGATCCGTGCCCGGGCCTCCTGGCTGACCGACGAGCTGGTCTCGGCGGACTTCGACTTCTACGGCCGCCTGCTGACCGGCACCGAGCAGATCCGGGACCGCTGGAAACGCGCGGTGTCGCTGGTCGAGAACCTGATGGGCGACGCCGTGGGAAAGCTTTATGTGCAGCGGCATTTCCCGCCCGGGGCGAAGGCCCGCATCGACGAGCTGGTGGCCAACCTGCGTGCGGCCTACCGGATGAGTATCAGCGACCTGGACTGGATGACACCGCAGACCCGGGAGCGGGCGCTGACCAAGCTGGAGAAGTTCACCGCCAAGGTCGGCTACCCGGCGAAGTGGCGTGACTACTCCGCGCTCGTGATCGTCCGCGACGACCTGTACGGCAACTATCAGCGCGGGTACGCGGTCAACCACGACCGCGAGCTGGCCAAGCTCGGCGGGCCGGTGGACAAAGACGAGTGGTTCATGACGCCGCAGACGGTCAACGCCTACTACAACCCCGGGATGAACGAAATCGTCTTTCCGGCAGCCATTTTGCAGCCGCCGTTCTTCGACGCCGACGCCGACGACGCGTCCAACTACGGTGGCATCGGCGCGGTGATCGGGCACGAGATCGGGCACGGCTTCGACGACCAGGGCGCCAAATACGATGGCGACGGCAACCTGGTCGACTGGTGGACCGATGCCGACCGCACCGAGTTCGGCCTTCGCACAAAGGCTCTCATCGAGCAGTATGACACCTACACACCGCGGGGCCTGGCGCGCGGACACCACGTCAACGGCGCATTCACCGTCGGGGAGAACATCGGCGATCTGGGTGGCCTGTCAATCGCACTGCTGGCCTACCAGTTGTCACTGAACGGCGTGCCCGCTCCGGTCATCGACGGCCTCACCGGCGTGCAGCGGGTGTTCTACGGCTGGGCCCAGGTGTGGCGCACGAAATCCCGTGACGCGGAAGCGATCCGGCGCCTGGCGGTGGACCCGCACTCGCCGCCGGAATTCCGCTGCAACGGCGTGCTGCGCAACATGGACGCCTTCTACGACGCCTTCGACGGCGCCGATGCCGGCGCGCTGTTCTTGGAGCCGGACCGCCGGGTCAAGATCTGGAACTGACGCCGCCAGCCACCTGGGCCGCCTCGATCCGGGCGGGTACGTGCTTGTGCCACGGCGTGCCGGCGTAGGGGTCGCGCCATTCGGTCGAGGTGAGCGCGTTCGGGGCGACGCCCGCAGTGACGGTGCGCCCGTCGTCGCCGATGTAGTCGAGCCCGAAACCGTTGGGCAGCGCCGCATGACCGGCGAGCATGGTCTCGGTGATCTCCACGGTGGCCTCGGCGCTGCCGGCCGCCGTGCTGATGCGGGCCCGACTTCCGTCGACGAGCCCCAGTTCCTGGGCATCCTCGACACTGACCCGCAGTGCGCCGTCGACGTCGCGTTTGCGCCAGGACGGGTCGCGGAAGATGTCGTTGGCGGTATAGGCGCGCCGCTCCCCCACCGACAGCACGATCGGGAAATCCGGCGTGGTCAACCGGGGCGGAGTACGGGTCAGCGCCTGTAACTCGTCGAGCATCGCCGGGATTTCCAGCGCGATCTTGCGGTCCGCGTGGCTGATCAACGCGAAATCATCCTCGTAGTTGTGCACGGTGAACGTCACGCCCGACGGGTTGTCCAGTATCGCGTCGAACAACGCGTTGCCGTCGGCGTGACCGGCCCGCCGCACGGCGTCCGGGTAGCTCATGGCCGTCTTCTGGGCAAGACCCCACAGCGCGGCCGCGCCGCGCAGTCCATCCGGCAGGGTGGGCCCGAGCGTCTCGTAGAGGACATACGGAAGTAGCTGCGCCACGGTGGGATTGGTGGCGACGGCGGAAAGAAATTCCTCGGTGTAGGCCTGTCGGCCCCGCTGAGCGGCGTCGTACAGGGGCCGCAGATCCGCGTCGTCCACCACACCGAGCGCCCGCACCAGCCGCGCCCAGATCTCGGGCTCGGGCAGGGTTCCCGGCAAGGGCTGCATCAACGGGCGGCGCAGCTGAAAAGTGTTGTGCGGGAATTCCAGGTTGAAGAAGGTGGCTTCCGGCTTCTCGAATTGGGAGGCGGCGGGAAGCACATAGTGCGCGAGCCTGGCCGTCTCGGTCATCGCGACGTCGATGACCACCATCAGCTCCAGGGCTTGGAACGCTTCGCGGCAGGCGACCGAATCCGCCAGCGAGTGTGCGGGATTGCTGCTCTCCACGATCATGGCCCGGAACCGGTCCGGGTGGTCGGTGAGGATTTCCTCGGGCACCACATTGCTGGGCACCAATCCGGCAATGATGGGGGCGCCGGTCACCGGTGTGCGGCCGGAGAACTGGCCGAACAGCGGCGCGAACGACGAATGCAGGTGCTGGCCGCCGCTTTTCGCGAAGTTTCCGGTGAAGACCCAGAGCAACTTGTTCAGGTAGGAGCACAGCGTGCTGTTGGGTGCCTGCTGAACGCCGAGGTCCTCGAACACCGAGACGCTGGCCGCGGTGCCGATGCGCCGCGCTGCCGCGCGCAGCAGTTCCTCGTCCACCCCGCAATGCTGCGCGTAGCCGGCCACCGGGACCTCGCTCAGGGCGGCACGCACGGTGTCGGCGCCGCGTACGTGCTCGGCGAGAAATGTTTCGTCACAGAGGTTTTCCTGGACGAGGATGGCGGCCAGTGCGGCCAGGCACCACGCGTCGGTGCCGGGCCGCACCCGCAGGTGAAAGTCGGACATCTTGGCGGTGTCGGTGACGACAGGGTCGATGACGATCATCGAACGGGCCGGATCCTTGGCGATCTCGTTGAGCACTACCCGGGCGCGCGGAAAGCTCTGCGACATCCAGGGATTCTTTCCCACGAACACCGCCACTTCGGCGTGCTCGAACTCACCCCTGGTGTGGCCGCCATACAACTGGCCGTCGATCCAGGCCTCGCCGGTTTTCTCCTGCGCCAGCGCATTTGAGCGGTAACGCGAGCCCACTGCCTTCAAGAAGGCGCCGCTGTACGCCCCGCCCAGGTGGTTGCCCTGCCCGCCGCCGCCGTAGTAGAAGACCTTGTCTCCGCCGTAGGCGTCGCGGATGTGCCGGAAGCCCTCCGCGATCTCCACGATCGCGGTGTCCCAATCGATCTCCTCGTAGCTGCCGTCGGCGCGGCGACGCAGCGGCGAGGTCAGCCGGGCGCGGCTGTTCTGATAGTGGTCCAGCCGCAACGCCTTATTGCAGGTGTAGCCCTGCGACGCCGGATGCGCCTTGTCCCCGCGGATACGGGCCAGCCGGCGATCTTCGACTTGAACGACGATGCCGCAGTTGCATTCACAAAGGATGCATGCACTGGATTGCCATTCACCGGTCATTGCGGGTGTCCTTTCCGGCTGCCTGATACGACGATGTGGCCAGCAGCAGCTCGCGCAGCTGGCGGTGGACGACGTCAAGGGGCATCAGGTCGCGTCGCACCCGCGCCAGCACGATCGCACCCTCGAGCGCCGTGGTAACCAGGACCGCCAGCTCACCCGCCCGCTCCCGCGCAATGCCGTCGGCGATGAAGCGCGCGGCGATCAGGTCGGACCACCGGTCGAAGACCGCCGCGGCGCGTTCGGCCACCGGGCCCATCCGCTCGGCGTCCTGATGCTCGCCCGCTTCGACCGACACCGCCACAATGGGGCAGCCCGCGCGAAAGTCGGTATCGAGCAGTTGGCGGCGGTATTTGTCGATCAACGTGTCCAACAGCTGCAGGCCATCGTCCGCGCCGGCGATGACGGCGGCGACGTGCGCGCCGGCGAAGTCGACCGCCTCGCAGAGCAACTGCGTACGCCCGCCGGGGAAGTAATGGTAGGCCGATCCGCGCGGCGCGCCGCTGTGCTCGAGCACATCGGAAATGGCGGTGGCGCGCGCGCCCCGCTCGCGGATCAGCAACGCGGCAGAGACGACCATCCGCTCCCGTGGACTACGCATCCAGCTCCTCAGACTGACGAATTATGTATGATGCTATACATAATTCGCGCTCCTGCGAAAGCCCATCCGGCAAACGCTGGCCCCGAGACGCGGAATCGCCCATCTCCGCGCGGGAAATGGGCGATTCTGCGTTGTCGGTGCGGCCTAGTTCATCCAGTCGGCGGATCCGTCGTTCTTCTTGTAGTTGCCACCGCTGGAGTTCTTCACGACGATGGGATCACCCGGACCGAAGTTGTCGAAGAACCACTTGGCGTTGGCGGGGCTGATGTTGATGCACCCGTGGCTGACGTCGCGCTTGCCCTGGTCATCCACCGACCACGGCGCGCTGTGCACGTAGTCGCCGACGTTGTCGAAGCGGACCGCGTCCTCCACCGTCACCTTGTAACCGTAGGTCGAACTGACGGGCACCCCGTAGGTCGAGGAGTCCATCACCACTGACGCCTTTTTGTCCTGCACGTAATAGGTGCCGTTGGGGGTTTGGTGATTGCCCGACGTCATGCCCATCGACATCGGGAAGGTCTTCTCCACGGTGCCGTTGCGGGTGACTATCAGCTGATGCGTCGCGTCGTCGGCCGTGGCGATCAGCGTGTCGCCGGTCTGAAAGGTGGACACGGTGCCGCCGGCGTCGACCGTCACCGCGGTGTGCGCGGGCCAGAAATTGATTGGGCGCCAGCGCAGCTGGGTGGGGGTCATCCAGTAGAACTTGCCCGGTACCGGCGGGACCGACGAGACGTGCACGGCGCCGATCGCCGCGTCGGCGTTCTCGACCGTTCCGGGGAAGTTGATGATGATCGGCTGGCCCACCCCCACGGTCGAGCCACCCTTGGGGACGAACGACGGCGGCCCGAACGGCGCCGTGCCGGTGAACGGCGTGTTGTTTTGCCCATCGGCCGCGGCCGCGGCGGGTTGCGCCGCCGGAGGCAGCCACGGCGGCGGCGCCAGCGGGTTGGGCGGCGGCGGGGCCGCCAGCGGGTCGGGCGGAGGCGGCGGCGCGAACGGATCGGGCGGCGCGGGCGGTCCGGGTGGGGCCGCGACGGCGCCCGGGTCAGCGGGAGCCGGGTCCGGATCCGCCAGTGCGGGAGCCGCACTCAACAGCAGCGCCAAGCCCACTACGGACGCCAAGCCGGCGGCGTTCAGAGCGGCGAAGAGGCCCTTTCCAGTCCTGGCCCTCATCCAGCCCGACATATGCATACCTCCACTCGTGTTCTCGACACAGTCTGGCATAGGGCGCACGCCAGCTACCGTCATCGGCGAATGCCCGCGTCACCGGAAGGGCCGGGATTAGGGGTTTGACCAGGGCGGCTATGAATCGGGTGAGCTTGTCGGAGCAACGTCCAGCATCCGCCGATTGGCCGCAATGCCGACGAGCGCCAGAGCCATCAGTGCCGCCGAAGCGGTCAACATCATCGTGACGCTGCGCTCGTAGAGCAGGCCACCGGCCAGCGAGCCGGCCATGATGCCGACCTGGAATGCCGTCACATACAGCCCCGACGCCCCGTCCGGATCGTCGGCGCCGTTGCGCATTGCGGCGGATTGCATCATCGGCGAGACCGCGGTGGCCATGGCCCCCCACAGCACGATGGCGGCGGTCCCGATCAGCGCGGTGGCCACGCCTGTCCTGCCACCGAACGCCAGCCCGGTCAGCGCCACGAAGGCCGCCATCAACCCCGTCATGCACAGGATGATGGCGCTCTTGGGCCGGTGGTCCAGCGGCCGCGCCACCAGCGGCAACGACAGCAACCCGGCCAGTCCGTAGGCGGCCAGCACGAAGGCGAGGTTCGGCCCGCGCACACCGAGCACGTTGCGGATGATCTCGACGATGTAGGTGTAGGACACGAAATGGCCGGTGACGGCGATCATCGCCAGCACGCTCACCAGGATCAGCCGGGGATTGCGGTGGTGCCGTGACCTCGGACCCACGTGCGCGAGCTGGTCGGAGGTCAGGACCATCTCCGGCAGCATCAGCCGGGCGGCGACCGTGACGACGGCGGCCGCAAGGGTGACGCACACGACGGCCAGGCGCCAGCCCCACATCAGGCTCAATGCCGCGGTCAGCGGGCTCCCCACCACCAGCGCGAGGCTGGTGCCGACGTAGATCGACATGGTGGCACGCCCGGCATGGCTGGGCGGCACCAGCCGGGTCGCGATCGGTGCGATGACCGCCCACAGCAACCCGTGGGTGATCGCGCAGAGCACCCGCCCGGTGGCCAGCACCGCGAAATTGGGCGCCAGCGCCGAGATGACCTGTGAGGCGGTCAGGCAGGTCAAGCTGAGCATGAGCGCGCGCCGGCGCGGCCAATGCGCGGTCCATCGCACCAGCGGAAACGTCGTCAGGGCCGCCACGAAGGCATACCAGGTCAGCAGTGTTCCAACCGCGAACAAACTGACATGCAGGTCGCGGGAGATGGCCGGCAGCGCACCGACGGGCAGGATCTCGGCGGTGACGTAGGTGAACGCCGCCGCGGCCAGCACAGCAAGCTGAACCGCGATCCGTGGCGTCCACGTTCGCGCGGCAGCATTGGTTTCGGCAGTCATGGCGTCGGTATCGGCCGGGCTCCCCAATTCCTGGGTTGTCGCGCCTAATGCGATCACACTGCCTTACCGTACGGACCGCAACCGTGCCTCCCCCCTTATCAGGGCCGAAACACAGGTCTCAACTACATCACCGATGAAAAACGAATCACCCATCAGGAACGGACCAGGCGCGCGATGGCGGCGGAGGCCTCGGCGAGCTTCTCGTCGGCATCGTCGCCACCCTCGGCCACGGCGCGGGTGACGCAGTGGCTCAGGTGCTCGTCGAGCAAACTCAGGGCAACCGAACGCAGTGCGCTGTTGACGGCGCTGACCTGGGTGAGCACGTCGATGCAGTACTTGTCTTCCTCGATCATCCGGGCGATGCCACGCACCTGGCCCTCGATGCGCCGCAGCCGCTTGGCGTAATTGTCCTTCTGCTGCGAGTACCCGTGGTCGTTCGTCATGTTCACCCCTGCTGATTTCGCCGAGCCGTGGCGCCGGCACGCCGAACATCAGCTTATACCCCGTCGGGGTATTACCCCGACCATCGGCATCGCGACTGGCCAGCGCATACTTGAACGATGTCCACCACCGATTCGGCTTCAACCGCCGACATCAAGCCGCGTAGTCGTGACGTCACCGACGGCCTCGAGAAGGCCGCCGCCCGTGGCATGCTGCGGGCGGTAGGCATGGGAGACGAAGACTTCGCCAAGCCGCAGATCGGGGTCGCCTCGTCCTGGAACGAGATCACTCCGTGCAACCTCTCCCTGGACCGGCTCGCCAAGGCCGTCAAGGAAGGCGTGTTCTCGGCCGGTGGATATCCCCTGGAGTTCGGCACCATCTCGGTGTCCGACGGCATCTCGATGGGCCATGAGGGAATGCACTTCTCGCTGGTGTCGCGCGAGGTGATCGCCGACAGCGTCGAGACGGTAATGCAGGCCGAACGCCTGGACGGCTCGGTGCTGCTGGCCGGCTGCGACAAGTCGTTGCCCGGGATGCTGATGGCCGCCGCACGGCTGGACCTGGCCTCGGTCTTCCTGTACGCGGGCTCCATCCTGCCCGGGGTCGCCAAGCTCTCCGACGGCAGCGAGCGCGAGGTCACCATCATCGACGCGTTCGAGGCGGTGGGGGCCTGCGCCCGGGGTCTGATGCCCCGCGAGGACGTCGACGCCATCGAGCGCGCGATCTGCCCCGGTGAGGGTGCGTGTGGGGGCATGTACACGGCCAACACGATGGCCAGCGCCGCCGAGGCGCTCGGGATGTCGTTGCCGGGCAGTGCGGCGCCGCCGGCGACCGATCGCCGGCGCGACGGGTTCGCGCGGCGCAGCGGCGCGGCCGTCGTCGAGCTGCTGCGGCGCGGCATCACCGCCCGCGACATCCTCACCAAGGAGGCGTTCGAGAACGCGATCGCGGTGGTGATGGCTTTCGGCGGCTCGACCAATGCGGTGCTGCACCTGCTGGCCATCGCCCACGAGGCCGATGTCGAGCTGTCGCTCGACGATTTCAGCAGGATCGGGTCAAAGGTTCCGCATCTGGCCGACGTCAAACCGTTCGGCCGCCACGTCATGTCGCATGTCGACCACATCGGCGGCGTGCCGGTGGTGATGAAGGCGCTGCTGGACGCCGGGCTGCTGCGCGGCGACTGCCTGACGGTGACCGGCGCGACGGTGGCCGAGAACCTGGCCAAAATCGCCCCGCCCGACCCGGACGGCAAGGTGCTGCGCGCGCTGAGCGATCCCATTCACCCGACCGGCGGCATCACCATCTTGCGTGGATCGCTGGCGCCCGACGGTGCGGTGGTCAAGTCGGCCGGTTTCGATTCCGACGTGTTCGAGGGCACCGCAAGGGTTTTCGACGGCGAACGGGCCGCACTCGACGCGCTGGAGGACGGCACCATCACCACGGGTGACGCCGTGGTGATCCGGTACGAAGGCCCCAAGGGTGGGCCCGGAATGCGCGAAATGCTGGCCATCACCGGCGCCATCAAGGGCGCCGGGCTGGGCAAAGACGTGCTGTTGCTGACCGACGGCCGGTTCTCCGGCGGGACCACCGGCTTGTGCGTCGGCCACATCGCGCCCGAGGCGGTCGACGCCGGACCGATCGCCTTCCTGCGCGACGGCGACCGCATTCGACTGGATGTCGCCAGCCAGACGCTCGACGTGCTGACCGATCCGGTCGAATTCGAGGCGCGGCGAAAGGATTTCAATCCTCCCGAGCCGCGCTACAAGACCGGCGTGCTGGCCAAGTACGTGAAGCTGGTCAGCTCGGCCGCCATCGGCGCGGTCTGCGGCTGACCGCCGTCCCGGGCCTTGACTCGGCCCGGGCCGAACGAACTGCCTTGCCGCCTAACGAGTTCGACGCTATGCGTGCGTGCCCGCCGCCCAGGTGCGCATGCCGAAGTAGGTCGCGTTGAGACCCAAGAACGTCAACAACGCACCCGCAACGACATTCGACCAGGTCATGCCGGTAGTCAGCGTGACGCCCGGCAGGATCCACGTCGAGGCGATGACCCACCCGCCCAGTACCGGCAGCGTCCAGGTCATGCCGTGCGCGCGATCCAGCGTCGTCGCGAACCCGTACGCCAAGAACGCCGCCGCGATCCCGACGATCAGGTCAGACGTGGCAAGCGATCGCGTCGCGCTGAATCCAACGATCCACGGCGATGCGGCCACGTACAGGCCCGTCAGCAGGACCAGACCGAACGTGACATGCGCACTCATCGACTCGGCGACGCGCTCATAGCGCGCGCGGAGAGCCAACAAATCGGGGTGGTGATCGATTGATGAATGGACTGTACTCATTTTGTGACCTTTCTGTTATGCAGCAAGCCTTTTGAGCGTTGCTACACCCATCCATCTATTGTCGAGATTACGCCCGTACGCCATCGGCCAGCAACGAAATTGACGCCGCGGCAGGCCGAACGGTGCGACCGTATCGACAACCCGCGTAGCGTCGTGAGTCATGGATATCGCGGATCGGCTGCACCTCGATGTGCCGGTCGGGCAGGCCGGCATGGGCGGCGGACTGGCGGGCGCGAGACTGGCGGGCGCGGTGGCCCGCGCGGGCGGGCTGGGCACGCTGGGCATCGACACGCCCCGCCGGCTACGCACGTCGATCGATCGCGTGCGCGAACAGGCGCCGAGGCGCGCCGTCGCGGTAAACCTGTTGATGCCCTTCGTTCATCGCCGTCACGTCGCGGTCTGCGTCGACGCCCGGGTGGACGTCGTCGTGGTGGCGTTCGGCGAAAGACGGGGACTCGTCGAGCATCTGCGCGACGCGGGAATCTTCGTCTTAGTAATGGTGGGCACCGAGGCCCAGGCGCGTGCCGCGATCGCGTGCGGTGCCGACGGTTTGATCGCTCAGGGACGCGAGGCCGGCGGCCATCTCGTCGGAACCATGCCGGCGTTGGAGTTTTTGCCGCTGGCCCTCGGTGCGGCCGGGGCGCGCCCGGTGTTCGTGGCCGGCGGCATCGCCACCTCCGCCGACACCCGCACCGCGTTGGACGCCGGCGCCAGCGGGGTCATTGCCGGCACGCGATTCCTGTTGACGCACGAGGCCAGCGCCAGCCGCGAATACCAACAACGAATCCTGCGGGCGGACAGGACAATCGAAACCAACCTCTTCGGCCTGAGCTGGCCGTTGCGCCACCGCGTCGTGCCCAACGCGGCCACCCGCCGCTGGTGCGGCGAGGACGGCAAGGCCAAGGCGCTACCCACCGCCCTGAACGCGGCCAGCCGACCGCTGTCGGCGCTGGGTTATTTTGACGCGGGAAGGCTGATGCGCCTGCAATCGCCGGCCCTGCCGTTCTTCACACCACTGGCGCCGGTGGCCGGCGTGCCCGATTCCTGGCTGGACAGTGCCGCCCTATACGCCGGCGAAACCGCTTTGCGGATCGGCGAACTCACCTCCGCCGAGCAGGCCGTCGCCGACCTCAACCCCCGCTGAGGCCTACCGCACCAACGCGAACGCGAAACCGTCCCAGTGTTTGGCACCCACCGTCTGGATCACCGCGGTGTCCAGCCGGGGATCCTCGCCCATCGCCTGCAGGGTTTGGCGCACCGCCTGCGCTTGGGCGTTGGACTCCGGATCAAAGATCTGGCCCTGCCGAATCACGTTGTCGGCCACAATGACCGCACCGGGGCGGGCCAATCGCACCGCCCACTTTAGGTACGCGGGGTAGTTCTCTTTGTCGGCGTCGATGAAGATCAGGTCGAAGGGACCGGTCACCGTCGGCAGCGTGTCCAGCGCGGCCCCGACGATCACCTCCACCCGATCGGCGAGGCCGGCCCGCTCCAGGTTGCCCCGCGCCACTTCGGCATGCTTGGGCTCGTATTCCAGCGTCACCACCCGTCCTTGCGGGCCGGCGCCGCGCGCCAGCCAGATGGTGCTGAATCCACCCAACGTGCCGAGCTCGAGGATGTTGCGCGCGCCGACGGCGCTGGCGAGCAGGCTCAAGAACTTCCCCTGCTGCACCGATACCGCAATCGGCGGCAAACCGGCCGCGCTGCTGGCCTCCAGGGCCGCACTCAATGACGGATCGGCGTCCACCACTGTGCTGTCCAGGAATGCGTCGACGTCTTGCGGGCTTGGTTGCTCGGTCATGGCGACCACGCTAGCCGCGCCCGACGGCGATCGCACGGACAGCCGGGTTGGTATCGAACCCGTCGCGGCCATTTACCGTATACCCATGGGGGGTATATAGTGAGGGAGCGGTCGACCGCATCGCAAGAGTCACCACACAGAGAGAAGGGTGAGTTGAATGGCAACTTACGAGGCCGGGACCGAGCTGACGTGCGGTCACGAAGGCTGCGGCTGTCGCGTCCGCATCGAGGTCCCCTGCCACTGCTCGGGTTCGGGTGAGCCGTACCGCTGCACATGCGGCGACGAGCTGACCCCCGTCAAGTAACCCACCGGGCCGGTCGCGCGTTCGGGCGTCAGCCCCGGCTGATTTATCGCCCGAACGTACGACCGGTCAGCTCGACCGTGGCTTCGAGTTGCATCGCGATCGCCGACGCACCCACCGCCGCCGTGTAGGAGCCCGGACTGATCCGCCAGCATCCCACGCTGCCGTCGTAGCGGGCGAGCAGGCGCGGGTCCGCCTCGACGGTCACCCGGCGGGTTGCACCCGCCTCGAGCTCCACCCGCTCGAATCCGAGCAGCCGTAAGCACGGTTCACCGGCCGCCGCCGTCAGGTACAGCTGCGGTACGTCCGCCCCGGCGCGGTCGCCGACGTTGACGACGCTGAAACTGGCGCTGACGGTTTCTTCGCCACCGACCACCAGGTCGCGGTATTCAAACCTGGTGTAGGACAACCCATGACCGAAGGCGAACATCGGGTCGTGACCGCGTCGGGCGAACCAGCGGTAACCGACGTCGGCTCCTTCGAAGTAGTCGATCGTGGTCGGTGTCCCCCACGGTTCGCCGGCGCCGGGCAACCGCGGCCGCGGTGTCTGGGCGAGATCGACCGGAAAGGTGATCGGCAGCCGACCCGAGGGATTCACCTTCCCGGCGAGAATCTCCGCGATGGCCCGGGCGCCGGCCTGGCCCGGAAACCAAGCTTGCACAACGGCGTTCACCGAGTCACGCCATGGCATGGACACCGGATTGCCGGTCTGTAGCACCACCACCGTGTTGGGATTGGCGCCCGACACGGCGTCGATCAGCTCGTCCTGACCCCACGGCAGCGAGAGGTCGGCGATGTCGAAGCCCTCGCCCTCCGCGCGGACCGCGAACATGATCGCGATGTCGGCCCCTCGTGCCGCCCGCACCGCTTCGGCCGGACTGATGCCGGGATCGAACTCGATCTGGGCGTGCGGAAGCTGTTTTCGCAACTCTTCGAGCGGGCTCGACGGCAGCAGGTACAGGTTGCGCAGCCCGGCCTCCAGCCCCGAGCCGCCGATCGGCACCACTCCCGCGTAACCACCCGGCGGAACGACGGTGCTGGAACCGAAGCCGGCCGCCACACCCATGTGCGCGTACCCGCCGATGACGGCGATGCGCACCCCCGGCTCGGGCGCCAACGGCAACAACCCCCGGTTGGTCAGTAACACCGTTCCCTGCCGCGCTATCCGCAGCGCAATCTCGTTGTGCGCGGCCAGGTCCGGTGCTGGCGGCGCATCGGTGCGGTCGACACCGACGGCGAACATGGACCGCAGGATCCGGCGGACCATGTCCGACAGGCGCTCCGTGGGCAGGCCGCCGTCGGCGTACGCGTCGCGCAGCGGCGCACCGAAGGACTCGGCCTGCCATAACAGCGCGTCGATCTGGGCCCCGCACTCTTGGTCGAGGCCGGCTAGGGCGCATTCCCAGCCCGGCGTGGCGCCCCAATCCGACATGACCCAACCACGGTACGCCCAGGCACCTTTCAGCACGTCGTTGATCAAGACGGTGTTGGCCGCGGCGTAGTCGCCGTTGACCTTGTTGTAGGCGGTCATCACGGCGCCGGGTTGCGAGCGCTCGATCGCCAATTCGAACGCCAACAAGTCGGATTCGCGGTGCGCGGCGGGATCGATGACCGCGTCCAGGAAGTGCCGATTGGTTTCGTTGCAGTTCAGCGAGTAGTGCTTGACCGTCGAGATGACACCGTGGCGCTGGATGCCGTCGATCGACTCGGCAACGATCGTGGCGGTCAAAAGCGGGTCCTCGGAGAGGTATTCGAAGTTGCGGCCGTTGCGCGGGTCGCGGGCGAAGTGATCGGCCGTGAAGCACGCAGCCGCGGGTTCAACGTGCAACTCGCCGGCGCGATGAACCT
>NZ_LZTA01000071.1 GCF_001665875.1 Mycobacterium sp. 852002-40037_SCH5390672
TTCGCCGCTCACGACACCGGCGTCATGACCAGCCCGCGCCTCGATGATTCGAAGCCGTTCAAGCCCAAGGTCGTCAAGTACGAGGTCTTCGGCTCGGCCAGCCAGGCGAACGTGAACTACTTGGACTTGTCCGCCGACCCGAGGCGGGTCGACGGTGCGCCGCTGCCGTGGACGCTGGTGCTCAGCACGACGGCCCCGTCGGTCTTTCCGAACCTTTCGGCACAAAGCGACGGCAGTTCCCTCGGTTGCCGCATCACCATCGATGACGAAGTCAAGGCCGAGAACATCACCCACGGCGTGCACGCCCTGACCTTCTGCTTGGTGAAATCCGCATGAGCACAACAGTCGACGACACCCGCACCGACACCATCCCCGTCGTCAAAGAGCCCGTGCATGACAAGATCCCGCGGATCATCCGCACCTTCGCCGTACCGATCATTCTCGGCTGGATCGCGATCATCGCGGTGCTCAACGTCGTCGTCCCCCAGCTGGACGAGGTCGGCAAGATGCGTTCGGTGTCAATGACGCCCGACGATGCGCCGTCGGTGGTGGCGACCAAGCGCATGGGCGCGATATTCAACGAGTACAAATCGAACAGCTCGGTCATGATCGTCCTCGAGGGCCAAAAT
>NZ_LZTA01000072.1 GCF_001665875.1 Mycobacterium sp. 852002-40037_SCH5390672
CTTTAAAGGAGGGGGGCACGCGCCGTGCCCTCACCAAAACCCCAGCTCAAGCTCCCGTGCCCCCGTGCCCCCCTCCTTTAAAGGAGGGGCACGGGGTCGGGCACGCAGGATGGGGGGTGCCCCGATGAGGCGGCCGGTAGCGATCTGGGAGGCCTACATCCAGACCGATGCGCTCGACATCCCGTGCATGCACTGCTCGGCCCCGGCCGGGACTTGGTGCAGCCTCCCCGACGGAAGGGTCAGAAGGGTCCCTTGTGTGTCCCGCGTGGCCGACGCCGCGCGGAGTGGTCAACACAATGTGGTGAGAAATTTGCAGAACTCGAATTCCTCACCACCCGACCCCAGCCGCGGTCGCGACTTCTCCGAACCATTGGTGGCCAGGGAGACCACCTCATGACCACCGCCGCCGATCTGATGGCGGATGTACAAGCCCAGCCGGATTTGAGCGCCGGGTTGTGCGTCGGCGACCCCGAGCTATGGTCTGCCCCTGACGATCCCGGCATGACCGAGCGCGCCATCGCATTGTGCTTGTCGTGCCCGGTCTTCCAGGCATGCTCGGACTGGGCCGCCACGTTGCCCGAGGGCGCCGTCCACGGCGTTGTTGGGGGCCGCGTGCACGAGTGGTTATCGCCCAACCAACGATGGCGCAGGCGGCGAGCAGCATGACCTTCCTGTCCATGGCCGCGGACGATACCGAGGTCTGGTTGCCGGTCTGCGGCTACGAGTCGCACTACGAAATCAGCAACCTTGGGCGGCACCGGGGCCTGCCGCGGCAAGTGCGCGCCTGCCCCAACGGCGTGGAGCGGACGCGCATTGTGCCCGGCGGCATCCTGGTCCCAATGCGCCGACGCGAGAGCGACAGGTGGCGCATCAAGTTGTATCGCAGCAACACTCCTCAGCACTTCGATTTGGCCGCGGTGGTTTTGGCAACATTTCGCAGCCCAGCACCCACGCCTGACCATTACGCGCAGCACATCGACGGCAACTTCGACAACTGTCGGCTGGAGAACTTGCGCTGGGCGCTCCGGGACGCGGCGGAAGCCGCCGTATGACGCCGACAGGAGTACGGCACCTGCCTGGCGTCACGGTGCTTAGCCCCGAGGTCGTCGCTGAACTCTGCGGTGTGCTCGCGTTTGTAGATACCGAATTGGGTGGGCGTAGTCGGGTGATCAGCGCGCGGCTCGTGGATCTGCATACGGCCCTGGCACCCGGTGTCGCGCCGCACGTGACGAATTTGGATGTAGAAACTCTGCGCGCGTTAATCTTTCGGAATGAATTCGATCCGAAGACGGTGGCGAAATTGATCGGCGTCGAACAGGACACTGTCCGAAAGTATCTGCGGCTCGGCACGATGCGTGGCCGCAAAGTCGGAGACCGTTGGCTCGTGCCGCTGTCGGAGATCGAGAACTATCACAGGAAGGCGGTTTCGTGAAATGTCCTATCGAGTCAGCGATTCCGCGGCTCTGGTCATAGTCAGAGGCCAAGATGGCGAGCTGCGGTACCACAGTGCCGGCGGCCCCGAAATACCCTGGCTTTCGGCGCAACAAGCGGCGAGTTACTTAGAGCTAGGCGTCGTCGAGCGCGTCGACGACGCCTAGCCACGTAGGAGCGGAGATGGGGCGTTCACGAGTTTGGAATGGAGTGAGTGAGATGGCCAACAAAGTTCAAAGGTGCCACCGGTGTGGCAAGAGGCTTCGGAATCCGCACAGCGCCCACGCCGATGGGTGGATCAGTGTGCTCCGCGAAGGCGTCATCGCCGAGACTTTCTGCCCCAGCTGCACCACGCCTGTGGAGCGGGCTGAGTCGGTGATGGCCGCGGCTACCACCGAGCTCGCGTTATCGGGAGAGTTTTTTATGCAGCGTACGAAGTTTGGGGCACCGGCATGAGTGATCGACATGAACGGGTTGACCGATGGCGGCAATTGACTGAGGTGAGCGCGCGGGTGCATGCCGAGATGATGGCGATCGCCCGAGCCAAAAACTTTGAGTCTCGGGGATTTACGCCGGAGGAGGCATCGCGGATTGACTGGCTGAACTCAGAAGGTAATCGTCTTTTGGCCGAGCGTGAGGCCATCGACCGGGAGATGCTGGCCGAGCTGCGTAGCGGGCCGTCCGATCCCGGCGCCGAGGCGGACCAGAAGTTGGCCGAGCTGCGGGCACTGCCGTACGCCCCCGTACCCCCGACAGTGCGCCAGAAGCAGCTGGAGCTGGCGCGGCAGCCCATCCGCGACCCTCAGCGGGCGCTGGAAATTTTGGAACGGAAGAAGCGCGAGGGTGACACCTACCGCCATATTCTTCGTGTCATAGCTGAACGCGCCCACGCCGACCGGCCGTACACCTCGTGGGCATCCTCTCGCCCTGGTGTGAACTGGCGGCCGCAGGTTCGCGACCGAAGCCGCGCCCAACGGGTACGGACGCCGTGGATAGCGGTCACCGCACGAAAAGCACGAAACAACACCTAAATTCCACCGAGCAGATGACAGCACATCCCCAAATCTCCGAGCGCGGCAATGGTCTGATCTTCGCCGGAGCCGCGTCGGACTGGCACTCTCGTACCCGCAGCGGAGGCGCGCGACTCCCTGGGTACGGGAGCCGCCGCCTCGCTCGCCAAAGGTCAAGGAAGGGCCCTGCGCGAGAGGGTAACTAAGTGCCTCCGGGGAGCTGCCTATCCCTCGTCCGGTCGCTCCCCGGAGGCCTAGGTAGGGCACAGACCGAACAAACGTGAGAAAACGACAGGGGGTAACGCCATGGGACATCGACCCGCACATCGTATTCGGGCGCTGCCTACGGTCCCACCGGAACCGCGGCTTGTGCCCGAACCACCGCCGGGCCTGGCTGACGCCGGCAAGGGGGCCTGGACCAGGATTTGGTCGCTGCATTGGATTGTGCCACAACGTCATTGGCAGACAGTGCAGCGATACTGTGAAATGACGGACATGCTCGCTGCATCTCTGGCTCAGGTCCGCGTCGATGGGTACATGATTGAGGGCAGTCACGGCCGGAAGCGCGCTCACCACGCCCTCACTGAAATCCGGCATTTGGCAACCGAATTGCGGCGCACCGAATCGGAACTCGGGATCACCCCAGCCAGCGAATCGAAGGCCGGTGTCACATCGCATGTAGATGAAGCAGAGCGGAACCGGCAGATCGCGCTCCGGAAGAACCCCGGCATCGTCCTCCAGGACAACGACGAAGAGGCTTACGATCCCCGACTATCTTGGGCCGAGGACTTCAAGCTGGCCGCGGCGCCCGATCCGAAAGGCGCGTGATTATGCAAGATTCCTTCGCCGTGCACGAGACAGGCGGCCAACCCCACGACCGCTACACCCCCGAGGAGACCAAGGAGGCGAACCGGATCGCCTGCGGATTCATCCGCTGTTTCCTCGACTCAATCGGCAAGGACGACGAGTTTGTCTGGGCCGTCGGCCACCACGCGCTTGCCAAAGCGTCATCTCTACTCGTCGGCGAAGACCTCGGACCCCGGTGGCGTGGCGTGCTCGCCGCCATCGCCGCCGAGGCCGCCAGGACCCGATTGATCGCGGCCGGAGGCATCGACCACGCGATTGCCGAGCTGGACCGAAAGATCGACGGCAGTAGCTGAACGCAGCACATCAGACCGTTCGCCTTCTCCGCACAGAAATGTTTGCTGGCGGTGCGCAAGCGCGGCGGCATGCTCCGTGTCGCCCGCACTCACGCCCGACTTGAAGCAGCCGGATACGTTCCAGTGCGCACCCAAGCCCGCCTATTTCCGCACGTCAAACAGGTAACGATTACCGGACCTGACCTATGGAAGTTTCCGGCCATTGGCGCGCGAGAGGGGTTACGCGGGTCGGCGCGCCTGAGCCGTTACAAAAAATCGGATTAGTGTAATGACAGATGGTTTGCCGGGGTGGGACGGCGCGGTTGCGAGGGCGGGGAGGGCGTCGGGCGCGGCGTGGTTAGCCGGGTAGGTGCGCGCGGTCGGTGGCCGCGGTTGCAGTCGTCGTGCTGGTCCACTTCATCGACTCCGGGCACCGTCGTCATGGCCCAGGTCCCAAGGCATTGGACGTTGAGAAGGCCCTGCCAGACGCCGGGGAGCCAGGAGCGGCGCCCGCCGATCCGGCAATGGTTAATAACGTCGTCACCTATATCTATGGCCATGGAAATGCTGTGGCCGTCGATAGCTCGAATGGTGTTCAGCTTGCTGGTGTCCATGATGGTGATCTCGATGGCTTGGTCCGAGCTGTGGCCGATGCGGGACTGGAGCCCAACGAAATTGCCGAACTCGAAGATGCGATCAAGGGTTATGAGGCCGACCGGGAAACCCCGCCGGGGCAGCCGGGGAGTCGCGTCCGGCAGTTCCTCGGCAAGGCGGCGCTTGGGAGCTTGAAGATGGTGGGAGAGGAAGCCGTCAGGGAGGGCGGCAAGTTAGTGGGCGATTTGGTTCGCGCCTACTACGGAATCCATTGACGCCTATCCCGCTTCGCCGTGCTCGCGGTGCGAGGGCCAGAAATTCGTTCGACGGCATCGCGTCGATGCCCGTAGCATCGCGGCGTGCTTCCAGCCGATGCTGAGGATTACGAGCGGCGCGTCTCTGTGGCGACGGACCCGCTCGACTCATTTTTCGTCCAGCTTGTCGGTGAGCTGGACGACCAGGCCGGCGGATTTAGTTGGTGGTCCGGCTACCTTGCCAACTGGAAGATGCGGACGCTGTTGTCCGACTACCTGATTCAATCAGTCCACGGAGTCTCGGAGGCGTTGATCTCGGCATCGTTCGGGGCTCGAAATCACCGCCAAATGACCGTTGCGGACACCGAAGCGGCGAAGAAGGCGCACAGCGAAGGCCGGATTCCGTTCCCGCTGGACGCCCAGGGGAGGCGCCGGCACCTCAACATCACGCAGTCCGCTGAATCCTGCTTCTACCACCTCGGCCAGGCGCTCGACCGGTTGTCCGCAACGATGATCGTCGTCGGCGGCTTTGGTATGGAGGTCGTCAGAGTCGACTGGGGTGACGTGGAGGATCTTGCCGAAGGCGTCACCAAGCAATCAACGAAGATCCGGCTGCAACCGCTGGGCACGCCCGGACGGGCGGCGCAGGATGCTCTCATGGACCCGGTGTTGAATTGGCATACATTCGGACCTGACGACTGGCTTCCCTGGATGCGCGACACCCGAAATGGCATGACCCATCGCGCTGGCGGCAAGAAAATTATCGCCATGACCACCGCCAACCGGCTAGCCCGGCTGTTCTACAGACAGCCACGGTGGAGCGAACTGCAGTCACTGGTCTTCGGTGCGCGCCCGCCGAAGACACCGTTCTACGACGCCTTCATCATGTCGGCCAGTGAGGATGTTCTCGAGGGCCTATGTGAGTCGGTTGCCACCCTGGTCGGAGAGTTGACCAAAGCGATAGTGACTTGCTGGGACGCCCGTGCTGCGAATCCACAACTGATTGCGCAACCCGATAAGCAGTGGCAGGTCGTCGAACCGGCCGAGTCAATATGGAATTTCCCAGGCTACGGCACCCCCGTCGTCATTCGACCTGGTGTCCTCAGACTCAGCCCACCAGACGGCAAGCGGTGGACCGCAGCCCGCGTGATGGACGACCGACGCAGTGCTTGGTACTAACCGGTTTCCCGGACCATCAACACGAGGTCAGCGGCAAGAGCAGCAAGGGCTGTTCGCGGAACGCGAAGCCCAGGTCGTTAATCAATGACCACCAGAGCGCTCCGCTTCCGCCTGCCGCAATCGGTTCTCCGCATCGTTGATGCGCGCATCCACGTTGGGCCGCCCGGCGTTGGTCATTCCGTTGACGGCGCTAATCGAGCGCGGGCGGTACGGAGGATGGCGGCAGTGATCATCGCAGCGCAGCTTAGCTGCCTGGGCACGCACAAAGGGTAGTTACTTGCTCGCTGGCATGCTTATAGGGATTAGTGAGTAGTGACTCATCTGACCCGCCCGGCATTGATCCGGGTGCGGGAATGAGGCGCTGAGAAGTGACGTGCGGCACCGCCGCACCACAGGTTCCACGCGACCCTGGAAGCCCACCGCCTGCAGCTAGCCGCGGGTAGTGACGTTACATCTTCCTCAGTCGGGCAGCTCGTGCTCGACTAACGAGTGGAGACCTGTTCGCTAACTCGACGGCGATGTCTTTAATCTGAGTTGTAGCGTCGCGCAACGTCGAGAGTGCTGTGGTAGGGCGTAGCACCCGAACCCGATAGGCCAACGGGGCGGATCGGCTGCGAGCGAACGCCTCGATGTGCAGACGCGACAGGTCAGAACCATCTTTCCAGTCGGGGTACTCCGCACTCGAGGCCACAGACAACTCGGAGAGCAACTTAGCTAGCTGCTCGTCTTCCGGTTCTAGCTGCTCGTCACCCGGTTCACGAGTAGTCATCGAGGATCACCTCCACATATCCCCTTCGCGGTAGCGCACAAGCTCTGGTGGGCGCGGCACCCTTTGCGACGGTCCTCTGCCTGGCCCAGAAGTCGTCCCAGTATCCGCGTGCGTGCAAATACCCCTCATCAGCTGGTCCGGGAGCCGTGTCTGGCCGCGCCCGCCAGGCCAGGATGTACACGTCAAGCTCCAAACCAAGCGTTCCTACGAGGGACCGCAGCCCAAGGGGAGTTACCAGCCTCCTCGCCCCTAAGTCAGTGAGCTGAATTAACTGATCCTCGTCCAACAACAAGACTACGTCAACGTCGCCCGGAGCCGCTTTATCGGTAAGGAAACTGCCCGATATCCACATTGCGCATATGGGCACCACCCGCCTGACGGCCGTAGTGAAGACATCCAGATGTTTAAGCAGATCTTTTCGACGCTGGTTAAACCCTGCGATGTGGTCAAGTTGCTCTAGCGTGACGCGATATCGACCGGGGTCGGGGTAGAGCGGCGTGTCGCCAAACGGTGAACTCACAGTAGACCCCCTGAAGTGTTCTCCAAAAGCAACAATAGACGGCTGCCGCGGGTACGCAGATAGAAAACTGTGAAAATTCCTGTAGCGAATTTGAGCCGCCACTGGCGGCTTCTGCGGAATCCAAGGCAACAAATATGAGACGAGCGTGGCTGCGCTGAATCATGCTCGTCATCTTCCGCGCCTCCAGTGGGCGATGGCCACCTCGACGGCCGCGCGATGGACGGTGCGGATCGTTTAGATCAAGCGGTCGGCAGCGTCACGCACCGTAGCGTCTCAGCTGCTGCCGCAGCTCTTCCGCTTCCGCCTCCAGTTTCTTGAGCCGGCGTTGCAGTGTGGCTTTTGACGGCTGCTTGGGCTGCTTGACCGGCTGTGACGGCTCCCCGCGAAGCCCTATGGGTTCGTAGGCCACGATATGCGCCGGGTCCATTGCGCACTGCGGACAGCGCATCGACACTGAGCCATGGTTAGTCGGCTTGTCATTTTCGCAATGACGACTTGTCTCGACGACGTGGCCGCAGTAGAGCCGAACACGCCAACGCATGATCTCGTAATCGGGTTGGGGTTGTAGAAGTTCACGCAGGCGGGCCGTTTGGTGGTCGCTCAGCGGTGGGGGCGGGTTCTCTTTGAACATCCGCTCGACAGCCTCATGGGTGTCCTCACACTGCTTCTGACGTCGATGATCCTCGCGGGTCAACTCGTAACTTTCCAGCGGAATGCCCTTGCTGCCGTGGGTCACCTCTTTCATCACGGGCACCGATCTTATTCACGGATCCATATCTGGGAGGCCCCCGGTGGGCGCAGAAAGTTCACAACTTGCACCCCGATGGATCCGAGTCCTAGTGGTGCGAGATGCTCAGTCTTCCGGTCGATAGCGGACGTGGTCGTCGTCGTATTCTCCACGTTCGCCCATGATGGTGTTGGGATAAATCAAGGGGCGCGGTGACGCCGGTCCGGTGACCGACGTCCATTCTGGGTCGGTGTACAGGTCGATTCGACGGTCTCGGATCCAGCGGCAATAGCAGTAGAAAAAGATGGTGAACAGAGCCATCAAGGCCACCATCGCGACCAATGCGAGAATCGCGGTCATCATGCGGGGCATGCCGCTTGCAGTGCTTGGCCGGCTTTTTGGCTCTGTGCGGCGTAGTCGGTGTAGGCGCGCTGGAAGTTCTGACTTGCTGCTGAGCTGTCGTCCGATCCGTTCTGTGACTGTCCCGGAATCGTCTGGTGCCACACGGCGAGCATCTTGTCATCGAGATTCACTAGAGCATAGGCCTTTTCACGCAAACCAGGATCGTGGATCTGGTCGGCGTACTGTCGCAGGCGGGTTTCGCGAGTTTGGTACGCGTCCACTAGTTTCTGCGGGTCGTCGATGCTGGTGGGGATGAGATCGCGCATTCGCGCGCTCTCGGATCTCGAGTACTTGAGCATGTCATTGACGGTGGTGCAATCCGAGTTCGGACTTGGCCTCAGATACAGCCACACCGAAACCCCGGCTATGGCCAAGACCAGCACGGCAGCGGCCGCCGCGGTGACAATGGTGCGCCTAGTTGCCACGGGTCATCACTGGAGGTGTTGGGATGCCCGTGGAGGGTAGGCCGCCGGCCCACCAGCCGTTCTTGATGTCGATGCTGCCGCCGTTGAGGTCGGGTAGGTGGATGGTCGCTTCGGGATAGACGGTAGACGTTTGCATGAGTTGTCCCAGGGTGACCGGCTTCCATGTGTGGGCTTGGCTCATGTCTGGCATTGTCAAATCGCCGAACGGTCCTCCGACCCCTTGAACGACCGGAATGGTGTTGAGTTCGTACTGGTATTCCTGCCATTGCGCCTGATACCAGCGGCCGTTGATCTGAACCGCCTTAGTGATGCCGTTGAATTCAGTACCACTGACCCGCACCTTTGATGTGCCCTGGAGATCTATTCCCCAGGCCTTCGCCTTCTGCGGATTGTCCGATCCGCCACCGATTGACGTCACGCCGGTCGATCCTCCGGTCAGCAGATCCGGGCGCACGCAGGGCGGACCCGATTGATACAGCGAGGGGTCTGGCAACCCGTTAGGGCTGTCCGCTGGGTGATCTGGGTCCAGCGTCCAGTAGCCGGTGCCGGGATGCCAGCCGGGCGGCGGCGGTCCGTCCCACCTGCCGGCGGGCGGATCGTGACGCGGCAGTTGCGGAATGCCACCGTTAGAGTCGCCGCCTTGGGTGTTGTCCACGAGTCGGATACCGCTGCCTTTGCCGTTGTGTGCAAAAGTGGCGTTCCCCAGACCGGTCGTGGCGGCGGTGAGTTGACCCGCGACCTTGACTTCGGTTCCGTCGAGTTGTTTCGCGCGAGACCAGATTTCACTAGCCATCGTTTCTGCTTGCGCTTGGAGAGCGGCCTGCTGTGCCGGTGTGCCGCCATGGTCGGTGTAAGAGACTGACAGGTCTTCTCCGACATCGAATCCCGCATTCTCGGCGTCCGAGACGGCGTTCAACACACTTCGCTGGGCTGCGCTGATGTCGCTCGCGCCGTTGCGTGCTATCCCGGCTGCCTGCCGGAGCTGGTCAGCTCTACTACTGACGGTGGATAGATCGGATGTGGTGCGTTGCCGCAACGCATCACCCCCGGCGCCTTTCCACGCGATGGAGTGGGACTGGTTACGCATCTGAAGAAAGGCATCGTCCCATTGGTCGGCCGTCTTGCTCCAATAGCCGGCAGCGTCGGTTAGATGCTGGGTGCTCCATGCTCGGATTTGTGAGAGGGTGGTGGCGGCCATCTAAACCACGGTCACCTTTGGTACGTCAGCCATTTCGTCGGCGGACGTAGCCTCTTGGTTGCCGTAGCCTGCGGCGGCATTGGTCACTTGGGTGGCAGTCTCCTGAGTCCGGGTTGCGAACGTTGCCGCATCCGTAGTGATCATCGCGTGAATGCTGCTGACGGCGGCGGTCGTGGGTTGAAATGGTTGCCCTGGCGACGGTGGCGTGGTCGCCGTGAGTTGGGCGCTCAATCCCTGCCATCGTCCCGCCATGGCACCTAACTGGTCCAGAACGACCTGCAATCCGTTCGATCCCATCCGGCGATCTTAAGCCGATCACCGGTTGGAGACTATTCAGTCCGAACAAGGGACGGCCAAGAAGGTGGTCGCAGCCTTTATTCACCTTGAGGGTTCTCGGTGATGGCGTCAAACAGAGCTTTGTTCCAACGCATCAAGACACCCAGCGCCAGCAAGCAGAGCCAATCGATCCCTAAGAACGTCAATTCCAACCCATGAAATTCGGCTCGAAAACTTCTCCACAATGGCAGACACGTCAGGACGACGGTCAAGATAATGCCCGGCATTGCCGGAGTGCTTGTCCCAATGGCTACCAGGAACCGCGGAACGACCGATCCCCGGTACAACCGCTGCGCGCGGAAATCTTCCCAGGTAAGAACCAAGTCGGTAGAGACTGCTCCACTCAGCGAGCGCAGGCGTGGAGCCACCCGTTGGTTCACGTACGCTGCCGCTACCGCGATCGACGACTCCTGCGCGAAATGAAGGAACGCCAGAACAAACGACAGAAGTGGGAGTCCGCAGAATAGGGCGAGCTTCGGGGTGGAGGACTGACCCAACAGGGTTGCCGCAGCACCCGTCAACGTCGCACTTGCAGTGACGAGGACGAACTCGTTCTTGACGCGATCCTGGATCTCAGAGCGAGCCGCTTTGTATTCTTCGAGTGCGATCGCGCCCGCCAACTCTGCGCTGGTGACGCCGGTTCGATCGGTGGGCGAATGCTCGATCGAAACGTTCGGACGAAGTAACTCCGCGACCCGTGTCCTCAACGACCTGTGCCTTCCAGCCCGTGGTGACATGTGCATAGATGAACTATCCGGCAACGTCGGATGTTGCCCAATCCCTCAAGCCGCCTCTGCCGGTCGAACGAGACTTCTTCACCCGACGCCTACACGGGTCATGTTACGGCCGGGGAGCATCTGAATTTTGATGTCATGTTGAGGTTCCTGCAAGCGCCCTTTCGGTGGCAGCGAAGCGTGCTACGTCATTCGCGAGTGCACGGCGATCGCTGGAAGGGCGGTCGTCCGATTCGGTCGCCATACATAGCGGCACCATACATCGGCGACAAATCTGTGGATTGCATGCAAACCTCGCGCGTCAACGACCTCGTTCTGCCTATCGCGTACCGCGTCAATTAATGTTGCCGATGCGAGGAATTGCTGCTTGGGCGAATTGCTTGAGCGTGTCGCATGATGCGCCCTCAATGCCCATCGCCTGATAGAGCCGATTGCCGCTCAGAAGTACCAACAACCTTGTCGACTTCTTGTGCTGTTCGTTCTCCGACTCGCTGCACGTCGCTCGGCCGGGAAGGCCACTCAACTCGCTCATATGCCCGCTCGCGGCGTCCATGTCTTGCTCGGTTCGCGCGTCCACAGGGAAGTCGGGAGGCAGCTGTAGTTCGGACGTGACCAAGTGAGAGTCATTGTGGTAGGAGCAAAAAGGAGTAGCGGAGCCAGGCTCGTCTCCGGTCGGTAATGCGGTCGTTGGCAAGCCGCCCAAAAGCCCGGCTGCCTCGTCGTTGGTGACCCAGCCACAGGGGAAGAAAGCCGGTTGAGCGGCGGGTAGAGGTTCGGGAACAACATGGGCCGTGATCACATCTTTGCGCCCAACCATGGTTCCCGGCACCGGCGAAATATCGGTGATCGGATATACGACGCCCTTGTCCCCATCGTTCGGATGGTTCAGCGGGTCGTGACCATCCGGCGCGATCGCCCTAACGTCATCCCAGCAGATAAGTGAAATTGCATCGCCGACTTCCACTCCCACGACGGCCGGGATCGGCCGCGGCCATGTCAGTCCATCGCAAAGCTGCGCCAGGTTAGCGGGCGGAAGTGGCCCCGTGGGCGAGGCCGCCGCAGGCACGTTTGGATGCGACGAGAACGAAGCCTGCTGGTCAGACCCACATCCAGCCAAAAACAATGCCACCGAAACTACCCAGGGAAGATGTCTCACTTTATTCCTCAACCCTTTTGAGCCACCTTGCTGTCCCAGCGGAACCGCAAGGGCACCACTGACTGACGCCACCATTTCCGGAGCATGTACCGCCGCGCGATTCACTATGCGAATACTTTCCGTCTCCGCACAGTGCCACCGCGCCAACTGGGTTATTGTCTGGCCTCTCCACGCAGACACCGTGAGCTTTGGACCAGTAGAAGCCTGTCGGGCATTCGTCAGCCGTGGCAGTGGGCGGCGCGGCAAGGGCAATGGTCGAGTAGCCTATTACAACGTTCACGACAGCAATGATTGACCGCATTCAGTCCCGCTCCTTTGTATTGCTCAGGAGAAGAAATTTAGCGTCGAGATCGCTTCCCGCGCGGCGGAATCGGTCCAACACGGTCTGGGAAAAATATGGCTGCGGAGACGCTTACCACCATCAAGCCGGTTGTGGTGCGGGCACTGAGGCCCTGCCATTGACCGGCCATAGCTCGCAGCTTATCGAGAACGACCTGCTGTTCAACGCCAAGATCACCACGGTCGCAACAGGTTCCGGAAGTATGCCCGTCGACAACACTTCGCAGGGTAACTAGCCGCGTCGAGAGGAGTGACGACGCCACAGTCGTGAGTGCAATGCTGGACCCTCGATTGGTCGATGCCTCTTCGGATCGTGCTCGTTCGACAAGACCCAACGTATTGCGTTGGCATCGATGCATTCAATCGTGATCTCGACGCGCATTGGCTTGTGTTCAGTGATGTGCGGTACCCACGTTTCGCCGGTCTCGTTCTTAAGTCCGATAAGAAAGTGGGCATCCATGCCGCCAGGCTGATCGAACCGAGGTACGTAGCGGAGAACCCGTTTTGGAATCGGATCAGCCAGCCGGAATTTTCCGGCGCCACGTGTAGCGACCTCAACGTCAACCAAAACGACCAACATGACCGCTTCGCGGCTCAAATTCGTAATGTTGACTCGGGCGCGGAGATGTTGGTTACCGGTAGCACCTGCGGCCGACCAATCAATCTGCACGAGACGTGCCTGCGCTAGCGCTTTTTCCGCGCTTTCCTGGTCGCGTCGTTGTCGATCTCGGGTGGCAATGTGCAGTGCTGTTGACGCGGCGAAGATCGTGCCGACGGCGGAAAACCAGTTCGCCAATACGCTGGACTGGACATGGAGGTAGCGGCTTACGAGTACAGCCCCCAGCGCAAGGATCGCAGCAAGCGCAGCCATCCGCACGGCTCGCAATCGCCAACCTGCGGTGATCGCAACTTTGACAAGTTGTCGCAGCACTGCATTCCACCTCATAAGCGTCACAGTTTTGCGAATGCTCCACTGCCCGGACAAGGATCAGCGAAGCGCGGTTCGGTCGACGTCGAACCCGGCGTTTTCGAGTTCGTTGGCGAGTCCGATCCGCCACCCCCTGCCCGCGTCGAGTTCGATGCGCATGATGCCGTCAGTGTCTGTCGGTCGGTCAATACCGTGCTCGAACAGGAGCAGAACGCTTCGGCGCCCGAGAAGCCCGAAGAAATAACCGAGTTCGAGGATGACGTTCTGCCGGGCTCGCGGACGATCCTGGTCGTGGTCCGCTTCCTTCAATCGGCCGACATCGTCGCCGGTGGCGATCACGATCGCGAAAGCGGCGGTGCCGCCGATTCTTTCGAGTTTCTCGATGACCGTGTCGCTACCACTGGCCTGTTCATGGAGGATGACAGGTTCACGTTTGGTGAGGCCTTGCACCAGGCGGGCGACTGCCTCTTTCTGGCCGTCGTCGCGGCCGTGGACTATGAAGATCTCCGATCGCTCTACGCTGATGCCGCCCATCCTTTCCTCGGTGGTCTCCTGGTCGTCAAGGATTTCCACCTTCGTCTTTGCGGCCTTCAGGATGGCAATACCTTCCCGAACACCATCTCGTTGAGCCTCTGCGAATGCTCCTGGTGGAGTCCGCTCCGTCCACACGGAAAGCCCGTAGTTGATATCACGAAAATCGGTGACAAGCTGATCGCCATCGCCAACCGCGAACCGCAACACGACCTCGGCGGTGGCCCTCCACGTGTCGAAGTCGGCGGGGTTACCATTCTGTGCCGCAGTGATTTGCTCCTCGATCCTGAGAAGCTTCTGCGCGGTGGTGATCTTCATAGCAGGAGCATTTCAGCACGGGCCGGACGCCGTACACCACCGGTACGCCCAGGCGTGTCCGCATGAGGGGCGCCCCGAGGGAGAGCGAACGGGGCGCCTAATTGTTCAGACGCGGACGATCGCGAGCTGGTTCCGTGGCGTTATCCTGCTCGCGTGGTAGATCCGACCGCCGACGAGATCAATGAGTGGCTGGATTCCGAGGAGATCAAACCCGCCGACGCGCGGGACGCGACGCATTGGCGGCGTATCCGTGCCGCCGTAACCAGCAACGCCGGCCACGCCGAACTAGAGGCCGCGGTCGCGGCGGCACGGGATGCAGGCGACTCGTGGGCGATGATCGGCGCCGCGTTGGGCATTAGCCGCCAGGCCGCGGAAAAGCGGTACGGCTGTTGACTCAGGGTGTGACAGCGGGGCGCCAGGTGCCGTCGTCGCGGCAGACGAATCCTGCGGCAGCCAGCAGATTTTCGGCATACCTCCGCCGGATGAAGCGCGCTGCGCCGCTGAAATTGTTCACACTTGATCGGGCTTCTGCGATTGCAGCCAGCCGATAGCGGCAGCGACAGCTTTACCGACTCCCGGCACCGTGGCATTCGGCGCGTGCCCGCGCTTGTGCGTGGCGAGCGTCGCGGTGTCGCTGTCGTCGTAGTACACCTCGACCTGGTGCATCCCCCGGTTGAACAAATCCTTCGGCTTATCGGGGTCGGCCATGAGTTGCCACTTGGGGTCCTGAGCGTCGGCGACGTCGCGAATCTCCTGGCGGTCGGTGCGCGTGGTGTTCACGGCGCCCACCCTATCGACCCGCGGTCGTGGCTGCCTTCAGCTCTGAGAGAACGAGAGCCGGGTCGCTCCGAGGACTCGCCCGTGTGCGACGGCCGTGGGTCGAAGCTTCCGTTCTAAGAACGGAATCTTAATCCCCCACGACCGTCAGCAAACTAAATAAGAGCCAGCTAGCAGGATCATAACTGCAGCTAAAATGGCGTATAGCTGCCGCCAAGATGTTGGCTACAGCAACCATCATGCGATAGGCTTTGGCCGCCGGGCGCAAGACCGCGCCACGGCGACTACGACCAGAGGATTGCAATGAAAGTGGACGAGTACGAGTGGGGCCCCGCTGAGGTTGGCTTCCCCGACTGGAGTGGCACCGCACAACTCGATCAGAAAATCACCGGAACCGAAAACGTCTACTCGCTCACCGGCATCGACTCTGAGAAGTGGCAAATCATCGGGCTCGACTTCGGGGCCGGTGAGTCGGGTCCGCATAACGTGCATATCATCGCTGTGCCGAGGTCGGAGTGGGGTCAAAGCCCCCCATCGGACCTATCGCATGTGAGAGCGGCAGACATTCAAATCCACAACGGCATCGACCCTTTTCACCTGCTTCGGCAGATCACGCACGTCCTGGACATGCGGTTCCGCATCCGCGCAGTCAAGGATTCGACTATCACCATCAACGAGCGTCTGGACGAGCCACCCCAGGATTAGATGAGGTGCGCCCCTCGTGAAGAGTCGAGGGGCGCACCCAATTTTCTTCGACGTAGACCTGTGCGGTCCGGTTCCGCTCAGTTTGGTGCCGCCGTGAAATCGTCATCCGGCGCGACTGCTCAGATCTCGTTGGCCTCGATCTCGCCGGGATCGATGACATATTCGTCCTCGCTTTGGCCCGACTCGTCCAGCCGTACCTTGTTGAAGTGCGCAAGGAGACGGTCAGGATGGACGGTGGTCGTCCAGAGCTTGCCGTTGGGCCATCGGTCGCGAAACCACTCGGCCACGAATCTGTTTGACGTCCACGCCATTCGATTGGGGTCCACACCGCCGCGGTAGAGGGTGACATGCGCGGGAGGTTCAGCCGGTTCGCCGTTCTCGATGTAGCCGACTTCCCGGAACCAGTCCACCCACTGCTCTCGTTCGAGGGCTTCTTCGGGGAACTCGCACATCACCCACGCGTCTGTCAGGGCGCGGGCAAGGTCATCGCGGTTAAGGGACCAGGCCACTTCGACCAAGACGCCCGGCAAGTGGTTCCGTGGCAGATTCTTTGTGAGCTGGTCCCAGTCCTCGACGCCGTCGTTGTAGATGGCGTCGAGCGCTTGGTCATACGTCAGAATGAGGTTAGCAGTGCTCACGGGCGCGACCAGAGGTCAAGCTCGTCGGCGGCGGCCTGGAGCGCATCGGCGAACACGAAGCCTTCCGCGGCCAACTCCGGGTCCGTGATGCTCTCGATCTCGGCGATGTTGTGCAGGCTGGGGGCGTGCCGCCGCGCGGCCGCCGCATCGAAACCGGCGCTCTCGGACAGGTCGTCGAGCGGCGCCACCGTCAGCCACCGGTGAGCCACCATCCCGTCGGCGCATTGCTGGCCGACGATGTCGACGCTGCAGCCGGCCGCGGTGCGGCTGGTGCCGTCGAACACCTGCACCAGGCGCCCGTCATTGCCAGGTAACCATTCGCCGACACGGGTCGCATCACGTGGCACAGGAACATTGAGGCCGAAACCAGCGGTCATTGCGTGGGGTGTCCTTCCCGGATTAAGGGGACGGTTGTTTATAGCCCGAAGGACCGGAACTTGTCCGCCGAACGGCGTCAACGGGCGGAGGCCGCGGCGAATGGTCATCACTTTCCTGATACAAACGCCCGCGGATGGACCTAGATTCACGGGGACGTCTATACACGTGATAAGTCGAACCAAATTGGGCGACAACACATTTGCGGACATTTATGGACGCGCGCGGATGGACGAATATATGAATAGGTCGGGGGTTCGATTCCCCCAGGCGGCTCCATCTTGTCAGCGGGCGCGTTCAGGCCGGGGTCAAAAAGCCCACCGGGCCCGACGCGATGCATAACGCCAGCGCGGCGGTGTTGGCCCGCACCGTGATTGCGTCCCCGGCACCCGGCAGCCGGGCGAAGACCCGGTTGAGTCCTGGATGCACCGGCACCTTGACGTCGGGTCCTTGCGTCATCGACAACGTCATCGAGCCGTCGCTGTTGGCCAGGTAGTTCAGTTCGACCGTCCAGTCGGCGGGTAGCAGCGGGCCGTCGAGGAGCAGGCGCGCCGGTTTGTCCGGCTGGGCGAAATAGCCGCACCGCGGCATCGGCCCGGGCGCGATGGTCCGAACCCAGGTCACCCGCGCGTTGATCAGCCGGCCCGAACTGTCGATCATACGCAATTGCGTTGTCGCAGGCGCGAATTCGGGTCTGTCCCGGAGCAGGGCGAACAGGTGGCCGGCCAGATTCTCCGGTGCGGCGACCCGCTGCAGCACGAACGGATCGACCTCCTGATCCAGCAGCGGCGCGTCCGAGGCCGCGTGGGCGGCGGCCAGCGAAGCCCGGGCGTTCTGCAGGTAGGGCTGGGCGGGGTTGTCGCGCCAGCTGGTCAGGAACGTCGCCGTCGAGTACAGGCTGCTGACCGCGAACAGCGTGGCCACCCCCACGGTCACCGCGGTGCGTTTCGCCGAAGCGTCGAGCCAGTGCGGTCCCGCCTGCCGGTTGGGGGCGCTCAATGCCACCGCGGCCAGCAGCGCCAGCACCACCACCAGATCCGGCAGGTAGCGCAGCGTCTGCGCGAGCTCCAGCGCGGTCTGCTTGGACGAGCGCATCAGATAGATCGGCACCTGACAGGCCACGGCATAGCCGACGGCGGTCAACCACACCGGCCCGATGCGCTCCTTGCGAACCAGCGACACCGCCAACGCCGCGGCCAGCACCAGCCAGCCCAACGCCATCACCGACGGCGGGGGCGTTGCCCACGGCGAGGCCGGCGCCCACCGGTCCCAGTGCCACGGCCCGCCGGCCAGCCCCGGCACGATGCCGTGGGTGACGGAGCGCACCAGCAGCTGACCCGTCATCGCCAGGTCGGAACTCCAGCGCTGCTGATTGACCACGGCCAGATACAGCGCAATCCAGGCGGCGGTGAGTGCCAGGGCGGCGATCCACAAGCGCAGCCCGGCCCGCCACACCGTCGCCAGTGCCGATCCCACACTTCGATCGCCGGTCACGTGGCAGAGCAGCGCGGCCACCGCGAACGCGACGAACGGAATCACCGCGGCCTTCTCGAAGAACAGCAGCCCGCCAAAGTAGACCAGCACCCCGGTCACCGCGTAGCGATGTTTGCCCGTGCGCACCAACAAGATGGCGTCGCCGCACACCCAGGCCAGCGCGGCCAGCATCGGCAGCGAGTTCAGCGCCGCGGCCCACCACGCGAATCCGGGCACGGCCAACGGCGTGAACAACGCGAACGTCAACGGGATCAGCAGCACCGGCCGCCAGCCCAGGATGACGTACAGCGCGCGCAACAGCGCGAGCGACGCCAGCAGTTGCAGCACCAGCAGGCTGACCGCCGGCCAGGTCCAGTCCAGTGGCGCCAACCGGATGATGGTGCCCGCGACCAGAAATGCCCCGGGCATGACATGTCCGTCGTGGTCGTCGAACAGGTACGACGGCGCCAGCAGGTTGTGGGTGCCGGCCTTGCCGATGAGGATCAGGTCGTCCCAGTAGAAGTAGCCACCGAACGCCAGCACCGCGCGCACCGCCAGCTGCACCGCGATGAGCGCGACGGCCACGGCCGCTATGTATGGTGGGCCGGTGCGTGCACTGGTTACCGGAGCAGCCGGATTCATCGGCTCGACGCTAGTCGACCGTCTGTTAGCCGACGGCCATGCGGTGGTGGGCCTGGACAACTTCGCCTCCGGCCGCGCGAGGAACCTCGAGCATCTGGCCGACAACCCGGCACACGTCTTCGTCGAGGCGGACATCGTGACCGCCGACCTGGAGGCCATTCTCGAAGAGCACCGGCCGGAGGTGGTGTTTCACCTGGCGGCGCAGATCGACGTGCGGCACTCGGTGGCCGACCCGCAGTTCGACGCCTCGGTCAACGTCATCGGCACGGTGCGGCTGGCCGAGGCCGCACGCCGGGCGCAGGTCCGCAAGATCGTGCACACCTCCTCGGGCGGATCCATCTACGGCACCCCACCGCGGTACCCCACTGCAGAGACCGTGCCCACCGACCCCGCATCGCCGTATGCGGCGGGCAAGGTGGCGGGCGAGATCTACCTGAACACCTTCCGCCACCTGTACGGCCTGGACTGCTCGCACATCGCCCCGGCCAATGTCTACGGCCCGCGCCAGGACCCGCACGGTGAAGCCGGCGTGGTGGCGATCTTCGCCCAGGCGCTGCTATCGGGTAAGCCCACCAAGGTTTTCGGCGACGGCAGCAACACCCGCGACTACGTCTTCGTCGACGACGTCGTGGACGCCTTCGTCAAGGCATCCGGGGACGCCGGCGGCGGGCAGCGCTTCAACGTCGGCACCGGTATCGAAACCTCGGACCGCCAACTGCATTCGGCGGTGGCGGCCGCCATCGGGGCGGCCGACGACCCGGAGTTCGCGCCGCCGCGTCTCGGCGACCTCAAGCGGTCCTGCCTCGACATTGGTTTGGCTGCAACGGTTTTGGGGTGGAAGCCGAAGGTCGAGCTCTCCGATGGGGTGGCCCGGACGGTGGAATACTTCCGCCAGGCGTCGAGGGCCTAGCCGGTTTCGGGTGCCTGGGCGGATTCCATCGCCACCGCCCGGGCCAGCCGCGCGTAGCGCAGCTCCAAGTCCTTGAACCGCATGTACGTGCTGAGCGTGGTGAAGCAGAACGCCATGATCAGGGCGTAGAGCATCAGGTCGGTGCCGCGACGCACCCCGAACCACTGCGCCACCACCGTGGTGTCATCGGGGCGCAGCACCGCATAGATGCCGCCCAGCACGAACACCACGTAGCCGACCTTGACCCAGGCCCGGGAGCGTGCGTTGCGGCGCGAGCGCAGCAGATAGAACAGCAGCGCGACGATCGATCCGATCAGCAGCACCTGAATCCAGTTCATCTTCCAACCTTTTTCATCTCGGAATCCTCCCTCGCAGGAACCCGTCGAAAATGATGTTGACACCGTTGAGCAGGGGTTGTCCCTTCGACCTGGAGTACTCGGTGTAGAGCACTTCGATCGGTTCTTCGGCGACGCGCCAATGGTTTTCGTCGATCAGCATGATGAATTCGTTGGCGTGGCTCATGCCGCTCATGGTGATGTTCAACCCGTCGGCGACCTTCTTATTGAATACCCGAAGCCCATTGTTGGTGTCGGTCAGGCCAAGCCGGCGGCCGCGCCGGCTCAACCGCGCGGCGGTCTGCAACACGATCCGTTTCACCAGCGGCGGCCGCGCACCCTGCTGCTGCGTGCCGAATCGGGTGCCGATGACGACGTCGACGTCACCGGCGCGCAACCGATCGACCATGGTCGCCAGGTCTTTGACGCGGTGCTGGCCGTCGGCGTCGAACGTGGCGAAGATCTGGGCCCCCGGCTGCCTGCGGGCGTACTCGACGCCGGTCTGGATGGCCGCACCCTGGCCGAGGTTGATCGGATGCCGCACCAGGTGAGCCCCGGCCCGCCGGGCGATCTCACCGGTGTCGTCGGAGCTGCCGTCGTCCACGCAGACGACATGGTCGAATACCGAGCGCACATCGGCGACCACCTCGCCGATGACAGCTGCTTCGTTGAAGGCGGGAATGACGACCCAGACGACCGAATAATGCGTTTCAGTACCCATCTAAGCCCACAAGGTACACGCCGGTGCAGGCCAGATCAGCCGGTAGAGCGCGCGGCGCGCGACAGCGCCACCAGATGGACCCCGATCCCCACCACCGGGCCGCACAGCAACCCGACCACGGTTCGGGTCTGCAGGGACAGCGGCAGCAACAGCAGCAATCCGGACGCGACTGTGGCGCTCACCCAGCCCAGCGAATAGGCCCGGTGCAGCGCCGCGGCCACCGCCGCCGCTCCGGTCAGCGTCAGCATGGCGATCGCCACCGCGGCCGCGGTCAGCCACGCCAGCAGGGCGCTGCTGGCGTGGTACTGCGGCCCGAAGGCAACTCGCAACAGCCACGGGCCCACCACGCCCGCGGCCAGTACCCCGACCGCGCCGACCGCCCCGACGATCCCGGCCGGGGCGAGCAGGGCGCGAACCCGATCGCTGCGCTCGTCGACGAAATGCGCAATCAGGTTGCCCTGCATGGCCGTCAGCGGCACCAGCAGTGGCGCGCGGGTCAGCGTGACGGCCAGGATGATCACCCCGCCCTGCGCGCCGAGCTCGGCGCTGGTCAGCTTCAGCAGCACCGGAAATCCCATCACCAGGATGGCGCTGGCGCCGGCCGCGGTGATCGAATGCGCCGCGCCCCGTAGGAAGGTCGCGGTGCCGCCCGGGGTCAGCAGGCGCGCGGTGGCCCTGGTCGCCGGGGAGGCCACCAGCAAGATCAGCCACGCGACCGCGCCCGCCACCGTCGCCCACAAGAAACCGACCAGGCGCCAGCCGAGCGCCACGGTGGCCGCGGCCACCAACACCCGGATAACGGCGTCGGTCACCATCAGCGCGCCGTAGCGGGTCCACTGGTTGGTGCCGGCCAGCATGCCCAGCAGGGTGGCGTGCACACAGAACCCGGCCAACCCGACGGACAGCAGTGCCACCGACAGCAGCCGCGCCTCGACGAACACCCGCCCGCTCCACAGCGGCGAGCTGCCCGCGATCAGGACGGCCGCTGCCACCCCGACCAGCATGGCGACCCGCATCGGATGGGTACGGGGCTCGCCGGGCACCGGCAGCGCGGCCAGGTCGCTGATATAAGGCGTCGAGCGGACTTCCCGGGTGGTTTCCTGCAGCAGGCCGTTGGCCGCGCCGGTGACCAGCCCGAAAGCCCCCCAGAACACCCCGAATATCGAAAAGCCGCTCGGCGCCAGGTCGCGAGCGGCCAGATAGATCACCGCGTAACCGCACAGCGCCGTCACTGCGGTGGCGGTGCCGACTCGGGCCATGCTGCCGCGCGCCACCGGCCCCTGCGAGGCACTGATCTCGGTCATCGGGGCGGCGGCGCTTTCGGCCGACTGCCCCGATCTATCGCCACAATTTGAAAATTCTATGCGGCCCGCAGCGATCGCTCGCCGCGACGATCCGGTTCGCTAGTGTGGGCGGCTGTCGGAAAGGATCCATGTCCGCTTTGCGCACCTTCGGGATCTCGCTGTTGGTCACCGCGGCGGCCCTCGGCCTCGGATATGCCTACGGCGGCTTCAAAGCTCTTTATCTGCTGCTGGTGCTCGCCGCCCTCGAGGTGTCGTTGTCGTTCGACAACGCCATCATCAACGCCTCGATCCTGAAACGGATGACCCGCTTCTGGCAGCGGATGTTCCTGACGATCGGGATCCTCGTCGCCGTGTTCGGCATGCGGCTGCTCTTCCCGCTGCTCATCGTGTGGGCGACCGCGGGACTCGACCCGGTGCGCGCGATGGAGTTGGCGCTGCATCCACCGCCGCACGGCGCGCTGGAGTTTCCGGACGGCTCGGCCAGCTACGAAAAGCTCGTCATCGCGGCCCACCCGCAGATCGCGGCGTTCGGTGGAATCTTCCTCTTGATGCTTTTCCTGGATTTCGTCTTCCATGACCGGGATATCAAGTGGCTCAAGTGGATTGAGATCCCGTTCGCACGCATCGGCCGGTTGGGGCAGGTGTCTCTGGTGGTGACCGGTCTGGTGCTGGTGCTGGTGGGCACGCGGTTGACGCATTCCGGCGACGAGGCGGCGACGGTCATGACCGCCGGGCTGCTGGGCATGGTGACCTACCTGGTGGTCAACGGGTTGAGCCGGGCGTTTAGGCCAGACACCGATACCGGCACGGCCGGTGCGGCGACCGGCTGGGCCGGCCTGACGCTGTTCCTCTACCTGGAAGTCCTGGACGCCGCCTTCTCATTCGACGGCGTCACCGGCGCGTTCGCCATCACCTCGGACCCCGTCGTCATCGCGCTGGGTCTGGGACTGGTGGGCTCGATGTTCGTCCGGTCGATCACCATCTACCTGGTCCGCCAGGAAGCGTTGGGCCGCTACGTGTACCTCGAACACGGCGCGCACTGGGCGATCGGTGCGCTGGCCGTGATCATGCTGGGCTCCATCGAGCCGCGGTTCGAGGTCCCCGAGGCGGTGACCGCCTCGGTGGGTGTGGTCTTCATCGCGGCGGCGCTGGGCTGGAGCATCCTGCGCAACCGCCGCGACGCCCGCGCTGAGGCCTGACGGGACGTCGCTAGGCCTCGATCTGCCCGGCGATGCGCCGTTCGATGGCCGCCAGGGTGGGTGCGGGAAGCACGATCAGGCCGTCGAGCTCTTTGGTCGCCCGCGCGTAGGCGTTCTGGCGTTCCTCACGCGTCGCCGCATCGTCGCGCGCCAGATGGAGCAGGTTCTGGGCGCGCGCCAGCCGCTGCTGGTCGTCCGCCGAGAAGTCGCTGCGCCGCCGGCGGGTGGCTTCGGCCTCGGCGATCTCGAACGCACTGAGGTACTCGTGGACGGCATCGCGGTAGTCCAGCAGCGCATCCCGGTTGCCCACCAGGGCGTCGGGCGGTTCTGGGCGCAGCAGGTCGGCACGCCGCTTCGCCTTGTGGAACGCGATGGTGAGGGGGTCGCGCATGTTGGTCATCATCGGGAAGTCCAGCAGCTTCGCGATGTCGACTTCATAGTCGAACCATCGGGCGTCGGTACGGTCGTGCGCGGCAACAAGCTTGGTGAGTTCTCGGCGGTCGTTTTCCTCGTTGGTCCGTCCCCGCCCGGTCGCCTCGGCCACCGCGATCTTGGTCTGCTGCTTCAACCGGTACCGCTCCATCCGGCGCTCGGCGCGACGCTCGTTGGCTGCGGCGATGGCCCGCAGCCCGCCGCCGATCGCGCCGCCCAGCGGAAAGACCAGCCACCAGAAATTCGCGGCGAAATGCAGCACCGGGGTCACATCGCCAGGATGCCACCGAGAATCCCGCGACGGCGCGGGCGCGGTTACGCCGAAAGCATCAACGCGCTCCTAATGCGCGCCGATGCGCGTTAGTGCCCTTGGGCCTTGAATCGCTCGACCGAACGCTGGATCTCCGCCTCGGCATCTTCACGGCCAACCCAGTCCGCGGCCTTGACGAACTTGCCCGGCTCCAGGTCCTTGTAGTGCACGAAGAAGTGCTTGATCACGTCCAGCTCGAACTCCGGAACATCCCCGATGTCCTGGATGTGGTCCCAGCGGTGATCACCGGCCGGCACGCACAAAACCTTGTCGTCGCCGCCCTTTTCGTCGGTCATCCGGAACATGCCCACCGGACGGGCCTCCACGATCACGCCGGGAAACACCGATTGCGGCAACAGCACCATGGCGTCCAGCGGGTCGCCGTCCTCGCCCAGGGTGTCCTCGATGAAGCCGTAGTCGGCGGGGTAGGCCATCGCGGTGTACAGGTAGCGGTCCAGACGTAGCCGTCCAGTCTCGTGGTCGACCTCGTACTTGTTCCGCTGGCCCTTTTGAATCTCGATGGTCACGTCGAATTCCACCGGGTCGGCTCCTTATCTGTGAGGAAGGCGTCTGTTTGGGCAGGCCAAATTTGCTCTGCTACACCCTAGTCGAGCGCATCGGCGCCGATTCGGCAGAATGGGTTCAGACAGTCAGGAGAGTCATGGCCCGTACTCGCTGGCAAAAATCCACCCCAGTGCTCATCGGGTTGGGCGTGCTGGCGTTTGTCGCCGCCGTCGTGGTGGCGGCAACGTTTTTCACAACCGCCGGACACGGCGCCAACGGCGCGCACGCCCCCATCCCGCCCCCGCACGCACCGGCGGTGAAGCCGGGCATGATCCCGGCGAGCGACACCGCCGAGCTACCCAGCGGACCCGGCGTGGCCGCCATGCTGGCCCCGGTGGCGGCCGACCCCAACCTGGGCCGGTTGGGTGGCCGGATCACCGACGCCATCACCGGAAAAGAGCTGTGGCAGGTGGCGGACGACATGCCGCTGGTGCCGGCGTCGACCAACAAGGTGCTGACGGCGGCCGCGGCATTGCTGACGCTGGACCGTCAGGCCCGGATCAGCACCCGCGTGGTGGCCGGCAGCCAAAACGCCCAGGGGCCCGTCGTGCTCGTGGGTGCGGGTGATCCTGCACTTTCGGCGGCACCGCCGGGCGTGGACACCTGGTATCGGGGGTCGGCACGGATCGGCGACCTCGTCGAACAGATCCGCCGCAGCGGCGTGACGCCGACCGCGGTGCAGGTGGACACCTCGGCGTTCAGCGGGCCGACGATGGCGCAGGGCTGGGACCTCGCTGACGTCGACAACGGCGACATCGCGCCGATCGAGTCGGTGATGATCGACGCCGGCCGCATCCAGCCCAGCACGGTCAACTCGCGGCGGTCCCGTACCCCGGCGCTGGATGCCGGCCGGGAGCTGGCGAAGGCGCTGGGACTGGACCCCAACGCGGTGACGATCGCCACCGCACCGTCGGGAGCGCGGCAGTTGGCGGTCGTGCAATCGGCACCGCTGGTGCAGCGCCTCTCCGAGATGATGGACCACTCCGACAACGTGCTGGCCGAAAGCATTGCCCGCGAGGTGGCGGCCGCGATCAACCGGCCGCGCAGCTTCGCCGGGGCCGCCGACGCGGTGACCAACCGCTTGACCACCGCCCACGTCGACACCGGGGGCGTGGCGCTGCTGGATTCCAGTGGGCTCTCGGTCGACGACCGGCTGACGGCCAAGACGCTCGACGGTGTGCTGCAGGCCGCCGCCGGGCCCGACCAGCCGTCGCTACGGGCGCTGCTGGATCTGCTCCCGATCGCGGCCGGCAGCGGGACGCTGGGCGATCGCTTCATCGACGCCTCCACGGCGCAGGGCCCCGCGGGCTGGCTGCGGGCCAAAACGGGCTCGCTGACCGGCACCAATGCGTTGGCCGGCGTACTCACCGACCGCAGTGGCCGGGTGCTCACCTTCGCGTTCATTTCCAACGATGCCGGCCCGAACGGCCGCAACGTGATGGACGCGTTGGCGACCCGGCTCTGGTCCTGCGGGTGCTCATGACGCCGGCGCCGGACCTGACGCTGGGCACCGCCGTCGACTGGCGGTTCGCGGCCACGGTCGGTCGGCGGCTGGCCCGGCCGGGGCCGCCGTCCAGCGACTACACCCGCCGCCAGGTGATCGACGAGCTCGCCACCGCGTCCGTCAAAGCCGAACCCTTGGTGCGTGACGTCACCGGACTGATCACCAACGGCACGGTGCCCGCCGCCCGCATCGTGGACCGCCCGGATTGGATTGGCGCGGCCACCGAGTCGATGCGGGTGATGATGAACGGCACCGAGAAACCGCGCGGGTTTTTCACCGGTCGCGTCACCGGTGCGCAGACGGGCGCCGTCCTGGCCTACGTGTCCTCGGGGATTCTCGGCCAATACGACCCGTTCGCCGCCAATCAGGGGGCCAAAACCGGCTGCCTGCTGCTGGTGTATCCGAACGTGATCGCCGTCGAGCGGCAGCTTCGGATCGAGCCGTCCGATTTCCGGCTGTGGGTGTGCCTGCATGAGGTCACTCATCGAGTGCAGTTCACCGCCAACCCGTGGCTGCCCGATTACATGTCGCAGGCGCTGGGGCTGTTGACCCGCGACACCGGCGAGGACTTGGGTCGGGTGATCGGCCGGCTCGCCGATTACGCGCGCAACCGGGGCAACGGGGCGTCGGAGCCCGACGCCAACTCGTCGGGGATTCTCGGTCTGGTGCGTGCGGTGCAGTCCGAACCCCAGCGGCAGGCGCTGGACCAGTTGCTGGTGCTGGGCACCCTGCTGGAGGGACACGCCGACCACGTCATGGATGCCGTCGGACCGATGGCCGTGCCGTCGGTGGCCACCATCCGCCGCCGGTTCGACGAGCGGCGCCACCGCAAGCAGCCGCCACTGCAGCGGTTGTTGCGCGCACTGCTTGGGCTCGACGCCAAGCTCAGCCAGTACACCCGCGGCAAGGCGTTCGTCGACCACGTGGTCGGCCAGGTGGGCATGGCGCGGTTCAACGCCATCTGGACCGGCCCCGAAACGCTGCCGCTGCCCATCGAGATCGAAGAACCCCAGCGGTGGATCGACAGAGTGCTGTAGGCCAGCTGCGCGCGGCGGTCGAGGCGTTCATCAAGACCCACCTCGCCGCCGTCGAACAGTGGTGCGTGGCGCTGTCCGGCGGCCCGGATTCCTTGGCGCTCACCGCGGTGGCGGCCCAGCTGCGGCCCACCACGGCGGTGGTCGTCGACCATGGCCTGCAACCCAACTCGGCAGCCGTCGCCGACACCGCCCGGACCCAGGCCATCGCGTTGGGATGCGTTGGGGCTCAAGTGGTCCGGGTGCAGGTGGGCAACCAGGGCGGTCCCGAGGCGGCGGCGCGCTCCGCTCGCTACGCCGCGTTGAGCGCCTATCACGCCGGGCCGGTGCTGCTGGGCCACACGCTCGACGACCAGGCCGAGACGGTGTTGCTGGGGCTGGGCCGCGGATCCGGGGTGCGCTCGATCGCCGGGATGCGTCCCTACGATCCGCCGTGGTGCCGGCCGTTGCTGGAGGTGCGGCGGGCCGTGACGCACGCCGCGTGCCGGGAGCTGAGCCTGACCCCCTGGCAGGATCCGCACAACACCGACCACCGCTTCACCCGGCCCCGGCTGCGCACCGAGGTGCTGCCGCTGCTGGAAGACGCGCTCGGTGGCGGCGTGGCCGAGGCGCTGGCCCGCACCGCGACGGCGTTGCGCGAGGACTCCGAGCTGATCGACACGCTGGCCGCGCGGGCGCTGCCCGAGGCCAAGGCGGACACCGGGCTACGCGTGCAGGCATTGGCGACGCTGGACGCCCCGGTCCGGCGTCGGGTGATCCGGGCCTGGCTGTTGGCGGGCGGCGCGACGGGCCTGACCGACAAGCAAATCCGGTCGGTGGACATCCTGGTCACCGACTGGCATGGGCAGGGCGGCGTGGCGGTGGGGTCGTCGGCGCCGGACGAGCGGTTGTTCGCGGGCCGCCGCGACGGCGTGTTGACGCTGTGGCGCGAGCCGGTCGGCAAGCCGAGCCGTTAGCCGCAATATCGGGGCTGCCGTTGGTTATTCGCCCGCCGTCGTGGCACGCTGTGGGCGTGGCCCAGATCTCCTCGGCGATCACCCCCGCTCAGCCCGCGGAGCTCTACCCCGGGGATATCAAGTCTGTCCTGCTTACGTCGGCGCAAATTCAGGCGCGAATCGCCGAACTCGGCGCCGAAATCGGGGAGAACTACCGCGACGCGGCGACCGAGACCGGTCAGGACCTGCTGCTGATCACCGTGCTGAAGGGCGCTGTGATCTTTGTCACCGACCTGGCCCGCGCAATCCCGTTGCCCACCCAGTTCGAATTCATGGCCGTCAGCTCCTACGGTTCGTCGACGTCGTCCTCGGGCGTGGTGCGGATTCTCAAGGACCTGGACCGCGATATCGAGGGCCGCGACGTGCTGATCGTCGAGGACGTCGTCGACTCGGGCCTGACCCTGTCTTGGCTGCTGCGCAACCTCAAAACGCGGCACCCCCGCTCGCTGCGGGTGTGCACGCTGCTGCGCAAGCCCGACGCGCAGGGAGCCCACGTCGACATCGCCTACGTGGGCTTCGACATCCCCAACGACTTCGTCGTCGGCTACGGCCTCGATTACGACGAGCGCTACCGCGACCTGTCCTACATCGGCACCCTGGACCCCAGGGTCTACCAGCAGTAGAACCGGCCCGGGTTCGTCGGGCTCAGTCCAACTCCCACACCGCGTTCACCGAGAAGTTCACGGTTTGCTGGCCGGGCTCCAGCGGGACCATGGACGGCATGGCCCGCGGCGCCCCGGCCGGCGGGGTGTTGCCGGTGGCCTCCGAGATGGACAGCACCCGGCCCAGCCGTAGCCCGGACAGCTGGGCGTACTGCTCGGCGCGACTCTTGGCGTCGTTGAACGCTCGCGACCGGGCATCCTTCACCAGCTGGGAATCGTCGGCGATGGAATAGCGGACGGACTTGATCCGGGTGGCGTCGCCGCCGGTGCCGACGATGAGGGCCAGCAGCCGCGACGCGGCATCCGTCGGGTGGATCTTGACCGCGATGGCGTTGGTGGCGCGGTATCCGGTGATGGCGGCCGTGCCGCTGGGCCCGGGACTGTTGTATTCCGGCGACAGCGTGACCTCGGTGGTGCTGATGTCCTTGTGGTCGATGCCGGCGCCGGTCACTGCGTTGATGACCGCCTGTTGACGGTCGTTGGTCTGGTTCATCGCGGTGGTGACGTCGGGTGCGCTGAATTCGATGCCGACGTCGGCGGTCAGGGTGTCCGGGACGCCCTGAACCTGGCCGGTGCCCACCACCGTGACCTGCCGGGGGTTGGCCCCGGGCTGCGGCGCATTGTGCTTGTCGCACGCCGACATTGCGGCGATCGTCAGCCCGGCCGCGGCCACGGCGATCGATCGGCGGACAAACCTCGAGGCATTCGGTGCGACCGGCATGCCTGGCACCCTAGCGTCTGGGCCGTCGGTTGGCGCGAGTTCGAGCCGGCGCGTACTCATCCGCGGGTGATCCCGAGAGGTGATGCGCCATGGGAAAGGCTCAACCGCTACCACTGAAATGGCATATAAGTTCATATATGTCTCTAATCATATTGGTTTGCAATATCTTTCATTTAAAACCCATATCTTGCCAGGATTTCAGTAAATACTTTGCGACTCGGTCATGAATTAGCGACTGTGGGCCTGTCTTCGCTGAACATGACTGACTTAACGTATCCAGTCGTCTGACTCGGCACGGCAAATTGTGCTGAGAGCTGTTGATTGTGAAGGAGTTTGAAAAATCATGTCTTTCTTGATGGCGCGGCCCGAACTACTAGATGCGGCTTCCCGCGAGTTGCAGAGCATCAATAACGCAGTGCGCGAGAGTAATTCGGGCACGGCGGCCGCGACAACAGCAGTAGCCCCCGCCGCTGCCGATGTGGTGTCGATCTTGACCGCTGCACAGTTTTCCCGGCACGGGCAGCTCTTCCAGGAGATCAGTGCGCAGGCTGCGGCGGTTCGCGAGCAGCTGGCCACAATGCTCGGGATCAGCGCCGGTTCGTACGTCGACACCGAGACCGCCAACGCCGCCGCGGTCGGTTAGGGGGAAACATGCTGGACTTTGCGCAACTACCGCCGGAGATCAACTCGGCACTGATCTATTCGGGACCCGGCTCAGGGCCGCTGCTGGCCGCCGCGACGGCATGGGACGGTCTGGCCGCTGCGCTGCAATCCGCAGCCAGCTCCTACGGGTCGGTAATTGCCGGCTTCAGCGGGGGAGCATGGCAAGGGCCGGCCGCGTCGTCGATGCTGACGGCGGCTGCGCCGCAAGTGGCGTGGCTGACCGGCACGGCGGGGCAGGTGGAACACGCAGCCGCCCAAGCGATGGCCGCAGCCGGTGCTTATGAGGTGGCGTTCGTCGAGACGGTGCCCCCACCGGTGATCGCGGCGAACCGGGCGTTGTTGATGGAGTTGCTGGCCACGAACCTCCTTGGTCAGAACACCCCGGCCATCGCCGCCACCGAAGCCCAATACGGCGAGATGTGGGCTCAAGACGCGGCCGCGATGTACGGGTATGCCGGTACGTCGGCAGCGGCCTCGACGTTGCCGCCGTTCGAGTCTGCGGCACCCATGACCAACACCGGGGCCGCCAGTCAGGCCGCCGCGGTGGCCCAAGCGGTCGGCGCCAACGCGAGCAACGCTAAGCAGGGGCTCGACATGGTGCCCCAAACGCTGTCTGCGCTAGGTGGATTGACGAATAACCCACAATCCTCCGCCAATCCCATGCTTTCCCTTGGTGGAATCAGCCTCAACCCCGAAGGCGATGGGCTTGTCGTGGGGGGCCCATTGGGTGACCTGTTGGAGGGTTTGACGGGGTCGCAAACGTTGGATGCCAGCACACCCTTCGACGCGTTCATTCGATTGATCTCGCCGACGCGGCTCTTCACCACCTCGTTCAAAGACATCCAAAGTATCGCTCAGGGCATGATGCCCGCCGCGAAGGCCGCCGGCGAGGGCGTCGCCAAAGCCGCAGAATCCGTTGTTCCCTCGGCTATTTCCGGCGCAGGCCTGGGCTCGATGGGCGCGATTGGCGGAGCCGTCGGCAAGGCGGCATCGATCGGTGGCTTATCGGTCCCGGCGGGCTGGGCCAGCGCGGCCCCGGCGGCACCTTCAGTCGCCGTTGCGCTCAATGGCGCCACTTCTGCAGGCGCCGTTGAACGCGCCACCAACGCGGTGGGTGGGGTGCCCATGATGCCGGCCGGTGGGGTGGGGCGCGCCGCCGCAGCACACTTTGCGGTGCCGCGGTACGGTGTCAAACCCACGGTCATCGCTCAACCCCCGGCGGGGGGATGACTCGAAGGCCGAGGCGGCGGGTTCGGCGACGCATCAAAACGGCGGGTCGTCCGGCAAGGGCTGCAGCACCGGCTCGTCGGGCATCCAATCTGACGGCAATTCTTCCGGTTCTCTGGGATCGTTCACCCAGGTGCAATAAGGGCTGGTGCTCGGCGCACCCTTGAACAGGAAGAGCATGTCTCGCATGTGGTTTCGGAATTTGCGCGACGCGATCTCGTCTTTTCGCGCCTGCTCCAGCCGCATGCGGGCTTGGTTGATCGGCCGCTGATCGCGATTAAGCTTGCGGGCGTGCGCGATTCGTGTGCTTCGCTGCTGTGAGCGACTGCGTCGCCTCGGTGCGGGCGTCGCGCATGCCGGACTGCGCGGCTGTGGGAACAGGTCGGCGCCGGCAGGAGAGGTCGGGTAGGCCCGTCCGCTCGGCGACGTCCACACCACGGTGCCGTCGGCAAGTTGCTTGTCGCGCCATCCGCCGAAAGTTTTGAGCCGATGATGTTGACGGCAAAGGCATTTGAGGTTGTCCAGGGTGGTTCGCCCGCCCGCCGCCGGATCCTGATGGTTGAACGGAACGGTGTGGTCGAGGTCGCACACCACCGCCGGCCGGCTGCACCCCGGGAAGCGGCAGGTCAGATCCCGGCACCGGACGGCCCGCTCGAGTGCGGCGGACGGTTGATATCTAAGCGCCTCGACCGGGCTCGTCACCGGATTGGTGATGAGTATGGATGCGGCGGTCGCCAATTGGCGCACCTGCTCGGCATCGATGACGCCATAGCCCTCCAGATACCCGGGCTCAGCGCCTTCGGCGCCGACGGTCTGCTCGCTGGCCACCACGTTGATGATGACCCTCGCCCCGGTCCGATCACTATCGGGATCGTGGGCGCCCGCGCGGGCGGGGCACTCCGGTTGTCCGCAAGCGCAGCCCAATCCACGGCCCTCGGTCAACGCGGCCAGCGCGTCGGCCCGGCGTTGATCGAATGTCCGGGGGTCGGCCGGGCATACCTGCTTGGCGAGCTGCGAGAGGCGGCGGTCGAAGGCCGTTGCGGCGGCTGCCGCGACTGAGCCGTAAATCTCCGACATCCCGTCATTTTTCGCACGCATCGTGATGTGGCGGTCATCCTCGGCGGCATGGCGGCGCTCACGGGCGGCGTCGGGATCGGCGGATCGCACGGCCGCGTCGACCGCGTTGACGATCCGTTGCCTTGACCAGCCGTGCCAGTTGCCGATGCGCGCCGCCAGCGACCGATCGAGCGTGGCGATCAGCTCAGCGTCGGTGACGAGGTCGGTGCGGCTGATGATCAAGCGCACCGTGCGCCAGTCCGTTCGCCCTTGGGCCAGCAGGGCCGCGACCTCGGGCAGGCGGGTGTCCAGCGCCTCCGCATGCGACACCAGATAGCTGGCTCCCATGGGCGAGAGGTTCATCGCGGCGGCGACCTCGGCGGCGGTCTGCTCGAAGCCGTCGATCTCCGCGTAATCCCGCTCGGGCCGCTCGGCAGTGGCAACCCGATGCCGAAGCAACGCCGCCACCGCTGCCAGCCGACGGGCCACCAGCATCGATTCGTCCCGATGCGTGGACTCGATCACCGCCACCAGCGCGGCGGGATTCAGCGGCGACTCGAACATAGGTTCGATTGTAGGGATGCCCTCCGACAACCTCAGGGCGTGACGAGAATCTTGCAGTGCCGCTCGGGGTCGGCGAGATCATCGAACGCCGCGCCGACGCCGTCGAGCCCGACCGCGCCGGTAATCAGTGGGCTGACGTCGATGTCGCCCTCGGCCAGAGCGCGCAGCGAATCGCCGAACTCATCGGGGGTGTAGGCGAGCACGAACTGCACATTGATCTCTTTGGCGATCGCGAAGAACGGATGCACAGTGTCGGGTTGCATGCACACGCCGGCAACCACCAGGCGGGTGCCGGGCCGCGCCCGGAGCAGTACGTCGTCGATGATCCCCGGCACGCCGACCGCCTCGAATACCACCGCGGGCTTGACGATGTCGAACGGTGAACCCTGCGCCGGATCCAGCGTCTGGTGGGCACCCATCGCGGTGGCCAGCTCCCGTCGCTTGGTCGAAAAGTCCGACGCCACAACGGTTTCAACGCCTTTCGCGCACAGGGAGGCGATGATGGCGATGCCGATCGGGCCGCAGCCGAGCACCAGGGCCGTCTCGCCGGGCGCAATGTTGGACTTGTTGACCGCGTGCAGCCCCACCGCCATGGGCTCGGTGAGAGAGGCGTGCCTGAAGTCCAGGCCGTTGGGGATGGGCAACAGCAGCGCGGCCGAGAGCAGCATCCGTTCGGCGTATCCGCCGACGGTGCTGTTGCTGTAGACGATCGGTTCGACGCCCTTGGCGGACAACAGCACCGGCAACGACGTGACCAGGGTGCCCGGTGGATGGGTCTCGGTGTCGGGCCCGGCTTCCAGTATCTCGGCGCTGAACTCGTGACCCATGAAGATGTCGTGGTCCAGGTCGACGTGCATGCCGCCCGCACCACCGGCTACCCGGTCGCTCATTTCCAGCACCTGCGCTCCGTGAGCGGCGAAATGCAGGTCGGAGCCGCAGATCCCGCATGCCCGCACGCCCACCAGCACCTGGCCGGGTTCGGGTATCGGGTCGGGCACGTCGTCCCGGCAGACCATGCGACCACCCCGCAACACTGCCGCGCGCATCAGTGCACCGCGTCTTTCTGCTCGTCGACGTGCTCGGTGATGGCTTTGACGACAGCCTCACCGGCCCGGCCGATCAGCTGGTCGCGCTTGCCTTTCGCCCAGTCATGCGACGATCGGGACGCTTCGAGCTGTCGTTTGAAGTGCGGAATCACCTTGCGCGCCATCAGGTCATAGCTGTGGTAAGTCGCTTGCGGCGAGGCCCAGTCGTGGCCGAGCATCACCAAGGTGCCGAAGCCGCCGGAGCGGTCGAGCAGCTCCTCGATGTGGGCGATGGCGTCCTCGGGCGTGCCGATGCAGCAGTTTCCCTTGGCCGCATAGTCCGCGACGAACTCGTGTGGCGTCTGGGTGCCTTCCACGCTGTTGGCCAACGGCACAAATCCGGCGGCGCCGAAGTAATTCGCGAAATCCTGTAGTCCGTAAGTGCAGTCGTCGATGGCCTGCTCACGGCTGTCGGCGATGTGCATGATGCTCAAGACGCGCCAGTCGGCCCGGTCCGGCTCATCCCGGCCCGCCTTCGCGGCCTGTTCGCGGACCACGTCCCAGGTCGTTTCCAGCGCCGCGTAGCCGCCGGGCACCGACATCGACAGCGACAGCAGCGAGGTGCCAAGCGCGCCGGCCAATCGCGGTCCCGACGGTGAAATCATTGCCGCCGTGGAGATTTCGGGGTAGGGCCAGGTATAGGGACGGATGTGCAATTGCGCGTCGCGCAAGGTGAACCAGTCGGAGTGACGGTCTATGCGTTCGCTGGGTGCGGCGCGGAACAGCGCCAGGATCGCCTCGAGCGATTCCTGCATCATCCGGCGCTGCTCGATCGGGTCGATGCCCATCATGTACGCGTCCGAGGGCAGCGCGCCGGGCCCGGCACCGAACATCACCCGGCCGCGGGTCAGATGGTCCAGCAGCACCCAGCGATCGGCCACCATGAGCGGATGGTGGTAGGGCAGTGACACCACGCCGGTGCCCAGCCGGATGTGTTTGGTCCGCTCGGCCGCCGCTGCGATGAACACCTCCGGACAGGCGATCAGCTCGTAGCCACCGGAGTGGTGTTCGCCGAACCACGCCTCGTCGAATCCGAGCCGATCCAGCGCGACGACGCGTTCCATGTCGTATTCCAGTGCCACCGTTGGGGATTGGCCAATGGGGTGAAACGGGGTGATAAAGACACCGAAACGCAGGGGCGCGCTCATTGCAGCTCCAATCCGTTGAGGAATTCCAGTAAGGCCGCATTCACTTCGTCGGGGCGCTCCTGTTGCAGCCAATGTCCGGCGCCGTCGATCATCACCTGGCGGTACGGGCCGGAGATCACGTCCGAGGCGCGGTCGGTGCGGGTGAACGACAGGACGGGATCGGCCGTCCCGCCGATGAACAAACACGGGACCGAGATCTTCGCGCCGTCGAGCTCGGGGGTGGTCTCCCAGTTGCGGTCGAAATTGCGATACCAGTTCAGGCCGCCGGTGAAGCCGGTGCGGGTGAACTCGGCGATGTAGTGGTCGAGCTCGTCCTGGCTTATCCACTCCGGTAACCCGTCGGGTTCGGGCAGCCGGTCGATGAAGCCTTCCGGGCCGGGGGCCACCATCCGCAGCGCCGCGGCCTTGTCACCGGACGTCCGCAACCCGCCCACCATGCGCCGCATCACCCGGGCGGGATCGGCGTTCAATTCGGCGTCGGCGACGCCGGGTTCCTGGAAGTACAGGATGTAGAAGAAGTTTTCGCCGAAGGTCTTGCGCCACGCCGTCGTGGGTGCCACGCGCGGGCGGGGTGTCACCGGCACGCTCATCGCGGCGACGGCAGCGACCCGGTCCGGGTGCAGCAGCGGCGCGTTCCACACCACGGCGGCACCCCAGTCGTGCCCGACCCACACCGCGCGCTGCGCGCCGACGTCGTCGAGCAGGCCGACCAAGTCCGCGGTCAACTGATGAATGTCGTACGCATCGACCGCTTCCGGACAGTCCGAACCGCCGTAGCCGCGCTGGTCGGGCGCCAGCACGTGGTAGCCGGCTTCGGCGAGGACGGGTATCTGATGGCGCCAGGAGTAGGCCAGCTCGGGAAAGCCGTGGGCCAGGATCACCACCGGTGCGCCGCGGTCGCCCGCTTCGGTCACCCGTAGCCGCGCACCATTGGTATCTACTAACCGTTGGGTTGGGGGCACCGTCTCACCAAAGCACAACGGTTGCTGGCTGAGAAGGCCCCGAACCGGTTGGGCTTATCCGAATAGGGTTTGGTTGGCCCCGAAACGTCGTAAGGCGGGAATACTCGAATTGATGCGGCTGGACCATGTGGTGCTCTGGACGACAAGTCCGCGGATCTCGATGGACTTCTACACGCGCGTCGTGGGCCTGGAGCCGGTCCGGTTCGCGGAATTCGAAGCCGGCGACGCGCCGTTTCCGAGTGTGCGGGTTTGTGCGGACTCCATCATCGACTTGATGCCCTCCGAAGGTATTTCGGCGACCGAAACTTTGACCCGGATCGAGGGCAGTGCCGGCCACCCGGTCAATCACATCTGCCTGGCACTGTCGAAGGCCGAATACGACGCGCTGGACCGGCGGCTGCAGGCCGAGGGGGTGGATACCAGCGCGCGGCTCAACCACAGCTTCGGCGCGCGGGGACGGGCGCCGCAGGGGTACTACTTCGCCGATCCGGACGGCAACGTGGTCGAGGCCCGCTACTACGAGTAGGCGGGAACTCGCCGTCGTTAACTGAGCAGGACGGCGGCGACCCGCTGCGCCCCGGCTCTGCCGGAGCTGGCGATCGCCGCCGGACACCATGGCGGCGACCCGCTGCGCCCCGGCTCTGCCGGAGCTGGCGATCGCCGCTAGCGGTAGCCTGGACTTTTCCAGCTGCGTGTACATCGGGGAAGGACCTGGCCGGCAAGGCCGATGATTGATGAACCGGAAAAACGTTATTCGCACCGTCGCGGCAATTGCTGTCGTGGTGCTGCTCGGTTGGTCGTTCTTCTACTTCAGCGACGACACCCGCGGCTATAAGCCCGTCGACACGTCCGTGGCGATGTCCCAGATCAACGGCGACAACGTCAAGAGCGCACAAATCGACGACCGCGAACAGCAACTGCGATTGACCCTGAAGAAGGGCAACGGTGACACCGACAATTCCGACAAGGTCATCACCAAGTTTCCCAGTGGCTACGCGGTCGACCTGTTCAATGCGCTGAGCGCCAAGAACGCGAAGGTCAGCACCGTCGTCAACCAGGGCAGCATCCTGGGCGAGTTGCTGGTCTACGTCCTGCCGCTGCTGCTCCTGGTGGGGCTGTTCGTGATGTTCTCCCGCATGCAGGGCGGTGCCCGGATGGGCTTCGGCTTCGGCAAATCGCGCGCCAAGCAGCTGAACAAGGACATGCCCAAGACCACGTTCGCCGACGTCGCGGGCGTCGACGAGGCGGTCGAGGAACTCTACGAGATCAAGGACTTCCTGCAGAACCCCGGCCGCTATCAAGCGCTGGGCGCCAAGATCCCCAAGGGCGTGCTGCTCTACGGGCCGCCGGGAACCGGTAAGACGCTGCTGGCCCGCGCGGTTGCCGGGGAGGCCGGGGTTCCGTTCTTCACGATCTCGGGCTCCGACTTCGTCGAGATGTTCGTCGGCGTCGGTGCGTCGCGGGTACGCGACCTGTTCGATCAGGCCAAGCAGAACAACCCGTGCATCATCTTCGTGGACGAGATCGACGCGGTGGGCCGCCAGCGCGGGGCCGGCCTGGGTGGCGGTCACGACGAGCGCGAGCAGACGCTGAACCAGTTGCTGGTCGAAATGGACGGCTTCGACCCGCGGGCCGGCGTCATCCTGATCGCCGCCACCAACCGGCCCGACATCCTGGACCCGGCGCTGCTGCGGCCCGGCCGCTTCGACCGGCAGATCCCGGTGTCCAACCCGGACCTGGCGGGCCGCCGCGCGGTGCTGCAGGTGCATTCCAAGGGCAAGCCCATCGGCCCCGACGCCGACCTGGACGGGTTGGCCAAGCGCACCGTCGGTATGACCGGCGCCGACCTTGCCAACGTCATCAACGAGGCCGCGCTGCTCACCGCCCGCGAGAACGGCACCGTCATCACCAGCGCGGCGCTGGAGGAAGCGGTGGACCGGGTGATCGGCGGGCCGCGCCGTAAGGGCCGCATCATCAGCGAGCAGGAAAAGAAGATCACCGCCTATCACGAAGGCGGGCACACCCTGGCGGCCTGGGCGATGCCCGATATCGAGCCGATCTACAAGGTGACGATCCTGGCGCGTGGGCGCACCGGCGGGCACGCGGTGGCGGTGCCGGAGGAAGACAAGGGCCTGCGGACCCGCTCGGAGATGATCGCGCAGTTGGTGTTTGCCATGGGTGGACGCGCCGCCGAGGAGCTGGTGTTCCGGGAGCCGACGACCGGCGCGGTATCCGACATCGAGCAGGCGACCAAAATCGCCCGCGCGATGGTCACCGAATTCGGGATGAGCTCCAAACTCGGTGCGGTCAAATACGGTTCGGAGCACGGCGACCCGTTCCTGGGCCGCACCATGGGAACGCAGGCGGACTATTCACACGAGGTCGCGCGCGACATCGATGACGAGATCCGCAAATTGATCGAGGCCGCGCACACCGAAGCGTGGGAGATCCTCACCGAATACCGCGACATTCTCGACATTTTGGCGGGCGAGCTGCTGGAAAAGGAAACCCTGCACCGGGCCGAGCTGGAGGGCATCTTCTCCGGTGTCGAAAAACGGCCCCGGCTCACGGTGTTCGACGATTTCGGCGGCCGTATCCCGTCGGACAAACCGCCGATAAAGACGCCCGGCGAGTTGGCCATCGAGCGCGGCGAGCCGTGGCCGCCGCCCACCCCCGAGCCGGCCTTCAAGGCGGCCATCGCACGGGCCAGCGAAGCCGCTGCCGCCGCACGCCTGGAGGCCGACCGAAACGCCAACGGCGGCAACGGTTCTCATGGCTCGCAGGGCGGCGGTAATCGTCAGGGAGAGCCACCGGGGGGCACCCAACCCGACTACGGTGCGCCCGCCGGCTGGCGGGCGCCGGGATGGCCGCCGCAACAACAGCCGAATTACTGGCATCCGCCCGCGCAACCTGGACAGCAGCCGCCCTATTGGCAGCAACCGGCGCGCGGTTACCCGGGCCCGCAGGGCTATCCCGGACAGCAGGGCGGTCAGCAAAGTTATCCCGGTCAGCCGGCCGGAGCGGGTCACCCGGGTCAGGCGCACCCGTCGTATCCGCCGTATCCGCCGTATCCGCCGCCCGGTCAGCCCGCCCCGGAGGGTGGGTCGCCCGACCGCCACGATGACGACGTAAGCCGGTCCAACCCGCCGGCTCACGGCTGAGCAGACGGAGGATTCGATGGCGCTGCCGGACATCGCGATGCCGACCACGCGCGCGTTCGATCAGGAGCGTGCCGAGGCCGCGGTCCGCGAGTTGCTGCACGCGATCGGCGAAGACCCCGACCGGGACGGCTTGCGGGAAACGCCGGCTCGCGTCGCGCGCGCCTACCGCGAGATGTTCGCCGGGCTCTACACCGATCCCGACAGCGTGTTGAACACCATGTTCGACGAGGAACACGACGAGCTGGTGCTGGTCAAGGAAATCCCGCTGTACTCCACCTGTGAGCACCACCTGGTGGCGTTCCACGGCGTCGCCCATGTCGGCTACATCCCGGGCAACGACGGCAGGGTCACCGGCCTGTCGAAGATCGCCCGGCTGGTCGACCTGTACTCCAAGCGGCCCCAGGTGCAGGAGCGGCTCACCACCCAGATCGCCGACGCCCTGGTGAAGAAGCTCAATCCGCGCGGCGTGATCGTCGTGGTCGAGGCCGAACACCTGTGCATGGCGATGCGCGGTGTGCGTAAGCCTGGAGCGGTCACCACCACCTCGGCGGTCCGCGGCCTGTTCAAAACCAACGCGGCTTCTCGAGCCGAGGCGCTCGACCTGATCCTGCGTAAGTGAGTCTGGCGCCTGTGCAGGTAATGGGAGTCCTGAACGTCACTGACGATTCGTTCTCCGACGGCGGCCGTTATCTCGACCCCGACAAGGCCGTGGCGCAGGGTTTGACCCTGGTCGCCGATGGCGCCGACATCGTTGACGTCGGGGGAGAGTCGACCCGGCCCGGCGCCACGCGGATCGATCCCCAGGTCGAGACGTCCCGGGTCATCCCCGTCGTCAAAGAGCTTGCGGCAGAAGGAATTACCGTCAGCATCGACACCATGCACGCCGAAGTCGCGCGGGCGGCGCTGTGCGGCGGAGCGCGGATAGTCAACGATGTGTCCGGCGGCCGCGCCGATCCTGCGATGGCGCCGCTGCTGGCCGATGCCAAAGTGCCCTGGGTGCTTATGCATTGGCGGTCGGTGTCGGCGCAGCGTCCGCACGCGGCGCCGCACTACCGCGACGTGGTCGCCGAGGTGCGCGCCGAACTCTTGGCCAGCGTCGACGCCGCGGTGTCCGCCGGTGTCGACCCCGGCCAGCTGATGATCGATCCCGGACTGGGATTCGCCAAGACGGGACAACACAATTGGGCGCTGCTGCATGCCCTGCCGCAGTTGGTCGCCACCGGCATCCCGGTGCTACTGGGCGCATCGCGCAAACGGTTCCTCGGTACGTTGTTAGCCGGGGACGACGGTTCGCCGCGCCCACCCGACGGACGTGAGACGGCCACCGCGGTGGTTTCCGCGCTGGCCGCCTTGCACGGGGCCTGGGGGGTGCGGGTGCACGATGTGCGGGCCACGGTCGATGCCCTCAAGGTCGTGGCGGCCTGGACCGCCGGGTCGCACACGGAGCTGGCTGGAGACAATGGCTGATCGAATCGAGTTGCGCGGGTTGAGGGTTCGCGGGCAACACGGCGTTTTCGACCACGAGCGCGCCAACGGTCAGGACTTCGTCGTCGACATCACCGTGTGGATCGACCTCGCCGACGCCACCGCCAGCGACGAACTCGCCGACACGTACGACTACGCTGCGCTGGCGCAGCTGGCCGCCGACGTGGTGGCCGGGCCCGCGCGCAATCTGATCGAAACCGTCGGAGGCCAGATCGCCGACCAGGTGATGCACGACGAACGCGTGCACGCCGTCGAGGTGGCGGTGCACAAGCCGCAGGCTCCGATCCCCCAGCAGTTCGCCGACGTCGCGGTGGTGGTGCGGCGGTCGCGCCGCGGCGGCCGCGGTTCGGTGATCCCGGCGGGCGGCACGCTATGACGCCCGACGGCAACGATGATGCCGGCTCGTACCGGTTTCAAGCCGGGACCGAGGAGCGGCGCCAATGACGCGGGTGGTGCTGTCCATCGGCTCCAACCTGGGTGACCGGCTGGCGCGGTTGCAGTCGGTCGTCGACGGGCTGGGGGAGGCGGTGCTCGCGGTGTCACCGGTGTACGAGACCGACCCCTGGGGACGGGTGGATCAGGCGCCGTTCCTCAACGCGGTGCTGATCGCCGACGACCCGGCCCGCGACGGGCAGGGCTGGCTGCGCCGCGCGCAAGAGTTCGAGCGGGCGGCGGGCAGGGTTCGCGGCGAGCGCTGGGGCCCGCGCACCCTCGACGTCGACCTGATCGCCTGCTACGGCCCGACCCAGTTGATCTCCCGGGAGAACAACCTGACGCTGCCGCATCCGCTGGCCCACCTGCGGGCGTTCGTGCTCATTCCATGGCTGGATGTCGACCCGGATGCGCGGCTGACCCTGGCCGACGGGCCCCAGCAGGTCGCCGGTCTGCTCGCCCAGCTGGAAGCGGCCGACCGGGACGGCGTCCGGCCGACCAGCCTTACTCTTCGGCCCAACCGGCAGCCGCCGGCGGATCGGGGGCCGACTACCTGATGGGACCCACCCGCAAGCGTGACCTGACCGCCGCCGTGGTCGGCGCCGCCGTGGTGGGGTATCTGCTGGTCACAGGCCTGTACCGGTGGTTTCCGCCGATCACGGTGTGGACCGGCCTATCGCTGCTGGCCGTGGCCATCGTCGAAGCGCTGTGGGCGCGCTACGTGCGGGCCAAGATCAGCGAGGGCGAAATCGGGTCCGGACCCGGTTGGCTGCATCCGCTTGCGGTGGCGCGCAGCCTGATGATCGCCAAGGCCTCGGCCTGGGTGGGCGCGTTGATGCTGGGCTGGTGGGTCGGGGTCCTGGTGTATTTCCTGCCACGCAAGTCCTGGTTGCGGGCCGCCGCCGAGGACACCTCGGGGACCGTGGTGGCGGCCGTCAGTGCGCTGGCCCTGCTCGTTGCCGCACTGTGGCTGCAACATTGCTGCAAGTCACCGCAGGATCCGGGTGAGCACGGCGAGGGCGCCGAAAACTAGCCCGCCGCGGGGGTTGCCGCCGGCCGACGGCCGATTAACTCTCCCGGCCGCCCGGATAACCGGCGCGAGAATCGCCGGAGCCGCGCGACACGCGGATTGACCTCGCACAGGTACTCTCAGGCCATGACCGTTCTGTCCCGCGGCGCCCGGGTGCGGCGCGGCGGCCGCAGGCCGGGGTGGGTGCTCTTGACCGCGTTGCTGGTCCTCGCGATAGGGGCCAGTTCCGCATTGGTTTTCACCAATCGGGTGGAACTTCTCAAGCTCGCTGTAATCCTGGCGCTGTGGGCCGCAGTCGCCGGCGCCTTCGTTTCCGTGCTGTATCGCCGCCAAAGCGACGCCGATCAATCCCGCGTCCGCGACCTCAAGCTGGTCTACGACCTACAGCTGGACCGGGAGATCTCGGCCCGGCGTGAATACGAACTGACCGTCGAATCCCAGCTGCGCCGCGAGCTGGCATCCGAGCTGCGCGCCCAGGCCGCCGACGATCTGGCCGAGCTGCGCGCGGAACTTTCGGCCTTGCGGACCAGCCTGGAAATCCTCTTCGACACCGACCTGGCGCACCGCCCGGCCCTCGGGGGGACATCCGAGTCCGAGCCGCAGCCCGAACGCGCGTACAGCGAGTGGGAGCGCAACGGCGAGAACCCCCGCGACACCCCCGTCGACTGGGTGTCCAGCGACCGGGTGACGTCGGTGCCGCGGGACAACGCCGGCCGCGCCGACGACGGCATCATCGACGTGCCCGAGGAACCGCTGATTCCCCCTCGCCAGCAACCGCCACCCCGGCGGGAGCGGGTCCGCCACCAGTACGAACCGGCCCGGGATCCGGCGTACGCCGAGGAGCCCCTGTACGCCGAGGAGCCCGGGTACGCCGAGGAGTCCGCGTACGCCGAGGAGTCCGCGTACGCACGACCGGCGGAGCCACGGTTCGAGCCTCGCCAGCAACCGCCGGCGTCGCACGCGGCGGCTCAGTTCCCACCGGAGCCGGCGTCCGAACCTCGGCCCGAACCAGAACCAGCGCCAGAACCTCAGCGTGAGCCCCAGGCGCACTGGCCAGGCCACGGTTGGCAGCCGGCCGCCGCGGAAGGGCAGTGGTTGCCGCCCGGAGCCCCGGGCAGCAATTGGGCCAGCGCCGATTCTCCCGGCGGACCGGCCGGTGAACGGCGGCGTGCAAGGCATTCGGGCGTCGACGAAGCCTGGGACGGCCAGCCCGTCGAGCCGGTGCCGCCCCCGCCGTCCGGCGACGCCGGCCGCCGGGCGCGGTCGCGCCACTCGGCGGAGTACCGCGACTACGGTGTGCGCAATTTCTCGCCCGGCAACGAGCCCCCGGCCGCATCTCCACCGGCCGGGGCGGCGCCCCCGCCGGCCGCCGCGACGCCGCCACCCCCACCGCCGGTCCCCCCGATGCACCCGGGACCGTCCGCCGGCGCGCCCCCGCCGCCACGGCTGGCACCGCCCCCGGTGCCGGAGCAGGCGCCCCGGCACGGCGGTGAACCGCAGCAGGAGGACCCCGACGGCGCGGGTGAAGGCACGTCGACGGGCGGCCAGTCGGTGGCCGATCTGTTGGCCCGGCTGCAGGTTCAGCCCTCCGAAGGCGGCCGGCGCCGTCGCCGCGAAGGCTGAGCTGGGAGCTTCCTCACATTGGGTAGCGCCTGGTAATCGACTACAGTCGTAGTGACCGAACGGTACCCACCATGTGGGACCGGAACGAAACAAGATATTTGTGAGGTCGTCTGCGATGGTGCAGTTCGACGGTCTGCGCCCGGCTCGGCTCAAGGTGGGAGTCATCTCGGCCGGCCGGGTGGGCACCGCGCTCGGTGTCGCGCTGGAGCGCGCGGATCATGTCGTGGTGGCGTGTAGCGCCATCTCCCATGCGTCGCTGCAGCGGGCACAACGCCGGCTGCCCGATACTCCGGTGACAACGCCCCAGGACGTGGCCGCCGGCGCCGAGCTGTTGCTGCTCGCGGTTCCCGACGGCGAACTCGCCGCTCTGGTGTCCGGATTGGCGGCGACGTCGGCGGTGCGCCCCGGCACCATCGTGGTGCACGTGTCCGGCGCGAACGGGGTGGGCATTCTCGAGCCGCTGGCTCGACAGGGTTGCATACCGCTGGCGATTCACCCGGTGATGACCTTCACCGGCTCCGATGAAGACATCAGCCGCCTGCCCGATACCTGCTTCGGCATCACCGCGGCCGACGAAGTCGGATACGCGATCGGACAATCGCTGGTCTTGGAGATGGGCGGGGAACCGTTCTGTGTGGCCGAGGACGCCCGCGTCCTGTACCACGCCGCACTGGCCCACGCCGGCAACCACATCGTGACCGTGCTCGCCGACGCGCTCGAGGCGTTGCGCGCCGCGCTGCGCGGCAGCGAACTGCTCGGCCAGCAGTCCGTCGACGACCAGCCGGGCGGCATCGCCGAGCGCATCATCGGGCCGCTGGCCAGGGCCGCGCTGGAGAACACCCTGCAACGCGGGCAGGCCGCGCTGACCGGTCCCGTCGCACGTGGCGACGCGGCCGCGGTCGCGGGCCATCTGGCCGCGCTGAGTCAGGTCGGACCGGAGCTGGCGCAGGCCTACCGGGTGAACGCGTTGCGGACCGCCCAGCGCGCGCACGCCACCGAGGACGTCATGGAGGTTCTGGCGCCATGAGACCCGGCAAGCCACCGGCCTTCACGGCGGGCGAACTCAACGTCTACTCCGTCCCGCGCGACGTCACCGACGTCAGCCGCGCACTGCGCCAAACCGGGCGCCGCGTGATGTTGGTACCCACCATGGGCGCACTGCACGACGGGCACCTGGCGTTGGTGCGCGCGGCGAAGCGGGTGCCCGGCGCGGTGGTCGTGGTGTCGATCTTCGTCAACCCGCTGCAATTCGGGGCCGGTGAGGACCTCGACGCCTATCCCCGGACGCTGGACGGCGACGTCGCCCTGCTGCGCTCCGAAGGCGTCGAAATCGTCTTCGCCCCAACGGCCGCCGCGATGTATCCCGACGGATTGCGCACCACCGTGCAGCCCGGTCCGCTGGCCGGCGAACTCGAGGGCGGCGCCCGGCCGACCCATTTCGCCGGCGTGCTGACCGTGGTGTGCAAGCTGCTGCAGATCGTGCGGCCGGATCGAATCTTCTTCGGCGAGAAGGACTATCAGCAGCTGGTGATGATCCGGCAGATGGTCGCCGATCTCAACATCGACGTGCAGGTCGTCGGGGTGCCGACTGTCCGGGAATCCGACGGCTTGGCGATGTCGTCGCGCAACCGCTATCTGGACCCCACGCAACGCGAACTGGCCGTGACACTTTCGGCGGCGCTGACGGCCGGTGCGCACGCCGCGCACCTCGGCGCGGCCGCCGCGCTGAACGCGGCGCGTGCGGTGCTCGACGCCGTGTCCGACCTCACCGTCGACTACCTCGAGTTGCGCGGCGCCGGCCTGGGCCCGGCGCCCGCCCGTGGTTCGGCCCGACTGCTGGTCGCGGCGCGGCTGGGCACCACCAGGCTGCTGGACAACATCGAAATGCAGATCGAAACACCCGCCGGCACCGCTGGGCCGGACGGACAATACGCCCAATCACCTTGGAGGAATTGATGCTACGGACGATGCTCAAGTCTAAGATCCACCGGGCCACCGTCACGCAGGCCGACCTGCACTACGTCGGCTCGGTAACCATCGACGCCGATCTGATGGACGCCGCGGACCTGCTCGAGGGCGAACAGGTGACGATCGTCGACATCGACAATGGCGCCCGGCTCGTCACCTACGCGATCACCGGCGAACGCGGCAGTGGTGTGATCGGAATCAACGGTGCGGCAGCGCATCTCGTCCATCCGGGTGACCTGGTGATCCTGATCGCCTATGGGACCATGGAAGAGGCGGAGGCGCGGGCATACCAGCCGCGGATCGTCTTCGTCGACGCCGACAACGTGCCGATCGACCTCGGCCACGATCCGGCATTCGTGCCCGCCGACGCGGCCGAGCTGCTGGATCCCCGGATCGTTGCGCGGTAGCCGTGCTGCTGGCGATCGACGTCCGTAACACCCACACCGTCGTCGGGCTGATATCCGGATCCAAAGAGCACGCAAATGTCGTGCAGCAATGGCGGATTCGCACCGAGGCGGAAATCACCGCCGACGAATTGGCGCTGACCATCGACGGTCTCATCGGCGACGACTCCGAGCGGCTCACCGGCGCCGCGGCGCTGTCGACCGTCCCCTCGGTGCTGCACGAGGTGCGGCTGATGCTCGACCAGTACTGGCCGTCGGTGCCCCACGTGCTGATCGAGCCCGGGGTGCGCACCGGCATCCCGCTGCTCGTCGACAACCCCAAGGAAGTCGGCGCCGACCGAATCGTCAACTGCCTGGCGGCTTTTCACCGTTTCAACAGCCCCGCCATCGTCATCGACTTCGGGTCCTCGATCTGTGTGGACGTCGTGTCGGGCAAGGGTGAATTCCTCGGCGGTGCGATCGCGCCCGGATTGCAGGTGTCCTCCGATGCCGCCGCGGCCCGCTCGGCCGCCCTGCGCCGGGTGGAGTTGACCCGTCCCCGTTCGGTGGTCGGCAAGAACACCGTCGAGTGCATGCAGGCGGGTGCGGTGTTCGGTTTCGCCGGACTGGTCGACGGCTTGGTCGGACGCATCCGCGAGGACGTGGACGGGTTTGCCGGCGACGACGTCGCCATCGTCGCCACCGGCCACACCGCGCCGCTGCTGCTGCCCGAGTTGCAGACCGTCAGCCACTACGACCAGCACCTGACCCTGCACGGCCTGCGGCTGATCTTCGAACGCAACCGCGACGCCCAGCGCGGCCGGCTGAAGACGGCGCGCTGACGCACCGGCTTCGCACCGGGGCGCGCAGGCAAAGCCGTCGGCGCGTCCTCGAAGCCCAGTCCTTTAAGCTGGCACGTCGTGAGTGCCGACGATCTAGATATTCCCGAGCAGTACCGAATTCGCCGGGATAAGCGCGCTCGGTTGCTCGCCGAGGGGCATGATCCCTATCCGGTCGCCGTCGAACGCACCCACACGCTGGCGCAGGTCCGTGCCGCCCATCCCGACCTGCCGGTCGACACCGCGACCGATGACCTCGTCGGCGTGGCCGGCCGGGTGATCTTTGCCCGCAACTCCGGCAAACTCTGTTTCGCCACGCTGCAGGAGGGTGACGGCACCAGCCTGCAGGTGATGATCAGCCTCGACAAGGTCGGCCGGCAATCTCTGGACGCGTGGAAGGCCGACGTCGACCTCGGTGACATCGTCTATGTGCACGGCAACGTGATCAGTTCGCGGCGCGGCGAATTGTCCGTGCTGGCCGACTCCTGGCAGATGGCGTCCAAGTCGTTGCGTCCGCTGCCGGTCGCGCACAAGGAAATGAGTGAAGAGGCGCGGGTGCGGCAGCGCTACGTCGACCTGATCGTGCGCCCGCAGGCACGCACGGTGGCCCGCCAGCGGATCGCCGTCATCCGCGCGATACGCAACGCATTGGAACGGCGCGGGTTTCTCGAAGTCGAAACCCCAATGTTGCAGACGCTGGCCGGTGGCGCGGCGGCGCGGCCCTTCATCACACATTCCAATGCACTGGACATCGATCTCTACTTGAGGATCGCACCCGAACTGTTCCTCAAGCGCTGCGTCGTCGGTGGTTTCGACAGGGTTTTCGAACTAAATCGAGTGTTCCGAAACGAAGGTGCGGATTCCACCCATTCTCCGGAATTTTCCATGCTCGAGACCTACCAGGCGTACGGAACGTATGACGATTCAGCAGTAGTGACGCGTGAGCTTATTCAAGAGGTGGCCGATGACGCGATCGGAACCCGACAACTACCGCTGCCCGACGGCAGTGTCTACGACATAGACGGAGAATGGGCTTCCATACAAATGTACCCATCACTGTCTGCGGCACTCGGTGAAGAGATCACGCCTGCGACGTCGGTAGAGCAACTGCTCAGCATCGCCGATCGGCTCGGTGTCGAGATTCCCGGAGACCGGGGCTACGGGCACGGAAAGATCGTCGAGGAACTGTGGGAGCACACGGTGGGCAACGCGCTCGTCGCTCCCACCTTCGTGCGGGATTTCCCGGTCGAGACAACGCCTTTGACGCGCCAGCATCGCAGTCTCGCGGGCGTCACCGAGAAGTGGGACCTGTATGTGCGCGGAGTTGAACTGGCCACCGGGTACTCCGAATTGAACGATCCCGTCGTGCAGCGTGAGAGGTTCGCCGCGCAAGCCCGCGCGGCCGCCGCGGGCGACGACGAAGCCATGGTGCTCGACGAAGACTTTCTTGCCGCACTGGAGTATGCGATGCCGCCATGTACCGGAACGGGAATGGGTATCGACCGGTTGTTGATGACATTGACTGGACTGTCAATTCGAGAGACAGTTTTGTTCCCGATTGTTCGGCCACAAGCGTAGTTGAAAGTTCAACTGTGCGGCTTCCGTACAGATTGAGTATGCTGCGCTGTTATGGCACATTGGTGACCGGGGAGGTCGATCCAATCTGCTCAGTAACCGCTCAGGACGAAATGCGAGGGTAAGCCAATGGCAAAAAAAGTGACCGTCACCTTGGTCGATGATTTCGACGGTGCCGGCGCGGCCGACGAAACGGTGGAATTCGGGCTTGACGGGGTGACGTACGAGATTGATCTTTCGTCCAAGAATGCCGCGAAACTGCGCGGGGATCTGAAGCAATGGGTGGAAGCCGGCCGCCGCGGGGGGGGGGGCCCCCCCCCGGCGGGCGGGGGGGGGGGGGGCCGGGGGGGGGGGGCGGGGCGGGCGCCCGCCGCCCGCCCCGCCGCCGGGGGCCCCGCCCCCCGGGGCGGTTAGGACC
>NZ_LZTA01000073.1 GCF_001665875.1 Mycobacterium sp. 852002-40037_SCH5390672
CTCGTCGGCCCGCCCGAGGTACTCGAGCTGACCGTCGTGGCCCCACCGGACCAGGTCGCCGGTGCGGTACATCCGCGATCCCGGACCCCCGAACGGACACGCCACAAACCGCGACGCCGTCAGCCCGGGCCGCCCGACATACCCCGCGGCCACCCCGTCGCCGGCCACATACAACTCGCCCACGGCACCGGTGGGCACCGGCCGCAACCACGGGTCGAGCACGAACAGGGCCGCGCCGTCCACCGGCGACCCGATCGGCGGCGTCCCGGATCCCCGCGCCAGCGGGGCGCTGATCGCCACACACATCGTGGTCTCCGTCGGCCCATAGGCATTGACCATCACCCGGCCCGGCGCCCACCGATCCACCACCTCGGCCGGACAGGCCTCACCGACCACCGCCAGCGACACCGACTCCAACCCCTCGCGCGACAACATCGCCACCGCCGACGGGGTTTGCGTCAACACGGTGACCTCGTTGGCGACGAGCAGGGCGTGGAAGTCTTTCGGCGAGCGGGCCACCGACTCGGGAACCACGACCAGCCGCCCGCCGCGCAGCAGCGCACCGAAGATCTCCCACACCGAGACGTCGAAGGCGTACGAGTGGCTTTGCGTCCACACTCCCGCGGCCGGCAGACCCGCATCCAGCGATCCCAGCAGCTGCGTCACGTTGCGGTGGGTGATCGCAACGCCCTTGGGGACGCCGGTGGTGCCCGAGGTGTAAATGACGTAGGCGATGCCGTCGGCCGGGGGTGCCGGCAGCGGTCCGCCCGCGCGGTTCTCGATCCGTGGGTCCTCGATATCGATGACCGTCAGGTCGGAGCCGTTCAACCGCGACCGCAGCCCCCCGGTGGTGACGGCGGCGACCGGCGCGGCGTCGTCGAGCATGAAGCGGATCCGGCTGCCCGGCGCCGCCGAGTCGATCGGCAGATAGGCCGCCCCGGTCTTGAGCACCGCCAGGATCGCCACGATCGCCTGCGCCGACCGCGAGAACAGCAGCGCCACAGACTCTCCCGGACCCGCACCCTGCTCGACGAGCAGGTGCGCCAGCCGGTTGGCGGCCTCGTCCAGCTCCCGGTAGGTCATCGACGTGCTGCCCCAGCTGATCGCCGCAGCATCCGGCCGGTCGGCGACCTGCGCGTCGAACATCGCGGGAATCGACGGCAGTGCGGACACCGGCCGGGCGAGCACCGCGCGGTTACCGATCTCGGCCAGGCGGATGCCCTCCGGCGCGCCGAGCAGGTCCACCGACGAGAGCGGACGGTCCGGATCGTCCGTCATCGCGAGCAGCACCCGCTCCAGCCGCTCGCCGAGCGCCTCGATGGTGTGCGTGTCGAAGACGCCGGTGTCGTATTCCACCCGCAGGCCGAGTTCCGGGCCGGACAGGGCGGCTTGCATCGTCAGCGGGTAGTGGTTGCGCTCGAACATGTTGACACCGGCGATCGCCAGCTCGTAGTCGACCGCCATCGCCGAGGTGTCCAGTGGGTAGTTCTCGTAGGCGAACAGGGTGTCGAAGAGCTTCTCGTGACCGGTGATCCGGTGGATCTCGCTCAGCGCCAGGTGCTGGTGTTCCAGCGTGTCGGCGTGACCGTGCTGCAGCTGGGTGAGCAGGTCGGTCGTGGTGGTCGCGGCAGTCATGCGAGCGCGCACCGGGACGGTGTTGATCATCAGACCGACCATCGATTCGGCGCCGACGACCTCGGCCGGCCGGCCCGACACGGTGGTACCGAAGGCGATGTCGTGCTGTCCGGTCAGCCAGGCCAGCAGCTGCGCCCACGCGGCCTGCAGCACGGTGCTGACCGTGGTGTGGCTGGAGCGGGCCAGCTCGCTGAGCGCGTGAGTGACCTCCGCGGACAGCGCGAACGATTGGACGCCGCGGCCGCCGAGTTCCAGCTGGTGGGGCGGCCCGACCAACGTCGGGGTGTCGAAGCCGTCCAGCAACTCGCCCCACGCCGCGCGCGCGGCGTCGAGGTCGCGGTCGGCCAGCCAGGTGACGAACCTGCGATACGGCGCGGGCGCGGGCAACCGCTGGCCCGTGTAGCACGCGAACGTCTCGTTCAGCAGGATCGGCACCGACCAGCCGTCGAGCACGATGTGGTGAATGGACAGGACCAGCCGGTGCCGGTCGTCGCCCGTGCGGATCAGCGCCGCGCGGACGGCCGGCTGCTCGGCCAGGTCGTAGACCGCGGCGCGCTCGGAGGCGCACAGTCGCTGGATCTGCTCTTCGGGCTCGTGGCCGTTGGGCTTGATCTCGAGGTACCGCCAGGCCATCGCGGGATTCGCCGGGATGATCTGGACCGGCTCGTCGAACTCGTCGCAGAATCGGGCCACCAGGTGTGGGTGCCGGCTGACGACGGTGTGCATCGCGTCGCGCAGCCGGTTCCCGTCCAGCGGGCCGGTCAGGTCGAGGTCCAGCTGCACCACGTACAGGTGGTCCTCACCCCCGCGCGTGGTGCTGGCGTGGAAGAGCAGCCCCTCCTGCAGCGGGGTCAGGGGCAGCACGTCGGCGATCCGCTGTCGCCGCTCGAGCTGGTCGATCTGGGGCTGGGCCAGTCGCGCCGGGACGATGTCCGACGGCGTCAGCCCGCCACCGCCGTGGCGCACGTGCGCGCAGATGCCGGCCAGGGCCTCGAACCACAACCGGCTCAGGCGGGCGACCTGTTCGCGGTCCAGCGCCGAGGCGGCCCACGTCCAGTTGGCGTGCAGCTGCGGGCCGTCCGCGGTATCCATGGTGCCCGCGTTGAGGTCCACTGTGTGCATCAGCGGCATGGGAACCGCGGTGCTGATGGCGGTGGCCGTCGAGCCGTCCGGGCTGATTCGCCACAGCTCGTCGGAGAGTTCGGCCGCCGCGCCGCCCAGCCGGCCCAGGTAGTTGAACCCGATCGTCGGGTCGGCGCCGTCCAGGTCGACGTCGGTGTTCAGGTAGCGCAGCAAGCCGTAGGTGAGCGGGTCGGGCAGCGCGCGCAGTTGCTCCTTGGCGTCCTTGACCAGCGCGCCCAGGGCCGGCGCGCCGGACGTGACCTGCGCCCAGGACAGCCCGCCGACGTTCAGTGCCACCGGGTATTTGGTGGTGAACCAGCCCACCGTGCGCGACAGGTCCACTCCGGCGGCCAGTTCCTCGTGGCGGCCGTGGCCTTCGACATCGATGCCGATCGGCGAGCCGACAGCAACGTCGGGGCCCAGGAACTCGGCCCAGGCCAGGGCGAAACCGACCAGCAGGATGTCGTTGACGCCGGCGTGGAACGCGGCCGGCGCCTCACCGAGCAGCGTGCGGGTGGTCTTCGCGTCCAGCGTCGCCGACATGTTCTCTGCGGTCTCGTAGGTGTCGACCTCGGGCCGCACCGCCGGGAGGGCGGGCGGCGTCGCGGCGACCTGCCGCCAGGCGTCGGCCTGTTCGACCACGACCGGTGTTTGCGCGTGCTCGGCCAGCAGCGTCGCCCAGCGGGCGAACGATGTTCCGCCAGGGGGCAACCCGACCGGTTGGCCGTGGTGATGCTGGCCCCAGGCGATGTTGAGGTCCTCCAGCAGCACCCGCCAGGACACCCCGTCGACGGCCAGGTGGTGAATTATCAGCACCAGCTGGCCGGTGGAGGCCACCCACAGCGCGCTGAGCATCACCCCGGTGGCCGGGTTCAACCGCGACCGCGCCGCGATGATCGCCGCGTCGGACAGCTGGTCGACCGCGTGCACGCGTTGGGCCGCGTCGACCGATCCCGGCTCGGGCACCTGCAGCGACCACTCGTCGGCGTCGTCATCGACACGCAGCCGCAGCATGGCGTGCCGGTCCAGCAGCGCCTGCAATACCGTCACCACATCGGCCTCGGTGACGTCGGCGGGCGCCTGCACCACCATCGTCTGGTTGAACTGATCGACGGGACCGTCCACGCTGCGTAGCCAGCGAATGATCGGTGTGGCGGAGATTTCCCCGACGCCCTCGTCGGCCACGCCGTACTCGCCGTCGGTCACTGCGGTCACGCGGGCAAGCCGGGCCACGGTCTGCTCGGTGAAGATGTCGCGCGTCCGCAACACCAGGCCGGTCGCCCGCGCGCGGGTCACCACCTGCATCGAGGAGATGCTGTCCCCACCCAGGTCGAAGAAGGAATCGTCGATACCGACCCGGTCGACGCCCAGGACCTGGGCGTAGATGCCGGCCAGAATCTCCTCGACCGGGGTGCCGGGGGCGCGATACCGGTCGACGTCGCGGTACTCGGGTGCCGGCAGGGCCCGCACGTCGAGCTTGCCGTTGGGTGTCAACGGCAACGCCTCGAGCGTCACGATGGCCGTCGGGACCATGTAGGCCGGCAGGCGATCGGCCAGCCGGGTGCGGATCTCGACCGGGTCCGCTCCCCCGGTGACGTAGCCGACCAGTCGCTTGTCGCCCGGGCGGTCCTCGCGGGCGATGACGACACCCTGTTCCACGCCGTCCAGCGCGGCCAGCGCCGAGCGCACCTCGCCGAGTTCGATGCGGTAGCCGCGGATCTTGACCTGCTCGTCGGCGCGGCCGAGGTACTGCAGCTGACCGTCGGCGCCCCAGCGAACCAGGTCCCCGGTGCGGTACATCCGCGATCCGGGCGCCCCGAACGGGCAGGCCACGAACCGCGATGCGGTCAATTCGGCCCGGCGCCAGTAGCCGACCGCGACGCCGCCGCCGGCCACGTACAACTCACCGACCACGCCGTGCGGCACCGGTCGCAGGGATTCGTCCAGCACGAACACGCCGGCCCCCGGGACCGGGGAGCCGATGGGCACTACGGGCGATCCCGCCTGCAGTGGGGCGCTGACCGCCGCGTACACCGTCGCCTCGGTGGGGCCGTAGGCGTTGATCATCACGCGTCCGGGTGCCCACCGGTCGACCAGTTCGGTCGGGCAGGCCTCACCGGCCACCACCAGCGCCGCGGCCTGAAGCCCCTCGGGAGACAGCACGTCCGCCGCGGACGGGGTCTGACTGATCACGGTGACCTCTTCGGCGACCAGCAACGCGTGGAAGTCTTCCGGCGACCGGACCACCGAGTCGGGGATCACCACGAGGCGCCCGCCCTGCAGCAGCGCGCCGAAGACCTCCCAGACCGAGACGTCGAAGGCCAGCGAGTGCCATTGCGACCAGACGCCCTCGCGCGGCAGGCCGGAATCACCGGAGGCCAGCAGCTGCGCGACGTTGCGGTGCGTGACCGCGACGCCTTTGGGGACACCCGTGGTGCCCGAGGTGTAGATCAGGTAGGCGATGTCGTCGGCGCTCGGCGTCGGCAATGCGGTCGACGGCTGGGTGTCGACGGCCGGATCATTGACGTCGATGACGGCGACGTGGTGGCCATAGAGCCGCTCGGCCAGCTCGGCGGTGCTGATCGCGGCCATCGGCGCGGCATCGGCGAGCATGAACGCGATGCGCTCCGCCGGCAGCCCCGGGTCGATCGGCAGATACGCGGCCCCGGCCTTGAGCACCGCCAGGATGGCCACGATCGCCTCGGCCGAACGGGGGAACAGCAGCGCCACCCGCTCGCCGCGGCCCACGCCGAAGCCGGCCAGGCGGTGGGCCAGCCGGTTGGCGGCCTCGTCGAGTTCGCGATAGGTCCACGAGCGGTCGTCGCAGCGCAGCGCCACCGCGTCGGGGGTGCGCGCCGCTTGTGCGGCGAACAACGCCGGGACCGACGCGTCCGTCGTCGCGGGTGCGGTCAGCGCGGCGCGGTTGCCGAGGTCGTCCAGGCGGGCGTGCTCGCGCTGGTCGAGCAGATCCACCGTCGATAGCGCGCTGGTGGGATCGGCCGTCATCGCCTCCAGGACGCGCTGCAGCCGCCCGATCAGCGCGCGGATGGTCTCCGTGTCGAACACGTCGGTGCGGAACTCCACCCGGCCGCCGATCCCGGCGGGCTCGTTGTCCTCGGCCCACCGTTCGGCCAGCGAGAACACCAGGTCCATGCGGGCGACCTGGGTGTCCAGCGGTATCGACGTGACCTGCACGTCGCCCAGGGCCAGCCCGGCGCCGGGATCGCTGTCCTGTCCGGCGAAGTTCTGCCAGGCCAGCATCACCTGCACCAGTGGGTGGTGCGTCAGGCTTCGGGTCGGGTTGACCCGCTCGACCAGCACCTCGAAGGGCACATCCTGGTGCTCGAAGGCCTCCAGGCTGCGTGTGCGTACCCGGGTCAGCAGCTCGGCGAAGCTCGGGTCGCCGGCCAGGTCGACGCGCAGCACCAGGGTGTTGACGAAGAACCCGACCAGGTCGTCGAGCGCGGGGTCGCGCCGGCCGGCGATCGGGAACCCGACCGCCACGTCGGTGCTGGCGCTGATCTTCGACAGCAGCACCGCCAGGGCGGCCTGCACCACCATGAAACTGGTGGAGTTGTACTCGCGGGCCAGCCCCGCGACCTGCTGCTGCAGGTCGGCCGGCCAGTCCACCTCGACGGCCGCCCCGCGCTGATCGGCGATCTGCGGGTAGGGACGGTCGGTAGGCAGCTGCAACCGCTCCGGCATCCCCGCCAGCGCGTCCTGCCAGTAGGCCAGCTGCGCGGCAATGCGGCTGCCGCTGTCGGCGAGCTCGCCGAACTGGGCGCGCTGCCACAGCGTGTAGTCGACGTATTGCACGGCCAGCGGCTCCCAGTCGGGGGCCCGTCCGGCGCACCGGCTGGCGTACGCCATTCCCAGGTCGCGCACCAGTGGGCGCAGCGACCAGCCGTCCGCGGCGATGTGGTGCACCACGGCCACCAGCACGTGTTCGTCGTCGGCGATGTGGAAAAGCGAAGCGCGCAACGGGATCTGGGTGGCCAGGTCGAAGGTTTCGCGGGCCGCGGCGTCGATGGCCTCGCGCAGCCGGCTCGCCGACCAGCCGCGGGCGTTCACGGTCCGCCAGCTGAGATCGGCCCGCTCGATGGGGATCACCACCTGCTGGGGGGTTTCCTCGGTCGCGGCGAACACCGTGCGCAGGCTTTCGTGGCGGGCCACCACGTCGGCCAGCGCCGCTCCCAGCGCCTGGACATCGAGGCGTCCGTGCATCCGCATCGCCGCCGCCATGTTGTAGACCGGGGACGGTCCCTGCAGCTGGTCCAGGAACCACAGCCGGCTCTGGGCGAAGGACAGCGGGACCACCGCCGGACGCTCACCCGCCACCAGCGGGTCCAGCCGGCCGGTGTCCTCACCGATGCGCGGTGCCAGCTGGGCAACGGTGGGCGCCTCGAAGATGACGCGCACCGGAACGCCGACATCCATGGCGCTGTTGACCGCCGCGATCACCCGCATCGCCGAGATGCTGTCGCCGCCGAGGTCGAAGAAGGAGTCGTCGACGCCGACGCGTTCGACGCCCAGCACGTGGGCGTAGATGCCGGCCAGGATCTCCTCGGTGGGGGTGGTCGGCGAGCGATACCCGGCCGCGGAGTATTCGGGTGCCGGCAGGGCACGGATGTCGAGCTTGCCGTTGAGGGTCATCGGCAGTGCGTCGAGCACCACCACCGCCACCGGCACCATGTAGGCCGGCAGGCGCTCGGCCAGCTGCGCGCGGGCGTGTGCGGGATCCGCGGAGCCGGTGATGTAGCCGACGAGGCGCTTGTCGCCGGGCCGGTCCTCGCGGGCGATGACGACCGCCTGGTCGACGTCGTCGAGCGCCGCCAGGGCCGAGCGCACCTCACCGACTTCGATGCGGTAGCCGCGGATCTTGACCTGCTCGTCGGCGCGGCCCAGGTACTGCAATTGGCCGTCGGGACCCCAGCACACCAGGTCCCCGCTTCGATACATGCGCGATCCGGGCTCACCGAAGGGGCAGGCCACGAATCGTGTCGCGGTCAGCCCTGCGCGGCGCACGTACCCGTATCCCACGCCGCGACCGGCAACATAGAGCTCGCCGACCACTCCGGCCGCCACCGGGCGCAGCCACCCGTCCAGGACGAACAAGGCGGCACCGGGCACCGCCGAGCCGATCGGCGGCGCCCCCGAGCCGGCGGCCAACGGGGTGCTCATCGTCGAGAAGATCGTCGCTTCGGTGGGGCCGTAGACGTTGACCATCGTGCGCCCGGGCGCCCAGCGGTCCACCAGCTCGGGCGGGCAGGGCTCGGCACCGATCACCAGCGCCGCGGACTCCAGGCCCTGCGGCGACAGCATCCGCACCGCCGACGGGGTCTGGCTCAACACGGTGACCTTCTCCGCGACCAGCAGGGCGTGGAATTCCATCGGTGAGCGGGCCACCGAATCGGGCACCACCACGAGCCGGCCGCCATGCAACAGCGCACCCCAGATCTCCCACACCGAATAGTCGAAGGCATACGAGTGGAACTGGGTCCACACCTGATCCGCCGACAGCTCCACGCCCACGGCCTGCGCGTCGAACATCCGGGTCACGTTGTGGTGGCTGACCGCCACGCCCTTGGGCACACCCGTGGTGCCCGACGTGTAGATGATGTGCGCGACGTGCTCGGGGGCCGGTGCCGGGAGGGCCGTGCGGGGTTGGCGGGCCACGGCGCGGTCGTTGATGTCGATGACGATCAGGTCGTGGGCGTCCAGCTTGTCCACCAGCGCGGCGACGGTGATCGCGGCCATCGGCCCGGTGTCGGTGAGCATGAACTCGATGCGGGCCGCCGGCAGGGCCGGGTCGATCGGCAGGTAGGCCGCACCGGTTTTCAGCACGGCCAGGATGGCCACGATCGCGTCGGCCGACCGCCCGAACAGCAACGCCACGGACTCGCCGGGGCCCACCCCAAGGCCAATCAGCATCTGCGCCAGCCGGTTCGACTTCTCGTCGAGCTCCCGGTAGCTCATGGATCGGCCCTCGAAGGTCACCGCCGCGGACCGCGGGCTGCGCGCCGCCTGCGCGGCGAACAGCGCCGGGATCGACGTCGCAGTGGCGGGCTGGGTCAGCACGGCCCGGTCGCCCCAGCCGTCCAGCCGGTCGTGTTCGGCGTCGTCGAGCACGTCGATCGATGACAACCGTCGCGCCGGGTCGGTGGTCATGACGACCAGCACGCGGCGCAACCGCTCGATCAGCGTCCCGATCCGTGCCGCGTCGAAGACGTCGGTGTCATATTCGACCTGCAGGCGCAGCTCTTGGCCGGGCTGGGCCTGCACCGTCAGCGGGTAGTGGGTGGATTCCCGGGTGGTGATGTCGGTGACGGCCAGCTCCTGGTCGGCCGACAACGCGCTGGCGTCGATCGGATAGTTCTCGTAGGCGAACAGGGTGTCGAACAACTGGTCCTGGCCGGTGATGCGGTGGATCTCGTTGAGCGCCAGGTGCTGGTGGTCCAGCGTGTGGTTGTAGGCACCTTGCAGCTGGTCGAGCAGCTCGGTGGTGGTGGTCGTGGCGGTGATGTTCGCCCGCACCGGCACCGTGTTGATGAGCAGACCCACCATGTTCTCCGCGCCGACGATTTCGGCGGGCCGGCCCGACACCGTGGTGCCGAAGACGACGTCTCCCTGGCCGGTCAAACCGCACAGCAGTTGCGCGAACGCGCCCTGCAGCACGGTGTTCACGGTGGTGTGGCAGGAGCGGGCCAGGTCGGTGATGGCCTGGCTGAGCTGGGCCGGCAGCGCGAACGACTCGACGCTCTGTTGTCCGAGCTCCGTCCGGTCCTGGGGGCCGACCAGGGTCGGTGCGTCGAAGCCGGCGAACACCTCGGCCCAGGCCGCACGGGCGGCGTCGAGGTCACGCTCGGCCAGCCAGTCGACGAAGCTGCGGTAGGGCGCGGTCGCCGGTAGGCGCTGGCCGTAGTAGCCGGCGAAGATCTCCCCCAGCAGGATCGGCATCGACCAGCCGTCGAGCACGATGTGGTGGTTGGTCAGCACCAGGCGATAGCGCTCGGGTGCGGTGCGCAGCAGCGCGACCCGGAAGGGGGGTCGGCCGGCGAGGTCGCCGCAGACCGCGGCGCGCTCGGCGGCGCACAGCCGCTGAATCTCCGCATCCGCGTCGGCGTCGCCGTCCAGCTCGACGTACTGCCAGGACGCCGCGGGGTCAGCCGGGATGATCTGGACCGGCTCGTCGTACTGGTCGCAGAACCGGGCCACCAGGTTGGGATGCCGGCCGATCATCGTCTGCACCGCGTCGCGCAGGCGATCGGGGTCGAGCGGACCGGCGATGCTGATGTCCAGCTGTCCCGCATACAGATCGTCGCTCGCCCCGGCGGTGTTGGCGTGGAAGAGCAGTCCCTGCTGGACCGGGGTCAGCGCCAGCACGTCGGCGATATTGTGTTGCCGCGCAAGCTGATCGATCTGCTGTTGGCTGAGCCGGGCGGGCAGGATGTCCGACGGGGTCAAGCCACCGCCACCGGAACGCACATGGGCGCAGATGCCGGCCAGGGCCTCAAACCACAACCGACCCAACCGGGTGATCTGCTCGTCGTTCAGCGCCGACGGCGCCCAGGTCCAGTTGGCGTGTAGCCGCGGTCCACCGTCGGAGTCGACGGTGACCGCGTTCAGCTCGACGGTGTGCATCAGCGGCATGGGTATCGCGGTGGCCGCGCGGGTCACCGACCAGCCGTTCCGCTCGGGTCGCCACATGTCGTCGGTGAGCTCGGCCGCACCGCCCTGGCGTCCCAGGTAGTTGAAGCCGATCGGCGGGTCCGAGGCGTCCAGGTCTACGTCGCTGTTCAGGTAGCGCAGCAGTCCGTAGCTCAGCGGGTCCGGCAGGGCCCGCAGCTGCTCCTTGGCGTCTTTGAGCACCGCGTCCAACGCGGCGCCGCCCGTGGTGACCTGCGCCCAGGAGACGCCCTGCACCGCAAGGGAAACCGGGTATTTGGTGGTGAACCAGCCCACGGTGTGGGACAGATCGATGTCGCGCCCCAGTTCCTCGTGACGCCCGTGGCCTTCGACGTCGATGCCGATCGGTGCGCCTGGGCTGCCGGCGAATTCCGCGCACGCCAGCCCGAACGCGATCAGCAGAATGTCTTGCACGCCAGCGTGGAACGCCGCCGGCACGTCACCGAGCAGCATGCCGGTGGTCTCGGCGTCCAGTTCCATGGAAAGGTGGCCGGCCGTGGCGAAGGTGTCCACGTCGGGGCGTATCGCGGGCAATGCCGCGGGCGTGGCCGCCACCTGTTTCCAGGTGTCGGCCTGACCCACCACGTCCGGGTGGTGCGCATGCTCGGCCAGCCGCGACGACCACCGCGCGAACGAGGTGCCCACTGTCGGCAGCACCACGGGCTGCCCGCTGTGATGTTGCGCCCAGGCGATGTTCAAGTCCTGCAACAGAATTCGCCAGGACACGCCGTCGACGGCCAGGTGGTGAACGATCACCACCAGTTGACGGCCGGCGCGCGCCCACACCGCACTGAGCATCACACCGGCGGCGGGGTTCAACCGCGACCGCGCCTCGATGACCGCGGCGTCGGACAATTCGTCCACCGCGTGCAGGCACGCGCGGGCATCCACCGAACCCGGCTCGGGCACCGTCAACGACCAGCCGGTGGCGTCGTCGTTGCCGACGTGCAGCCGCAGCATGGCATGGCGATCCAGCAGGGCCTGCAACACCGTGACGACGTCAGCCTCGGTGACCGCCGCGGGGACCTGCACCAGCATCGTCTGGTTGAACTGATCGACGTGTCCGCCGGCGTTTTCCACGTCTTGCAGCCAACGGATGATCGGGGTGGCCACCACCGGCCCCAGGCCCTCATCGGCCACCGCGGTTTCGGCGTCGACCACTTCGGCCACCCGGGCCAGCCGGGCCACGGTCTGCTCGACGAAGATGTCGCGTGTTTTGCACACCAGGCCCGCCGCACGCGCCCGCGTCACCACCTGCATCGACGAGATGCTGTCGCCACCCAGGTCGAAGAAGGAGTCGTCGACGCCGACCCGCTCGAGGCCGAGCACCTGGGCGTAGATTCCGGCCAGAATCTCTTCAATGGCGTTGTCGGGGGCGCGATACCGGTCGGCGTCCTGATAGTCCGGTGCGGGCAGGGCGCGGGTGTCGAGTTTGCCGTTGGCGGTGAGCGGCAGGGCCTGCATCACCACCACGGCCGTCGGGATCATGTAGCCCGGCAGCCGCTCGGCCAGCGCGGCACGCACCGCGGCCGGGTCGGCGGTGCCGGTGACGTACCCGATAAGGCGCTTGTCACCGGGGCGGTGCTCGCGGGCCACGACGACCGCCTGCTCGACGCCGTCCACCCAGGCCAGTGCCGCGCGCACCTCGCCGAGTTCGATGCGGTAGCCGCGGATCTTGACCTGCTCGTCGGCGCGGCCCAGGTAGTCCAGCTGCCCGTCGGCACGCCAGCGCACCAGGTCGCCGGTGCGGTACATGCGCGATCCGGAGTCGCCGAACGGGCACGCCACGAAACGCGATGCGGTCAAAGCGGACCGTCGCCAGTAGCCGCAGGCCACGCCCGCGCCGGCCACGTACAGCTCGCCGACGACGCCCGGGGGCACGGGCCGCAGCCACTCGTCGAGCACGAACGACGCCGCGCCCGGCACCGGGGAGCCGATCGGCACCACACCGGGAGACCCGGCCTCCAGGGGTGCGCTGACGGCGGCGTACACCGTGGCTTCGGTCGGGCCGTAGGCGTTGATCATCGCCCGTCCCGGCGCCCACCGGTCCACCAGTTCGGCCGGGCAGGCCTCCCCCGCCACCACCAATGTGACCGACTCGAGTCCCGCGGGTGAGAGCGCACCGGCCGCCGACGGGGTCTGGCTGAGCACGCTGACCTGTTCGGCCACCAGCAACGCGTGCAGGTCTTCCGGTGAGCGCGCCACCGATTCGGGCACCACGACCAACCGGCCGCCGTGCAGCAAGGCGCCGAAGATCTCCCACACCGAGACGTCGAAGGCCAGTGAATGCCATTGCGACCACACGCCCGTGCGCGGCAGTCCCGAGTCCCCGGCCGCCAGCAGCTGGGTGACGTTGCGATGGGTGACCGCAACGCCTTTGGGAACACCGGTGGTGCCCGAGGTGTAGATCAGGTAGGCAAGGTTCTCCGGCCGCGGCGACGGCAATGCGGTGGCGGGCTGGGTGTCGATGGCGGGATCTTCGACATCGATGACCGCGACGTTGTGGCCGTCGAGCCGGTCGCTCAGATCGCCGGTGGTGATCGCGGCGATCGGCGCGGCGTCGGTGAGCACGAAGCCGATCCGGGACTCGGGCAGTGCCGGGTCGATCGGCAGGTAGGCCGCGCCGGATTTGAGCACCGCCACGATGGCCACGATCGCCTCGGCCGACCGCGAAAAGAGCAGCGCCACAGTCTTTCCCGGGCCCGCGCCGCGTCCGGTCAGCAGGTGCGCCAACCGGTTGGACGCCTCGTCCAGCTCGCGGTAGGTCAACGAGTGGCCGTCGCAGACCAGCGCCACGGCATCGGGGGTGCGGGCCACCTGCGCGGCGAACAGCGCCGGGATGCAATCGGTTTGGGCCGCCGATCCGCTCAGCGCCGCGCGGTTGCCGAACTCATCCAGTCGGGCGTGTTCGGTGTCGTCGAGGAGATCGACCGACGACAACGCTTGGGCGGGATCGGCGGTCAGCGCAAGCAGCACCCGCTGCAGCCGACCGATCAGCGCCTGGATGCTGGCCACGTCGAACACGTCGGTGCGGAATTCGACGGTGCCGCCGATGCCGGCGGGCTCACCCCCCTCGTTCCAGCGCTCGCCCAGCGAGAAGGTCAGGTCCATCCGGGCGGTTTGGGTGTCGACCGGTATCGGCGTGACGTCGACGTCACCCAGGGAGAACCCTGCTGCGGGGCCGGCGTCGTGCCCGGCGAAGTTCTGCCAGGCCAGCATCACCTGAACGAGCGGATGATGGCTCAGGCTACGGGCCGGGTTGAGCCGCTCCACCAGCACCTCGAACGGCACGTCCTGGTGCTCGTAGGCGGCCAGGGCACGCTGGCGCACCTGGGACAGCACCTCGGCGAAGGTGGAGTCACCCGCGACGTCGACCCGCAGCACCAGGGTGTTGACGAAGAAGCCCACCAGCTCCTCGAGCGCTGGGTCACGCCGGCCGGCGATCGGGAAGCCAACCGCCACATCGGGATTGGCGCTGATCTTGGACAGCAGCACCGCCAGCGCGGTTTGGATCACCATGAAGCTGGTGGCGTTGTGGTGGCGAGCCACCTCCCCGACGCGCTGCTGCAGCTCGATCGGCCAGTCGATTTCCACGGTGGCGCCGCGCTGATCGGCCACCAGCGGGTAGGGCCGGTCGGTGGGCAGCTGCACCCGTTCGGGCATCCCGGTCAGGGCTTCTTCCCAGTAGGACAGCTGGGCGGCGATGCGGCTGTTGCCGTCGTCCAGGTCGCCGAATTGCGCACGTTGCCACAGCGTGTAGTCGACGTACTGCACCGGCAAGGGCGTCCAGTCGGGGTCGCGTCCGGCGGCCCTGCTGGCATACGCCACCCCCAGGTCACGCACCAGCGGGGTGATGGACATGCCGTCGGCGGCGATGTGGTGCACCACGGCCACCAACACATGCTGGTCGTCTCGGAGCCGGAAAAGCTCTGCCCGCAACGGGATTTGGGCCGACAGGTCGAAGGTGTAGCGAGCCGTGGCACCGATCGCCTCCTCGAGCTGGCTCGCCGACCAGCCGCTGGCGTCGACAACCTCCCAGCCGAAATCGGCCTGCCCCGCCGGCATGACCACCTGCTGTGGTGTCCCCTCGGGGGCTGCGAACAGGGTCCGCAGGCTCTCGTGGCGGGCCACCACGTCGCCCAGTGCCGCACCGAGCGCATCGGCATCGAGCTGACCGTCCAACCGCAACGCGGCCGACATGTTGTAAACCGGTGAGGGCCCTTGCAATTGATCCAGGAACCACAACCGGTTCTGCGCGAACGACAACGGGACGACCGCGGGCCGCTCACCGGCCGTCAACGGCTCCAGTCCACTTCCACCCTCGCCTAGCCGGGGTGCCAGCTGGGCAACGGTGGGCGCCTCGAACACGACGCGCACGGCAAGGTCGGCGTCCAGGCTCGCGTTGATCGCGGCGATCAGGCGCATCGCGGAGATGCTGTCGCCGCCGAGGTCGAAGAAGGAGTCGTCGATGCCGACCCGGTCGACGCCGAGGATCTCGGCGTAGATGCCGGCCAGGATCTCTTCGGTCGGGGTTTCCGGGGCGCGGTATTCACCGGCGGTGTATTCGGGCGCCGGCAGGGCGCGCGTGTCGAGTTTGCCGTTGGCGGTCAACGGAAGTGCGTCGAGCGCCATCACGGCCGCCGGGACCATGTAGGCGGGCAGCCGTTCCGCCAGCGCCGTGCGCGCCCAGGTCGGATCCGCGCCGCCGGTGACGTAACCGACGAGACGCCTGTCACCGGGGCGGTCTTCGCGGGCGATCACGACCGCCTGGTCGACGCCGTCGAGTCCGCTCAGCGCGGACTGGATCTCGCCGAGTTCGATGCGGTAACCGCGGACCTTGACCTGCTCGTCGGCGCGGCCGAAGTACTGCAGTTGCCCGTCGGCGTTCCAGCGCACCAGGTCGCCCGTGCGGTACATCCGGGTTCCGGCTCCGCCGAAGGGGCAGGCGACGAACCGCGACGCGGTCAGCCCGGGCCGCCCGACATATCCCGCGGCCACCCCGGATCCGGCGACGTACAGCTCACCGACCACGCCGGGCGGTACCGGCCGCAACGACTCGTCGAGCACGAACAGCGCCGCCCCCGGCACCGGGGACCCGATCGGTACCGGCCCGTTGGCCGCCGACCCCGGCGCCAGGGGCGCGCTGATGGTCACGCACATGGTGGTCTCGGTCGGGCCGTAGGCATTGACCATCACCCGTCCGGGCGCCCACTGGTCCACCACCTCGGCCGGGCAAGCCTCGCCGGCCATCACCAGCGACACCGACTCCAGGCCCTCGCGCGACAGCATCGCCACCGCCGACGGAGTCTGGGTCAACACGCTGACCTCCTGGGCGACCAGGACGTCGTGCAGGTGTTGCGGTGAACGCGCGACCGATTCGGGCACCACGACCAGCCGCCCGCCGCGCAGCAGCGCGCCGAAGATCTCCCACACCGAGACGTCGAACGCCAACGAGTGACTGTGCGACCACACGCCCGCGGCCAGCAGGCCGGCATCCAGCGATCCCAGCAGTTGAGTCACGTTCCGGTGTGTGATGGCAACGCCTTTGGGGACACCGGTGGTGCCCGAGGTGTAAATCAGGTAGGCGACACCGTCGGGCGACGGCAGCGGCAGACCGGTTTCGGGCAGGGTGTCGATGCGTCGATCGTTGACGTCGACGACGGTCACCCCGTGGCCGTCGAGCCGCTCGGCCAGATCGGCGGTGGTGACCGCGACGACGGGCTTCGCGTCGCCGAGCATGAACTCGATCCGGGTCTGCGGCGAGGAGGGATCGATCGGCAGGTAGGCGGCCCCGGTCTTGAGGACCGCCAGAATGGACGCGATCGCCTCGGCCGACCGCGAAAACAGCAGTGCCACAGTCTGTCCCGGACCGGCGCCCTGCGCCCTCAGGAAATGCGCCAACCGGTTCGAGGCCTCGTCCAGCTCCCGGTACGTCACCGACAGCCCCTCGCACACCAGCGCCACGGCCTCCGGCGCGTCGGCGACCTGCGTGGCGAATAATTCGGGCACCGACATGGGTGCGCTCGCCTGCCCGGTCAGGACGGCCGTGTTTCCAAGCTCTTCCAGGTGGGCGCGCTCAGCCTCGCCGAGCAGATCCACCGACGACAACAAATGCGTGGGATCGGCGGTCATCGCCGTCAATACCCGCTGCAACCGGGCGATCAGCGTCTCAACGGTGGCCGCGTCGAACACGTCGGTGCGGAATTCCACTCGTCCGCCGATGCCGGCGGCTTCACCGGCCGCGCTCCAGCGCTCGGCCAGTGAGAACACCAGGTCCATGCGGGCCGACTCGTCCTGCACCGGCACGGAGGTGACCTCGAGGTCGCCCAGCGCCAGGCCTGCGGCCGGATCGTCGTGCCCGGCGAAGTTCTGCCAGGCCAGCATCACCTGCACCAGCGGGTGATGTGTAAGGCTTCGGGTCGGGTTGACCCGCTCCACCAGCACCTCGAACGGCACGTCCTGGTGCTCGAACGCCGCCAGGCTGCGCGCCTGTACGCGCTCCAGCAGTTCGGTGAAGCTGGGGTCGCCGGCCAAGTCGATCCGCAGCACCAGGGTGTTGACGAAGAAGCCGACCAGCTGGTCGAGCGCGGGGTCGCGCCGCCCGGCGATCGGGAAGCCCACCGCCACATCCGAACTCGCGCCGATCTTCGACAACAGCACCGCCAGGGCGGCCTGCACCACCATGAAGCTGGTCGCGTTGTGTTCGCGGGCCAGTCGGCGAACCTGTTGCTGCAGTTCGGCAGGCCAGTCCACGACCACACTGTCGCCGCGCTGGTCGGCCACCGGCGGGTAGGGCCGATCGGTGGGCAACTGCAGCCGCTCGGGCATTCCGGCCAGCGCGTTCTCCCAGTAGGCCAGCTGAGTACCGATGCGGCTGGTGTTGTCCTCGAGATCGCCGAATTGGGCACGCTGCCACAGCGTGTAATCGATGTATTGCACCGGCAATTCGGCCCATCCGGGGGCCTGTCCGGCACACCTGCTGGTGTAGGCCACGCTCAGGTCGGCACCCAACGGGGTGAGCGACAAGCCGTCCGCGGCGATGTGGTGCACCACGATGACCAGCAGGTGCTCGTCCTCATCGACCGCGAAAAGCCTTGCCCGCATGGGGATTTCGGTTGCCAGATCAAACGTGTAGCGTGTCGTCGCCTTGATGGCGTCGTCCAGCTGGTCCGCCGACCAAGCGGCGGCGTCGACGACGTCCCAGCCCAATTCGGTGCTCTCGACGGGCAACACCACCTGTTGGGGTGTTCCCCCGTGCGCCGGGAACAGGGTACGCAGACTTTCGTGGCGACTCACCACGTCGGCCAGCGCAGCACCGAGGGCCTCGGCATCGAGTTGTCCGCGTAGCCGCAGCGCCGCCGCCATGTTGTACAGCGGTGAGGGGCCCTGGAATTGGTCGATGAACCACAACCGGTTCTGCGCGAACGACAACGGGACCACCGCGGGCCGGTCCCCGGCCACCAGCGGCTCCAGGCCGGCCGCGCTCTGCACGATGCGCGGCGCCAACTGCGCAACGGTGGGCGCCTCGAAGACGGCGCGCACCGGAAGGTCGCTTTCCAGCGCGGAATTGATCGCGGTGACCAGGCGCATGGTGGACAGCGAATCGCCACCCAGGTCGAAGAACGAGTCGTCGACCCCGACCCGTTCGACGCCCAGGATTTGGGCGTAGATGCCGGCCAGGATCTCCTCGACCGCGGTGCTCGGGGCGCGGTAGTTGTCGACGGTCCGGTAGTCAGGGGCGGGCAGCGCGCGGGTGTCGAGCTTGCCGTTCACCGTCACCGGCAGCGCATCGAGCACCACCACCGCCGCGGGGACCATGTAGCCCGGGAGCCGCTCGGCCAGCGCGGCGCGTGCCTTGCCCGGGTCTGCCGACCCGGTGACGTAACCAACCAGACGTTTGTCGCCGGGGCGGTCCTCGCGGGCGACGACGACGGCCTGCTCGACCCCGTCGAGAGCGGAGAGCGCCGCCTGGATCTCGCCGAGTTCGATGCGGTAGCCCCGAATCTTGACCTGCTCGTCGGCACGCCCGAGGTAGCGCAGTTGCCCGTCGGGGCCCCAGCAGACCAGGTCGCCGGTGCGATACATGCGGGTGCCGGGCTCGCCGAACGGGCAGGCCATGAACCGCGATGCCGTCAGCCCGGGGCGGCGCCAATACCCGACGCCGACGCCTTGGCCGGCCAGATACAGTTCGCCCACCACCCCGGCCGGCACCGGACGCAGCCATTCGTCGAGCACGAAGAACGCCGCACGGGTGACCGGCGACCCGATCGGGGGGAACCCCGATCCGGCCTGAAGCGGCGCACTCTTGCAGGCCCACATGGTGGTTTCGGTTGGGCCGTACACATTGACCATCACCCGGCCCGGCGCCCAACGGTCCACCAGCTCGGGCGGACACGGCTCCGCCCCGATCACCAACGCCGTGGAATCCAAGCCATCGGTCGGCAACAAACCCACCGCCGAGGGGGTCTGGGTCAACACCGTGACACCCTCGCGCACCAGCAGGGCATGGAACTCCTCCGGTGAGCGCGCCACCGAGCCGGGCACCACCACCAGGCGCCCGCCATGCAGCAGCGCCCCCCAGATCTCCCACACCGAGAAGTCAAAGGCATACGAGTGGAACTGGGTCCACACCTGCTCGGCCGACAACTCGAAACCGAGTCGCAAGTCATCGAACAGCTGTGCGACGTTATGTTGGGTGACCGCAACACCTTTGGGCACACCCGTGGTGCCCGACGTGTAGATGATGTGCGCGACATCGTCTGGCGCCGGCACCGCTAAAGCGGTACTGGGCTGGGCCGCTACCGCCGGGTCATCGACATCGATGACCACCAAGTCGAAACCGTCGAACCTGTCGGCCAGCGCTGCGGTGGTGATCGCGACCCTCGGGGTGGCGTCGGTGAGCATGAACTCCACCCGAGCCGCCGGTAGCGCGGGGTCGATCGGCAGATACGCCGCCCCGGACTTGAGCACCGCCAGGATCGACACGATCGCCTCGGTCGACCGCGAAAACAACAGCGCCACAAACACACCCGGGCCCGCGCCGCGCTCGACCAGCACACGCGCCAACCGATTGGCCGCCTCATCAAGCTCGCGGTAGGTCATCGACCGGCCCTCGAACGTCAGCGCCAGCGCATCCGGGGTGCGGGCCGCCTGCGCGGCGAACAATCCCGCAACCGTCACCGGTTCCATCGGCTCGGCCAGTACCGCCTCGTTGCCCCACTTCGCCAGTCGGGCGTGCTCGGTGGTGTCGAGCAGATCCACCGAGGACAACCGCCGCCCCGGCTCGGCGGTGACGGCGGTCAAGAGCCGCTGCAGCCGTTCGATCATCGCCTCGACGGTCCCCGCGTCGAATACGTCGGTGCGATATTCGGCCGTCACCGCGATGCCCGCACGCTGACCGGACTCGGTGAAGCGTTCGGCCAGTGAGAAGGTCAGGTCCATGCGAGCGGTGTTGGTGTGCAACGGCATCGGGGTGACCTGCAGATCGCCCAGGGCCAATCCGCCCGCGGGCGCGGTGACCTCACCGGGGAAGTTCTCCCAGCCCAAGAGCACCTGGATCAGCGGGTGATGGGCCATGCTCCTGGCGGGGTTGAGCCGTTCCACCAGCAGTTCGAAGGGCACGTCCTGATGTTCGAAGGCGGCCAGGCTGCGCTGGCGCACCTGGGCCAGCAGCTCGGCGAACGTCGGATCGCCTGCCACGTCGACGCGCAGCACCAAGGTGTTGACGAAGAACCCGATCAGCTCGTCGAGCGCGCGTTCGGAGCGCCCGGCGATCGGGAAGCCCACGGCCACATCGTTACTGGCGCTGATCTTGGACAGCAGCGCGGCAAAGGCCGCCTGAATCACCATGAAGCTGGTCGCGTTGTGCTCGCGGGCTACCCGCTGCACCTGTTGCTGCAGCTCCGTCGGCCAGTCGGCCGCCAGGCGGGCGCCGCGGTGGTCGGCGACCTGGGGGTAGGGCCGGTCGATGGGTAGCTGCAGGCGTTCGGGCAGCCCGGCCAGGGCGTCCGCCCAGAAGTCGAGCTGCGCGGCGATGCGGCTGTCTCTGTCGTCCACGTCGCCGAGATATGCGCGCTGCCAGAGTGTGTAGTCGACATACTGCACCGGCAACGGCGTCCAGTCGGGGGCATGCCCCACGCACCGGCTGGCGTATGCCACCCCGAGGTCACGCGCGAACGGTGTGATCGACCAGCCGTCGGCGGCGATGTGGTGCACCGCGACCACCAACAGGTGCTCGTCGTCGCTGACGGTAAAAAGCTCTGTGTGCAGCGGGCTTTCGCTTGACAGGTCAAACGCGTACTGGGCCGCCGCCGACATGCGCTCACGCAACCGGTCCTCCGACCAGCCGCGCGCATCGACGACGTCGCAGGCGAAGCCGATCTGTTCGGCGGGAATCACCACCTGCTGCGGGATACCGTCGGCCGCCGCAAACACGGTGCGCAGGCTTTCGTGGCGACCCACGACGTCGGCGAGCGCCGCGGCCAGCGCACCGGTGTCCAGCCGGCCACTCAGCCGCAACGCCACGGTGACGTTGTAAATGGGTGACGGTCCTTGGAATTGGTCGATGAACCACAGCCGCGTCTGGGCGAACGACAGCGGAATGACCGCCGGGCGCTCCACCGCCACCAACGGCTCCGGTCGATCGGCCTCGCCGCCGGCCAGCAACGCCAGTTCGGCAGCCGTGGGCGCCTCGAACACGGCCCGCACGCCGAGGTCGGAGTTCAGGCTGGCGTTGACGGCGGCGATCAGCCGCATCGCCGACAGCGAGTCCCCGCCCAGGTCGAAGAAGGAATCGTCGACACCAACCCGCTCCAGCCCGAGCACCTGGGCGTAGATGCCCACCAGGATTTCCTCGGCCGCGGTGGCCGGGGCGCGGTAACGATCCACGTCCTGGTACTCCGGCTCCGGCAGGGCTTTGCGGTCGAGCTTGCCCGACGAGGTCAGCGGGAATTCCTCAAGCGCCACAATGTGTGTCGGCACCATGTATTCCGGCAACCACGCGCTCAGCCGCTCGCGCACCTCGCCGATCTTGGTGTTGGTGCGGGGGTCATTGGCGTAGCTGGTGCGCCGCCGGGTTCCGGTGGGAGGCAGGTAGAGATCGGTCAGGGAGGCGGTCTCGTCGGCGTCGACGAAAACGGCGCTCAGAGTGCCGGGTCGGGCACCCCAGGTCACCGCGACGCGATATCCGAGCGACTCACCGATGCGGTGCACTTCCTCGGCGACGGCGGCGTCGGACACGGAGCCGGTTTGGGCGAGCGCCTCGGCCACGGGTTGGCCCTCGGCGAGCGCCGTTTCGACGCGGACGTCGGCGATGACTCCGGCCTGCGGGATGTCGGTGACGCGGACGACGGCGGGACGTTGGGACGCCAACACGTTGCGCAGCCCGTCCAGACCCGCGCATTCGGTCCATGACCAGGTGGGCACGTGGCCCACGGCGCGCACCGGTGCGGGCGCCTTGCGGATGACGACGTCGTAGCGGTACCGGTTCAGTTCGTTGTCGGCAAATCCGCGTTTGACTTGGATGTCGATGCCGCCGGCCGACGGGCAGCTGACCGACCAGGTGGTGAAAAACTCTGGCGCCAAGAGCAATTCGGTCTCACCGAGCATGGCGTGGCGGACACGCTGGCGGATGTCGGCGGCCTCGGTGGTGGCGGTGCCGCCGCGGGCCAGCGCGATCGCGGTCTGGAAGGCGCCTTGCAGGCTGTGGTTACGGACGTCGCCGATGAACACCGCCCCGCCGGGCGCCAGCAGCTCCATGGCGTTGTCGATGACCTCGGCCAGGTATCCCGCATTCGGGAAGTACTGAACGACCGAGTTCAGGATGATCGTGTCGAAGTGGCCGCGCGGCAGGCCTTCGGTGATGTGGGCCGGCTGGGTCCGCAGTTGGACTCGGTCCCGCCATGGCAACTGCAACTGCTCCAACGAGCGAGCCAAGTTTTCGATCGCCACCGGCGAGAAATCGGTGGCCACATATTCATCGGTCTTCGGGGCGATCTGCGACAGCAGCAACCCCGAGCCCGCGCCGATTTCGAGCACGCGTCGCGGCCGCAGGTCCGTGATCCGGTCCACCGTGGCGGCACGCCACTCGATCATCTCCTCGAGCGGGATCGGGTCACCGCTGTAGCTGCTGTTCCAGCCGCGGAAGTCCATGCCGAATCGGGACTCGAGGTCGGCGCCATAGAGGTCGTCGTAAAGGTGTTGCCACTCTTCGACGTTGTCCTCGTCGTGGTCGGCGCTGATGGTGTGATCGAGCGTGACGTAGGCGACCAGGTGAGAACCGGTGGCACTGTCCAGCACGGTGACGGCGGCCTGGGTGACCTGCGGGCAGGCCAGCAGGGTGTTTTCGATTTCGCCCAGTTCGATGCGCTGGCCGCGCAGTTTGATCTGGCTGTCGGCGCGACCGACGAAATCCAAGTTCCCGTCGCCGGTCCAGCGCACCAGGTCGCCGGTGCGGTACATGCGGGTCCCGGGGCCGCCAAATGGGTTGGCCACGAACCGTTCCGCGGTCAGGTCCACCCGGCCCAGGTAGCCGTGCGCCAGCGCCGGCCCGCTCACATACAGCTCGCCGACCACGCCGACCGGGACCGGCTTCAGCCAGGCGTTGAGCACGAGCACGCACACGCCCGGCAGCGGGGTGCCGATGCGAACCGGCCCCCGGGCCGACAGTGGCGCGCTGGAGGTGACCCAGATGGTGGTCTCGCTCGGGCCGTAGACGTTGAACATGCGCCGTCCCGGCGCCCAGGTGGCCACCAATTCCTTGGGGCAGGCCTCGCCGCCGACCATCAGCTTGTCGAAGCCGGGCAGCCGGGCGCTATCCAGCGATGACAGCACCGTCGGGGTCAGGAATGCCGCGTTGACGCGCTGGCTCTGCAGCAAGGCGGTCAGCGGCTCACCCGCGTACACCTGCGGGGGCGCCACCACCAGCGCGGCGCCCGACGCCGCCGCCAGCACCATCTCGCCGACCGATGCATCGAAGGTCGGCGAGGCCACCATCAGCACCCGCGTGTCGGTGTCCAGCCCGCACGACTCGCATTGCGCCGCAGCCCATCCCAGCAGGCCCGCGTGGCTCACCACTACGCCTTTGGGGGTGCCCGTCGAGCCCGACGTGAAGATCGCGTAGGCGCTGTCATGAGCGGTCAGTGGTGCCAGCCGGTCGGCGTCGGTGATCGCCTCGGCGCTGTGCGCGGCGAGGTCCAACCCATCGATTCGCACCACCGGGCGCGTGCCGGCGCCGGCGACCTCGTCGGTGCCGCACGTCAACACGCACACCGCGTCGACGGCGTTCAGCACCGAGGCAACCCGCTCGACCGGATGGTCCTGATCCACCGGCGCGTGAATCCCGCCGGCCTTGACGACGGCCCACCAGGCGACCACCAATTCGGCGCACCGGTCCATCGCCACGCCCACCGCGCGCTCCGGCCCTACACCCGCGTCAATCAGCTTGCGCGCCAACCGCGTCGACCACTCGTCGAGCTCGCGGTACGACAGTTCCCGCGTCCCGTCGACCACCGCAGGCGCGTCCGGGGCGATCGCGAGCGCCGCCGCCAACAGCCGCGGCGCCACCCCGACCGGCCCGGTGACGCCGGCGCCCGACATCCGTGTCAGCACCAGCTCGCGTTCGTCGCGATCCAGCAGCTCGACCTCCGACAGCCGACGGCTGGGATCGGTGGTCATCGCCGCCAGCACGCGCTGGAATCGCTCGAGGAGTGACGCGATGCCGGCGGTGTCGAACACATCGGCGTCGTATTCGACGTGCAGGCCGAGCTCGCGGCCGGGCAGGGCCTCGACGGTCAGCGGGTAGTGGTTGTACTCCCGGTTGGTGAACTCGGCGATGGCCAGCCCGTCGGCGCCCAACGTCATGCCGCTTTCGACGGGGTAGTTCTCGTACACGAATAGCGTGTCGAAGAGTTGATCGTGGCCCGTGACGCGGTGAATCTCGCTGAGCGCCAAGTGCTGGTGTTCGAGCGCGTCGTTGTGGCTGTTCTGCAGCTGGGCCAACAGGTCGGCGGTGGTGGTGGTCGCACTGATGTTGGCGCGCACCGGCACCGTGTTGATCAGCAGTCCCACCATTTGTTCGGCGTCGTCGACTTCCAGTTGGCCGACGCGGGACCGCGGCGTGCCGAAGACGACGTCGTGCTGACCGGTCAGTGAGGTCAGCACCACCGCCCAGGCCGCCTGCAGGACGGTGCTTATGGTGGTGTGGCAGGAGCGCGCCAGGTCAGTCAGGGCCTGCGTGGTTTGCTCGGGCACGCAAGACTTTTCGAAGCCACGGTCCCCTTGGCCCAGCCGGTCCTGCGGTCCCACCAGCGAGGGGGTCTCGAAGCCGGACAGCACCTGGCCCCAGGCCTCACGGGCGGCCTCGAGGTCTCGATCGGCAAGCCAGGTGAGGAACGCCCGGTATGAGCCGGCGGCGGGCAACCGCTCGTCGTAGTAGCTGGTGAAGATTTCTCGCAGCAGGATCGGTAGCGACCAGCCGTCGAGCAGGATGTGGTGATTGGTCAGCACTAACCGGTGCCGACGGTTCGGGGTGCGGATCAGCGCTACGCGAAACGCCGGCTCACCGGCCAGGTCACGCACCGCGGCGCGCTCGGCGACGCACAGCTGCTCGATCAGCTGGTCGGCGTCGGGGCCCTCGAGATCCAGGTACTGCCACTGGACCACCGGATCGGCGGGAATGATCTGCACCGGCTCGTCGTAGCGGTCGCAGAACAGCGCCGCCAGGTGTGGATGCCGGTTGACGACGGTGTGCACCGCGTCGCGCAGGCGGTCTGGGTCAAGGGGCCCGGTGAGGGTGAAGTCCAGCTGCACCGCATACATGTCGTCGCTGCCCGCAGCGGTGCTGGAGTGGAACAGCAGTCCTTGCTGCAGGGGGGTCAACGGCAGGATGTCGGCGATGTGGTGCTGCCGTTGCAGCTCGTCGATCTCCTGCTGGCTCAGGCGGGCCGGCGCAATGTCCGACGGGGTGAGCCCGCCGCCACCAGCGCGCACATGCGCGCACACGCCGGCCAGGGCCTCGAACCACAGTTGACTCAGCCGGGTGACCTGTGTTGCCTCGAGAACCGATGGCGCCCAAGTCCATTCGGCGTGCAGGCGCGGTCCGGTGCCGGTGTCGATGGTGCCGGCGTTGAGCTCGACGGTGTGCATCAGCGGCATGGGCACCGCCGCAGCGGCGGCGATCGACGTCAGGCCGCCCTGGCTGATGCGCCAGCCCTCGCCCGCCGAATCAGACGCTGCGCCTTGACGTCCCAGGTAGTTGAAGGCGATCGACGGGTCGGGACCGGTCAGGTCGACCTCGGGGTTGAGATAGCGCAGCAGCCCGTAGGTCAGCGGGTCCGGCAGGGCCCGCAGCTGCTCCTTGGCGCGTTTGATCACCGGGCCCAGCGTGGGTTCGCCGGCCGCCACCTGCGCCCAGGGCAGCCCGGCTACGCCCAGCGACACCGGGTACTTGGTGGTGAACCATCCGACGGTGCGGGACAGGTCGATGTCGGCGGCGAGTTCCTCGTGGCGCCCATGACCCTCGACGTCGATGCCGATCGCGTCGGCGGTGTCACCCAGGAATTCTGCCCAGGCCAGGCCGAACGCGATCAACAGGATGTCCTGGATCCCGGCGTGGAACGCCGTCGGTACGTCACCGATCAGCATGCCGGTCGTCTCGGCGTCCAGCTCCACCGACAAGCGCCCGGCGCAGGCATAGGTATCCGCCTCGGGATCGGGCGCGGGCAGTGCGGCGGGCGTCGCCGTCACCTTCTTCCAGGCGCTCAGCTGGCTGACGACCTCCGGCCGACGGGAATGCTCGCCCAGCAACGTCGACCACCGGGCGAACGACATCCCCGCCGGCGGCAACTCCGCCGGCTGCCCCGCGCTGTGCAGCGCCCAGGCAACATTGAGATCTTCCAACAAGATCCACCACGACACCGCGTCGACTGCCAGGTGGTGAATGATCACCGTCAACTGGCCGGTGGACTCGACCCACAGCGCGCTCAGCATCGCCCCGGCGGCCGGGTTCAACCGTGACCGCGCTTGTAGCAGCGCCTCGTCGGACAACTCATCAACAGATTGCAGGCAGTCCTCCGCCCGCACCGACCCGGGCTCAGGTACCCGCAAAGACCAGCCGCCGGGTTCGTCGTCGACGCGCAGCCGCAGCATGGCGTGCCGATCCACCAAGGCCTGCAACACAATTGCGACGTCGGCCTCGGTCACCCCGGCTGGGGCCTGGACCATCACGGTCTGGTTGAACTGATCGATCGGACCGCCGGCGCTTTCGACGCCCTGCAACCACCTCATGATCGGGGTGGGCAGCACCGGGCCGACACCCTCGTCGACCACGTCCGCCGTCCCGTCGCTCACGTCGGCCACCCGGGCCAAGCGGGCCACGGTCTGTTCGACGAAGACGTCGCGCGGCCGGCATGTCAGGCCCGCGGCGCGCGCCCGCGCCACCACTTGCAGCGACAGGATGCTGTCGCCGCCGAGCTCGAAGAACGACTCGTCGATGCCGACCCGCTCCACGCCGAGCACCTCGGCATAGATGCCGGCCAAGATCTCCTCGACCGCGTTGCCCGGAGCGCGATACTCGCCCGTGCTGTATTCGGGTGCGGGCAGAGCGCGGATGTCCAGCTTGCCATTCGATGTGAGCGGCAGCGCGTCCAAGGCGACCACCGCGGCCGGCACCATGTGCGTCGGGAGCCGGTCGGCCAGGGCGGTGCGCGCCTCAGCCGGGTCGGCGGTCCCGGTGATGTAGCCGACCAGGCGCTTGTCGCCGGGACGGTCCTCGCGGGCGATCACCACCGCCTGATCGACATCATCGAGTGCGGCCAGCGCGGCCTGGACCTCGCCGAGTTCGATACGATAGCCCCGAATCTTGACCTGCTCATCAGCACGGCCCAGATAGCGCAGCTGCCCATCGCCACCCCAGCACACCAGGTCCCCGGTGCGATACATCCGCGACCCCGGACCCCCGAACGGGCAGGCCACGAACCGCGACGCCGTCAACC
>NZ_LZTA01000074.1 GCF_001665875.1 Mycobacterium sp. 852002-40037_SCH5390672
GCCGCGGTGAACGCCCCCTGCGGGGCATTGGGGTCCAGCGGCACGTTCTCACCGCCGTCGGACTCCAGCACGATCCGCGCCGGCGGTGGGCCGTCGCCGCCGCCCATCACCGAGCCGACCGTCGCGATGGCCTGTAGCGCGGTGAAGATGCCTTCTCCCGTAGCGGTTTTCGGGGCGGGTTGCAGGCTGTCGATGCCCGCTTTCACCGCGCCGCGGTTGGTCGTCGGCGGCACCAGCAGCGTGGCGTTGGCCGCGAACCCGACCAGCCCGAGGTTGATGCCGGGCGTGAGCTGGCCGGCGAACTGGGTGGCTGCCTGTGCGGCGGCCTTGAGCCGGTTGGGTTCGACGTCGGTGGCCCGCATGGACTGCGACATGTCGATCACCAGCATGATGACGGCGCGATTGCGCGGGATGCGCATGTCGTGGGTGGGGGTGGCCAGCGCGATGGTCAACAGCACCAGGGAGAGCAGCGACACCGCGATCGGGAGGTGCCGCCACGGCGACTGCGGCACGGGGGTGTCGGTGTAGC
>NZ_LZTA01000075.1 GCF_001665875.1 Mycobacterium sp. 852002-40037_SCH5390672
TAAGAGACAGGGACGATGTCGCAGCCGGCCGCGGTCAGCTCGGCGATCTGCTGCAGCGTGGTGTTGACGTCATGCGTCTTGGTGGTGCACATCGACTGCACCGAAATCGGATAGTCGCTGCCGACCCCGACGTCGCGGACCATCAGTTGGCGCGTGGTACGCCGCGGCGACGATGTTATTGGGTCAGCTTTCCACACGTGAGGCAACCACCTTGGGAACCTTCAGAACCGTTTGTTCATGGCATTCGGGATCTGGACAAATGCCCGCTGGCAGGCGCCTCCTTACTAGGATGTCTCGTTGCGAGTGCAGAATTGATTCCGGCTTCTCGCCATGTGCTGACCGAGGCGATATCCGCTGCCACGGCTTATATTTACTGGTCCACGGTCCACGTGGTTGTTCGGTGTTCATCGGGGTATCCGCGGCGGTGTATACCGGCTGCATAAGACAGTGGTGGTTATCCGGTAATCGGTCAAATCCGTACACTTATTGCCGGGCGCCCGACGGTGACGTGAGACTTATCAGCGGCGCCGCGGGGTCGTGGTGAGTCTAACCGTGCCTGAAGGACGGTGTCCTTGCCAGCCCGTGACGGTGCTAAGCGACAAGGGCATGGACGAATCGACGTCACTGGTGTCGCTTGTTCTCGTCACCGTGTCGAATGCAACCAGGGAACACCCGCAGTTGTACATCCCGACCTGCGTTGCCCGCCGTCCGTCGCGCTGCGGCGAGACTGACCAGAAAATTAGCCGGTAGACTGCTTTTCGCCGCGGCTATCGGGGCCATATGTACCACCGGTGCATCGCAATGCACCAACGTGACGGCGCACTTGTGTGTGATGACTCGTAATCGCTGTTTCTTCGAGCTTGTACTGAAACTCCCGATAGGAGCGCTAATTCCTCGTTGTAGTGTGGAGGTGTCGCGCCCTGGAAGATTAGCAAATGATGGGTCTAGGTGAATCGCGTTGCAGGTAGTCATGAGAACCTTTGCGCAGCCAGGTCTGCTGGTGTCGGCAATCTTATGCAGATTAGGCCGACGGGCGTCGCGTCTGGTAGCGCCACCTGATAGATCGTGACATGCATCCTTGTCCACCGCCCATCGGTGCTGCGAAGCCGTAGCAGCCCGACAGCCGGCTGGCGAGTGAATTGCTTTGCCATGAAACGCATAGTGGGCCGATCGTCGGGGTGCACCAGCGGAAGATCTGGGTGCTTCGATCGCCAGTCGATGTGTGGACAGGGGGGATCGACCCACTTCAGTAGATTCCATGTTTCTAAGTCGACAAGGGCGCGATGCAAGCCTTCTTGGGCCATGCCCTCAAGTATTTGACTGGCTAGATTGAAATCTGACGTACGGGTTTCCTCACGGGGCGCGCGCCAATTCATCGCCCGTGCTACTAGATGTTCGGTTCCGTCTTCATTCAGCTCGAAATTGGCACGCGCGACAAAACTTACACGGATCGGATTTCCGTCAAAAGTAGTCACGTTCCATGTGCTGCAGAAGGTGTCGCCGGGCTTGCAGTTGATGGCCGCTGCGATCACCTTCGATTCATCGTGGTTGTGTGCGCCGCCGATCGGTAAGTCCGCGGCGAAGGGCCGCCCCTCGCTTTGCTCAAGCTCGACGTTCAATCCAGAGTTCTTTAGGGCTTGTGGGGTGTCAGTCGCAGTGCCCGCGGTGAGGTCCCACTTGACCGCTCCAGGTAAAAACCTTGCGCGTGGGCGGATATTTGGAGGCCCGATCCACAAGTGCACGCCGTGGACATGACCATCGGTCATAATGATCGGCTCAGTGCGGATGCTGATTCTTCGCCCCGTGGTGTCCTTGACAAGGGGCTGCCGTTGCGCGACTGTCGCACTAACAATTGACCTGATTTCGGATATGTTGGAGTTCCGCCGGAAAAAGGAAGTCAACGGTACGTACTTCCGCAGCCGATCACCTTGAGCGACCACGACAGGCTCAGTCCCGAGGGTCTCAAATAGCAGCCAGTCGTGTCCCATGGGTATTGATCTTACGGTCGTTTCATTCACCTGAGTACACAAACCCTTAGCTTCGCCGCGATGCCAGCTTTTGGATCGCGTTGCGCCTCGCCAGCAAACCCTCAGGCGCAGTGCTGCCAGGTCGTTACCCCCTGACTTTACGAGGGTTCGCAGGACGCTTCCGATGATCAGCAAACGCAAGCGTTGGCGGGCTGGCGCAGTGTTGGGGTGAAACGCGGGGGCGGGCATACTGTCGTCGTATTTCAAGGCGGGCTCGCGTGGGAGGTCGCTCGTCGCGTTCAGCAGTCCCGGCCGCATCAACCGCTGCGTGCATCTGGGCTGCCTTCGGCTAGCGCGCCTTCGGCCGATCGGTGTGTCTCCGGGCGTTGGTCATTGATTCTGGATGACTTCTTGGGTGTGCATTCGGGGATTGGTGTCGGGCACCGTGTGTCTGCAACCCGGTAGACAGGATGATCTCTGCGATCGACTTGGCAATAATGATGGGCGGGCCATGAGGGCCGGCTGGTTTGGCTTTCCCAAGAAGAGCTTTGACGCTTGTATGTACCTGTTCAATCGACAGTTGTGCGCGGGCGGTCGGGCCGGTTTTCGGCTTAACGTATGCGGTACGTTGTCGCGAAGTCGGCTAAGCCGTTGGGGGCAACCCGGCGGCTGGAAAGGCGTAAAGCGGTGTCACAAATCGACATGGAATCCGACGGTGGGAGCGTTCTGGTACGGCTCAGCGGCATCGGGCGCAAGTACGAAGTCGGTGCGACCCAGGTACATGCACTCGACGGCATCGATCTGGACTTACGCGCGGGGGAAATCGTGGCTGTTACTGGGTCTTCGGGAGCGGGTAAGAGCTCTTTGCTACACCTGCTTGGCGCGCTAGATCGGCCAACATCGGGTTCGGTGTGCATTAATGGTACTGATGTCACTACAGCAAGTGAGCGGCGATTGGCCGACTTCCGCTTACGCAATGTTGGTTTCGTTTTCCAGGCGTTTAATCTTGTCCCAACGCTGTCTGCTTGGGAGAACGTAGCTCTCCCGCATCTTTTCGGTGGTGAGCGGATGAGCCATGCCAGAGCTGGTGCGGTGGCGCTGTTGGACAAGGTAGGCCTGGGCGACCGGATCGATCATCGCCCGAGCCAACTCTCGGGTGGCCAAATGCAGCGGGTAGCAATCGCAAGGGCACTTTCGATGCATCCCCCGATTGTGTTGGCTGATGAGCCGACAGGAAATCTCGACTCGAAGAGCAGCGAAGAGATCATGAACTTGCTGTGCGGTTTGGTTGACTCCGGAGAAACGTCGCTGGTTGTGGTGGTCACCCACGATGTTGGTTTGGCCAATTCGTATGCCAGCAGGATTATTTCGATGCGTGACGGCAAGATTGAGTCCGATAAGGTACAAGCGAGCGTGACATGAAGTTTGCGGTTGTTGCAGACCGCCTGCGATTACTCAGCATCCGGGATCTGGTTTTGCACCCGGTACGCAACACGGTCGCGGTGGCGATTGTGACCGTGTGCTCGGCATTGCTGGTGGCAGTCTTGAGTATCTACGGCTCGATCATTGGCTCGATTGACCGTGTAGATCAGGACATTTCCGGTGATGTATCGCTGCAGATCACGGCAAATTCTAGTGGCGGTGTACCCGCCAAGTTGGTCAATCAGATACGCCGGCTTGCGGGGGTGGCTGTGGCTGCGCCGCTGGTGATCACTACGGTGCCAGTCAATGGCGCCCCGACTTTGCTCCTGGGGGTCGATGCCAGCATGGCTGGCATCGACAGTCGGTTGGGCAGAACGGTTCTCAACCAGGCGTCGGGTCCAGATGTGTTCGGTAGCGGCGGTGTTATTGGTGGCTCGCGGATGTCGTTGCGTCCTGGTCAGTCGTTGGACCTCGGCGGGCATCCGACCAGGGTTACGATGGTGCTTGATGACGATGTCGCCAGTGAGATCAGCAGTGGCAGGTTCATTGTCGCGCCGTTGAGGTTAGCGCAGACGATCGCCGGTCGGCCTGGCGCTTACGATTCGGTGCTCGTGGTCACTGCCGAGGGCGCATCGCGGGCCAAGGTCACGGACGCGATCGATCGGCTGACCGCCGGCCGGGTAATCACCTCTGAACCATTGCTGGCGTCTGCGAAAAATGGTGCATTGCTGGCTTTCTTGCGCGACGCACTGCTGATTTGCACATCCCTTGCGCTCATTGTTGCCATGTTTTTGATTTTCAATGCGTTTAACATGGCGATCATTCGCAGACGATCTACGTTCGCCACTATGCGCGCTATCGGCGCTCAACCGGCCGAGATTGTGAGATGTATCGTCGGGGAGGGGATTGTTGT
>NZ_LZTA01000076.1 GCF_001665875.1 Mycobacterium sp. 852002-40037_SCH5390672
ATCTTGCTTGATGATGTGAATCCGCAGATGCCGCAGGCGCGCAAGGACATTCAGCGGTTGGCGGCGTTGGGGGATACGTATGCGAACGCGTCGCCGGATTTGTTTGATTTTCTGAACAATGCGGTGATCACCTCGCGCACGATCAACGCTCAGCAAAAGGATTTGGATCAGGCGTTGTTGTCGGCGGCCGGGTTCGGCAATACCGGTGCCGAGCTGTTCAACAAGGGTGGGCCGTATCTGGCGCGTGGTGCCGCCGACCTGGTGCCCACCGCCCAGCTACTGGACACCTACAGCCCCGAGCTCTATTGCACGCTGCATAACTACCACGACATCGTGCCCATCACGGGTGCCTCCGAGGGCGGATTCAACGGCTACTCGCTCAACATGGACACCGAGGTCACGTCGGGGCTGGGTTTGTTGCTCAATCCGGTGGCGACCGTGCCGGTCCTGGCGTCGCTGGTGGGCGGCATTGCCGGACTGGTCGGCGGCGCGCCGAACCCCTACGTCTACCCCGAGAACCTGCCGCGGGTGAACGCGCGCGGTGGCCCCGGCGGGGCGCCGGGGTGCTGGCAGCCGATTACTCACGACCTGTGGCCCGCGCCCGAGTTGGTGATGGACTCCGGCAACAGCATCGCGCCGTACAACCACCTGGACACCGGATCGCCCTATGCGATCGAGTACGTCTGGGGCCGCCAGGTCGGCGACAACACAATCAACCCGTAGAAGCGCCGCTTAGTGTGCGAAAGAATTGCCAGAGAACACAATCTGCTTCCCAGACGCTCGGTGAGCTGCCCGCCGCGGGTGCGGTTGTCCGAAAAATGATGTTGTGCGCCCGCCGGTTCCGCCGTTGCTTTGTTTGTGCCCACTGCGGCACGGTACATTCCACTGGTCTTATTGCATGCGTGTACAGGCCGACGCCGGGAGGCGGCGGCCCCGAGATGAGGGGCGGCGGTGGCGACGGTGGGTTGCCCGGATAACCAACCGCGCGGGTGGCCACCCGTCGTCGCATCCTCGATGATCTTCGGGCTGGCCTAGCGCCATGGAAGGTTCACCCGTTCAGATCAACGACTCGCGGGAGCCGCCCTACAAGCTCATCACCTTGGTCGTGGTGGTGGTGCTCGCGGTGATCTTCAGCCTGGTCTACGTCCAGTTCCGGGGAGGTTTCACCGAGAAGACGCAGCTGACGATGTTGGCGTCGCGGGCGGGTTTGGTGATGGATCCGGGTTCGAAGGTGACCTATAACGGGGTGGAGATCGGCCGGGTGGGGTCGATTTCGGAGACGGTGCGTGATGGGAAGCCGGCGGCGAAGTTCATGTT
>NZ_LZTA01000077.1 GCF_001665875.1 Mycobacterium sp. 852002-40037_SCH5390672
CGACGGTCGATCCGGTCAAGATCGAGAAGATCGTGCCCGAGGTGTTTGACCTGCGGCCCGGGGCGATCATCCGTGACTTGGATCTGCTGCGCCCGATCTATGCCCAGACCGCCGCCTACGGGCACTTCGGGCGCACCGACATCGAACTGCCCTGGGAGCAGCTGAACAAGGTCGACGACCTCAAGCGCGCCATCTAGGCGCGCTATCGGTCAGCTGTGCGTCCAGTAAAAGAACGCGACCGGAACAGGATTGCTGTGAGCCATATTCCAACCGACCTGCAATACACCGCCGACCATGAGTGGGTTTGGCGCGGCGCGGCAGACAGGGTGCGGGTCGGAATCACCGACTTCGCGCAGTCGGCTATGGGCGACATCGTCTTCGTTCAGCTGCCCGACGTCGGCGCCGATGTCACCGCAGGCGAATCGTTCGGTGAAGTGGAATCGACCAAATCGGTTTCGGATCTGTACGCGCCGCTGTCGGGCAAGGTGGCCGCGGTGAACAGCGATCTGAACGCCAGCCCGCAGCTGGTGAACTCTGACCCCTACGGCGCCGGCTGGCTGCTGGACATCCAGTTCGAGGGATCCGAGGCCGAGGCTCTCGACTCGAGTATTGCGGCACTGCTGGACGCGAACACCTACCGCGCCACACTCACCGAATGAGATTGCTGACGTCTCCCTCTTTCTTTCAGCAACTAGCACCCCGAAGACGTACTGTCATTTCGCCGTCATGTGCGCAATGCGTCGGGAAAGGCAGTACTCGTAGGACCAGATCATTCGTTTTGACAACGGCCCCGAGTTCGTGGCCCAGGCCGTCAACGATTGGTCTCGATTCAACAGCGCCGGTTCACTTTTCATCGATCCCGGCTCACCGTGGAGAATGCCTGGATCGAATCATTCAACGGCCAGCTGCGCGACGAACTGCTCAACTCATGGCGCTTCGACTCGGCGCTGTGGAGCCCGTGTCATCATCGAAGACTGGCGCTGCGACTATAACGCCAACCAACCCCACTCCGCCCACGGCGACCTCACCCCAACCGAGTTCGCTCTACAGTGGACCAAGACCCACCAAACCAATCCGCATAGCGACTGGACAACCGAACGGGTCTGTCTGACAGAGGGAAAACGGCGGGATCTGTTGTCTAATAAGACTCAGCCGGATGGACGTGGTGGCGTCTCGGCCCGAATAGTCAACGCCGACAATTACTTTCAGCGAATCCTTGGCGATGCGGCGAAGCTGAATTTTATGTCTGTTGGTCGCCCAGAAGTCCCTCTTCGGTGGCGAAGGCTGAGCGCATCCGGGCGACCTTGCGGTAGATGATGCGGTCAACGAGCGCCGGTGTTATTGCACGTGCCACAGTGCCTAGTTTCTGGATCGCCGGTGAGAGGTCGAGTTCGCGGCGGCGATCCAGGATAGCCTGTGCACTCTTTGCGGCCACTGCGCTGGCGGGTGCGCGCGTGATGTCGTTGGTGCGCTTGATCGAGAGGTCGATTTTGTGTTGGTTGCCGTCGGGCCCGAAAAAGGTGCGCCCGGCGCCGTCGTCGCTGTACATGTCGCCGGGATTGATTGCCAGCACATCGACTCCGTGGGGGATCATTTCGAGTCGTAGCGCTTCGAAGAACCCGTTCATGGCGTGCTTGCTGGTGGTGTATCCGAGGTAGCCGGCCATCGGCAGGTGCCCGCTTCCCGATGTGACATAGGCGATCAGGCCTTTGCGCGCGATCAGGTGATCGAGTGCGCGGTAGGTGGGGTAGGCGGCGCCGAAGAAGTTGATCGCCATCGCGTCGCGGATCGGGGTGAAGCTGCGCAATTCGTCGAGCCTGCCGTAGGTGGCTGAGCCGGCATTGAGGACGAGAACGTCAATGCCGCCGAAGCGCGATACGGTTTGCTCGATCATGCGGTCGCAGTCTGCTTCGTCGGTGACGTCGGTGGGCAGGCTCACGGCTGTGCCACCGGCGGCGGTGATCTGATCACGGACCGCCTCCAGGCGGGCCTGGTTTCGCGCCACTAAGACAACGTTAGCCCCCTGAGCGGCGAGCTCCATGGACAAAAACTGCCCCAGGCCCTGCGAGGCGCCGGTCACCACGACCACTTTGTCCCACATTTTCGTTGACTGACCCATACCCGCACTCCCGGCTCAACGCTACTTCCGCCACGCTTCTTGATTGACGTTCAAGAGCTTGCCAGGCTCTTGTATGGGCGTCAAGATGCCTGGTATGCCGCGCAATCACCAGCACATCGATCGCGCCGCAAAAGCCGCCCGGATTTTGGATGCGGCCCAAGAACTGCTCTTGCGAGACGGCTACGACGCAACCACGATGGCCGCGATCGCGCGCGCCGCCGGCGTGGCCAGCAATGCCGTGTACTGGTATTTCCCCGGTAAAGACGACTTAATGGCCGCCGTCTTAGAGCGCCGGCTGGAGCAGGCGGCAATCCGAGCCGACGTTGAGTCTGATCAGCCGCTCCTGGTGCGCGCGATGTCGGCGTTGGCCGAACTCGACGCGGTATCCATACTCACCTCGACGGTGCACGAGCGTGCAAAACACTCACCAGCGGTGGCCTCGGTGCACCAGGCCTTCCACGACATCCTTAGTGAACGCGTGACCGAAGGATTGAAATCCGCCGGAATGTCTGACGACGATGCCCAGATGGCCGCCGCAGCTGTCATCGCCGCGATCGAAGGGATTCATCTGCACGAGCCCGCTCGCGATACCGACACGCGTAATCATCTCGTCGGATGGCTGATTCAGCGGCTGATCGCGACAACGGGCAGCCATTCCTAAAATCCGCCCCACTCCCGCCCACAGGGAACTCACAACCGCCGAATTCGCCTACAGTGGACCACGACCCACCCCCGCCGCATAGCGACTGGACCACCAAACGGGTCTCCCTCAAGTGTTGGCTGACCTTCCGTCGGACGCTACAGGAACGCGCGACCTTGCGTGCCCATGGCCTTCGCCACGAAGAATGAGAACCTACAGTGTTGTTGTCACCGGCGATGCCACCGCCGATTGACAGCCCAGCGGCCAATTGGTCGTGGGCATGAGACGAATTGGTGAGGACTAGCACCGGGTGGACGCGGCCGGAGCGCACCGGTGAACAGCCACCTGGCGGTGGTCAGCTAGCGACGTCTCCATTCAGCTGCCATCGCCCGATAACCCTCGCGCACACTGGGGTACATCGGCTTCCAGTCGGACGTTTGGCGCAGGCGAGTGTTGCTGACCCGCAGGGATCGAGTCAGCGAGGTGGTGCGGTCACCGAGTAGCAGTGCGAGGCGGCCCGGGGCGCGAATCAAGGATGCTGTGTGTACGGCCTCGGCCATCGCCAGGGCGTTGTCGCGGGCGGTGACGGGGTTGTCGTCGACGACGTTGTATGTGCCGCTGGTGCTGTTTATCGCGGTCGCAACGGCGTGGGCGGCATCGTCGAGGTGTATCGACGATACGTAGCTGTCCGGGCGGCCGGCCTGAAAGCCGATGTGGTGGGCGGCCATTGACATGATCTGCTCGCTGTGGCCGGCGCCGCGACCGTAGAAGAGGCCGAACCGCAGGACCACCGCGTCGGCCCCGGTATCACCGAACCGGCGCGCATTTGCTTCGGCGGAGTGATTGCCCCGCGCGATGGGAAAGCTATCAGTGGGGTCGTCCTCGTCGATCCAGTCAGCTCCGCGGTCGGCGTACACCATCACCACAGACTCTTGTATGACACGGGAGATTCCGGCCCGGATAGCTGCGTCGACGACAGCGGCAGAGCCCTCAGTCCGTACGCGCTGGCAGCGTTTCCAGGCCGAGGTGAAGACGGCGCGATGTGTCGGCGGTAGTGCGGTGGCCAGAGCATCACGGTCGAACAGCGACACCGATACCGGTGTCGCTCCTTGCTCTCTTAGTTGCTGCGCTTTGGTCTCGGTGCGGGCTAGCGCGGACACATGATGACCGGCGGCCACGAGCGTAGGTAACGCGTAACATCCGATGGCGCCGGTGGCGCCGGTAACAAAAATGCGCATGGTCGAGACCTGTTCTGTCGCGGGCAGATTGACATAATGCCAACGTGGGCTAGGTCGTCGTCGTGAACGTCTCGATATGGCCGGCCAGCATCGCGGTCCACTGGGCGATGTAACGCTCGTCATGTAAATCCGTTGCGGGCACGCGGAATACGGTGTTCGTTGACCGCTTGCCCAGCAGTGCGTCTACTCCCACGGCTGCGACGGTCCTGGCATCTTGATCGCCGACTTTCGGGGCCCAGCCCTTGATCCAGTCGGCGACTTCGGCGTAGAGGCCCTCGATGAGGGCGGCGTATGCATTGTTGAGCCGCGGGGATTGGTCTGGTGGTGTGCGCGCGGCGATTTGGAGTAGCTGGGTTTCCTCGTCGAGGACGGTGAGGACGTAGCGGCCGAGCATAGTGAGTTCGATGCGCAGGTCTCCAAGACCGGCGAACAGCGTACGGATGTCGTGCATGGCGCGGCGACGGTCGAGTTGCCGGTCGATGCCTGCTTCGAGGAGTGCTTCTTTGGATTTGAAGTGGTGATAGAGCGCGCCCGAGCCTGGTGTCAGGCCTGCGGCGGCTTCGATCTGCGTGATGCTGGTGGCCTGGTAGCCCTGTTCGCCGAAGAGGCGCATGGCCTCAGTGACCAGCCGATCTCGTGTTGGCGCTGACGGCATTGACGGCTCCCAAGTGATCTCTTAATATCAGACAGAGGTCACTTTAGCGCACCGGTCGCCGCGCCGCTAGGAGGCAGCAATGCCAAGCAGGGAAAACCAGCTCCCGCAGGGGCGAGTTCGGCGCACGATGCCGTTGGCGGGGTTTACCGCGCGCGCCGCGGGCGGGCGGATAGTGGCGGGTCTGCGGGAGAGGACCGGCAGCGCCGGTGCGGTCGATCGCTTTCACGAACGCACCGCCGAACGGTATGCCCAGCTGCTCGGGCACTCCAAAGGCGTGTTGATGAAGGCCGGGCAGATCTTTTCGATGGTTGACCCCGGTGACATTGGCAATGGCGAACTTTCGCCATACCAGAAGGCGTTGACCCGGTTGCAGGCCGATGCGCCACCGATGGACCCACAGCTGGCTAGAGAAGTCCTGCAGGCCGATTTGGGGCGAGGCGTCGGGGAGCTTTTCGCCGAGTTCGACGACGAGCCGATGGCGGCGGCGTCTATCGGGCAGGTCCACCGTGCGGTGCTGCGGGATGGCCACGAGGTCGCCGTGAAAATCCAGTATCCAGGTGCGGCAGAAGCGATCCGGGCTGATCTGGCCAACACCGAATTGCTGACCACCTTCTATCGGTTCGCTGCCTCGACTTCAGGCACCACGGTTCCGGATCTGCGGTCGGCGACACGGGAGATCGCCGCGCGCATTTCGGAGGAAATCGACTACCGGCACGAAGCCGCTAACATCACCGCATTCAGCCGGCTCTACCACGACCACCCCTTCATTCACATCCCCGAGGTCATTCACGAGGCGTCCGGCGATCGGGTGCTGACCATGACCTATCTCGACGGATTGGACTGGGCCGCAGCACAACAGGCGGACCAGGATCTGAAGAACACTTGGGCAGAGGTGATCTGGCGATTCGTTGTGGGTTCCTACAAGCACGCCAATCTGTTTTTCGCCGATCCTCACCCCGGCAACTACCGCTTCCGTCCCGACGGGCACGTCGGCTTTGTTGACTTCGGCTGCGTCAAGGTGCTTCCCGAGCTGCTGCGCCGCACCGCGAATGCGCTGGATCGCGCGGCGATAGAGGGCCGCAAGCGTGAACTGCGCGAGCTGATGGTGGACATCGGCATGTTCACCAGTGACTCCACCATCACCATCGACGAGGCCTACCAGTGGTACGCCGAAATCCTCTACGAATGGCTCGCGCCCCAGCCGGTCACCTACCTGCCAGACACCGCGCAACGAGCCATCCGCACCATGATCGATATCCGCTCCCCAGATCACGTACTTCGTCGCATCTCGATCCCCGAAGATCTGGTGTTCATGACTCGGATCAACTTCAGCGTCAACGCAATATGCGCGGCATTGCGCGCGACCGTCCACGCCCGCGCGATGGTCGACGACCTGGACGGCGTCGCCGAGCCGATCACACCGTTGGGCAAGCAGCACGTCGCCTGGGTTCGCCGGCGCGGCCTGCCCTTCGGGTTAGAGCCCCAATGAGCACTTTTGGAAACGATGCTGTGCCACGGGGCCGCATTCGTCGCACTATGCCGTTAGCCGGGTTTACCGCGCGGGCGGCCGGTGGGCGGATGGTCGCGGGCCTGCGGGAGAAAACGGGCGATGCTGGCGCGGTGGACCGTTTTCACGAGCGCACGGCCGAGCGGTATACCGAGATACTCGGCCACGCCAAGGGCGTGCTGATGAAGGCGGGCCAGTTTTTCTCGATGGTGGATGCCGCCGCCGTTGGCGGCGGCATCTTTTCGCCTTATCAGGTGGCGCTGGCTCGGCTGCAGGCCGATGCGCCACCGATGGATCCGGGGTTGGCCAAACAAGTGCTGCAGGATGATCTCGGTCGACCCCCCGATGCGGTGTTCGCCGAATTCAGCGACGAGCCGATGGCGGCAGCTTCAATCGGACAGGTCCACCGTGCGCTTCTGCACGATGGCCGCCACGTCGCGGTGAAGATCCAGTATCCGGGCGCAGCAGACGCGATTCGAGATGATCTGGCCAACACCGAACTGCTGACGACCTTCTTCCGATTCGTGGCGTCGACGGCAGGCGGCGGCATGCAGGCAGACCTACGCCAGATGACACGGGAAATCTCGGCCCGCATCCTCGAGGAGATCGACTACCGACAGGAGGCTGCCAACATCACCCTGTTCAGCGACCTCTATCGCGGTCACCCGTTTATCCGGATACCGGACGTCGTTGACGAGGCTTCCGGGGACCGGGTCCTGACGATGACGTACCTCGACGGACTGAACTGGGTCGCCGCGCGACAAGCTGACCAGGATCTGAAGGACACCTGGGCGGAGGTGATTCTGCGGTTCGCCACTGGGTCGTACCGGCACGCGAACCTGCTGCACGCCGATCCGCATCCCGGGAATTACTGCTTTGGTGTGGACGGCACCGTCGGGTTTGTCGATTTCGGCTGCGTCAAAGTGCTGCCTGAGCACCAGCGCCACAGCTTTCTCCGAATGTTCCGTGCCGCTGTTGAAGAACGCAAGATCGATCTGTATTGCCTGATGACCGAATCTGGTTTCCTGACACCGGATTCGGCATTAACCGCCGATGACGTCTACCAGTGGTGGGCGGGGTTGTGCCATGAGTCCCTCGCTCCTCAGCCGGCCACCTATAACGAGGACACCACACGACGCGCCACACGTGGCCTGGTTGCCTTTTCGGCTGACCACCCTATTCGCCGCATGTTGGTGCCCGACGATTTCGTCTTCGTGAACCGGCTATTCCTCAGCATCAACACCATATGCGGCGCACTGGGAGCCACCGTTCACGTCCGCGCGCTGGCCGAAGACATGGACGGGCTCACGGAGCCGATCACGCCACTGGGAAAGCAGCACATCGCGTGGGTACGCAGGCGCGGCCTGCCATTTGGACTGGAGAACCATGAGCACTCCTAAAACCACGACGGCGCCACGGCTTCCTTGGAATCCCGCAGACCCCTACCCGTTTTACGAGCAGCGTCGTCGCGACGGCGACGTGGTGTGGGACGACACCGCGCAGGCCTGGCTGATTCTCGGCTACCACGCGGCCCGGCAAGTCCTGGGCGAACCAGGCTGGACTAGTGATCCTCGGGCCAACCCGAATACACGCGCTGCGATCGATCCCATCGGCTCAGACATGGTTGATCGGTCCATGCTGTTCACCGACGGAGCCAATCACCGCCGTCTGCGTGACTCAGTCCGTGACGTGTTCACACCCTCGTTCATCGCCGGCCTTACCGACGGCGTCCAGACCATTGCCCAGAGCGTGATCGACTACCCGACGGTGGGCACGCCATTCGACTTCATGGCCGAGATCGCCCTGCCGCTTCCGCTGACCGTGGCAGCCGAATGGCTGGGACTCAATCCTGACAACGCCGAACTACTGCGCGCAGAGTCACCGGCGATCATCCGCATGCTCGGCGCACTAGCCGATTCTGAGGAAATCAACGCCGGCGCCGCGGCCTTCGCGACATTGATCGCCGAGTTCTTGCCGCTGGCCGCCGACCGCAGGGCGCACCCCGACGAAGATCTGCTCAGCTTCATCGCAGCAGACAGAGCGTTGGAGCTCGATGACGTCGTCATCGCCGCAATCCTCATCGCCGTCGCGGGTCACGAGACCACCGCAAATCTCCTGGGCGCAGGGATCATTCGGCTCTTGCAACCCAGTGCGAACGGCTCCCGAATAATCGATAAGCTCGACGCGACCGACCCGGCACTACTCACCGAACTGCTACGACTCGATGGCCCCGTACAAGCGACCGCCCGCACAGCCACCCAGGATCAGCGCGTCGGTGGAGCGGCGATCGCCGCCGGCCACCAAGCCCTTGTTGTCATCGCGGCCGCCAACCGCGACCCGACCGTCTTCGATCAACCAAACCAACTTCGCCCAGGACGCGGCGGCCCGGCACCGCTGGCATTCGGCTACGGAGCGCACTACTGCCTCGGTGCGGCCCTGGCACGACTGGAAACCACAGTGGCGCTGCGCCAGATCCTCACCCGCAGCCCGCAACTCGTCGCCCCCGCCACCTGGCGCGACACGCCGGCCATTCGCGGACCGCTCAACGTCCCAGTTGTTTTCAATTCTTCCTGTTGAAGTAAGCCTGGATGGCACGTCACGTTCTGCACGCTGTTGGGCGGTGCCGGCGCAGAGACAAGCGCCACGTGGGTCGGCACCGCGGTGGTGCTCTTCTCTCAACACCCCGACCAGTGGCAGGAACTGCGCGGACCGCGACAAGATTCCAGCCGCATTGGAGACGCTGGCCGGTTGTAAACCAACCTCAAAGCCGGCTCCAGCGCCGCCGATCAAGTGCGTAAAGCCAGGGCAAGGTCAAAAACGGTGTCATGTACCAGATGTCGAATACCCACCAGCCGGTGACGCCGAAGACACTCGATCCGAAGCGCTCCGGGAAGTTCACCACCATATTGACGATGTAGCCCATCCACACCATGATGTAGGCCCAGCTGGTGATGATCATCCACCGGTAGCCCCACCGCTTCAGTTTGATGAAGCCGTAGGCGGCGGCCAACCGAGCGGGGAAAAGCCCTAGGATGCAAAAGAATTCCCAGCTCTTCTCGCCGGCCGCGGCGGCACCGCCAGCCCATAAGTGGTTGTAGTCCAGATAGTAGGCGCCATCGACTAGCCGCCCCCACCCAGTGAACGCCCATTGCACGATGCGGGAGTCATGCGCCCAAACATCCAGCGACCAGCCGAGGAAGTTCGCGGCCGCATCCACCATGGCGAACATCCCAAACAGCGTCACTGCGGCTGGCCGAACGAATGCCCCGGAGCCCTTTGCCTTCGCCGTTTTGATAAACCCTATCGCGATGACCACCAGCCCGATCGGGCTGAAAATTAGACTCCCCGTGAGCACGGCGCCGGTGACCAGCCAGCGGTCGGCAGCTTGAACCAGTGAGGCGTCCTCCTGGGGAACGCCGCGATACCGGGCCTGGCCGGCCTGCGGCTGTTCTGCATGGGCCTGTTCAACGCTCATAGGATCCATCCGTACCGAATCGCGACGACCGGGATAACCGCCGAGGCGCCCACCGAAATACCTATTAAGCACGAAATAGCAACGGCCATAAGGAATTTAGTGAGGAACGGGACTTCTACCCTGTACCAGGTCGCGCCGTCACTTAAGTCCACATCGCCATCGTCGGGCGCTACCGGGTCGTCTAGGCTGGGGTTTTCCATGCGGCTGGCCGCCAGGTACCAGACCGCCAGGATGACCAGGTCGATGGCGATTGCGCCAGCGAGTAACCCAAGGTCGCCCCAGAAGCCGGTGCCGCCTAGCGGGGGCACTCGCGTGGGCAGTTCCTTTCCGTCGCCGAAACCGCTGCCATAGCCATACACCGCCGCCGCGATGTAGCACGCGGAAACGACTACTACAAAGAATGCGACGCAGACGCCGGCGAGCGCGTATATCCCTCGCTTGCGTTGGCGATGTGTGCGCACATAGTCGGGGTGCGTGGCTGACGGTGATGAATCGCTTCGGTGCTGTGCAACTGAGACATCCCCGCTCGAACGAGTCTGCGCTGACATGCGCTAAACCCCCCATCGCACCGCTTGAAACCCGGCGTGCACGCGGCTACGGACAGTCGAAGTGGTGCCGACGACGCCGATACACTGATCCCAAGGCCGCCGCGCGCCACGCGCCACATATAAACCGGATGGTAACAGGAACAGATGTTTGGTTCAAGCATCTTCTACATACACACGCAGCCCTAGTATCTTGGGGAGATAGGGGAGCGGATGAGGGCAGATATTCGGTTGACATGCCGGATGCCTGGCTTCAGGTGAGGCAGTGCGCCAATTTACGACGACCCGGCGCCACGCGAGAGTATGAGAACAGATATTAGGTTTAGAATGGCTTGGCAATCCGATCTCGCCAACGTCCACCCTTGCGCGGTCAGGCTCACGCCGCGACAGGCAACATGTGCGCCACATCGGGGCGCTCCAATAACGAGAAATGGCCGGTGCGGGAGGCAACCCGTTGGGCATCCGTCAACCAGCTTGCTACCAGGCACTCGTCGCGGGTGCGTCCGCCGCGAAAACACGAACCGCGATTCACCAGTAGAGAGCCGGTCAGCCCGACTGAGCGTCAAGCTTCTATATGGGCATCAATGATTATTTCTTGGCCGGTCATTGGCCGAGTACCAGCTTGACTGTTATCCACAGACTAGCGAGTACACCGGTGATGGTGCGCGGGGACGCCAGCAGTGTGACGGTCCGAGTGCCCAGGTAATCATCGGGTTTCGAGGCGAAACGGTCCGAAATCCACTGCAAGCCTGCCGGTATCGACAGCGGGTACAGCAGCGCATGCTCGCTACCCCGGTCACGGAGGTAGCTCACCTGAGCTCCCTGATTTCGGTAGCTTTCCACCAGCGCGTCGATGTGGCGGACATTGATGAATTGATCGTGGATCGCCTGCAGTATCAACACCGGCATCGCCGGCGCGGTCCGACCGAGCCGTAGGTCATCGAAGAGCCGCGTGATCTCAGGCATTGCCAGGATTTCGTCAAGCGGACGATCCAGGAAGCGGCTTGATCGACGCATGCAACCTCGCGCGAGGGCCGCGATCATCGACATGCTTTCCAACCGTGTGAGCAACGACTTTCCAGATGCGTTGGTGTGCGCCTCCACAAGTCGGCGCAAGTCGGGATATTCGCGCATCAGCGAAGCGACCGCCATGTTGGGGAGGCCCGCATACAGCGATCCGTCGAGGTCGCGAAAAATTGCCCCCGGATCACCGACGGGCGCGCCAAGCACCGCGCCGACGACATTCAGTTCCGGTGCGTAGCTTGTCCATAGTTCGGCGGCCCAGCCTGTGGCCAGACCACCGCCCGAATATCCCCACAAAGCGACCGGCGCCGTGCGCGCGATCCCGGCTCGCTGAAAATTCTGCGCGGCCCGGATTCCATCAAGGACGCAATATCCGGGTACGCGTGGCGCTATCCAGCGTCCCCGCGCGCCGCCATGATCGGGCACGAGTACCCGCCAGCCACGACTCAACGCACGGGCCATGGGGACGTATTCCCAGGCCGGCGGACCTCCAAAGACCTTGGCCAGCTTGGCGTGGTGCCGCAAAACGTAGGACGGGAACCCTGTCGGCGCCACCGCATCGATGGCGCATTGATACGAAACAACCGGGACCTCTGGAGCGTGGGTGATACGAGCCAGCCGGATGACGGTAGTGATCGCAGCTTGCGGCCCCCCGTCCAAATCGGTTGTCCGGTAGAGCAACTGATACGCGACTACTGCCTGGGGGATGATCCCCAGGAAAGCCAGACGTATCTCTCGGGAGCGCAACACTGTGCCAGGGGCGGTCGATTCAAAACCCTCGGGGGGCTGGCAGAAAGGATCGTCGCCCGCCGGTAGTGGCCGTACGTAATCGATTTCATGGGGCGCCGAGGAGGGAACTTCATCTGAAACATGATCGGCCTCAACCATCGGATAACCCCGACGTCTGCTCCATCGCCGACAACAGCATGACCACCCCGCTACTCCTGCAGTTCGCCCTACGAGGACTCTATGCTGGAACAGATATTTGGTTCAAGCTGTTTTTGTGCCTCGTTGCGCGCAAACTTGCAGTCTGGACGGCACTGTCTAGGGCCACTTCGTGGTGTTGTCAGGCTCTCAGCGCGACTGCCCTGATCCCTCAGGATGTGCTACTGACCCCGCAGCTGATCTTCGACGCGCACCCCGAACATCAGTCTCGCAGCTGGATAAACAGCCTGGCTCCCAGCTGCCACTCATCAACCTGCCGCCTTGGGCTCAGGGTTGCCGAGGTGGCGCGGGTCAACCCCGCCCGGGGGTTGACAGTCGGCGTTTTGGCGTCGTTGTGCATCGGTCGTATCGGTGAAGGACATCGGCGCTCTCCACGTCACCGGACAAAAACGCCTCGAGCCGCAGGTCACTTAGAGTGATGTCGGTGGCGGTGACAAACGAGGCGATGGTTGCGATGAGTCGGACCTCGCCGTGGCCGGTACTCAGCTGTAGGGGTACGCGTGATCACCCCTTGACCAGGGTGAACTGCCCCAACTCGCTGATGCCCCGCGCGAAGAAGTCGCTGCAGCCCCGCAGGTACTTCATGTACCGCTCGTAGACCTCCTCGGAGGTCGCGGCGACCGCGGCGTCGTGGTGGGCTTCCAGTGCCGAGGCCCACATGTCGAGAGTGCGGACGTAGTGCTCGTCCAGGAGTTCCTTCTGCTCGACCGTGAACCCGGCGTCCTGCGACAGGTTGATGATGTCCTCATCGCACGGGATCGACCCGCCCGGGAAGATCTCCTTGGCGATGAAGCGCATGAACCGCAGGTCGGTCATCGTGATGGGAATGCCCATTTCTGGCCAGCGCTTCAGCGGGTGTCCGAGGATCGCCTGCAACACCATCCGCCCGCCGCTGGGCAGCATTCTGCTGCACGACTTGAAGAACGGCGCGTACCGCTCCTGGGGAAACGCCTCGATGGCCTCGAGGCTGACGATTCGATCGACGGATTCGTCGAACTGCTCCCACCCGCGCAGCAACACGCGGCGCGAGAGGTCGGAGTCCAGTCCATCGAGCAACTCCTGAGCGAACTTGCACTGATTCTTGGACAGCGTCAGGCCGACGACGTTGACGTCGTACTTCTCGACTGCACGCTTTATCACCGACCCCCACCCGCATCCGATGTCTAGCAGCGTCATGCCGGGTTTCAGGTCCAGCTTGCCCAACGACAAATCAATCTTGGCGAGCTGTGCATCCTCCAGCGACATGTCGTCGCGGACGAAGTACGCGCAGCTGTAGGTGCGGGACGGGTCCTGGAAGGTTCCGAAGAAATCATCGGAGAGGTCGTAGTGCGCCTGGACCTCTTCGAAGTGCGGCTCCATCGCCGTCGATGATTCTGTCTCGTCAGCCATGCTCACAACCGTCTCCACGTCGTTCCGCGATTGCTTGACATGGACGATAACGCTACTCCATCGGCACTAACCATGCCTTCACACAAATGAATTGGCAGAGGTCGGACTAGCTCGCTCGGAATAACGTGTAGCAAGATCAATCCGTCGTCGGGCATCAGGTTGAACGTCTTCTTGAAGTAGTCGTCGTACTTGTAGAAGCCAAGCGTGTGCATTGAGTGCAACGATGGGCGCATGGGGAGTAGGTGTGGTCTTCGCGAGCGGCGGCGCCGTCAGACCAGCGGGGAAATCCGGGACGCCGCAGTTCGTTTGGTGTTGGAGCGCGGGTTCGATGAGGTGACGATCGAGGAAGTCTGTGCCGAGGCCGGGGTTTCGACGCGCACGTTCTTCAATTATTTTCCCAGCAAGGAGTCCGCGATCGCGTACGGGCCCTCTGATGTCCCCGCTGATCTGGCCGCTGAGTTCATAGCGCGTGGCCCCGGGCCGCATTGCGTAGTGCTGGAGGAGTTGATCGCCCTGGCGGCCCGCCATCTTCGCGGCATGGCGCCAAGACGCGAACAGGTCGCCGGCATGCTGGAACTCGCTAAATCTGCGCCGGCGGTGTTAACGGCACTCCTCGCCGATTTTGAGCGGTTTCAGATGCAGCTGACCGAGATTGTTGCGCGGCGCCAAGGGATGCGGCGCGACGATGAGATGCCGGCATTGATCTCCGCGCTGGCGTCGGCGGCGGTGCGTTCGGGCTTCGAACGCTGGGCCACAGGCGAGCCTATGAGAGGTTCCGAGGACACACCGATGCCCTACGTCGAGCATGCGGCCGCACTCGTGAAGAGCATCTTCGCCAAGACGGCATAAAGTTATCTAGATCACGCTTAGTTGCACAGTGTGCAAAGTATGCACTGTATGTATTAGGCTTAGGCGCGGGCACTCCGCGTTTGTTGCCGTTACGACATCGGTTGCAAGGCAGTCTGTCTCATGGCGGGTTGCGCCAGGGCGATACCCGCACCGCAGGCCATCACCACTTCGCGTGGTAGGGAGCAGCAGGAAAGGAATGCACGGGGGTGCAGATTTCGAAAGTGCTGCGCAGCGCGTGGTTGCCGCTACTGATCGTGGCTGTCGTGGTGGTCGGCGGCTTCGCCGTGGTTCGGGTCAAGTCGTTCTTCGGCGCTCACGACACCGGTGTCATGACGAGCCCTCGGCTGGATGATTCGAAGCCGTTCAAGCCCAAGGTCGTCAAGTACGAGGTCTTCGGCTCGGCCAGCCAGGCCAATGTGAACTACTTGGACTTGTCCGCCGACCCGAGGCGGGTCGACGGTGCGCCGCTGCCGTGGACGCTGGTGCTCAGCAT
>NZ_LZTA01000078.1 GCF_001665875.1 Mycobacterium sp. 852002-40037_SCH5390672
CCTGGTCGTCGTCTATTCGGCCATCAGCGAGCCGATCTACTATCCGCGCTACTTGATCTTCACCGCACCGGCGATGGCCGTCGTCCTGGCCGTCTGCATCGTCACCCTCGCCCGCCGACCCTGGCCCATCGCCGGGGTGGTGCTGCTGTTCGCCATCGCGGCGGTGCCGAATTACCTGTTCGTGCAACGGTGGCCGTACGCCAAGGAGGGTTGGGACTACAGCCAGGTCGCCGATCTGATCAGCTCGCACGCCGCCCCCGGCGATTGCCTGATGGTGGACAACACCGTGCCGTGGAAGCCCGGGCCGATTCGTGCGCTACTGGCCACCCGACCGGCGGCCTTCCGGTCGTTGATCGATGTCGAACGCGGTGCATACGGCCCGAAGGTCGGATCGCTATGGGACGGGCACGTCGCGGTATGGCTGACGACGGCCAAAATCAACAAATGCGGGGCGATCTGGACCATTACCAATAAAGACAACTCACTGCCCGACCACCAATCCGGTCCATCGCTACCGCCCGGAAGTGCATTCGGGCGCGCCCCGGCGTACCGGTTCCCGGGTTACCTCGGCTTCCACATTGTCGAACGGTGGCAATTCCACTACTCGCAGGTCGTCAGGTCCACGCGGTGAGCGCCGACGTGATCTCAGCCCCCGGTGGCGACCGGCTGGGCTTGGCGGGTGGCGCGCGAGTGGCGGCGTACGACACCGCCACGCCCGCCGCGCTCAATGCGGTGAACACCGTGAACAGCAGGTGTGCCGCCATTTCCTCGCCCCCGGTGGCGGTGTTGACGACGACGCCCGCCAATCCGGCGCCGATCGCCGCGGAGGTCAGCTGGACGGTGTTGATCGCCGCGGAGGCGGCGCCGCCTTCGGCCGGGTCGGCGACGGATGCCATCGCGCGGGCCGACAGGTGCGGCCAGGCCATCCCGATCCCGATGCCGGCCACCAGCAGGGCCACCGCCCACAACGAGGCGGTCCCGGCCGACCCGTCACCGCGCCGGGCGACGGCACCCAGCGCCAGGCCTGACGCGGCCACCATCGGCGCCACCATGACCACCCACCCGATCGTCCGCGGGTTCTCCAGGGAGGCGCTGACGATCTCGCTGACCGTCCAGCCGAGGGCGAGCGCCGCTCCCAGGAATCCGGCTGCGATCGGCGTCAGATGGGCCAATCGCTGTCCGAACAGCGGCACGTAGGTGTTCACCATCGCGGCGCCCATCAGCACGCCCATGGTGAGGTAGATCCACTTCAGGGGTCCGGGAGAGAACACGCTGGGCGGCAAGATGGCCGCGTGCATGCGCCAGTCGACGATCACGAACACACCGACCAGGACGATGCCGGCGGCGAGCAGGCCAAACGTCGCGACGGTGTTGTGTGGAATCTGCGCGACGCTGACGGCCAGTGCGGCCACTCCGATGATCAGCAGCGACCACACCGGCACTTTCATCCTCGAGAGGCCGGGCGTCGGGTTGACGCGGGCGAGCGCGACCGGTACCAGCAGGGCCATCAGCACGGTCAGAATCGCCATCGCGACGAAAGCCCATCGCCAAATCCCGAACTGCGCGAACAGGCCGCCCGTCGTCGGCCCGACGACGGTCGCGACTCCCCACATCGCCGACACCAGCGCCGAACCGCGCGTCCACAACCAGCGCGGCAGCGCGGAGTTGATGACCGCGTAGCCTAGGCCGGCCAGCAAGCCCCCGGCGATCCCCTGCATAGCCCGCCCAGCAATCAACACATGCATGGTGGGCGCGGCCGCGCAAACCAGGCTGGCGATGCCGAACACGGCCAGCCCCAGCAGATATGACGCGCGCGCCCCGATGCGCAGCAGCATCGGATTGACCATCGTCGCCGCGACCACCGACCCCACGAGATACAGGGTCGTCACCCACGCGTAGAGCCGGCTGCCGCCGATTTCTGCGATGGTGTTGGGCAATAAGCTGGTGGTCAGGAACTCATTGGTGGCGTAAAGGGCTACGCCGCCGGCCAGCAGGATGGAAGTTCTCAGATACCTCGCGCCCAGCAGCTCACGCCAGCCGCCGGTGATAGTCGCCGCGTCGGTCACTCCTCTACCGTATGGGGTCGCGCGGCGACAAGAGCCGGAGATCGGTTGCCAGCAAACTCATTTCAGCCCAGCGGCGTCCATCCCACGCAGTTCCTTTTTCAGGTCGGCGATCTCGTCACGGAACCGGGCCGCGAGCTCGAACTGCAGGTCACGAGCCGCGGCCATCATCTGCGCGGTGAGGTCCTTGATCAGGTCGGCCAGTTCGGCGCGCGGCATGCTGGTCGTATCTCGGCCCTCGAACACGCCAGCGCTGACCGCGCGGCCCGGCTCGCCCTGGGCGCGCCGGCCACGGGACGCATTGCGCCCTGATCCGCCGATCTCCACCGTCTCGCTGTCGTCTGCCTCGCGGTAGACCTGGTCGAGGATGTCGGCGATCTTCTTGCGCAGCGGCTGCGGGTCGATGCCGTGGGCCTCGTTGTACGCGACCTGCTTGGCCCGGCGCCGTTCGGTCTCGTCGATGGCCTCTTTCATCGAATCGGTGATCTTGTCGGCGTACATGTGCACTTCGCCGGAGACGTTGCGGGCGGCGCGGCCGATGGTTTGGATCAGGCTGCGCGACGAGCGCAGGAAGCCCTCTTTGTCGGCGTCGAGGATCGCGACGAGCGACACTTCGGGCAGGTCCAGGCCCTCACGCAGCAAGTTGATGCCGACCAGCACGTCGTACTCGCCCAGCCGCAGCTGGCGCAGCAGTTCCACGCGGCGCAACGTGTCGACCTCCGAGTGCAGGTACCGCACCCGGATGCCCATCTCGAGCAGGTAGTCGGTCAGGTCTTCGGCCATCTTCTTGGTCAGCGTCGTGACCAGCACCCGCTGATCGGCCTCGGTGCGCTTCCGGATTTCGCCGATCAGGTCGTCGATCTGCCCCTTGGTCGGCTTGACGACCACTTTGGGGTCCACCAGGCCGGTGGGCCGGATCACCTGCTCGACGAACTCGCCACCGGACTGGCTCAGTTCGTAGGGGCCCGGGGTGGCCGACAGATACACCGTCTGCCCGATCCGGTCGGCGAACTCCTCCCAGGTCAGCGGGCGGTTATCGCACGCCGACGGCAGCCGGAATCCGAATTCGACCAGGTTGCGTTTGCGCGACATGTCGCCCTCGTACATGCCGCCGATCTGCGGGACGGTGACGTGTGATTCGTCGATGACCAGCAGGAAGTCCTCCGGGAAGTAGTCCAGCAGGGTCGCCGGCGGCGATCCCGGGCCCCGGCCGTCGATGTGCCGTGAGTAGTTCTCGATGCCCGAGCAGAATCCGACCTGGCGCATCATCTCGATGTCGTAGTTGGTGCGCATCCGCAACCGCTGCGCCTCGAGCAGCTTGCCCTGGCCCTCCAGCTCGGCCAGCCGCTCCGCCAACTCCGCTTCGATCGTCGAGATCGCGTGGGCCATCCGCTCGGGGCCGGCCACGTAGTGGGTGGCCGGGAAGATCCGCAGCGAGTCGACCTGGCGGATGACGTCGCCCGTCAACGGGTGCAGGTAGTACAGCGCCTCGATCTCGTCGCCGAAGAACTCGATGCGCACCGCCAGCTCTTCGTAGGACGGGATGATCTCCACCGTGTCGCCGCGCACCCGGAACGAGCCGCGGGTGAATGACAGGTCGTTGCGGGTGTACTGGACGTCGACCAGCAGCCGCAACAGGCCGTCGCGGGGCACGTCGGCGCCGACCCGCAACTCAACCGAGCGGTCCAGGTACGACTGCGGAGTGCCCAGGCCGTAGATGCACGACACCGAAGCCACCACGACCACGTCGCGCCTCGACAGCAGCGAGGAGGTCGCGGCGTGCCGTAGCCGCTCCACGTCGTCGTTGATCGAGCTGTCCTTCTCGATGTAGGTGTCGGTCTGCGCGATGTACGCCTCGGGCTGGTAGTAGTCGTAGTAGGAGACGAAGTATTCAACCGCGTTGTGCGGCAACATCTCTCGCAACTCATTGGCCAGCTGAGCGGCCAGCGTCTTGTTGGGCGCCATGACCAGGGTGGGCCGCTGCAGCCGCTCGATGAGCCAGGCGGTGGTAGCCGACTTCCCGGTACCGGTGGCGCCGAGCAGCACCACGTCGCGCTCGCCCGCCCTGATCCGGCGTTCCAGCTCCTCGATGGCAGCCGGCTGGTCCCCGGCGGGATTGTGCGGGCTGACCACCTCGAAGTCGCCGCCGACGCGCACGACGTCGTCGACAGCGCGATACTCCGAATGCGCTACTACGGGATGTTCCGTGGCGAATGCCATGCCACCAGGGTAGAACCGATCACCGACAAGTGTCGCGGAGCTCGTCTTACCAGGTCGGCGCCGCGCCCAGCCACATCCGTCACGTGCGTACCTGTCCTGAAGGACAACGCTTTTCCCAAAGGCGCTAGCGGATGCGCTAGCGCCTTTGAAACTCACCTATTGGTACCCAGAGGCAGACCGCCCCGCGAAACCGCCAACTATCCCGCAGGACGCGTCCACGTCCGGGTGACCGGATCGCATTGCAGCAGATAACCGTCGCTGGAGGTGGTCATGGCGAACACCGAGGTGCCCGGCCGGTCGCATGAGCCGCCGGCGGCGTGCACGCCCATCGTGATCGGCGCTTTGGCCCAGCTGCTGCCCTCGCAGACGATTTGCTCGTTGTTGGTCGGGTCGTAGGCGACCTTGCCGACGTCGCTGCACAGCCCGCCGAGCACGGGCGGCGCCGGGGCCGACGCCGTGGTCGAGGTGTTGATGGCCTGGATCGGGTCGCCCAACGCCACCTTCGCGGGCGCATCGCCGGTCCGGGTGGCCACCACCGGCACTCGCACCACCGCTCCCTGAGCGCCGCACTCGTTGCTGAGTACGGTCTCGGTCAACGTGCCGCGCAGCGTGCCGTCGGCCTGCGGCGCTAGCGACCAGGCGATGGTTTCCTGCTGGGTGGCCCTGACCTGACCATTGGACTGAGTACAGCCCACCCGCTGCTGCACGGGCGCACCCTGCCAGTAGCCACCCACGAAGCGCAGGGTGTCGGTCTGTCCGCCATCGGTGGTGTTGGCCACCTGGTGGGTGGCATCGTCCAGCTCGGTCCCGGTGGCGGCACATCCATTGGTGGTGCACACCGACCGGAACGCCCACCAGCTGGTGGCGGCGCCGTCGTGCCGGATCGAGATGCCGTTGGTGGTGCGCTTGGTCTGGTCGTAGTCCAGCTTGTAGGTGCCGTTGAGCACCGGTCCGCCCGCGGTGGGCGCGGCACTGGCGGCCGGCACGGATGGTTTCGACGCGAGCGCGGGGTTGGCCGGGGGCGTGTCGGGCTGGAAGGAGTAGAGGAGCGACCACGTCGCCGCGACCGCGATGAGCACCGCACATACCAGCGCGGTCGCCCACCGGGTTTTGGACGAAAACCGGTGACTCAGGCCAGCAATGACGCCGCCGGGTCCACGCCGGCGATGCGGCGTAGATACGACCGCCCGCGGCCGGGCGCCGTGCCCGACTTCGGAGGCATCGCCGAACGATTCGCTGACGGCCGAGGCGAACGCCCGGCACCGCTCGAACCTGTCCTCGGGCCGTTTGGAAAGGGCCTGAAAAAACACCTCGTCGAGTTCTGCCAGATCCGGGCGGAAATCGCTGAGCCGAGGCGGGTCCTCGTGCAGGTGCTGGCTGATCACCGCGATCGGGTTGGAGTGCTGAAAGGGCGGAGCCCCGGTGAGAAGGTGGAAAGCCGTTGCGGCCAAAGCGTATTGGTCGGCCCGCCCGTCGATGGGGGAACCGGTCAATTGCTCGGGCGCCGCGTACGCCACCGTTCCGACCGCGACGTTGGTTTCGGTGATCCCGCTGATATCACCCAGGTGACGCGCGACACCAAAGTCCGCCAACAGGATTCGACGCTCCCCCTCTTCGGGATGGGTGAGCAGGATGTTGGCGGGCTTGACGTCGCGGTGCAGCAGGCCACGGTCGTGGGCGTAGTCGAGCGCACCCGCCACTGCTTGCACGATGGCGCACACCTCGTGGATCGGCATTCCCTCGGCGTAGCTCTCTTTGACCAGCCGCGAGGCATCGGTGCCCTCAACATAGTCCATCGAGATCCACAGATGTCCGTTGAATTCGCCCCGGTCGTGCACGCCCACGATGTGCGGATGCCACAGCGTCGCCGCGAGATCGGCCTCCCGGTTGAACCTTTCGCGAAACTCGGGGTCGGCGGTCACAGCCTCGGCGAGAACCTTGATCACGTCGCGGCGGGGCAGCCGGGGATGCAGAGCCAGATAAACCTCGGCCATGCCGCCGGCGCCCAGCTGCCGCAAAATCGTGTAGCCGGCGAACGATGCGCCGTTGCCCACTGCGAGACGCGATCCACTGGACTCATTGGGTCGTTGCGCAACGGCGGGTTCCACGCTCGGGGCCGAATCGACCGGTGGTATCCGGCGGAACAGCTGCCCGATTGGCATGGCGGGCAACGAGTGAAACCCCGCGCGCAACGCCTCACCGGCTTGTCGCGGGTTGCTCAGCAGCCGTCGCCCGGTGCCGATGCGCCGAGTAGTTCCTTTGTGCTCGTCCATCAATGCCCTGCCCCCTCGGTTCCCGGCACCGCCCAGGTGTCGCCGCAACGTGATGCGGATCGCAGCACCATGGGCATGCGCATCGCGATTGGGCCCTCTGCTCCGTCTCGCCGCCCGCCGGCACAACACTGTGCTCGGCGCACGCGGACACAACCCTGATTGCACCCCTCCCGTTCGAATAATGCCGCACGCCAGTTGGCGATTCGTCTCAGCAGGTTATGAAAGCGCTATGAGTGGCCGAATTGAAACAAAGGGAAGTCACAGGTGGCTCCAATAGAGCGCATTGGCGAGGCTGGCCGATACTTGAGTGGTGACCCGACCCGCCCCGCCCATCCTGACAATTCGGCATGACGGGTCCCAACGATCCTTCGCCGCGGGCCAGGAGGTGGTCGTCGGACGCGACGTGCAGGCCGATGTGCGCATCGCCGATCCGCGGATCTCGCGCGCGCATCTGATCCTGCGGTTCGACCAGGGTCGCTGGCTGGCAATCGACAACGGCTCGCTGAACGGGACTTACCTCAACGGCTATCGGATGCCGGTGGTCGATATCCACGACGGCCAGAGCATTCACATCGGAAACCCCCAGGGCCCCCGTTTGACCTTTGCGATCGGACCCCAGCAGGGCCACGCGGGCCATCCGCCCCGGACCCGGCCAAGCCACGATTCCGGGCCGCCGACCCTGGCGTGGTCTGCGCTTGCTGAGCAAACGAATCCGACGCACCCGCCGCGCCCCCCGCAGGGCCGGCCCCCCAGCCAGAACAGGGGCCCGGCCCGCGGCGGTGCGCAGGCTGCGCCGTCGCGCCCCGTGCCACCCCGGCAGCCGCCGAGACCGCCGAGCGCACCGCCGCGGCAGCCGGCGGTGCCGCCTCGTGAACCGCCACCGCCCCGCGTGCCACCACCACCGGCGCCACGAGGCACACCACCCGAGGAGCTGACCGTCATCGACCCCGGCTCGCCGGCAAGGTTGCAGGTCACGCCGCCCGACGCGAGCGGAACAGGGGCACCGCCCCAGCCATCGCCCACGCCCGCAGCGGAATTCACGGTGATCAACGCCAAGACGGCAGACGTGTCGAACCTGGCGACGCGTTTTGTGAAATTGCTCTCGCCGCGCGCGTCGTCGGCCGCGGGCACCGTCGGCGCCATGACGATCGGCCGCGCCGCCGAGAACGACATCGTCGTCTCCGATGTCTTGGCGTCACGCCAGCACGCCACCCTGGTGCCCACCCAGCTGGGCACCGAGATCCGGGACAACAGCGTCAACGGAACGTTCGTCAACGGCACCCGAGTCGGATCGGCCATCCTGTCCGAGAACGACATCGTCACCATCGGCAACGTCGACCTGGTGTTCCGCGACGGCACTCTGACCGAACAGGGGGACGCCGCCACCCGCAGCGGCGGTCTCGAGGTGCGCAACGTCAAGTACGTCGTCGACAACGGCAAGCAATTGCTGGACGACATCTCGCTGACCGCGCGACCCGGAACGCTGACCGCCGTAATCGGCGGTTCGGGCGCCGGAAAGAGCACCCTGGCCCGGCTCATCGCCGGCTACACCACCCCGACCTCCGGCTCAGTGACGTTCGAGGGCCACAACATTCACGCCGAGTACGCGTCGCTGCGCAGCAGGATCGGCATCGTCCCGCAAGACGACGTGGTGCATCGTCAGCTGACCATCAACCAGGCGCTGGGTTACGCCGCCGAGCTGCGGCTGCCGCCCGACACCAGCAAAGCCGACCGCGCCAAGGTCGTCGCCCAGGTGCTCGAGGAACTCGACCTGACCAAGCACGCCGACACCCGCGTCGAGAAGCTGTCCGGCGGACAGCGCAAACGCGCCTCGGTGGCACTCGAGCTGCTGACCGGGCCGTCCCTGCTGATCCTCGACGAGCCGACCTCGGGTCTGGACCCCGCGCTGGATTTGCAGGTCATGACGATGTTGCGCCAGTTGGCCGATGCCGGTCGTGTGGTGCTGGTGGTGACGCACTCGCTGTCCTACCTGGACGTGTGCGACCAGGTGTTGCTCATGGCCCCCGGCGGCAAGACGGCCTACTGCGGCGCGCCCGACCAGATCGGCGGGGCGATGGGCACCACCAACTGGGCGAAGATCTTCACTCAGGTCGGTGCCGACCCCGAGGAAGCCAACCGCCGGTTCCTGGAACAGAACGAGGCCCAGAAGCGGCCCCAGAAGTACCTGCCGGACAAGACCGACGAGCCGAGCAGCCTCGGTGAACCGGTTCACACCAGCGTGCGGCGCCAGGTCTCGACGATCGCCCGACGGCAGGTCCGCCTGGTGATCGCCGACCGCGCCTACTTCGTCTTTCTGGCGCTGCTGCCGTTCATTTTGGGTTCGCTGTCGTTGACCGTCCCGGGCAACAGCGGATTTCATGTTCCCGCGCCCAACGCGGGGACACCCGACGAAGCCGCACAGATACTGGCCCTGTTGATGCCGGCCGCGGCATTCATGGGCACCGCCTTGACAATTCGCGACTTGGTCGGCGAGCGCGCCATCTTCCAGCGTGAGCAAGCGGTGGGTTTGTCGACCACCGCCTACCTGCTCGCCAAGAGCGCGGTGTTCTGCGGGTTCGCGATACTGCAATCCGCGATCGTCACGGCGATCGTGGTGATAGGCAAGGGCACCCCGACGCGCGGCGCGGTTGTGTTCGGCCACTCGACTGTCGGGGCCGCCTCCGAACTGTTCGCCACCGTGGCGGCGACGTGTGTCGCCTCCGCCATTCTGGGCCTGGCGATTTCGTCGCTCGTTCGCTCCAGCGAGCAGATCATGCCGCTGTTCGTGGTGACGGTGATGGCGCAGCTGGTGCTGTGCGGCGGGATGGTCCCGGTGACCGGCCGGCTAGGTTTGAACCAGTTGTCGTGGGCGATGCCGGCACGCTGGGGCTACGCCGCGGCCTCGTCCACGGTGGATCTGCGCCACCTGGTTCCCGATTCGCTGCTGTCGCAGGATCGGTTCTGGCAACACACGCCGAACATCTGGCTGCTCGACGTGGGCATGCTGGCCGTCTTGTCGCTCTTCTACGCCGGCTTCGTGCGATGGAAGATCCGGTTGCGCCGGTAAGGATTAACCCAGTGGCGGTAGGGTGACACCATTCACCCGCCGAAGCACGAGACGTTCGACCTGCCGGCCCGCACGAACACCGATCCCAAGGGCATCGTGCGGACCGTCGACGAGTACGCGGTGCACCCGTGGGGCCTCTACGTCGCCCGCCCCACTCCCGGTCGAGCCCAGTTCCATTACCTCGAATCGTGGCTACTGCCGTCGTTGGGACTGCGCGCCACGGTGTTTCACTTCAATCCGGGACATGAGCGCGACCACGACTACTACCTGGATGTGGGTGAATACCTTCCCGGTGCCACCGTGTGGCATTCCGAAGACCACTACCTGGACATCGAGGTCCGTACCGGCGCCGGAGCGGAGCTCACCGATATCGATGAGCTGCTGGATGCCGTCCGCCACGGACTGCTGACTCCCGAGGTCGCCGAGCAGGCGGTGCGACGCGCCGTGGCCGCCGTCGATGGGTTGGCCCGCAACGGCTATGACCTGTCGCGGTGGCTGGCACACCACGGCATGGCGCTGACGTGGCGCGGGCGGTAGCGGTTTTCGCGATCCGACGGTGGGTATGCCGTTGACATGCCTTTTGTCGTCCAGCATCACACGCCACGCCGCGCCCCGGGCCAGCCCCGGAATTCGCGACGTTTGAGGGACGACTCGTCATGACCGAGTTCGATGATCTGCCCAATGCGATGCGCGAAGCGCTGAACGCCGAACCGGTACCTGACTGGCGAGCCCCCACACTGGCCAGCCTTACCGACGAGCGGTTCTGTGACCCGCATTGGATTTTCGAACGCAAATTCGACGGCATGCGTTGCCTGGCGTTCCGCGACGGCGACCGAGTCCGTCTACTATCACGAAATCGTAAGCCGCTCAACAGAACCTATCCGGAGCTGGTCGATGCGCTCGCGGCCCAGCACACCACCCGATTCGTAGTTGACGGTGAGGTCGTCGCGTTCAAGGGACGCCGCACCAGCTTCGCGCGACTACAGGGGCGGCTGGGCATCACCGACCCCGAGGTGGCCCGGGCCTCGCCAATCCGGGTCTACTACTACATTTTCGATCTGCTGCACCTGGGCGGCAGGGATACCACCGGGCTGCCGTTGCGGTGGCGCAAGCGACTACTACGCGATGTGATCAACTTCGATGACCCATTGCGCAACACCGCGCATCGCGTTGGTGACGGCCTCGCCGCCTACCACGCCGCATGCAAGCGCGGCGACGAAGGAGTGATCGCCAAGCTGACCGACTCCACCTACGAGGGCGGCCGGTCACAAAATTGGCTGAAGTTCAAATGTGTCCGCGACCAGGAGTTCGTCGTCGGCGGCTACACCCGCCCGAAGGGGAGCCGAATCGAGTTGGGCGCATTGCTGCTCGGCTACCACGACGGCCACGACCTCGTCTACGCCGGCAAGGTCGGCACCGGCTTCGATGAGGCAACGCTGCGCAGCCTGCACGAGCGGCTCTCGCCCATTGAACAGGACGCACCGTCGTTCACCCGAGGGTTGGTGCGCGAGAACGGTGCTCGCTGGGTGCGCCCGGAGCTGGTGGCCCAGGTCGGGTTTACCGAGTGGACCCGCGACGGCAAACTACGCCATCCGCGCTACCAGGGCCTGCGCACCGATAAGGACGCCGCAGACGTGGTACGGGAGACGCGCTGATGCCGCGCATCGAGGTCGAGATCACCCACCCGGATCGGGTCATGTTCGGAAAGAACGGAATCACCAAGCTTGACCTGGTCGACTACTACGGCGAGGTGGCCGACACCATGCTGCCGCACCTGAAGGGCCGCGCGCTCACCGTGCAACGGTTCCCGCGAGGCATCGGCGAAAAAGGTTTTGTGCAGCAAGATTTCGCTGATACACTGCCAGCCTGGATGAGCGGGGTGGAGGTCGGCAAGGAAGGCGGCACCCTGGTGCATCCGCTGGCCGAACGTCCCCAAGCGCTGCGCTGGTTGGCCAACCAGAACTGCATAACCCTGCATGTGTGGCAGTCGCGGCAAGGCAACTTGCACAATCCCGACCGGTTGGTCTTCGATCTCGATCCGTCCGACGCCGATTTCGCGGTGGTGCGCGCGACCGCACGCACGATCGCCGACGTGCTCGATGACCTAGGACTGGCCCGCTACGTGCAGACCACCGGATCGCGGGGGCTACATGTGGTGGTGCCCATACGCGCCGAGGTGGACTTCGACACTGTGCGGCAATTCGCCCGAGACGTCGCCGAAGTCGTCGTCGCCGACGATGACGCGCACCGTACCTTGGAAGTCCGCAAGGACAACCGCGATGGCCGCATCTACCTGGACGTCATGCGCAACGCCTACGCGCAGACCGCCGTCGCGCCCTACTCGGTGCGGGCCCGCGCAGGTGCGCCGGTGGCCACCCCGCTGGAGTGGGACGAACTGGACACGCGCGGTCTGAGGGCCGATCGGTTCAGCATCCGCGATGTCCCCAAACGGATTGCGGGGCAAGGCGATCCGTGGGCAGACATGTTCCGGCACGCCCGCTCGCTGACCGGGCCGCTCGAACGACTGGCGAAACTTCGTGCCTGAACTGCCGGACGTCGAAGGGTTCCGCTGCGAGCTGGCCAAAACCCTGCCCCGCCGCCGAATTCAACACGTAGACGTCCGCGATCCGGGAATTCTGCGCAACAGGTCCGCCGCCGCGCTCGCCCGGCGCCTGGCCGGGCACCGCTTCGAAACCCCGCGCCGGCACGGCAAATGGCTGATACTGCCGACCGACGGTCCGACAATGCTGATCCACAGTGGCATGACCGGACACCCGTACTACGCCAAAGCCGGCGCGGAGCCGGAAAAGTATGAACGCCTGGTGGTGTCGCTCGACCAAGGTGAACTGCGCTACGCCGACCTCCGCAAGCTGCGTGGGGTCTGGCTGGCCGACGACGACGACGAGCTCGCCGGCGTGTTGGGCCCCCAGGGACCCGACGCGCTGGGCATGGGCCTGCGAGAGTTTCGCGACGTAATCGCCGGGCGGCGCAAGGGGGCCAGGCAGCTCAAGCCCACGCTGATGGACCAGTCGGTGATTGCCGGGCTCGGTAATCTGCTGGCCGACGAGATCTGTTGGCGGGCCAGGCTACGACCCACCCTGCCTGTTGCGGAGTTGGAGGACGACGACGTGAAGGGCCTGCATCGCGCGATGACGCAGGTGCTGCGCACCGCGGTGCGGCATGGCCGGGTACCGGGCCTGGCGCGCTGGCTTACCGGGGTGCGTGACGAACCGGACCCACACTGCCCACGCTGCGGCACCCGGCTCGAGCGTGCCCGGGTGGGTGGCCGGACGACGCTGTGGTGTCCGCACTGCCAGCCGTAGAGCAAACCCCCTGGTCCGCCGATCATGCTGGTTGTAATGTCAGCGCCTATGAGTTGCAAAGGCCGCAGGCTGCTGCCGATCGCAGCGGCGACGGTGATCGCCGCCGGCGTCGCGTTGAATCCTGCGACGGCACGGGCGGATCTGCACAACGTCACTTATCGCGCCAGGATCGACGGCGTCACGACCGGCAGTCAGGCCACATTCGTCATCAACGGCGGTCAGACGAACACGGCCGCGCTGAGCTCAATGCCCGGCAACGCTTTCGAAGCCGACACGGTGTTGCCCGATCCTCAGCAGGCCGGTATGCGCATCGTGGTGCGCTTCCCGTACTCGGCGAACGTGCACTGCGAGATCGACGTGGACGACAACGTTTTCGTCCAGTCCGACCAGATGGTCAGACCGGTGGCGGGGAATGCCGACCCCATGAACGGGGCGCTGCAGTGCGGCGCACCCTTACCGTAGGCACGCCACCATCTGGTCGTGGCGATCGCAAGCGCGGCGAAGCCGGGCGCAGCGGGTCGCCACCATCTGGCTCGTGGCGATCGCAAGCGCGGCGAAGCCGGGCGCAGCGGGTCGCCACCATCTGGCTAGGGCTTCCAGCCCGTCGAGTCTGCCCATTCCCAGGCCCGCCGGTAGGCGTCGAGGAACCACGGCTGTTTGACCTCGACATAGGCCGCAGTGTCTGCGCCACCGCTCTTTTCGGCGGCACGCTTGACGTTCAGGTAGTCGGCGCGGGCGTCGGGGTTGGCGGTCAGCCAGTCCACGAACAGCAGAGCGAACTGCTGGTTGGGCCAGCCGTCCACCCGAATATGCACGTTGGTGGGCCGACCGGGATCCGCCGACGCGTGAATTCGCTTGGACCACAAAGTTGGATCGTCGTCGTGGTCGTAGCGGTTCACCCTACTGCGGGCATTGTTCTTGGCGACATCTTCGGCGACGTGCTCGATGCGAGGGTAACCGGCGGCCAACAACGGTTCGACGAGTTCGTCGGCGACGGCGAGGGATTCGACGGTGACCTGGATGTCGATGACATCCTTGGCGGCAAAATCCGGCACGGCCGTCGAGCCGATGTGATCGACGCGCAACGCCCGGTGACCGCAGCTGGCCTTCAGGCGGTTGAGGATTCGTTGCGCCTGGTCGGCCCAGCTCGGGTCAGGCGGCACCAATCGGGCCGGCGCACGGGCGATCTGGCGAGCGTTCAGGTTGTGCGCGAACGGCACGATGCGGTTGTTCCACACGTCGTGGGCCCGCTGTACCAACTCCTCGGGACTGCCCGAGTTGTCCAGCCAGATGTCGGCGACCGCCCGGCGCTGCTCGTCGCTGGCCTGCGCGGCGATCCTCGCGCGGGCATCGTCCTCCGGCATGCCACGCTGGTCCACCAGCCGCCGCAGCCGTACCTCGACATCGGCGTACACAATGACCACGAGCGGGAACAGCGGCGCCATCCCGGACTCCACCAGCAGCGGAATGTCCTCGACCACAACGGAATCCCCGGGCACCGAGGCGATGATCTCCGAACGGCGATTGCCCACCAGGGGGTGGACAATCCCGTTCAGCGTCTTGCGCGCCTCGTCGTCGCGAAAAGCCTTGGCGGCCAACGCCGGCCGATCCAGTGATCCATCCGGAAGCAGAATGTCGCTCCCGAATGCCTCCACCAGCGAGGCCAGGCCCTCGGTTCCCGGCTGGACCACCTCACGCGCGATGACGTCCCCGTCGACGATGACGGCGCCGGATTGCGCGAAGGTGGAGGACAGCGCCGACTTGCCGGCGCCGATGCCACCGGTCAAGCCGATCCGCAGCATGGCGTGGTCAGGAAAACGTCACGCGTTTCCGGCGAGTTTCTCCCGCAGAGCGGCCAATTGGGCATCGCTGGCCAGCGATCCGCCCGCCTTCTCCGGAGGAGCACCGTTACCCGGCGACTGCTCGGCGTGCCCGGCGGCCTCGGCGGCGGCGAACTTCTCCATCTGTGCGGTGTGCATCTTGTGTCGGCGCTCGGCCTCGGCGTAGCGGGCCTCCCACTCGGTGCGCTGCTTCTCGAATCCCTCGAGCCATTCGTTGGTCTCGGAATCGAAGCCCTCGGGGAAGATGTAGTTGCCCTGCTCGTCGTAGCTGTCGGCCATGCCGTACTTCGCCGGGTCGAACTCGTCGGTGTAGTCCTCGTTGGCCTGCTTGAGCGACAACGAGATCCGGCGGCGCTCCAGGTCGATGTCGATGACCTTGACCATCGCGTCGTCGCCGACCGTGACCACCTGGTCGGGGACCTCGACGTGGCGCTCGGCCAGCTCGGAGATGTGCACCAGACCCTCGATGCCCTCCTCGACGCGCACGAACGCACCGAACGGAACCAACTTGGTGACCTTGCCCGGCACGATCTGGCCGATCGCATGGGTGCGGGCGAAGTGGCGCCACGGGTCTTCCTGAGTTGCCTTCAGCGACAACGAAACCCGCTCGCGATCCATGTCGACGTCGAGCACCTCGACGGTGACCTCGTCGCCGACCTGGACAACCTCGGACGGGTGGTCGATGTGCTTCCAGGACAGCTCGGAAACGTGCACCAGACCGTCCACACCGCCGAGGTCGACGAATGCACCGAAGTTGACGATGGAGGAGACGACACCCTTGCGGATGGCGCCCTTCTGCAGCTGGTTGAGGAATTCGCTGCGCACCTCGGACTGGGTCTGCTCAAGCCAGGCGCGCCGCGACAGCACCACGTTGTTGCGGTTCTTGTCCAGCTCGATGATCTTGGCTTCGATCTCCTTGCCGATGTACGGCTGCAGATCGCGCACCCGGCGCATCTCGACCAGCGAGGCGGGCAGGAAGCCACGCAACCCGATGTCGAGGATCAGGCCACCCTTGACCACCTCGATGACGGTGCCCTTGACGGCCTCGTCCTTCTCCTTGAGCGCCTCGATGGTGCCCCAGGCGCGCTCGTACTGCGCGCGCTTCTTGGACAGAATCAGGCGGCCCTCTTTGTCCTCCTTGGTGAGAACCAGGGCTTCGACCTCATCACCGACGGAAACGACCTCGTTGGGGTCGACATCGTGCTTGATGGAGAGCTCGCGGGCGGGGATGACCCCTTCGGTCTTGTAGCCGATATCGAGGAGCACCTCGTCCCGGTCCACTTTGACGATCGTGCCTTCGACGATGTCGCCATCGTTGAAGTACTTGATCGTTTTGTCTATTGCGGCGAGAAAATCCTCGCTCGAGCCAATGTCGTTGACGGCTACTTGCGGCGAGGTGACGGCGGGACTCGGCATGTTGTTGGGTTGCTCCGGACAGGTTAGGTCGTAGGGACAATTGGGATTTACCTGTCGAGGCTACTCGACTGGGCACATGCTGGCCAAACCCAGCACGGTCGATTCTGGTCGAACGGTTGCCCGAACGTGACGCCACGGCGGAATTTCAGGCGATGTTTCGTCGTGGCGTCACGTCCGGCGGGTGATTGAGCAGCAAATATGGCCCTCGGAGGCCGCTAGTGCGCGGCGGCGTCCCATGAGCGGCCGTACCCCACCGAAACCTCCAGCGGGACGTCGAGCGGGTAGGCGCCGCCCATCTTGTCGCGTACCAGCGCTTCCAGCCGTTCCCGCTCACCGGGCGCGACCTCGAACAGCAGCTCGTCGTGCACCTGCAGCAGTATCCGAGAGGAAAGCCCGGCCTCGTTGATCGCCTTGTCGACCTCGAGCATCGCCACCTTGATGATGTCGGCCGCGCTGCCCTGGATGGGCGCGTTGAGCGCCGCCCGCTCGGCGGCTTCGCGCACCTGGCGGTTGCTGCTGTCGAGCTCGGGGAGATAGCGACGGCGGCCGAAGACCGTCGACGTGTAGCCGTCCTTGCGGGCTTGGTCGACGACGTCCATCAGGTAGTCGCGCACCCCGCCGAATCGGGCGAAGTATTGCTCCATCTGATCTTTGGCTTCCTCGGTGGAGATCTTGAGCTGGGCGGACAACCCGTATGCGCTCAATCCGTAGGCCAGCCCGTAGGACATCGCCTTGACCCGGCGGCGCAGCTCGGCGGTGACCTCCTCGATCGGCACGCCGAATGCCCGCGAGGCGACGAACGAGTGCAGATCCTCGCCGGTATTGAACGCCTCGATGAGACCCGCGTCCTTGGACAGGTGCGCCATGATCCGCATCTCGATCTGGCTGTAGTCGGCCGTCATCAGCTCGCTGTAGCCATCGCCGACCACGAACGCGTCGCGGATCCGCCGGCCCGCCTCGGTCCGGATCGGAATGTTCTGCAGATTCGGCTCGGTCGACGACAATCTGCCTGTCGCAGCGATGGTTTGGTTGAACGTGGTGTGGATGCGTCCGTCCGAGGCCACCGAATTCAGCAACCCGTCGACGGTGACTTTGAGCCGGGTGGCGTCGCGGTGGGCCAGCAGATGCTGCAGGAACGGATGGCCGGTCTTGTCGAACAGCGACTGCAGGGCATCCGCGTCGGTGGTGTAGCCGGTCTTGGTGCGCTTGGTCTTCGGCATCTCCAGCTCGTCGAAGAGCACCGCCTGCAACTGTTTGGGCGAACCCAGGTTGATCTGCTTGCCGATCACCGCATACGCCGCCTCGGCCGCGTCGCGGATCAGGTGGGCGAAATCGCTTTGCAGCTCGGTGAGCAAGTCCAAATCGACTGCGATTCCGGCGTTTTCCATTCCCGCCAGCACGGCCTGCACCGGCAGCTCCATGCCGCTCAAGAGCGAGGTGGAGTTGATGCGGGCCAACTCCTCGTCGAGCGCGTCGGCCAGATCCAGCACCGCCACGGCGCGCAGGATCAGCGTCTGCACCGCCTGATCGTCGGTGCCCTGGTTGTCATCGAGCAGCGAAAGTTGTTGCTGTTCGGGGTTTTCGGCGCGTAGCTCGCGACGCAGGTAGCGCAGCGAGAGGTCGTCGAGGGAGAAGCTGCGCTGCCCGGGGCGCACCAGGTAGGCCGCCAGCGCGGTGTCGGAGGTGACGCCGGCCAGCGTCCAGCCGCGCCCGGCCAGGTCGTGCATCGCCAGCTTGGCTTCGTGCAGCGCCTTGGGCGGACCGGGGTCGGCCAGCCACGACGCCAGCGCCGCCTCGTCTTCGGGATCCAGCGTCGCGGTGTCGATGTAGCGGCCGTCGCCGTCGGCGGAGACGATGGCCAGCGCAGTGGCGTCGGCGTCGTAGGCCAGGTGGGTGCCGACGACGGCCAGTCCGAATCGCTTTCCCGAGCTGTGCTCGGCCAGCCACACGGCCAGCTCGCCGGCCTCCAGCGCGCCGCCGCGCACGTCGAAGCCCTCGTCGACCTCGGGCTCGACGGCGGCCAGGGTTTCGAACAACCGGTCCCGCAACACCCGGAACTCCAGGTCGTCGAAGAGCCGGTGGATCTGATCGCGATCCCACGGTTGCAGCCGCAGCGTGTCCGGAGTCTGGGCCAGCGGCACGTCTTTGACGAGATCGGTCAGCTCGCGGTTGCGGATGACGCTGGCCAGATGTTCGCGCAGCGCGTCACCCACCTTGCCGCGCACCGAGTCGACGTTGTCGACCAGCGCCTGCAGCGACCCGTATTCGACGATCCATTTGGAGGCGGTCTTCTCCCCCACGCCGGGAATGCCGGGCAGGTTGTCACTGGGGTCGCCGCGCAGGGCGGCGAAGTCGGGGTACTGCCGTGGCGTCAGCCCGTACTTCTCCACGACGGCATCCGGGGTGAACCGGGTCAACTCGCTGACACCCTTGCGCGGATACAGCACCGTCACGTTGTCGCTGACCAACTGCAACGAGTCGCGGTCGCCCGTGACGACCAGCACCCGGTAGCCCTCGCGTTCGGCCTGGGTGGCCAGCGTCGCGATGAGGTCGTCGGCCTCGAACCCCGCCTCGGCGAGCACCGTGATGCCCAATGCCGCAAGGACTTCCTTGGTGATGTCGATCTGGCCGCGGAACTCGTCCGGCGTCGCCGACCGGCCAGCCTTGTACTCCGGGTAGCGCTCGGAGCGGAAGGTCTGCCGGGACACGTCGAACGCCGCGGCGATATGGGTCGGGGCTTCGTCGCGCAGCAAGTTGATCAGCATGGCGGTGAAGCCGTAGACCGCGTTTGTGGTCAGGCCGCCGCGGGTTTTGAAGTTCTCGGCGGGCAGCGCGTAGAACGCCCGAAACGCCAGCGAGTTGCCGTCCAGCAGCATGAGCGTGGGCGTGGTTTGTTCCTCGCTGGCCTTCGTGGTGGTTTTCGTGGCGGGCACGGGTCTCACTCTAAGCACCCGGTGTGACGAGCTAGGCGCCCCAACCGTGCCACCAGCAGAACTGCAACACGTTTCAGTTTTGAGTTGGGGCTGGGTAGTCTGGCCCAGTGCCAGAGGTCACCAGTCAAGAAGCCGCGATCGACGGATGGTTCGCCACCGATGACGCCGGAAATCCCCATCTGATCGGCAGCAAGTGCCCGCAGTGCGGCACCTATGTCTTCCCGCCCCGGGCGAACAACTGCCCCAACCCGGCCTGCGCCAGCGACGCCCTGGAGTCCGTCGCCTTGTCGACCCGGGGAACGCTGTGGAGCTACACGGAAAACCGGTACCCGCCGCCCGCCCCCTACCCGGCGGCGGACCCGTTTGAGCCGTTCGCCATCGCCGCGGTGGAGCTGGCCGACGAGGGCATCATCGTTCTAGGCAAGGTGGTCGAGGGCACGCTGGCGGCCGACCTGAAGGTCGGCATGCAGATGGAGCTGACCACGATGCCGCTGTTCACCGACGACGACGGCGTCGAGCGCCTCGTGCACGCCTGGAAGGTGGCCTCCACCGGCGACGATAAACAAAGCGGTGCGATCGGAAAAGGGTCGGAGGAGCGGCGCTAATGACGAAGAGCACTCCCGAACCGCTGTACATCCTCGGCGCCGGCATGCACCCCTGGGGTAAATGGGGCCGCGACTTCACCGAATACGGCGTGGTCGCCGCGCGCGCCGCGCTGGCCGAGGCCGGGCTGGACTGGCAACAGATCCAGCTGGTCGCCGGCGCCGACACCATCCGCAACGGTTACCCGGGCTTCATCGCGGGGTCGACGTTCGCGCAGAAGCTGGGCTGGAACGGCGTCCCGGTCAGCTCCAGCTATGCCGCCTGCGCCAGCGGTTCGCAGGCGCTGCAGAGCGCCCGAGCGCACATTCTGGCCGGCTTCTGCGACGTCGCTCTGGTTATCGGTGCAGACACCACGCCGAAAGGCGCGTTCGCCCCGGTCGGCGGGGAACGCAAGAACGATCCCGACTGGCAGCGCTTTCACTTGATCGGCGCGATGAATCCGGTGTACTTCGCGCTGCTCGCGCGGCGCCGGATGGACCTGTACGGCGCGACGTCGGAGGACTTCGCACAGGTGAAGGTCAAGAACTCCCAGCACGGCCTGCAGAACCCGAATGCCCGCTACCGCAAGGAATCTTCGGTCGAGGACGTGCTGGCCAGCCCGGTGGTCTCCGACCCGCTGCGCCAGCTCGACATCTGCGCCACCTCCGACGGCGCGGCGGCGCTGGTCGTCGCCAGCGCCGAGTTCGCCCGCAAGCACCTCGGCACGCTGGAGGGACTGCCTTCGGTGCGCGCAGTCAGCACGGTCACCCCGCGCTATCCACAGCATCTGCCCGAATTGCCGGATATAGCAACGGATTCCACCGCTGCCGTGTCGGCACCGGAGCGGGTGTTCAAGGATCAGATCCTCGACGCGGCCTATGCCGAGGCGGGCATCGGACCCGAGGACGTGAGCCTGGCCGAGGTCTACGACCTGTCCACTGCGCTGGAACTCGACTGGTACGAGCACCTGGGGCTGTGCGCCAAGGGCGAAGCCGAGGAGCTGCTGCGCAGCGGCGCGACCACGATCGGCGGCAGGGTCCCGGTCAACCCGTCTGGCGGGCTGGCGTGCTTCGGCGAGGCGATTCCCGCCCAGGCGATCGCTCAGGTCTGCGAGTTGACCTGGCAGCTGCGTGGCCAGGCCACCGGCCGGCAGGTGGAAAACGCCAAGGTCGGGGTCACCGCGAATCAGGGCCTGTTCGGCCATGGTTCGTCGGTGATCGTGGCCCGCTAGGGTTCTCGGCCGCTGTCGATAGCTGCCGCCGTGGCCGCCAGTGTGAAGCGCCGGCTTTGAATGTGCAGCCACGGCGGAGGTGGTCGGCGTGTCAACGCCGTGGGTTCTTCACATTCGATGGTCGAAGGTCGACGGGTGGGGGCTACTCGTCAGAAGTGCCGAGAGTTTCCAGGACGACCTCGGCCACTCGCTTCATGGTGGTCCTGCGGTCCATGGCGGCGCGTTGAATCCACTTGAAGGCCTCGGGCTCGGTCATGCCCTGTTCGGTCTGCAGCAGCCCTTTGGCGCGCTCGACGAGCTTGCGGGTCTCCAGCCGGTCGGTCAACGAGGCCACCTCGCGTTCGAGCTCGGCGATCTCACTGAAGCGACTGACGGCCAATTCGATAGCCGGGATGAGGTCGCTGATGGTGAACGGCTTCACCAGATAGGCCATCGCCCCGGCGTCCCGCGCCCGCTCCACCAGGTCACGCTGGCTGAAGGCGGTCAACACCACGATCGGGGCGATGCGCTTGCTGGCTATCTCCGAGGCCGCGTCGATGCCGTCGCGGCGCGGCATCTTCACATCCATGATCACCAGATCCGGTTGATGGCGCTCGGCCAACTCGACGGCCTCCTGTCCGTCGCCGGCCTCCCCGACGATCTCGTAACCCTCCTCTCGGAGCATCTCGGCGAGATCCATTCGGATGAGCGCTTCGTCTTCAGCGATCAGGACCCGGCGCGGCACAGCGGCGTCGGTGTCGGTCGTGGGGCCTGTCATGACGAATATTGTGTCGTGAAGGCCTCAGACCAGCGACCTCGGGGGGCGGTGAGACAGGTGAGCACTCCTGATCCTCTATGGTGGGAGGCTGCCTCTAAGGTAAGAGACCGCGCGCCCTCGTATCCCAACTGGCAGAGGAAACGGATTCAAAACCCGTCCAGTGTGAGTTCGAATCTCACCGAGGGCACCAAGCTGTAGAGGCATTGGCGTAGGTAGAAAGGCGAATTCACCTTTCCTGGATAGCCGTACGCAGCGGGGCCGCCCAAAAAATCAAGGGCCACCACCAAGGGCCGGGGCGCCGATATTTCGCACACGAGTTTCGATGTAATACCGCTGGCTGTCGTTGGTACGGACGATGCCGCAAAACGCTTCTGGGGTCAGCCGGGGCCGGGTATTTCCTCCTCAAGCCCACGCAGGGCTTCCACTGGGACCTGGTGGTTGATTATCTGCTCGGCAAGGACGCACATCTGCGTCCTGGTACTCCGTGACATTGTTCGGAGCAGTCCCAAAGCTTGCGCGGCGTCGAGATCGAAGCGGGCGCTGATTGGTATGCCACTGTCCACCACGCCGCTACATATTATTCAGCAGTCGGCCCGCCCCCGGTGGGATGACGGGCCGGCTGTTTCGTCGGACAGGTAGTCCTAGGCTGTCGCGACCTCCTTCTTGCCAAAGATCCGTTCCAGCGCTGCGGTGTCGGCATAGGCGTGCGCCGCGACCACCTTGCCGCCGCGCAGGGTGAACACCTGGGCCATCTCGGAGGTCTCGCCACCGGCCGTGGTCTGGCAAAGAGCAATCACGTCGTCGCCATCTGCGATGAAGCGCTGCGGGTCGGCATGCGTCTGCTTCTCGGCCATCTTGGCGAGCAACGCTGCGAGATCCTGCTTGCCGCGATAGGAGCCGCCGATCGCGCTGTCGCCCGGCTGCACCCACTCGATGTTGTCGTCGAACAGGTCCATCACTGCGTTGCCGTCACCTGCATTGAAAGCTTCGTAGCCGCGCTTGACGAACTCGATGTTCTGTTCTTGATCTGACATTGTCAGTTCCCTTCACTTCACCCCCCGATATTTCAGCCGCGGTGGACTCGCCCGGTCTGGGCAGTCGCGCTAGGTCGGGTCTCCGATCAGTCAGACCATTCGCCGCCCGCTAAACGTAAGCCTTGGCGCAGCGGATTGACCCGTAACGCTGGGAATGGGGTAATGGATTACCTGCCGGGCGGCCGTCAGCGTGGCCGCCCCTTCAGGTGAGATCGGCCGCTACCCCGCGCCCGCCCTCCGGCGCTCGTCTAGGAGCGCATCCGATGCGGCCGGGTGGTCGCGATTCTCGTTGTCAGCATCGACGCGATGCCGGCGCTCCGGCCGACAGGTACGGGGGCGCTTTCCGGTACGGAGTTCCGAAAGCGTTTCGCATGCCGGGCGGTCTGCTAATCGCCCTAAATACCTTCCAATGGTATGGAATAGTCTTGTTTAATAAACCGCACGCATTTCCGACGAATTCGTGTGCATTTCGGCGAGAGGTTCCAAAAACACATGCTCAGTTGAATTCATACCATTTCGCAGCACTCGGGAACCGCGACGCCGCCATACACTCAGCAACGCCCAGCCATCAGCTTGCTCGGGGTCGCGATGACCTACCACGACCCGTCGAGCGTGAGTTCAAATCTCGCCGAAGTCACCAATTCGCAAGTGCGTCAACTCAATCGCCGATCGACCGACTGACGCATACCTGGCCTGAGGCCGACACGTCTGATCCCGGCGTGTAGTTGCCGATCGAATCGGTGGCAACCCGCAGCAACCAACTGGGCTCGCTACAAGCGGCGCTACAGCCCTCCATCAAAAACGCGGCGAAAACCAGGATTGATGCAAGAACAAACCTCTTGAGACCCGCCATCAGGCACCCCTTGGTCGAGGCGAACACGTGTCCATGAGCCCTGCAGAACACGTGTTAAATAACCAAAATCAATGACTCGTAAACCCGATTACAACCCGATAACAAATGTCGTATCAGACTCGGGAAACTTGCGGGGGCGAAAACGGCAATATTCATGCGACGTCGACAAAATTCCCTGCTCGGCGGTTAGGCTTGCACCGTGGCGGCCAAGAAGTGTGGTGCCCCACCGAACTCGCCTGACGGCTCATCGAAGCGCCCGGACTGTGTGGCCGCGGCGCGCACCCAGTCGCGCGCCCGCAATCAGCACTACGCCGACAGCGCCGCACGCCAGTTTCGAGTACTCACCATCAGCGCATGGCTGGCGGTGATCGTCAGCGCTACGTTTGTGCTCCTGCAAGTGGTCACCGGAGCGTGGACCTGGCAGATCGTCTCGGTCAACGCCAGCGCCGCGATGATTTTCGCTGCCGTGCCATGGCTGCATCGCTTCGGCGATCTGGTTGCGCCGCTGACCTTCATCGGCGCGGCTTACATCTCACTGTTCTCCAGCTGCTGGGACGCGGGAACCGCGTCGGGCTCGCAGTTTTTCTTCCTGGTCGCGGCCAGCCTGGTGGTGCTGGTACTTGGCATCGACCACATCGTGTTGGCGGCAAGCCTGGCCGCGATCGCGGCCGGCCTGGTCATCGCGCTGGAGTTCCTGGTCCCCCGCAATACCGGCCTGGAACCGGCCTGGGCCCAGTCGATGATGTTTGTCGTCACCATCGTCTCCGCCTTCGTGATGGTATTCGTGGCGGTGTGGTTCGCGCTTCGTGATACTCAGCGCGCCGAGGCGGTGATGGAATCCGAGTACGAGCGCTCGGAGGCACTGCTGGCCAACATGTTGCCGGGCAGCATCGCCGAGCGTCTCAAGAGCGCGGACCGCGGCGTCATCGCCGACAAGTACGACGAGGCCTCCGTCCTGTTCGCCGACATCGTCGGGTTCACCGAACGCGCCAGCAACACCGCGCCCGCCGACCTGGTGCGGTTTCTGGACCGGCTGTACGGCGTTTTCGACGAGTTGGCGGACAAGCACGGCCTGGAGAAGATCAAGGTCAGCGGTGACTGCTACATGGTGGTCAGCGGGGTCCCGCGGGCAAGGCCGGACCACGCCTACGCTCTCGCCGATTTCGCGCTCGACATGGCCAATGTTGCTGCCACACTGAAGGATCCGCACGGTGCGGCGGTCCCACTACGGATGGGCATGGCCTGCGGGCCCGTCGTCGCGGGTGTCGTGGGTTCGCGTCGGTTCTTCTACGACGTGTGGGGCGACGCGGTCAACGTCGCGTCTCGGATGGAGTCCACCGACTCGGCGGGCCGAATCCAGGTGCCCGAGGCGATGTACGAACGCCTCAAACACGACTTCGTTCTGCAAGAGCGCGGCCGCATCGAAATCAAGGGCAAGGGCGTTATGCGCACCTGGTATCTCATCGGCCGCAAGGCGGGTGAAGAACCCACCGACCTGCGCGCCGAGGATCCACGCACGGTCCATGTCTGACCAAAGTCCCTGTACCACAGCGTGCGTTTGTGCCAGACTTCGGCCATGACTATCACCCCTGACTCTCCTGGAACCCGCCCGGTTCCAAGCTTGCTTCCGCATTTGTGGAAATCCGCTCTGCTGTCGGGAATTCTGTCTCTTGTCCTCGGTGTCCTGGTGCTGGCGTGGCCGGGAAGAACGATCCTGGTCGCTGCCGTCATGTTCGGTGTCTATCTGCTGATTACCGGTGCCGCGCAGGTTTTCTTCGCGTTCAGCCTGCATGTCTCCGCGGGAAGCCGGATCCTGCTATTCATCAGTGGGGCCGCGTCACTCATCCTTGCCGTCCTAGCGTTTCGCCATTTCGGTAGAGATCAGCTGACCGCAATTCTGTTCCTAGCCATTTGGATTGGCATCGGGTTCATCTTCCGCGGTGTTGGCACGACTGTTTCGGCTATCAGTGATCCGCACCTGCCGGGACGAGGCTGGAACATCTTCGTCGGCGTGATCAGCCTGCTCGCCGGGATCGTCGTCCTGGCCTCACCACTGGAATCCATCGTCACCCTGGCGATCGTGGTCGGCGCGTGGTTCGTCGTCATCGGCGTGTTCGAGGTGATTTCGTCGTTCGGAATCCGCAAGGCCTCCAAAACTCTCGCCGGCTGAGGAGGCCGCAGCTAGCGCTGGCGCCGACTCATCTACTACACTCTGTCGTAGCCGTTTGATCGGGCCTCCGCAGTTCGGGAGATGACAGATGAATGTCGTCGATATTTCGCGGTGGCAGTTCGGTATCACTACCGTCTACCACTTCATCTTCGTGCCGCTCACCATCGGTTTGGCTCCGCTGATCGCCGTGATGCAGACGGCGTGGGTGGCCACCGGCGACACCGCCTGGTACCGACTGACCAAATTCTTCGGCAAGCTGTTCCTGATCAACTTCGCCATCGGCGTGGCGACCGGGATCGTCCAAGAATTTCAGTTCGGGATGAACTGGTCGGAGTATTCGAAATTCGTCGGCGACATCTTCGGGGCGCCACTGGCGATGGAGGGGCTGTTCGCCTTCTTCTTCGAGTCCACGTTCATCGGCTTGTGGATCTTCGGCTGGAGCCGGCTGCCGAAGCTGATACATCTGGCCTGCATCTGGATCGTCGCGATCGGCGTCAACGCGTCGGCGTTCTTCATCATCGCGGCGAACTCGTTCATGCAGCATCCGGTCGGCGCGCACTACAGCCCGGCGACACGACGCGCCGAACTGGACGACATCTTTGCCCTGCTCTCCAATAACACTGCGCAAGCGGCATTTTCACATACTGTGGTGGGGGCGCTGCTGGTTGCGGGGACCTTCGTTGCCGCGGTCAGCACATGGTGGATGGTGCGCTCGCGCAGGCCGGGGTCCACCACCCCCGAAGCACAAACCGATGCCCGCACCATGTTTCGCCCCGCGGCCATCCTGGGATGCGGGGTTGTGCTGATCGCCACTCTCGGCTTGTTCTTCACCGGTGACCGTCAGGGCAAGCTGATGTTCGTCCAGCAGCCGATGAAGATGGCGTCGGCGGAGGCGTTGTGCCACACGCAGACCGACCCCGACTTCTCGGTGCTCACGATCGGAACGCACAACAACTGCGGCAGCGTCGCCGAAGTGATCAAGATGCATTACGTGCTGCCGTTCCTGGCCGAAGGCAAGTTCAGCGGCGTGACGCTGCGCGGAGTGGACGAGTTGCAGCAGGAGTACCAGCAGCGCTTCGGACCCGACGACTACCGGCCGAACCTGTTCGTCACGTACTGGTCTTTCCGGGCGATGATCGGATTCCTGGTAATCCCAGTGTTGTTCGCCCTGACCGTGTTGTGGGTGACCCGCGGCGGGCGAACGCCTGAGAACCGCTGGGTCTCCTGGTTTGCCCTGTTGACCATTCCCACGCCGTTTCTGGCCAACATCTCGGGTTGGGTGTTCACCGAGATGGGCCGCCAGCCGTGGGTGGTGGCTCCCAATCCCACTGGGGACCAATTGATTCGAATGACGGTCCGCGAAGGGGTGTCGAATCACGTGCCCGGCATGGTCATCACGTCCCTGGTGACCTTCACCCTCGTCTATGCGGTGCTCGCGGTCCTGTGGTTCTTTCTGCTCAAGCGCTACGTCGTCGAAGGGCCGCTGGAACACGACGCGGAACCCGCTCCCCCGCAGGCTCCCAGCGACGACGAGGTGGCACCTCTGTCGTTCGCGTACTGACGCTTGACGGGATTTTCCGACGCCGAAAGGAGTTGAGACGGTGGGACTGCAGGAGTTGTGGTTCGGCATCATCGGCTTGTTGTTCCTGGGTTTCTTCATTCTCGAGGGCTTCGACTTCGGCGTGGGCATGTTGATGGAACCGTTCGCCCGCGTCGGCATCGGTGAACCCGAACCGCTGCGCCGCACGGCTCTGAACACCATTGGTCCGGTGTGGGACGGCAACGAGGTTTGGCTGATCGTCGGCGGCGCAGCGATGTTCGCCGCCTTCCCCGGCTGGTACGCCACCGTGTTCTCCACGCTTTACCTGCCGCTGTTGGCGATCCTGTTCGGCATGATCGTGCGCGCCGTGGCGATCGAGTGGCGCGGCAAGATCGACGACACGAAATGGCGCGGGTGGGCAGATGCCGGCATCGCGGCCGGGTCGTGGCTGCCGGCCGTCTTGTGGGGCGTCGCGTTCGCCATCTTGGTGCGCGGGCTCCCGGTCGGCGCCGACGGCCGCATTCACCTGTCGATCACCGATGTGCTCAACGCCTACACGCTGTTGGGCGGGTTGGCCACCGCCGGATTGTTCATGTTCTACGGAGCGACGTTCGTCGCCTTGAAGACCTCCGGCGCCATCCGCGACGACGCTTACCGATTCGGCGTCTGGCTGTCGCTGCCGGTCACCGGACTGGTTGCGGCCTTTGGCCTTTGGACCCAACTGGCGCACGGCAAGGGCTGGACCTGGCTGGTGCTTGCCGTGGCGGTGGTAGCCCAACTGGCGGCGGCGCTGTTGGTGTGGCGACGCTCCTCCGATGGCTGGACCTTCACCTGTGTGGCGCTGGTGGTCGCGGCCGTGGTGATCTTGCTCTTCGGCTCGTTGTATCCGAACTTGGTGCCCTCGACGCTGAACAAGCAATGGAGCCTGACCATCTACAACGCCTCCTCCACCCACTACACCCTCAAAGTCATGACCTGGGTGACGGCGTTCATGGCCCCGCTGACGGTGGTTTACCAAGCCTGGTCGTATTGGATTTTCCGGCAACGGATCTCGGCTGACCGGATACCTGCGCCCATCGGCCTGGCAAGGCGCGCGTCCTGAGCGATACGGACCGCACCAGCCGGGCGCCGCTCGACCCGAGATTGTGGCGAGCGTCGGCGGCATTGCGCCGCTATCTGGTCGCCGTGGTGAGCTGCGGTGTGCTGATCTCCGGCTGCGCGATCGGCTCGGCGATCGTGTTGGCGGGCATCGTCGCGCGCGCCGTCGGCGATCCCTCCGCCTGTAGTCTGCGCGTTTGGCTGGGTCCGTTGTCAATCCTGTTGGCGCTGTGGGTAGTCCGCGCGTTGGCGCATTGGGTTCAGGCCCGCCTGGGGCAACGCGGAGCCAGCGCGGTGATCGCCGACCTGTCCGGCCAGGTCCTTACGGCGGTCACCGCCAGGCAACCCCGGGAACTCGCCGCGCAACGCGACGCGGCCACCATCGTGGTCACCCGCGGTCTGGATGGCTTACGCCCGTACTTCACCGGCTACCTGCCGACGTTGCTGCTCGCCGCCATCCTGACTCCGGCCACCGTGACCGTCATCGCGGCCTACGACCTGAAATCGGCAGCGGTCGTGGCGATCACGCTGCCACTGATACCGATCTTCATGGTGCTGATCGGGCTGGCGACCGCTGACCGGTCGGCGGCGGCGCTGGCCGCGATGACGACGCTGCAGGCCCGATTGCTGGATCTGATCGCCGGGATCCCCACCCTTCGGGCGCTGGGACGTAGCTCGGGCCCGGAACACCGCATCGCCGAACTGGCCGCCGCGCACCGCCGCTCGGCCATGGCGACGCTGCGGATCGCATTCTTGTCGGCCCTGGTGCTGGAGCTGCTGGCCACGCTGGGGGTGGCGTTGATCGCCGTCGGAATAGGCCTTCGCCTGGTTTTCGGCGAGATGACCCTCACCACGGGGTTGACCGTACTGCTGCTGGCGCCGGACGTGTACTGGCCGCTGCGCCGAATCGGCGTGGAATTCCATGCCGCGCAAGACGGCAGGACCGCCGCGGGTGCGGCGTTCGCCCTCATCGGCGAGCCGGCCGCGTCGAAGGCACGGCCCCAGACGGTCACCGCGCGCGGCGCGCGGATTCGCCTCGAACATCTAACCGTGGACGGCCGCGACGGGTGCGCGCCCCACGATCTGAACGCGGTCATAGAACCCGGCTCGGTGACGGTGCTCACTGGGCGAAACGGCGCCGGCAAGAGCACCACTCTGCAGGCCATTGCCGGCATCAGCGCACCCTCATCCGGCCGCGTCACCGTGAACGGAGTCGACGTCGCCGACCTGGAGCCCGCCCGGTGGTGGGCGCAGCTGTCCTGGCTGCCGCAGCGCCCGGTGCTCGTCCCGGGCACCGTCGACGACAACCTGACACTGCTCGGGGACCTCGAAGATATCGGAAAGGCCTGTGCCGACTCCGGATTCGACACGGTGTTGGCCGAGCTGCCCGATGGGAGCAGCACCGTGCTCGGGCGCGGCGGTGCCGGGTTGTCGCTGGGACAACGACAACGGCTGGGTCTCGCCCGCGCGCTCGGCTCGACGGCCGGCGTGCTGTTGCTCGACGAGCCGACCGCGCACCTGGACGCACGCACCGAGGAACGCGTCCTGCGCGCCATCGTCGAGCGAGCCCGGGCCGGTGCGACCGTGATCGTCGTCGGCCACCGCGCGCCGGTTCTGGCCATCGGCGACCGGGTCATCGAGGTGGTCGCCGACCAGGGGGTGCGTCTTGCGCCGGCGTGATCGCGCGGCGGGTCGCCGCCATGATGCCGCGGCGATCGCAAGCGCGGCGAAGCCGGGCGCGGCGGGTCGGCGCCATGATGCCGCGGCGATCGCCGACCTACTGCGCCCGCGGTTGCCCCGCGTCCTGGCGGCGATTGCGCTCGGGGTGCTCTCGCTGGGCAGCGCGCTCGCCCTGGCCGGCGTTTCGGCATGGCTGATCACGCGCGCCTGGCAGATGCCGCCCGTGCTGGACCTGTCGGTCGCGGCGGTCGCGGTCCGGATGTTCGCCATCTCGCGGGGCGTGCTGCACTACTGCGAGCGGCTGGCCACCCACGACACGGCGTTACGGGCGGCCGGCACCGCGCGGGTGCAGATTTACCAACGGCTGGCGCACGGACCGGCCGCCGCCGCGGTTCGGCTGCACAGCGGTGAACTCGTAGCGCGGGTGGGTGCTGACGTCGACGAACTGGCCAACGTCCTGGTGCGCGCCCTGGTGCCGATCGGCGTCGCGGTGGTGCTGGCGCTGGCGGCAACGACGGTCGTCGCGGCCATTTCGCCGTCGGCGGCCGCGGTGCTGGCCATCTGCTTGCTGATCGCCGGGTTTGTCGCTCCCCGTCTCGCGGGCCGGGCCGCGGCGACCCAGGAAGACATTGCGCGCCAGCATCATTCCGAACGCGACACATCGGCGATGATCGCTCTCGAACACGCCCCCGAACTTCGGGTTGCCGGCCTGCTTCGGAATGTCATCGCCGAATCGCAAGGCCGTCAACGCGCTTGGGGTGATGCCCTGGACGCCGCCGCGAAACCGGCCGCCATTGCCGAGGCGATGCCCACCGCCGCGATCGGGGCCAGCGTGCTGGGTGCGGTGGTGTCCGGAATCGCGTTGGCTCCCGCGGTCGCGCCTACCACGCTGGCCGTGCTGATGCTGCTGCCGCTGTCCGCCTTCGAGGCGATGACGCCGTTACCGGCCGCGGCCGTCCAGTTGACGCGGTCGCGGATCGCCGCGCGTCGATTGCTCGAACTAACCCCTTCCGGGCCCGAAAACCCCACGGCGAGTGCACCCAGACCGCTCGGCACCGGCCGGTTGTCCGCCGACGTGCGTTCAGGTCACCACGACGGGGCACGCTCAACCCGGATAAAGGTGGACCTGCCGCCGGGTGCTCGACTGGCCGTCACCGGCGTCAGCGGCTCGGGGAAGACGACCCTGTTGATGACGCTCGCCGGCCTGCTGCCGCCGCTGGACGGGCAGGTGACGCTGGACGACACCGCCCTGAGCCAGCTCGACGAAGTCGATGTGCGCAACGCAGTCGGCTTTTTCGCCGAGGACGCACATATCTTTGCCACCACCATCCGCGACAACCTGTTGGTCGCGCGCGGGGACTGCCCCGACGAGGAACTGACCGCAGCGCTGGACGCCGTCGGCATCGGCGCCTGGTGCTCCGGTCTGCCCGACGGTTTGTCCACAGTGCTCACCGGTGGCGCGCAGGCTCTTTCGGCCGGCCAGCGCAGAAGACTGTTGCTGGCAAGGGCGCTGATCTCGCCCACGCGGATCGTGCTGCTCGACGAGCCCACCGAACACCTCGATGTCGCCGACGCCGAACGGGTGCTACGCGACCTATTGGCGCCGAATTCGCGGTTGATGTCCCCGCAACGGACGGTGGTGGTGGCGACTCACCACCTGCCCGAGGGTTTCGGCTGCGCGGAACTACGCGTCGAAAACGAGGCGGCGCAAGACGTCGTCTAGTGTCTCCGCGCTGGCGCTCGGGTCGCGCAACCTCGACGGGCAGCGTCCCCATAAGACAAGCGGCAATTCGTGGTGCGCAAGTTCTAGCAGCATGCCGGCGTCGGCCGGCGTTGCCGATAATCCCTTTCCCGGTGTCACAACCACATCGGGCCGACCCCGGCGTCGCAACGCCACCGGCCGCGACATCACGCCGACATCACGCCAGCGGCCCGATTCCGCCAGAGCCGGCAGCGCGTCGAATGCGGCGAGCGCGTGGGTGACCATTGCCGGATCCGAGAGCAATCGAATGCTGATGTCGTCGTCGCCCACAAGATCCCATCGGTGTAGCACCGCTTCGCTATGGCTGTGCATGCGCAATCGCGTTGCGGTCATTTCCCAGCCGGTGTACATGATGGTGTCGCCTCCGTTGAGAGCGGCGATAGCCGACTCGAAGCGAACGGCGTGTTCCACCAAACGTTCTCGGAGAACATCGTCCGGCATTGCCCGAAATGGCGGCTCGCGCACCTCCCATGTGCGCGTCGCCCTCGTTGGCCGGCCCGCCAGGTACTCTTCGATCAGGTCGGCCCGTTCGGCCGCAGCGGCTGTTACATGGGCGGTGAGTTCGTGGGCGCTCCAGCCCGAGCACCAGGTTGGTGCAGATGCCTGCAATTGAGACAAGCTAGAGATGAACGCGCGCATGGCTCCATCGTGCAGGCTTACGCTGTTTGTCATGGCGTGGAAAGAACTCCTGGACGAATTCGCTCTGATGTTGTTGTCCAGTTCCCACCCAACCGTCCGAGACGGCAAAAGCGCTAGCCATTTTCCGACATCACAGCCGGCGATACCGGCTGGCGCGACTTGGATCAGAGGTGTCGCCTGCGCGGCATGAACTCCAGTGACAGCAGCACGAACAATAACGGGATGATCTGCGTCATGGAGATCACTGCATAACGCCGGGCGTCAAGGGCATGCCACTTACGCACATACCGGTACAACGACTCGAGGGCGATCAACGGGTCAAGAATGTGGGTCAACCGGTAGAGGATGCTCTGGGTCCAGCCCCGGTTCTTATCGTCGAAGATCTCCGGGAATGCGGCGAACGCTAGCGATACCCGCTGTGCGCCAGTCTCTTTGCCGGCCATGATCATGTCGACGCTGAGCCGCTCGTCGAGCCCGTTCGGAGCGCTGCGCCGGCGCCATGGTACGTCGAGGGTGATGTCGCTCCCGCCGCCCGCGGTGGCGTACCGGTGGAATGCCTGCACCTTGCCCGCTTTGTCCCTGGCGATGATCAACTGTATTCCGGGGAATCGACCTTCCAGCACGCCGTCGAGGTTCATGTGGAATCCGCGATCGGCATGGGCCCCCTTGGATGACTCCCGCACCACCTCGGTCAGCTCGGCCAGCAGCTTGTCGTCGAGCGCCTGCTCCGCCACGATTTCGGTTGTCACGCCACAGTTGTGGGTGCGCTTCACCGCCTGACGCAGGTTGCGGAACTTGCGGCCCACCATGTCGAAGTTGGCCACATCAACGACCACGTCACGGCCAATCGGTATGGGCCGCAACGATTGTCCCAATACCGCCGGATCGTTCCACAGGTTGAGGCGCCGCTCGCTGCAGCCCACCACGGCGATACGCCATCCGTGGGCGTGGCAGGTAGCGGCGAAATCGGCTACCAGATCCGGAAAGTGCGCCTCGTCACCGATCGGGTCACCGCTGACGACGGCAATGCCCATCCGCGTCCGGTAGGCCAGCGCCGCGGTCCCGTCGGCGGTGAAGTGATAGCTCTTGCCCGTCTGCATGGTGAATGGCGCGAGCGCGTCCGCCCCGGTCGCGTCGATCAGTTTCCACACCCGTGGCAGGTCGCCGGGCCGCGGGTACGAGGTCGTCGGCCACATCAACACCATGCCCGAGCTGGCAATCACCACATCGCCAAGCAGATCAAAGGACAACACATGCAGCCCCAGGCCCGCCAGCACGAAAAAGCCTGCGGCGATGGCATGCATCGTCGTCACCGGCCGGCCCAGAAAGATGCCGCGGGCCATCCAGGCCACCGCAACCAGCACCGTCAGCGACCAGGCCAACCGATCGGTGTACTGCCAGCTTGGATGGCTGTGGTGGCGGGCGAGTATCTCGATGAACCAGCACGCCGCGCCGAACATCGCCAGAGCACCGATCAAGCGGGCCGCGAGTGAATCCACCGATACCACAACGCGTTCGCGCGCGCGCGGTCTTGCTACCGTGACGTCCACCACTGGCCCGTTCACACTCACCTCCCGATGCGCTGACGACAGCTGGGCGGGTTGACTACCGCCTCTGCACCGAATACCCGACTACGTCAAAGTTACGCCGGATCAGGGCCGTTTAGGGGCCGAATTCGGGAGGATATCTCGCAGCTATTGGATAACGGTTTACCGGCCAGAAGAAGGGAAGTATTTCAGTACGCCCTCCTGCACCACCGTGGCGAGCGGCTGCCCGGACCGATCAAAGAAGTGCCCGGTGCCCAGCCCCCGCGAATCAGCTGCTACCGGCGACGATGTGGAGTACAACACCCAGTCGTTGAAGTTGACCTGCCGGTGAAACCAAATGGAATGATTGGTGGAGGCGGCGAATATGCGGTCGAATCCCCAGGAAAGACCATGCGTGGTGATAACCGAGTCCAATACCGTGGTGTCCGAGGAATACACCATTGTTGCCGTGTGCAATACAGGGTCGTCGGGAACGTCTCCCAGCGCCTTCACCCATACCCGGTTGTGCGGCAGCCGCTCGCCTTTGGTCCGCATCACCCAGGCCGGGTCGTTGGTGTAACGCCATTCGATGGGTTGCAGGGCATTGACGAAGTGCGGAACGGTCTCTTCGTAGCCACGCAACAGTTCGCCGATCGTGGGCTGCGTCTGCGGCTCGGCCACGTCCGGCGGCTCGATGCCGTGTTCCAGGCCGCGGCCACCGGCCATGTAGGAGACCAGCGCCGAGCACAGCAGCGTGCTGTCCTGCATCGCATCCACGCGCCGATTGGCGAAGCGGCGCTCGTCACGCAGCCTCGTCACGCGGAATTCGATGTCTTTTTCGGTGTCTCCGCCGTTGATGAAGTGCACCGACAGGGCGCCGGGCGGCAGGTCGTCGCGAACCAGGCTGCGGCTGCTCGCGACGAACGACTGCGACATGAGCTGTCCACCGAAGGTTCGCATGGGGTTCTTGCTGGGATGCGAGCCGATGAACAGATCGTCGTCGACACGATGGAGGTCGAGTGTGGCCAGCAGCTCCGTGAAATCCGGATGGTTCCGTGTCGCGGCTTCTTCTACCGCATTCGGCTCTCGAGACTCACAGCCGGCCGGCACACGCTCTCCTCTAGTTAGACGTCGTCCTCCCCGATCCGGTGCACATGGATGAGGTTGGTTGACCCTACTGTGCCAGGTGGCGCACCGGCGACGATGACCACCAGGTCGCCGCGCTTGTAGCGACCGAGTTCCAGTAACGACTTGTCGACCTGGCGGATCATGCCGTCGGTGGAGGTCATCATCGGCACGATGAACGTTTCGGTGCCCCAGGTCATGGCCAGCTGGCTGCGCACCTCGGGCCACGCGGTGAAGGCGAGCAGCGGCAGCGGGGTGTGCAGGCGCGCGAGGCGCTTGACCGTGTCGCCGGACTGGGTGAAGGCGACCAGCGCCTTGGCATCGAGCCGCTCGCCGATGTCGCGGGCCGCATACGAGATCACGCCGCGTTTGGTACGCGGCACGTGCGTCAGCGGCGGGGCGGCCGTGGAATTGTCCTCGACCGCGCAGATGATGCGCGACATGGTCCGAACGGCCGCCAGCGGATACTTCCCCACCGAGGTTTCCCCGGACAGCATCACCGCGTCGGCGCCGTCGAGGACGGCGTTGGCGACGTCGGAGGCCTCGGCGCGGGTCGGCCGTGAGCTCTCGATCATCGAATCGAGCATCTGGGTCGCCACGATCACGGGTTTCGCGTTCTCCCGGGCCATCTGGATGGCCCGCTTTTGCACGAGTGGAACCTCTTCCAACGGCAGCTCGACGCCGAGGTCGCCGCGGGCCACCATGATCGCGTCGAAGGCCAGCACGATGGCTTCCAGATTGTCGACGGCTTCCGGCTTCTCCAGCTTCGCGATCACCGGAACGCGCCTGCCGACCCGGTCCATGATCTCGTGCACCAACTCGACGTCGGATGGCGAACGCACGAAAGAGAGCGCGACCAGGTCGACACCGAGTTCCAGGGCGAAGGTGAGGTCGTCGATGTCCTTCTCCGACAAAGCCGGCGCGGACACGTTCATGCCGGGCAGTGAGATGCCCTTGTTGTTGCTGATCGGCCCGCCCTCGAGGACGCTGCAGATGACGTCGTCACCCTCGATGCCCTCGATCACCAGGCCGACCTTGCCATCGTCGACCAGAATTCGGTCACCGACGGCGGCGTCCTCGGCCAGCTTCTTGTAGGTGGTCGACACCCGGTCGTGGTCGCCCTCGCAGTCCGCGACGGTGATCCGCACCGTTTCACCGTCGGCCCAGTAGGTGGGCCCGGTGGCGAAACGCCCCAGCCTGAGCTTGGGGCCCTGCAAGTCGGCGAGCACGCCGACGGCGCGGCCGGTGGCGTCGGACGCGGACCGGACCCGCTCGTAGGCGGCTTTGTGATCGGCGTAATCGCCGTGGCTGAAATTCAACCGGGCGACGTCCATTCCGGCTTCAACCAGGGCCTGGATCGCCTCATCCGAATTGGTCGCAGGGCCAAGGGTGCAGACGATCTTTCCGCGTCTACTCACGCCGACCCAGCATAGTCGTGTGTGACCCCCACGGCCCGCAGATAGCCGACGCCGCGCAGTGTGCTCTTACCCACCAAGAACGTTGGGAAACAGTGGGAAGGCCGGCAGGTTACGCAGCACTGTCCAGGCGATCGCCGCGACCACGATCGCCAGCAACGCCGCCCTGGGCGCCAACACCTTGCCGCGGGCGCGACGCACCAGCACCCATGCGGCCAGCAGCGGGATTCCTACCAGCAAAAAGACGTTGTCGTGGACGGCGGTCATCACGTCACCATGCAGCAAGTCATGCGTCATCCGCAGCCCACCGCAAAACGGGCAATTCCAGCCGGTAAGCCATTTGAACGGACACGCCGGGTAGATCGAACTCGGGCTGTGCGGGTCGGCCAGCGCGACGTAGCCGAGCGCGCCGCCCAGCGCCAAGCCGGTTCCGGCGGCGACGTAGCGGCGATGACGCCGCAGATCGTGCGGATGGGTTTGCCCCGGAGCGTGCGCGGGCGAATGCGGTTGCATCACCTGGCGGCTGAGCTTGCGTTGGTCACGCGTTCAGCATGCCAGATCCGTTGCGCCCGGCCCGGTGAGATCGGTGCATCTCGGCGGTCAGCGGCCCGACAGCCGGTTCCTCAGTCGCGAGCCCCATCGCCGACGGGATTCCGGTTGCGCCGGGGTCGTTTCGGCGGTGGGTTTTTCGGATTCGGTCTCGGTCGCCGCCGTTGATTCGGCATCGGCCGTTTCAGCTGTTTCGACGACGGGCTCGTCTTCCGAAGCCTCGGTGACGGGCTCGTCTTCGGCTTCTTGAGCTTCCGGTTCCTCGGCTTCAGCTTCGGTTTCCGGTTCTTCGGCTTCAGCTTCGGTTTCCGGTTCTTCGGCTGCGGCCGCTACGACCTCCGGAGCCGGTTCCTCGGTTACGGACTCCGACTCGTCAGCCTCGGACTCCTCGGCTTCGGGCGCTTCGGCTTCCGGCTGCTCCGCTTCGGAATCTTCGGCCACGGCCTCGGTTTCGGCCTCGTCAGCTGCGGCCTCAACCTCCGGCTCTTCGGATTCCGCTTCGGCGTCGGGCTCTTCGGCCTCGGCTTCGCTGGGCTCCGCCGCTGCGGTCGCCTCCACCGAGTCCGTCACCGGTTCTTCGACTTCCGGCTCTGCCGCGGCAGTTTCGTCAGCTTCCGCCGTGTCCGCCGAGCCCGGCGGCGCACTGGCGGCTGCGACGGCCTCGGCGCCCGTCGCAGCCGTCGCTGACGCCACCGTCGCGGGCTCCTCGTCTGAGTCGGGTTCTGCCGCTTCCTCGTCGAGGTATTGGCGGCCGCGCAGGCTCTCGGGATCTTCGCGGCCCTTGGGCGCCGCCATCAGATAGACCACCGCCCCGATGAACACGAAAGTCGAGGTGAACGAGTTGATCCGGATGCCGGCGATGTGGGTCGCGGTGTCGTCGCGCAACAGCTCGACACAGAACCGCCCGACGCAGTAGCCCGCCACATAGAGAGCGAACAACCGGCCGTGGCCCAGCGTGAAGCGCCGGTCCGCATAGATCAGCGCGACGAAAATCAGGACGTTCCAGATCAATTCGTAGAGAAACGTCGGTTGCACCACGAATGCGATCTGGCCCGTCGAGATGCCATCCAGCGAGTGCGGGTCGATGTATCCCGAGGGGTCTCGACGGTAGAAGATCTCCAGGCCCCACGGCAACGTCGTTTCGCGGCCGTAGAGCTCCTGGTTGAAATAATTACCGAACCGGCCGATGGCCTGCGCCAAAATGACTCCCGGGGCCAGCGCGTCGGCGAAGGCCGGAAGCGGAATCCCGTGCCGGCGGCAACCGATCCATGCGCCGACGCCACCGAGCGCCACCGCACCCCAAATGCCCAGGCCGCCGTCCCAAATCCGCACGGCTGCGCCGAGTCCCGCGCCGCCGGGGCCCCAATAGGTTCGCCAGTCGGTGGCCAGGTGATAGAGCCGACCACCGATCAACCCGAACGGCACCGTCCACAGCGCGATGTCATAGATCACGCCGCGCTCGCCGCCACGCGCCTCCCAGCGCCGGTCACCGATCAGCAGCGCGGCCACGATACCGGCGATGATGAACAGCGCGTAGGCCCGGATGGGTAGCGGCCCGAGGTGCCAGACACCCTGCGGCGGACTCGGGAAATAGGCCAGTAACTTCGTCACGAGGTGGTCGCCCCCTGACGAACACCCGCGGCGAGTTCCTCAGTCAGTGCACGCAATGCAGTCAACCCCCCGTCGCCCAGTGCCGACACCAGTGCGGACCCGACGATGACACCGTCGGCGTAGCTGCCGATCTGGGCGGCTTGCTCTCGCGACCGCACTCCCAGCCCGACGCCGACGGGTATGTCGGATATCTCTTTGACCCTGCTCACCAACTCCGGCGCGGCGTTAGACACCACGTCACGCGCCCCCGTCACGCCCATCGTCGAAGCCGCGTAGACGAATCCACGCGACGCCTCGACCGTCATCGCCAGCCGTTGCGGCGTCGAGGACGGCGCCACCAGAAATATCCGATCCAGACCATGTCCCTCGGATGCCGCCAGCCACTGCACGGCTTCGTCGGGGATGAGATCGGGAGTGATCAGGCCGTAACCGCCGGCCGAGGTCAGATCCCGAGCGAATGCGTCAACCCCGTAGCGCAACACGGGATTCCAGTAGGTCATCACCACGGCGTGGCCACCTGCCGCGCTGATCGCCTCGACCGCGGCAAGGGTGTCGCGGACGCGCACTCCCCCGTGCAGCGCGGTCTCGGTGGCCTTGGCGATGGTCGGGCCGTCCATGCCGGGATCCGAGTAGGGAACCCCGACTTCGATGATGTCGCAACCCGATTCGACCAGTGCGATCATTCCGTTCACGGACGTCGGCACGTCGGGGTAACCGGTGGGCAGATAGCCGATCAGCGCCGCGCGATTGTCCTTGCGGCAGCCATCGAAGATCGACTGAAGCCTGCTCGCTTCGCTTTGTTTTACGGTCATCGATCGCTGGACCCCAACAGCCCGAACCACTTCGCGGCCGTCTCGACGTCCTTGTCACCGCGCCCGGACAGGTTCACCACAATGATCGCCCCCTGCTCCAATTCGGGGCCCAGTTTCAGAGCACCGGCGACGGCGTGCGCGGATTCGATGGCCGGGATGATCCCTTCGGTGCGGCACAGGACGCGGAACGCATCCATCGCCTCCGAGTCGGTGATCGGACGGTACTCGGCGCGCCCGGTCTCGCGCAGGTACGCGTGTTCTGGACCCACGCCCGGGTAGTCGAGTCCCGCTGAGATGGAATGAGATTCGATGGTCTGCCCGTCCTCGTCCTGCAGCAGATAGGAGAACGATCCCTGAAATGCACCGGGTGAGCCGCCGCTGAAGGTCGCGGCGTGCCTTCCGGTTTCGACACCGTCGCCGGCCGCCTCGAATCCGACCAGCCGCACGCCGGGATCGTCGATGAACGGGTGGAAGATGCCAATAGCGTTGGATCCGCCGCCGATACAGGCCACCACGGCGTCGGGCAACCGGCCGGCCTGCGCCTGGATCTGGGCGCGCGCCTCGAGGCCGATGATGCGCTGAAAGTCGCGCACCATGGCGGGGAAGGGATGCGGGCCCGCCGCGGTGCCGAAACAATAGAAGGTGTTGTCGGCATTGGTAACCCAATCCCGAAACGCCTCATTGATGGCATCCTTGAGCGTCTTCGAACCGCTTTTGACCGAGACGACCGTGGCTCCCAGCAAGCGCATCCGTGCCACGTTGAGCGCTTGGCGCTCGGTGTCCACTGCGCCCATGTAGATCACGCATTCCAGGCCGAGCAAGGCACACGCGGTGGCGGTCGCCACGCCGTGCTGACCGGCCCCGGTCTCGGCGATCACTCGTTTCTTGCCCATGCGCTGGGCCAGCAACGCCTGACCGAGCACGTTGTTGATCTTGTGAGAACCGGTGTGGTTCAGGTCTTCTCGCTTGAGGAAGATGCGCGCGCCAGCCTGTTCGGACAGCCGCGGAGCCTCGTACAGGGGCGACGGCCGGCCGGCATAGTTCGCTTGCAAGTAATCCAAAGTGTCCAGGAAATCCTGGTTGACACGTTCCTTCTCGTAGGCCGCGGTGACCTCTTCAATCACGGCCATCAATGCCTCGGCGACGTAGCGGCCGCCGTACACGCCGAAATGGCCACCCGCATCGGGTTCGTGGCGGGTGGGTTCGGCGATGGCTGCGCTCGGGAGCGGAAGGTCCGGGCGGGACATGTCCACCATCACCAATGCTCTACGCGGGGATGGCTCATGGGGTTCAACGTATCAGCGCGGGGGCTCTTCAGTGACGAAGCGACTAGCGAGCCGGTTTCGGACAGGATGGATGGGTGCCCGCGGTAACCAGGTCGGCAACCGCGGCGCGCGGGTCACCACTTTTGACCAGACCTTCGCCGACCAACACGGCGTCGGCGCCCGCACCGGCATACGCCAGCAGGTCTCCGGTACCGCGCACACCGGATTCGGCGATCCTGATCACGTTGCTGGGCAGCCCCGGAGCGATGCGCGCGAAGCAATCCCGGTCCACCTCGAGAGTCGCCAGATCGCGGGCGTTGACGCCGATTACGTTGGCCCCGGCTTTGAGCGCCCGGTCGGCTTCCTCTTCGGTGTGCACCTCGACGAGCGCTGTCATACCCAGCGACTCGGTGCGGTCCAGCATCGACACCAATGCCGACTGCTCCAGCGCGGCGACGATGAGCAGCAGCATGTCGGCGCCGTGCGCACGCGCTTCGTGGATCTGGTAGGGCTGGACGACAAAGTCTTTGCGCAAGATCGGTATCGAGACCGCCGCGCGAACCGCGTCGAGGTCATCGAGCGAGCCGTGGAAACGTCGCTCCTCGGTCAACACGCTGATGATGCGGGCGCCACCGTCTTCGTAGGCCCGGGCCAGTTTGGCCGGATCGGCAATGGTCGCCAGGGAACCCGCCGACGGGCTGGCACGCTTGACTTCGGCGATGACGCCGATTCCGGGCTCGCGCAAGGCTGCCATCACGTCGCGTGGCGGCGGCGCGGCCGCTGCGGCGGCTTTGATCTCGGACAGGCTGATGAGCGCTTCGCGCGCGGCAACGTCGGCCCGGACTCCCTCGAGGATGGAGTCAAGCACGGTTGCCGGACTCATGCCTGTCGTTTCCCTTCGCCCTGTCGCCCGCTGTCATCCCACGGCCACTGTGTTGTCCCCAGCCGATTGCGACGACGTGAATGAAGGGTAGCGGCCCACGGCTCGCGGTCCGTCACCGACCCTCGGTGTCAGACTCACCTGCCCGATCGGTTGGGTCGCGTCCCTCGTCAAGCGCGTCCCAGAGCATCCGCTCCGACATTCCCGGCGTCTCCTGCTGCTCCAGCATCGCCCCGTCGGCCTCTTCGCGTCGCGAAATCGACCGGCGCGTTGCCGGTGTCGCGTACTTTGTCGCGCTCGAGCGGTCCGACCCCGAGTCCGACGCGGATCGCATGAGTAAGACGGCGGCGATCAGCGTGCACGCCGCGGCGGCCACCGTGACGCCCGCGCCCCAGTACCGACGCTCGCTTCCGATCAGCGACATCACCGAAACGTGCGCCAGCTCGGCGCCGCGGACCGCCACGTCGGGCAACGCCCACAGGCTGATCCCGAGATAGCCGATCGCCAAGCTGACCACCGCCAACAACCCCGCCAGCGCACGCAGCAGCCAGCCCCGCACGGCGATCGCGGCGACGGCCGCGGCCAACAGGAGCAGCGCCAACGGCAGCAGCGCCGTCGACCAGGCGCCGCCGGCCAGGGTCACCTGCTTGGGCGGCCCCAGCCCGTCGAACGAGCGGATGACGACCCACGGCAGGCGCGAGGCCACCCACAACGTCCCGGCGGCAACCACCAGCACCAGCTGGGCAATCCGGATCAGCCACCGGCCGTTGGGCCGGGTGTCCGCGCGGGCCTCACTCATCGCCGCTTGCGTCCGGTCCGGTCAGCGTCTCGGCGGCCGCGATCGCGCTGAGCACCGCACGGGCCTTGTTGGTCGCCTCGGTGTATTCGTAGGGGCCGTTGGAGTCCGCCACGACCCCACCACCGGATTGCACATAGGCGGTGCCGTCGCGCATCAAGGCGGTGCGGATCGCGATCGCGAAGTCGGCGTTGCCGGCGAAGTCCAGGTAGCCGACCACGCCGCCGTACAGGCCGCGACGCGTCTTCTCCACCTCTTCGATGAGCTCCATGGCCCGGACCTTCGGTGCGCCCGACAGCGTGCCGGCCGGGAAACAGGCCGTCACCGCATCCAGGGCGGTCCGGCCCTCGGCGAGCGTGCCGGTCACCGTCGACACCAGGTGCATGACGTGGCTATAGCGTTCGATGTGGCTGTAGTCCTCGACACGCACGGTGCCCGGCGCGCAGACCCGGCCCAAATCATTGCGGCCCAAATCGACCAGCATCAGGTGCTCGGCACGTTCCTTGTCGTCGGCCAACAGCTCCTTTTCCAGCAGCTGATCCTCTTCGTCGGTGTCCCCGCGCCACCGGGTTCCGGCGATCGGATGGGTCCTCGCGGTGCCGTCGGCGACGGTGACCAGCGCCTCCGGGCTGGAGCCGACGATCGAAAAGTCAGTTCCGCCAGCGCCATTCGGCACATGCAGGAGATACATGTAGGGGCTCGGGTTGGTGACCCGCAACATCCGGTACACGTCGATCGGATCGACATGGGTGTCCATTTCGAACCGTTGCGACGGCACCACCTGGAAGGCCTCGCCCGCGGCGATCTGCTCGACGAGGTAGTCGACGATCTTGCCGTACTCCTCGACGCTGCGCTGCGCGCGGTAGCGCGGCTCGGGCCGCGCGAACGTGCCGACGGTGGACGACAACGGCTGGCCCAGCGCGGCGGTCATCACGTCCAGGCGGGCGATCGCGTCGTCGTAGGCCTCGTCGACCCGCTCGTCGTTCCCGTTCCAGTTCACGGCGTTGGCGATCAGCGTGATGGTGCCCTCGTGGTGATCGACCGCCGCGACATCGGTGGCCAACAGCAGCAACATGTCGGGGAGCTTGAGGTCGTCGACGGCCAGTTCGGGCAGCCGTTCCAGGCGGCGCACCATGTCGTAGGCGAAGAACCCGACCATGCCGCCCGAGAGCGGCGGCAGCCCCTCGAGCGGGACGGTGGCCAGCAGCTCGCACGTGGTCCGCAGTGCCTGCAGCGGGTCGCCCCCGGTCGGTGCGTCCTGTGGCACCACGCCCAGCCAGACGGCTTCACCGTCGCGCACGGTCAGCGCCGACGGCGCACCCGCGCCGATGAACGACCACCGCGACCAGGAACGGCCGTGCTCGGCCGACTCCAGCAGAAACGTGCCCGGTCGGTTGGCGGCGAGTTTGCGGTAGGCCGACAGCGGCGTCTCGGCGTCGGCCAGCACCTTGCGGGTCACCGGGACGACCCGGTGCTCGGCCGCCAGCTGCCGAAAATCCTCTCGTGAGGTCGTCGCGGCGAGGTGGGCGTGCACCGAACCATCCTCCCAGACGCGTTGAACCGGCCGCGAGCGTAACGCCATCGCGATTCTCGGCCCGAGTTTCGTCGTGGCGTTACGCTCGGCGATCTCGCGGGAGGGCTTCCGGCGTAGCGTGTCCGGCATGAAACCTGGTGACACCGTCGCGGACTTCGAGTTGCCCGATCAGACCGGGACGCCCCGCAAGCTCAGCGAACTGCTGTCCGGCGGGCCCGTCGTGCTGTTCTTCTACCCGGCCGCGATGACGCCCGGCTGCACCAAGGAAGCATGCCACTTCCGCGACCTGGCCTCCGAATTCGCCGCGGTCGGGGCCAACCGGGTGGGGATCAGCGCCGACGCCGTGCAAAAGCAGGCCAAGTTCGCCGACATGCGCAAGTTCGACTACCCGCTGCTGTCGGACACCGACGGCGCCGTGGCCAGGCAGTTCGGCGTCAAGCGCGGCTTGCTCGGCAAGCTGATGCCGGTCAAGCGCACGACGTTCGTCATCGACACCGACCGCACGGTGCTCGAGGTGATCTCCAGCGAATTCAACATGGACACCCACGCCGACAAGTCGCTCGCGACGCTGCGCGCCCGGGCGTGACCGTCAGGGGCTGATCGCGAGGAACACGTAGGCGGCCAACAGGACCAGGTGCACCTCGCCCTGCAGGCGAGTGGCCCGGCCGGGGACCACCGTCAGCACGCTGATCACGACGGTCAGGGCGAGCAACACCAGCTGGATGGCGCCCAGGCCGAGCACCAGCGGCCCTTTGAGCCATATCGACGCCAGCGCGATCGCCGGGATGGTCAGCCCGATGCTGGCCATCGCCGAGCCGTACGCCAGGTTCAGACTGATCTGGATGCGGCCCTGCCGCGCCGCGCGCACCGCCGCGAGGGTCTCGGGCAGCAGCACCAGCGCCGCGATGATCACCCCCACGAACGACTGGGGGAAGCCGACCGCGGTCACCGCTCGCTCGACGGCCGGTGACTCCTCCTCGGCCAGGCCCACCACCGCCACCAAGGCGCCGAGCATCAGCCCGAGGCTGGTCAGCGCCGCGCGGGCGGTCGGTGGTTCCGCGTGGCTCTCGTCTTCGAACAAGCGCTTTTGGCCCTTCTGCGCGACGGGCAGAAAGAAGTCGCGGTGCCGCACCGTCTGGGTGAAGACGAAAAGCAGGTAAACGAGAAGCGAGGCGACCGCGGCGAAAGCGAGCTGGCCCGGTGAGAACTCCTTGCCGACGGTCGTGGTGGTGAACGCGGGCAGCACCAGGCTCATCGTCGCCAGGGTGGTCAGCGTGGCCAGCGCGGCGCCGCTGCCCTCGGCATTGAACAACGTCACGCCGTAGCGCCGGGACCCGAGCAGCAGCGACAATCCGGCGATTCCGTTGGTGGTGATCATCAGCGCGGCGAAGGCCGTGTCCCTGGCCAGCGTCGCCGTCTCGTTGCCGCCGGACGCCATCAGTTCGACGATCAGGGCCACCTCGATGACGGTCACCGCCGCCGCGAGCACCAGCGACCCGAACGGTTCGCCGACCCGATGTGCGACCACCTCCGCGTGATGCACCGCGGCAACCACCGCACCGATCAGGAACAGCGCCGCCAGCCCGACCAGCACCGGCCCGAGCGTCTCGCCCCAGATCAATGCCAGCACGACGACGGAAAGCACCGGCACGACGACGTTCCAGGACGACCATTTCGACATTGACTGCCATTCTTGTCGAAGTCGTGGCCCATGCCTGCGGAAAGTGACCGTAGACACGCCTGGCCACGCTTGCTGGGTGTCGCATCGCGGCCGTCCGGCCGACTCGGTGGGCGATAATCGGTTGCGAAGGTCAGTGCTCCGGAGCCAGCAGCACGTCGGCGTCGAAGCAGCTGTGCTCGCCGGTGTGGCAGGCCCCGCCGACCTGGTCGACCGTCAGTAGCACGGTATCGCCGTCGCAATCCAGGCGCACCGAGTGGACGTGTTGGGTGTGACCGGACGTCGCCCCCTTGATCCACTGCTGGCCGCGCGACCGTGAATAGTAGGTCGCCTCACGGGTTTCCAGGGTTCGGGCCAGCGCCGCGTCGTCCATCCAGGCGACCATCAGCACGTCACCGGTGCCGCGCTCCTGCACCACGGCGGCAAACAGGCCCTCGGCGTTGCGCTTCAGCCGCGCGGCGATCAGCGGGTCGAGCGTCATCGCACGGTGATCCCTTCTGCGGCCATGGCGGCCTTCACCTGCCCGATGGTCAATTCCCGGAAATGGAACACGCTGGCCGCCAACACCGCATCGGCGCCGGCCGCGATCGCCGGCGCGAAGTGTTCGGCCGCCCCCGCGCCGCCGCTGGCGATGACCGGCACCGTGACCGCCGAACGCACCGCTTGCAGCATCTCCAAGTCGAATCCGGCTTTGGTGCCATCGGCGTCCATCGAGTTCAGCAGGATCTCGCCCACCCCCAAATCGGCCCCGCGCGAAGCCCACTCGACCGCGTCGAGCCCGGTGCCGCGGCGCCCGCCATGGGTGGTGACCTCCCAGCCCGACGGTGTCGGCACCGCGCCGGGGGGCACCGTGCGGGCATCGACGGACAGCACGATGCACTGGGAGCCGAACTGCCGCGCCATCTCTGCGAGCAACTCGGGCCGGGCGATCGCGGCGGTGTTGATGGAGACCTTGTCGGCTCCCGCACGCAGCAACACGTCGACGTCGGCCACGGTGCGCACCCCGCCGCCGACGGTCAGCGGGATGAAGACCTGCTCGGCCGTGCGTCGCACCACATCGAGCATGGTCGCCCGTCCCGACGACGACGCGGTCACGTCGAGAAAGGTGAGCTCGTCGGCGCCTTCGGCGTCATAGGCGGCCGCAAGTTCCACGGGATCGCCCGCGTCCCGGAGGTTTTCGAAGTTGACCCCCTTGACCACGCGGCCCCCGTCGACGTCCAGGCACGGGATGACTCGCACCGCCAGGCCCTTGGGGTTCGGGGGCATGTCAGTAATCCTCCGGTCGGCCCGTGGCGCGCAGGATTTCGAGGATCTCGGCGTGCGCGGCGGGCCCCGCCGCCAGCGCGGAATCCGATGAGGGAGTCCACGGTTGTCCGGCCAGGTCGGTGACGACACCGCCGGCGGCTTTGACCAGCGCGACCCCGGCCGCGTGGTCCCACACGTGGCCACCGAAACTTATTGCCGCACCGAGTATTCCGTCGGCGACAAACGCGAGGTCCAGACCGGTGGAGCCGTGCATGCGCAACCGGGACGAGACCCGGCTGAGGTTCTCCAGCACCGCGATTCGGTAGCGTCCCGGAAACCGGCCGCGGGCATCCGCGCTGAACGACCCGGCACCGACCAGGGCGTCGCCCAGGTCGATACGGGTCAGCGGCGGCTGCGGCGCCCCGTTCTTGTGCAACGGGCCGCCCGCCACCGCGGTGTAGCGCTGGTTCATGAACGGCAGCCAGGTCAGTCCGGCCACCGGGTCACCATGGTGCAGCAGGCCCAGCAAGATCCCGGCCATCGGCGATCCGGCCGCGTAGTTGAACGTGCCGTCGACGGGATCCAATACCCACACCCATGGCGAGTCGACGGCCGAACCGCCGAATTCCTCGCCGTGCACCCCTATCCCGGTGGCTTCGACGAGCGCGGCGACCACCTGCCGCTCGATCGCGAGGTCGACGTCGGTGGCGAAGTCGTTGCCCTTCTTGCGGACCGCGGAATCGGCGCGATGACCGGCAAGAAACGGCTCGGATGCGTCGTCGAGAATCGCCGACGCCTGCGCCACCAACGTGTGCACGTCCATGCCGTTCTACTCCGCCACCGCGGCCAGCGCCTGCGGCAAGGTGAATCGCCCGGCGTAGAGGGCCTTGCCCACGATGGCGCCCTCGACCCCGCGGCCGGTGAGGGTGGCGATAGCGCGCAGGTCGTCGAGGCTGGACACGCCGCCCGAGGCGATCACCGGGGCGTCGGTGCGGTCGGCGACGGATGCGAGCAGGTCCAGGTTGGGACCGCCCAGCGTGCCGTCCTTGGTCACGTCGGTGACCACGAACCGCGAACATCCTTGCCCGTCAAGGCGTTCCAGCACTTCCCACAGGTCGCCGCCGTCGGTTTCCCAGCCCCGCCCGCGCAGCCGGTGCGCGCCGTCGACGATCTGTACGTCCAGCCCCACCGCGACCTTGTCGCCATGCTGACTCATCGCCCGGGCGCACCACTGCGGATCTTCCAGGGCCGCCGTACCCAGATTCACCCGGGCACAGCCGGTGGCCAGGGCGGCGGCCAGCGAATCGTCGTCGCGGATCCCGCCGGACAACTCCACCTGCACGTCGAGCTTGCCGACCACCTCGGCCAGCAGTTCGCGGTTGGAACCGCGGCCGAACGCCGCGTCCAGGTCGACCAGATGGATCCATTCGGCGCCGTCGCGCTGCCAGGTCAGCGCGGCGTCCAGCGCTGAGCCGTATTCGGTTTCACTGCCCGCCTTGCCCTGCACCAGACGCACGGCACGGCCGTCGACCACGTCGACCGCGGGCAACAAGATCAACACATTCCCTCCTGTGTGCCGCGACCGCAGCGAATCACGTGCGTCCTCGGCTGTTGCTTGGCAGAAAGCGCTTTCGCGAGATCCTTCACAATCCCTGGACCCAATTGCTCAACACCGCCGCGCCGGCATCCCCGCTCTTCTCCGGGTGAAATTGGGTGGCGGACAGGGGCCCGTCCTCGACCGCGGCCAGAAACGGGCCTTCATGGGCGGCCCACGTCAGCACCGCATCGGGTGAACCTTCCCACTGTTGCGCGGCATAGGAGTGCACGAAGTAGAACCGGGTGTCCGCATCGAGTCCCTTGAACAGGACCGTGCCGGGCCCGGATTCGACGATGTTCCAGCCCATGTGCGGGATGACCGGCGCCTGCAGCCGGGTGACGTATCCCGGCCACTGACCGCATCCCGCGGTTTCCACACTGAATTCGACGCCGCGGGCGAACAGGATCTGCATGCCGACGCAGACACCCAGCACCGGGCGCCCCGCGGCGACCCGGTCGGCGATGATGCGGTCCCCGCCGATGTTGCGCAGTCCCGTCATGCACGACTCGTAGGCGCCGACGCCGGGCACCACCAGTCCGTCGGCGGCCGCCGCGGCACCCGCGTCGCCGGTCACCTCGACCGACGCCCCGACCCGCTCGAGCGCACGCTGAGCCGACCGCAGGTTGCCCGAGCCATAGTCAAGGACAACAACCGATTTCCCCGTCACAGAACACCTTTGGTGGACGGCACGTCCGAGACCCGGGGGTCGGACTCGACCGCCTGGCGCAGCGCGCGGGCAACCGCCTTGTACTGCGCTTCGGTGATGTGGTGCGGATCGCGCCCGTACAGGACGCGCACGTGCAGCGCGATGCGCGCGTTCATGGCCAATGATTCGAACACGTGCCGATTGATGACGGTGTGATAGGGCACCGAGTTTCCGGCAATGGTGGTGTGCTGCAAGTGATCCGGCTCCCCACTGTGCACACAGTAGGGCCGGCCGGACACGTCGACCGCCGCGTGGGCCAGCGTTTCGTCCATCGGGATGAAGGCGTCGCCGAACCGGCGGATGCCCCGCTTGTCGCCCAGGGCCTGCCCCAGCGCCTGGCCCAGCACGATCGCGGTGTCCTCGATGGTGTGGTGTCCCTCGATCTCGACATCGCCCTTGGTGCGCACGGTCAGGTCGAAGCTGGCGTGACTGCCCAGGGCGGTGAGCATGTGGTCATAGAACGGCACACCGGTGTCGATGTCGACCTGGCCGGTGCCGTCGAGGTCGAGTTCGACGACGATATCGGATTCCTTCGTGCGGCGCTCGATGCGCGCACGGCGGGTAGCGGTCGCTGTCATGGTGCTCCTACGGGGCTGGGGGTAACTGGTGCCAGTTCGGTGGCGGCGATCTGGGCGCTGGCGCGCAGGAAGGCGTCGTTCTCCTCGGCCAGTCCGGTCGTGGCGCGCAGATAGCCGGGGATCCCGACATCACGGATCAGCACGCCGGCATCCAGATAGCGTTGCCAGGTGGCGGGCGCGTCGGCGAATTCACCGAACAGCACGAAGTTCGCGTCGCTGGGAAGCACCCGAAAACCCATGCCGGTCAACGCCGTTGAGACGCGTCCGCGTTCGGTGATCAGCGTCGCCACACTGCCGAGCGTGTCATCGGCGTGCCGCAGCGCGGCGCGCGCGGCGGCCTGGGTGAGCGACGACAAGTGATACGGCAACCGCACCAGCAGCATCGCGTCGATCACGGCCGGGGTGGCGATCAGGTAGCCCAGCCGGCCACCGGCGAAGGCGAACGCCTTGCTCATGGTGCGCGAGACGATGAGCTTGGTCGGATACTCCCCCACCAGCTCGACCGCGCTGGGCTGCGACGAGAATTCGCCGTAGGCCTCATCGACGATCAGGATGCCGGGCACCACATCGAGCAGCCGCCGCAGGTCCGGCAGCGAAACACTCTGCCCGGACGGGTTATTCGGGCTGGCGACGAATACCACATCAGGCCGGCGGTCGGTGATGGCAGCCACGGCGGCGTCGACGTCGAGGCCGAAGTCGTCGGCCCGGGCGGCTTGCAGCCATTCGGTGCGGGTCCCGTCGGAGATGATCGGGTGCATCGAGTAGGACGGGACGAAACCGATGGCGGTGCGCCCGGGACCGCCGAAGGCCTGCAGCAGCTGCTGCAGGATCTCATTGGAACCATTTGCGGCCCAGAGGTTTTCGACTCCGAGCTGGACACCGGTCTGGGCTCTCAGATAGCCGGCCAGGTCGGTCCGCAGGGCCACCGCGTCGCGGTCGGGATAGCGATGCAGATCCGTGGCCGCCTCGCCCACCGACCGCACCACGTCGTCCACCAGCGCCTTGCTGGGCGGGTGCGGGTTCTCGTTGGTGTTCAGCCGCACCGGGATCGCCAATTGCGGTGCGCCGTACGGCGATTTTCCGCGCAGGTCGTCGCGCAGCGGCAGGTCATCCAGGGTGGGCTCAGACTGTCCGGTCATCGCTCGAACCTCCGCCGCACCGCTTCACCGTGTGACGGCAGGTCTTCGGCCTCGGCCAGCGCGATCACATGTCCGGACACGTCTTTCAGGGCCGCCTCGGTGTAGTCGACGACATGGATGCCGCGCAGGAAGGTCTGCACGGACAGGCCGCTGGAATGCCGGGCGCTGCCCGCGGTCGGCAACACGTGATTGGAGCCCGCACAGTAGTCACCGAGACTCACCGGTGCGTACGGTCCGACGAAAACGGCTCCTGCCGAACGTATCCGGCCCGCCACGGCGGCCGCGTCTACGGTCTGGATCTCCAGGTGTTCGGCGGCGTAGGCGTTGACGACTGTGACACCGGCGTCCAGGTCGTCGACCAGGATGATCGCCGATTGGCGTCCACCGAGTGCTGCCGTCACCCGTTCGCGGTGCACGGTCGTCTGCAGCTGGGCGGCCAGCTCGGCGTCGGTGGCGTCGGCCAAGGCCACGCTGGGGGTGACCAGCACGCTGCCCGCCATCTCATCGTGCTCGGCCTGACTGATCAGATCGGCGGCCACATGCGCCGGGTCGGCGGTGTGGTCGGCCAGGATCGCGATCTCCGTCGGGCCGGCTTCGGCATCGATCCCCACCCGCGACCGGCACAGCCGCTTGGCGGCGGTGACGTAGATGTTGCCGGGCCCGGTGATCATGTCCACGGGCACCAGCTCGGCGCCGTCGAGGTCGGTGCCGCCGTAGGCCAGCAGCGCCACCGCCTGCGCACCACCCACTGCCCACATCTCGTCGACCCCCAGCAGCCGGGCCGCGGCCAGGATCGTCGGGTGCGGTAGGCCGTCGAATTGGGCCTGCGGCGGGCTGGCCACCACCAGCGAAGCGACGCCGGCGACCTGGGCCGGCACGACGTTCATCACCACGCTGGACGGGTAGACGGCGTTGCCGCCGGGCACGTACAGGCCCACCCGCTCGACCGGCACCCACCGCTCGGTGACCGTCGCGCCGGGGCCCAGGGTGGTGGTGACGTCGGTGCGACGCTGGTCGGCATGGACGGCGCGGGTGCGTTCGATCATCACCCGCAGCGCGTCGGCCACCCCCGCGTCCAGTTCGGCCAGCGCCTGCTCGAGCGCAGCACCGGGCACCCGCACGGCCGGGGGCCGGATTCCGTCGAACGTGGCGCCGAACTCGCACGCGGCTTCGGCGCCGCGCTCGGCGACGGCCTGCACGATGGGCCGCACCTTGGGCAGCACCGTCTCCACGTCGGCGCCGCCGCGGGGCAGCGCGGTGCGCAATCGGGCAGCCGTCAACTCCGCGCCCCGCAGGTCGATACGGGCCATCGGCGACGGTTGGGTGGTGCTCACGGTGTCCATTGTCCCAGAGGAACTCAAGTCAATATCCGACCGGTACAGTGCCGGTATCGAGGCCTTATCCCGCGCCAAAAGAAGAGCCGACCCAGGGAGCCGCCATGTCCGCTAAGGATCACCCCAACAACGCTCCGGGCGTCCCGATGGTCTTCCCGCCCTGGTTTGAGCGATTCCAGATCAAATACTTCAACCCGGCGATGAAGCCGATCGCCCGTTTTCTGCCCGGGACCGCCACCATCAAGCATCGGGGCCGCACGTCCGGCAAGCCCTACGAGACCATCGTCACCCCCTATCGCAAAGGGAACGTGCTGGCGATCGCGCTGGGTCACGGCAAGACGAACTGGGTGAAGAACGTGCTGGCCGCCGGCGAGGCGGACGTGGAATTCGGCCGCAACCGGACGGTGCACCTGATCAACCCGCGCATCCTGCCCGCCGGCTCGGACGGGGACGGGCTGCCGCGAATGGCAAAGATGCAGTTGCGCCGAATCGGCGTTTTCGTCGCCGACATCGCCTGAGGCCGACCGCCCGGGTTCCCGGGCCGCGCGGACGCACCTCAAGCGAACACCTACATGTCGAGGCCGATATCGAGCACCCGGACCGAATGGGTCAGCGCGCCGACGGCCAGGTAGTCCACGCCCGTCGCGGCGTAGGCGGCCGCATTCTCGAGGCTGAGCCCACCCGAGGACTCGAGCAGCACGGCGGGTGCGCGCGCATCCCGGCGCTGCGCGGCCATCTGCGTCTGCCACACCGGGAAGTTGTCCAGCAGGATCAGCTCGGGCTTCTCGGGCAGCACCTCATCCAGCTGCTCGAGTGAATCCACTTCCACCTCGCACGGCAGATCCGGTGCCGCGTCGCGCACGGCCCGCAGCGCGTCGACCACCGATCCCGCGGCCACCACGTGGTTGTCCTTGATCAGGGCGGCGTCGCCGAGCCCGAGGCGGTGGTTGACGCCGCCGCCGACCCGGACCGCGTATTTCTGTAAGACACGCAGGCCGGGCAGCGTTTTACGGGTATCTCGCACCTTGGCCTTGGTGCCGTGCACGGCGGCCACCCAGTGCGCCGTCGTGGTGGCGATCCCGGACAGGTGGCAGATCAGGTTCAGCATGGTTCGCTCGGCGGTCAGCAGGCCGCGGGTTTCGGCTCGCAGCGTCAGCACCGACTCACCCGGCTCCAGGTGGGCACCGTCCTCAACGCGGTCGAGGACCTCGTAGCCGCGGGCGCCGAGCACCTCGTCGAGGACCAGCAAAGCGATATCGATGCCGGCGATCACGCCGGGCTGGCGGGGCACCATGGCTGCGGTGGCCACCGCCTCGGCGGGCACCGTCGCCAGGGTGGTGATGTCGGGTCCGTAGCGCAGGTCCTCCACCAGGCCGCGTTTGACGGTTTCGCGCGCGGCGGTCAGTTCACAGTCGGACATCGTGGTCATACGACCGCCGCCAACCCCTCCACCAGCACAGCGCTCTGGTCGTCAGCCAGGCGCAGCACGTTGCTGCGTCCCAGCTCGGATGCGGTCCGCGGATAGTCCTGGCGGTGGTGGCAGCCCCGGCTCTCGGTGCGGGCCAGCGCGGCGGCCGCGACCGCGCGGGCGGCGACGGCCAGCGCGACATCCTCGAAGTCGCGGCGGGCGGATACTTTGCGGATCTTCGCCTGCGACAGCATGGTGGACAAGCGGGTCAGTCCGGCGGCGTCGCGTACCACCGAAGCATCCCGGCTCATCGCGCGCTGCAGTTCCGCACGCCCGGGCGCGGTATGGACGACCGATTCTGGCGCGACGGCGTGAACACGCCCGGTCGCTGCCGCATGCGCGGCCGCCAATTTGCCGGCCCGGCCGCCGACTACCAGACCTTCCAGCAGGCTGTTGGACGCCAGCCTGTTGGCGCCGTGCAGTCCGGTGCGCGCCACCTCGCCCGCGGCGAACAATCCCGGCAGCTCGGTTTGGCCGTACACATCGGTGACGATTCCGCCGCAGCTGTAATGCGCCCCGGGAACGACCGGAATGGGTTGGTGCACGGGATCGATGCCGGCGGCCCGGCAGGCGGCCGTCACCGTCGGGAACCGGTTGGCGAAGTCGCCGATGTGTCGCGCATCGAGGAAGACGCAGGCATCGCCGGTGGCCCTCAGCCGGGAGTCGATGGCCGCGGCGACGACGTCGCGGGGCGCCAGGTCCCCCATCGGGTGAACACCGGCTGTCACCGAATCGCCTTGCCGGTCAATCAATCTCGCGCCCTCGCCGCGGATGGCCTCGGTGACCAACGGACGCCGCCCGCTGGCGGCATCCGGCGCGAAAAGCATCGTGGGATGGAACTGGATGAACTCGAGGTCACTGACCGCGACCCCGGCCCACAAGCCCAGCGCGATTCCGTCGCCGGTGGAGCCCTCGGGGTTGGTGGTCGCGCCGTACAGGTGCCCGAGACCGCCGGAGGCCAGGATCACGGAAGGCGCGCTGATGATTCCGTACCCCTCCGGGGTGCCCACCAGGACGCCGGTCACGGCTGCATCGTCGTGCAGAACCCGCAGCGCCACATGGCCGCTGCGGATGTCCAGCATGCGTGCGGCGTGGTCGAGGGCGCGCTGCACCTCCGCGCCGGTGGCGTCGCCGCCGGCGTGCACGATGCGGCGCCGGGAGTGTCCACCTTCGCGTGTCAGCGCCCACTTGCCGGGCGCGGATTCGTCGAATCGCGCTCCGGCGCCGACCAATTCGGCGACGGCCGCGTACCCGTCGGCGACGATAGAGTAGACCGACTGGGGATCGCACAGACCCGCGCCGGCCACCACGGTGTCGGCGACGTGGGCCTCCACCGAGTCGTCATTGTCCGGCAGCACCACCGCGATGCCGCCCTGCGCGTAGTGCGTCGCGGTCGCCCCCCGGGCATGGTCGGCCTTGCTCAGCACGACGACGTTGCGGCCGGCCCGATGGGCGGCCAGGGCGGCGGCCAATCCCGCGACACCGGTACCGATCACGACGACGTCAGCGCTGTGGGTCCACTGGGGACTGGCGGTCATTCGCCACCGCCCGGCTGTCCGATTTCGATCATTCGCTGCACGCTGCGCCGGCCGGCGGCGGCGACGTCGGGGTGAACGTGAACTTCGTCGGCCCCCTCGACCAGGCAGCGCAGCAGGGCCGCCGGGGTGATCATCTTCATGAACTTGCACGAGGCCCGGTCGTTCACCGCGCGGAAGTCGACTTGCGGTGCCGCCCGGCGCAATTGGTAGAGCATGCCGACCTCGGTCGCGACCAGCACCTTGCGTGCGTTGGTCTGGTTGGCGGCCTCCAGCATGCCGCCGGTGGACAAGATCTTCACCCGGTCCGGCGGGAAGGCGCCCTCGCCGGCGAGATACAGCGCCGAAGTGGCGCAACCACATTCGGGGTGCACGAAGAGTTCGGCGTCGGGGTTGGCGCGGGCCTGGTCGTTGAGTTCGTCGCCGTTGATCCCGGCATGCACGTGGCATTCGCCCGCCCACACGTGCAGGTTCTCGCGACCCGTCATCCGACGGACGTGGGCGCCGAGGAACTGATCCGGGCAGAACAGCACCTCACGGTCCGGGTCGATGGACTCCACGACCTCGACCGCGTTGGACGAGGTGCAGCAGATGTCGGTGAGCGCCTTGACCGCCGCCGTGGTGTTGACGTAGGAGACGACGACCGCGCCGGGGTGTTCGTCCTTCCAGGCGCGCAATTCGTCGGCGGTGATGGACTCGGCCAGCGAGCAGCCGGCGCGCTGATCCGGGATGAGCACGGTCTTGTCGGGGCTCAGGATCTTGGCGGTCTCCGCCATGAAGTGCACCCCGCAGAACACGATGGTGTCCTCGGGCGCCTCGGCGGCGATCCGCGACAGCGCCAGTGAGTCGCCCACGTGATCGGCGACATCCTGGATCTCGGGCAGCTGATAGTTGTGCGCCAGTACGGTGGCGCCGCGAAGCTTGGCCAGGCGGCGAACCTCGGCGGCCCACTGCTCATCACCGGCCACGCCCGCGTAGCCGGTGGGGGAATCCGTGATGTCGGCGATCATGCCTTCGGCGAGCGTGTCCATGCGATTGATAACCGTCATGGCGGCTCCTTTCAGACCAGGAGGTTTTCGACTTATAATCGAAAACATGGCCCATGGTAGCACCGCCCACGAAGTGCTCGCGGTCGTGTTCCAGGTTCGCGAAGTGGCCGGACCGGTTACGAACGAACGCCACGCGGCGAAACCGCAGCTGAACGTGCTGTTATGGCAGCGCGCCAGGGATCCGCAACAGGGCAGGTGGGCGCTGCCGGGCGGGCAGCTGCGCAACGACGAGGACATGATCACCTCGGTCCGGCGCCAGCTCGCCGAGAAAGTCGACCTCAAAGAGCTGGCGCACCTGGAACAGCTTGCGGTGTTCTCCGACCCGCAACGGGTACCGGACACCCGCGTGATCGCGTCTACCTTCCTGGGCCTGGTGCCCTTCCCCGCCAGCCCCGAGCTGCCGCCGGATACCCGCTGGCATCCGGTGAACTCCCTGCCGCCGATGGCCTTCGACCACGGTCAGATGGTGGAGAACGCCCGCACCAGGCTGAACGCGAAACTGTCCTATACGAACATTGGCTTTGCTTTGGCGCCAAGGGAATTCGCGCTCTCCACGCTGCGCGACATTTATGGCGCCGCCCTGGGCTATCAGGTCGACGCGACGAACCTGCAGCGCGTGCTGGCCCGACGGGGCGTCATCACGGCGACCGGCACCATCGCGCAATCAGGCCGCAGCGGGGGGCGCCCGGCCGCGCTGTACCGGTTCACCGAGGCGGCGTTGCGGGTCACCGATGAGTTCGCCGCGCTCAAGCCGCCGGGGCCGCCAGGCTAGGCTTGGAAGAAAGCGTCCTCGGGCGACGTGGGCGTAAATCGATTTTTCGGTCCGCGTCTGACCTGGCTGGAGTGACGGAAAAGTCGCTCACAGTGCGGCGATTGCGTTTTGGTTACCTGCCGTTTGTGCGCGAGAATGCCGGGTGGCCACGAAGGGAGCCTCAATGGCTGAGCTCGGCAACCTGGCAGGCACGCACGGCGCGGAATGGATCGCCCGGCCGCCACACGAGGAACTGCAGCACAAGGTGCGTCCGCTGCTGCCGTCGGACGACCCGTTCTACCAGCCGCCACTGGGCTTCCAGCACGCCGAGCCCGGCACCGTGCTGCGTTCGCGCGACGTCGAGCTGGCGTTCCTCGGCCTGATCCCGCAGCCGATCAAAGCCGTCCAGCTGCTGTACCGGACCATGGACATGAACGGCGAGCCGGAGGCCACCGCCACGACGGTGATCGTCCCCGCCCACCTCGCTCCAGGGCAGTCCTGCCCGCTGCTGTCGTATCAGTGCGCCATCGACGCCGTCTCGTCGCGCTGTTTCCCGTCCTATGCGCTGCGGCGCAGGGCGAAGGCGCTGGGGGCGATCGGCCAGCTCGAGCTTTTTCTGATCGCCGCCGCCGTCGCCGAGGGGTGGGCCGTCTCGGTGCCCGACCACGAAGGTCTGCGCGGGCTGTGGGGCGCGCCGTACGAGCCCGGCTACCGCGTCCTGGACGGCATCCGGGCCGCGCGGAGTTCGGGGCGCCTGGGCCTGTCCGCGTCCGCCCCCATCGGCCTGTGGGGGTACTCCGGTGGCGGACTGGCCAGCGCGTGGGCCGCTGAGATGTGCGCCGAGTACGCGCCCGAACTGGACATCGTCGGGGCGGTGCTGGGCTCGCCCGTCGGGGACCTCGGCAACACCTTCCGCCGGCTCAACGGCAGCTTCCTGTCGGGGCTTCCCGCGCTGGTGGTGGCCGCGCTCGCGCACATCTATCCCGACCTGGACCGGGTGATCAGAGAGCACACCAACGAGGAGGGGCGCGCCCTGCTCGACTCGCTGGAGAAGATGACGACGGTGGAAGCCGTGGTGCGGATGGCCGGCAAGAACATGGGCGACTACCTCGACGAGCCGCTCGAGCAGATCCTGTCCACCCCGGAGATCACCTACGTCTTCGACCACATCAAGCTGGGCGCCGCCGTCCCGACGCCACCGGTGTTGATCGTGCAGGCCGTGCACGACTACCTGATCGACGTTCACGACATCGACGTGCTCGCCGACGCGTATTCGGCCGGCGGTGCGCGGGTCACCTACCACCGCGACGCCTTCAACGAGCACATGATGCTGCATCCGCTGTCGGCGCCGATGGCGCTGCGCTGGCTGACGGATCGCTTCGAAGGCCGCCCGCTGACCGATCACCTGGTCCGAACCACGTGGCCGACGATGTTCAACCCGATGACCTACGTCGGCATGGCCCGGCTGGTGAAGATCGCGGCCAAAGTCGTCACGGGCCGCAAGATCGGCCGCCGTCCGCTATGACACGGGCGCTTCGGCGGCGCCTCCGGCCCCGACCGGCAGCGCATCCGAAGGCCTAGGCTCCGGCGGAAGCGCACCCAGGTCGTCGCGGGCGTCCGCTGCGGTGCGCACGGCGTAGACCAGGGCCGCGATACCCGCGGGCCATAACAGACTCACCGCGATCTGCAGCGGACCGTCCGAGAAGAACACCGGCGGCGCCTGCGTGACGTATGCGACCGACGGGCTTTTCGTCAGCGGTACCGCATCGAAGTCCAGGGCGCCATAGCTCAGCCGCACCAACCCGGCGCCCACCGCAGAGGCCGCGGCGGCGGCCGCCGCCATGCCGGTCGACAGGGCGATCACCATCCCCGGCCCGCGGTGCTCGCGCCACTGCCACACCCCCACCGAGGCCACCACCGCCAGCACGGTCAGCAGCCCCAGCATCAGGGCCGGTGCGACGAAGAAGTGCTCGGACTCGTTGCCCAGATAGTCATGTACCCGCTCGCCCGAGCGGGTGAGTGCCACCACGGCGCGAATCGGCGGGGCGATCCACGCCCACAGGCCGCCGATCGCCAGACCGGTTGCCGCCGACCCCAGGGCGACGATCAGGAGCGCGCGCACTCGCGTCCGGCGGGAAACGGTGGCGGGTGTGGAGAAATCCGCGGCGCCCGTCTTGGCCTGCTCGGTCACCGCTGCGTCTCCAGATCGGCGGAATCGACCTCGCCGTGCCTCGAGCAGCGCGCCCGCCAGCCGTCGGGGCGAACCTGCACCACCATCCGGCGCCCGCATGCCGCGCAGAACCGGGGAGGCTCAAGACCCAACCGGGCCGCTGTCGGCACTGAGGTGCCCCCTAATTCCCCGGTGTAGACGTTGTAGACGCCGGCACTGACCGCAGCGCCCAGATCGCCAACCACAAGTCTCCAACCCCCTAGCCGCGGCAGCCGGCCCTACAAACTGGCGTTGAGCCCCTTGAGGGGCATCTGCAGGTCGTCGAGCAATTCCAGGTCGGATTCGGCGGGACGACCCAGCGTGGTCAGGTAATTGCCGACGATCACGGCGTTGATACCGCCCAGGATGCCCTTCTTGGCGCCCAGGTCGCCCAGGGTGATCTCGCGGCCGCCGGCAAACCGCAGCATGGTGCGCGGCAGCGCCAGGCGGAAGGCGGCCACCGACTTCAGCGCTTCGCTCGCCGGCATCACTTCCAGGTCGCCGAACGGGGTGCCGGGACGCGGGTTGAGGAAGTTCAGCGGCACCTCGTCGGGGCCGAGTTCGGCCAGTTCGGCGGCGAATTCCGCCCGCTGCTCGAGGGTCTCTCCCATGCCCAGGATGCCGCCGCAGCAGACCTCCATGCCGGCGTCGCGGACCATCGACAATGTCTCCCAACGCTCTTCCCAGCTGTGGGTGGTCACGACGTTGGTGAAGAACGAGCGGGCGGTCTCGAGGTTGTGGTTGTAGCGGTGCACGCCCATCGCGGAGAGCTGCTCGACCTGTTCGGCGGTCAGCATGCCCAGCGAGCAGGCGATGTTGATCTCGACCTCGTTGCGGATCGCCTCGATACCGGCCGCAACCTGGGCCAGCAACCGCTCGTCGGGGCCGCGCACCGCGGCAACGATGCAGAATTCGGTGGCGCCGGACTTAGCGGTTTGCTTGGCCGCCTCCACCAAGCTGGGAATGTCCAACCGGGCACTGCGCACCGGCGACGCGAACAGCCCCGACTGCGAGCAGAAGTGACAGTCCTCCGGGCAGCCGCCGGTCTTCAGGCTGATGATGCCCTCGACCTCGACCTCGGGGCCGCACCAGCGCATCCGCACCTCGTGGGCCAGCGCCAGCAGTTCATCGAGCCGGTCGTCGGACAGCTGCAGCACCCGCAGCACCTGGTCCCTGCTCAATCCCTGGCCGTCCTCCAGCACCTGCCGCCGGGCCACCGCCAAGATGTCCTCGTCGTTGCCGATTTCGTCCGTCGGTCGAGTTGCCGCTTGAGTCACCAGGTACTCCCCTGCCTCATCTTCGTGTCCGCGCGTGGGGACACATCTGCCACGTGGTGATGGCAGCGTGAATGTAAAGGTGTTCAAAGTAGGGTAACGGCCGAAGGACACGACCTACCTCTGGGTATACGACCATGGTGACTCCGCACGTCGAATTCCTGGCACACCATTACCTCCTGTTGGCGGCGCCGGCGTTCCTGCCTGCGGTGATCGTCGTCGGGGTGATTTTGTTCATCGCGCTGCGCGACCGTCGCGAGGGCCGGAACACAACGAAGGCCTCGACGGACGCCTCCCATCCCGACACGCCCGACAAAAAGTGATTGACGAGGCCTGTAGCGGGGCATTAAACAAACAATCACGAACCTACTTGGCAGTAATAAGCGGTTGACTTCAATCGGATCCTCCGGGGCGGCCCGGCGCGGTTGGGAGGCACAACGATGCGGTCGAACGAACTGACAATTGTCGCTGAGGCACCGGCACGCGGTGCGGGACTGAATCAGGTGATCGGGCTCTCGATCGCCGCGGTGGTGATCACCCTGCTGTTGCTGTGGGTGGGCCATGCCCACCGCACCCACCGCATCGAGTGGTTGACCCGCACCGCCGACAGGGTGGGCGACAAGTTTCACCGGCCCGGTTGGGTCGCCCTGCCGGTTCTGGTGTTCACCACGTCGATCATCTGCGCGCTGTTCGGGTTCATCTGGGACGTCAGCTGGCATATCGGCAACGGCCGCGACCCCGGCCCGTTGGCCAACCCGGCGCACTACTTCATCATCATCGGATTGTTCGGAATCTTCCTGGGCGGAATGACGGCGGTCGTGCTGCCGTTCGACAAGCCCGGCCCGGCGGCGGTGCGCATCACGCGCAACTGGCACGCGCCGGTGGGCGGCGTGCTGATGGCCGGTTGCGGGCTGTACGCGATGATCGGGTTCCCGCTCGACGACATCTGGCACCGCATCTTCGGCCAGGACGTAACTCTTTGGGGCCCAACACATCTGATGATGATCGGCGGCGCCTGTTTCTCGCTGTTCGCGGTGCTGATGCTGGAGCGTGAGGGTGAGGCCGACGAAGGCGAGGAGGTCTACCACGGCGTCTTCATCACCTTCCTGCGCTACCTGTCCTTCGGCGGCATGTTCATCGGCCTGTCGGTGTACCAAATCGAATACGACTTCGGCGTCGAGCAATTCCGGCTCGTTCTGCAGCCGATGATGATCGCCGCGGCGGCGGCGCTGGCAGCGGTCGCCGCCCGCATCACCATGGGCCGGGGAGCGGCCCTGATCGCGGCCGTCTTCGCCATCGCCCTGCGCGGTGGCGTCGCCCTGCTGGTCGGGCCGGTCCTCGGGGCCCCGATCAACTGGTTCCCGCTCTATCTCGGCCCCGCGCTGGCGGTCGAGGTGATCGCGCTGACTCCGCTTTTCAAGCGCCCCATCGTTTTCGGCGCCGTCGCGGGCCTGGGCGTGGGCACCATCGGGCTGTGGCTGGAGTCGCTGTGGGTGTCGGCGGTGTACCACTACCCCTGGCCGGTCAGCATGTGGGGCGAGGCCCTGGCCATGGCGGTGCCGGTCGCGGTTCTGATGGGCATGTGCGGTGCGTTGTTCGGCTTGGTGCTCACCGGGCAGCGGCTCCCGAGCCGCGCCGCCGGCATCTCGGTGATCGTGGCGACGGTGCTGGTGATCGGCGGCGCTGTGGCCAACGGGCTGCACATCGTGGTGCCGCGGCAGAACAACGCCACCATCACCCTGACCGACGTGCCCAGCGCACCCGGGAAACGCATGGTGTCAGCCGATATTCAACTCCAACCGGCCGACATGGTCAGCGCGCACCCGGACTGGGTGACCATCCTGTCCTGGCAGGGCCGGATGGAGAACGATCGCGGTCTGCAGATCGACCGGCTCGACAAGGTCGGACCCGGCCACTACCGGTCCACTCGGCCGCTGCCGGTGTGGGGATCGTGGAAGACCCTGCTGCGGGTCCAGGACGGCTACACGATGACCGCGGTGCCGATCTACGAACCGGCCGATGACGCCATTCCGGCGCCCGAGGTTCCCGCGCTGTCGGCGATGAACCGGCCGTTCGTGCAGGAGATCACCATTCTGCAGCGCGAACGCGACCAGAACGCCCCGGTGTGGTTGTTCACCGCCGGCTCCTTCGTGGTGCTGTTCCTGACGCTGATGGTGATCGCCGGCCTGACGTGGGGCGCGGGCCGGCTCGGCTACGCGGTCACCGAACCCGAACCCGTCGAGGACAAGCAACAGATCCCCCGGGCGGCGTGAATCCATGACACTTCGCGGCACCGTCATCGCGGCGTGGACGGCGGCGCTGGTCTGCGGCCTGGTCGGCTGTGGCGGTTCCACCAATAAGGCCCCGGCCGCACCGCTGGCGGTCGACGTGACCATCGCCAACGGGCAGGTAACGCCCACCAACGCCACGCTGCAGGCCAAGGTGCATCAGCAGATCACCCTGCACGTGACCAGCGACGCCACCGACGAGCTCCACGTGCATTCGACGCCCGACCACAAATTCCAGGTCGCGGCCGCACCCAACCAGACGTTCCAGTTCGCCGTCGACGTTCCCGGCAACGTCGCGGTCGAGCTGCACCATCTGGACCGCACCGTCGCAACCATCCAAGTACAGCCGTGAGCTCCGCCGCTGCGGCGGTGGTGCTCGCGCACGGCCTCGGTGGTTCAGGTGACCTTCCGGTGCCGTATGCCTACGCGATGGTCGGGGCGGCATGGGCATTGACGTTCACGTTCGCGCTCGTGGCGTTCGCGTGGCGACAGCCGCGGTTCGATCCGCTCAAGCCGGGCCGGCCCTTGCCGACGGCGCTGACGACGTTCGTCGACTCCCCGGTGACCCGGTGGTCGGCGGCCGCGCCGGCCCTGGTGTTCGCGGCGTGGGCGGTGGCCGCCGGGGTGTGGGGTCCCGAATCGGATTCCAACGCACTGCTCGGCGCGTTCTACGTGCTGCTGTGGGTCGGGCTGGTGGCGCTGTCGCTGGCCATCGGGCCCGTGTGGCGGGTGATTTCGCCGATGCGCACGGTGTATCTGCTGCTGCGGCGCATCACCCCGGAGCGGCTCGGCCGGCCACGGCTGTCCTACCCCGAAGGCTGGGGCTATCGGCCCGCCGCATTCGGCCTGTTCGCCTTCGTCTGGATGGAGCTGGCCAGCCCGAACCCGGCGTCACTGCCTTGGGTCAGGACGTGGATAGCCGCCTACGCCGTGCTGATGCTGGCCGGTGCGTGGCTGTGCGGACAGCGCTGGCTGGCCCGCGCCGACCCGTTCGGCGTGTACAGCATGGCCGTCTCGCGGCTCTCGCCGTTTCGCCGCAACGCGGAGACTCAAAAGATCGTTATCGGAAACCCGCTCGACCATCTGCCGTCGCTGCCGGTGCGGCCGGGCGTCGTGGTGCTGCTGGCGGTGCTGCTCGGATCGACGGCGTTCGACAGTTTCTCGTCGTCGCCGACCTGGCGCGGCTTCTCCGATCAACTCACCCGTGAATTCGGCGCACCCCCGACGTTGGCGTCGTCGGTGCTGCGCACCGCCGGACTAATCGTCTTCATTTGCGTTGTGGCAGTGACCTTTTCACTCGCAGCACGCGCCACCGGCGGCGTCAGTCCAGAGCAGCGCCGCGAATTGCCCGGCCGGATGGCGCATTCACTGATCCCGATCGTGGTGGGCTACATCTTCGCGCACTACCTGTCCTACCTGGTGGAGCGCGGACAGCAGGCGGTGTTCGCGCTGGCCGATCCGTTCGGCCGCGGGTGGAATCTGCTCGGCCTGGCGCATCTGCACCCCGCCTACGTCTTGTCCATGCACCCGCCGGTGCTCGCCGCGGTCAAGGTGACCTGCGTGGTCACCGGGCACATCGTCGCGGTGATCGCGGCCCACGACAAGGCGCTGCGGCTGCTACCCGCCGGCCATCAGCTCACCGGCCAGCTGACCATGATGCTGGTGATGGTGAGCTACACCTTCACCGGTTTGTATCTGCTCTTCGGGGGTTAACCCGGCGGCGGTCGCAAGCGCGGCGAAGCCGGGCGCAGCGGGCCGCCGCCATTCGACCTAGATCAGGTGCTCGACCTTCTTGTTGCCGTCCCAGCGGCGCAAACCCGCGAAGCTGCCGTCGATCTGGGCGGGCCGGCCCGCGATGCGCAGCGCCCGCCCCAGGTGGGCGCCCCCGACGCGCCGCGCCATAGTGACGTGCGCGGTCCACTGACCGGGCAGACTGTTGGGCATCGGTCCCGGCGTCAAATACGGACCGCACAACCGGTGCACCCGGGCATGCAGGGCCAACAGTTCGCCGGAGGGCACCACCAGCCGCGCGAAAACCACACTGGCGCGGCCGAATAACACCGGCGCGCCGATGAGACAGCGCAGCGGCAGCTGCTCGCGCACCGCGCTGAGCAGCTCGTCGACGTCTGCGGCGATGCCTTCGGCCACGGCCAGCGTCACGTGTGGCCGGCTGGCCGGTGCCTGACTGGGAATTCCGGCCGCAGCCAAGCCTTCCCAGATGTGGCGGATCGCCGCCTCGGTGTCGCGGTCGAAGACCAGCTCGATGGAGTGGACCATCAGCCGACCAGCGTGGTGACCCAGTCGCGGTCGAAGGCCTGGGCGCACAGCGACGCAAACTCGGCGGCATTCAGCGCCGCCGCCCCTTCCGGCAGCGCGGCGCGTACCGCCGCCAGTCGCCCCAGCGCGGACCGATTCGTCGTCTCCACCACCCCGGGATGCCGGGGCCAGCTGCCGATGACCAGGCCGGCGCACGAAAGATTGCGCGCGGCAATGGATTCCAGAGTCAGCGCGGTGTGGTTGAGGGTTCCCAGCGCCGGGCTGACCACGACCAGCACCGCGGCGCCGAGTGCTTCGGCGAGATCGCGTGCGGTGACACCGTGTTCGCCGAGTTCGACCAGCAGCCCCCCGGCGCCCTCGACCAACGTCAGCCGCCCCGGCCGGTCCAGCTCGCCGATGAGCGCCAGCAGCTGCTCGCGGCTGGGCAACGGCGTTGCGGCAGCCTCGGCGGCGGCCACCGGCGCGAGCGGCCGCGGATAGCGGGCGAACCCGGCCAGCTCGGTCACCCCGGACAGCCGAGCCACCTCGGCGAGATCGTCGTCGCCGGCGTCGGTGCCGGTCTGCACCGGTTTGCACACCGCCACCTCGATGCCGGCCTGACGGGCGTGACAGGCCAGCGCCGCGGTGACGACCGTCTTGCCGACGCCGGTGTCGGTGCCGGTGACGACCAGAACCGTCACCGGCGTACCTCAACCAAGATTGGCGAGCACATCGGTCAGCACCCGGCGCGCGACCTCGAGCTCGGCGTCGTCCAGCGACGCACGCGCGGTCAGCCGCAGCCGCGACGTCCCGGCGGGCACGGTCGGGGGTCGGAAGCATCCCACCCGCACGCCGGCGTCCAGGCAGGCGGTCGCTGCGGCCACCGCCACGTCCGGGTCGCCCAGGATCACCGACACCACCGCCGACTGGGGAACCTCCCGTACGCCGCAGACCTCGGCCAGCATGGCGGCATGGCGCAACACCGCGTCCGCCCGCCAGGGTTCGGCCCGCAGCACGGTCAGCGCCGCCTGCGCGGCGCCCACCGCCGCCGGGGCCAGGCCGGTGTCGAAGATGAACGTGCGCGCCGCGTCGATCAGATGCGCGCGCACGGGTGCCGGCGCCAGGACCGCGCCGCCCTGGCTGCCCAGCGCCTTGGACAGCGTCGTGGTCATGACCACGTCGGGGGCGCCGGCCAGCCCGGCTTCGTGCAGCAGCCCGCGCCCGCCGCCGCGCACCCCCAGACCGTGCGCCTCGTCGACGATGAGCAGGGCGCGGTGGCGGCGGCACAGGTCGTGCAATTCGCGCAGCGGCGCCAGCGCGCCGTCGGTGCTGAACACCGACTCGGTGATGACGATCGCGCGCTCCTCGTCGCGAGCCCGCAGGGCCGACTCAACGGCACCGACGTCGCGATGCGGCGTCACAGCCACCCGCGCTCGCGACAGCCGGCAGGCGTCCACCAGCGACGCGTGCGAATACTCGTCGGAGACCAGCAGTGAACCCCGGCCCGACAGGCCGACGACGGCCCCCAGGTTGGCCGCATATCCGGAGGAGAACAGCAGTCCCGAGGCCGCGCCCACGTAGTTGGCCAGCTCGGACTCGAACTTCTGGTGCAGTTCGGTGTCACCGGTGACCAGCCGGGACCCGGTCGCCCCGGCGCCCCACATGCGCAGCGCGGCGACTCCGCCGTCGATCACGTCGGGGTGTTGTGAGAGCCCGAGGTAGTCGTTGGAGGCCAGGTCCAGCTCGGTGGCAACGGCGGGGCGCGGCCGCAGTGAGCGGCGCAGCCCCGCCTCGCGGCGCTGCCGTTCCACCGCCTCCAGCCAGGCCAGCGGGGAAACCTCGATCGGTGCCTTCATCGGCGTTCAGCCTAGTGGCGATCGCCAGGGCGGCGAAGCCGGGCGCAGCGGGTCGTCACTGCTAGCCCACGAGGCGGGCGACCTGCAGCATCGCCGAGGTGATCTGGGATATCTCGTCGGGCGTGCAGATGTAGGGCGGCATCGCGTAGACCAGGTTGCGAAATGGGCGCAGCCACACGCCGTGGTCCAGTGCCGCGGGGGTGGCGACGGCCAGGTCGACCGGGCGCTCGCATTCGATGACGCCGATGGCGCCGCACACCCGTACGTCGCTCACGCCGGGCAGTGTCCGCGCCGGCTCGAGTCCGGCCGCCAGTCCGGCGCCGATCTCGGCGACCCGCGACCGCCAGTCCTGTCCGAGCAGCACCTCGACGCTGGCCACCGATACCGCGCAGGCCAGCGCGTTGGCCATGAACGTGGGACCGTGCATCAGCGCCCCGGCCTCACCGGCGCTGATGGTGTGGGCGATGTCGGTCGTGCACAAGGTGGCGGCCAACGTCAGGTATCCGCCGGTCAGCGCCTTGCCCACGCACATGATGTCCGGGCTCACGCCGGCGTGGTCGGCGGCGAAGAGCTCGCCGGTGCGCCCGAAGCCCGTGGCGATCTCGTCGAAAATCAGCAGTACCTCGTGCCGCCGGCAGATGTCGCGCAGGTCGCGCAGGTATTGCGGGTCGTGGAAGCGCATGCCGCCGGCGCCCTGGACGAGGGGCTCGACGACGACGGCGGCCAACTCGGCCGCGTGCCCGGCCAGCTGTTCCTCGAACGCCGCGCTGTAGCCGTGGTCGTACTCACGGGGCACCTGCGGGGCGAACACCTGTGAGGCCAGAATGTCGGTCCACAACGAGTGCATGCCGCCGTCGGGGTCGCAGACGCTCATCGGCGTGAAGGTGTCGCCGTGGTAGCCGCCGCGCCAGGTCATCAGCCGGTGCTTGCCGGGCCGGTCGCGGCTGCGCCAGTACTGCAGCGCCATCTTCACCGCCACCTCCACCGACACCGATCCGGAGTCGCTGAAGAACACCGTCTCCAGCCCGGCCGGGGTGATGTCCACCAGCAGCTGGGCCAGTCGCGCCGCGGGTTCGTGGGTCAGCCCACCGAACATCACGTGGTTCATCGCGCCGAGCTGGGCGGAAAGCGCCGCATCCAGCACGGGGTGGCCGTGCCCGTGGATCGCGGTCCACCAGGAGCTCATGGCGTCGAGCGCCTCGATGGACTTGCCGTCGCGGATCAGGGTGAGCCGGGCCCCGCGAGCTCCGACCGCCACCACGGGGGCGACGGATTCGGCACCGATGGTGCTGTAGGGATGCCACAGGTGCGCGGCGTCGATCGCACTGATCTGCTCGGGCGTCAGCCCGGCCTTCGCCGCGGGCATAGTGATCGAGGGTAAAGCAGCCGATTCGCGCAAAACTCCGACGTCGGGAAGCATGGGACATCATGGCCACGCCGCAGCAGCCCGAGAGCGCAGCGCCGGGACCCGTGGCCGGGCCCGCGCCGGGTCCCGGCTGGTCCAGGGACACGCACTACCCGCTGGTGGATTACGACGACGAGGCGCCGCGGGTGCTGCGGGTGCGGGTGGCGCCCTGGGACATCATCTGCACCGTCGCGTTGCTGGTCCTGCTGGCGGTGCTGGCCACGGCGACGACCTGGCCGACGCGGCTTTTCGGCTTCCTGGCGAATGTCTGTACGGACGAAACCTGCGGCCCAGTTCCCTACGGGCTGGACCTGTACATCCACCCGGTGGTGTGGGGCGGTATCGGTGCGGCCATGACCGCCGCCGTCATCGGACCGGTGGTTTCGATCCTGAAGGGCTGGTACATGTCCTTCTGGCCGGTTCTGGCGCTGGCGCTGGTCATGGCCAGTTCGGTGGCCGGATCGATGCTGACCATGTTCAGCGAACGCTACTGGCTCTGATCGCCCGCTGCCGCCTTTGCGGGTGTGTGATTTCGTCACCGACTGAGACCGAAATCACAACCGTGCATACGGGATTCGGCACGCCAGTCACCGTCCGGTCACGGTACGACAAATAATCCCGCGTGGACCTGGCGGCTGACAGTTTCTGTTGTCAAAGTGGCTTGTGTGACTGATGTGAATACAGCGGGCTGACCGCTGATTCACTTCGCAAGTGCCATGGACGGTGTTCGGCCCCAGCGTGGAGGTCGCGCTTCGTACATGAACCGGGGGCGGACGCGCTAGGTCACCGCGCCGAGGCCCATTGAGCGCCTGAGAGGCCACGAAAAAAAATGAAACGCATCTACGCCTTCGCGATCGGTTTGGCCCTGCTCGGGGCGCCGATGGTGGTTCCCACCATCGCGACCGCCGACCCGGGCGCCAGGTCGATGGACTATCAGCAGGCCACCGACGTGGTGATCGCCCGCGGTCTGTCGCAGCGCGGTGTGCCGTTCTCCTGGGCCGGTGGCGGCATCAACGGCCCCACCCGCGGCACCGGGACCGGCATCAACACCGTTGGTTTCGACGCTTCGGGCCTGATGCAGTACGCCTACGCGGGCGCCGGCATCAAGCTGCCGCGGTCGTCGGGCGCGATCTACCGGGTGGGTCAGAAGGTCCTGCCCCAGCAGGCCCGCAAGGGTGACCTGATCTTCTACGGCCCCGAGGGCACGCAAAGCGTCGCGATGTACCTGGGCAATAACCAGATGCTCGAGGTCGGTGACGTCGTGCAGGTCTCGCCGGTCCGCGGCAACGGCATGACGCCCTACATGGTCCGGATTCTCGGCGCCACCGCGCCGGCGCAGCAGGCACCGTTGCAGCAGGCGCCCCAGCAGCCGCCCGCCCAGCAGGCACCGACGCAACAGGCCCCGCTGCAACAGGCGCCCTACCAGCAGACACCGCAGCAGCTGCCCACCCAACAGGCGCCGCTGCAACAGGCGCCCACCCAACAGGCCCCGCTGCAACAGGCGCCCTACCAGCAGACACCGCAGCAGCTGCCCACCCAACAGGCGCCGTTGCAGCAGGTCCCGACGCAACAGGCCCCGCTGCAGCAGTCGCCGTTCCAGCAGGCGCCCGTACAGCAGCTGCCGACCCAGCAGTCGCCGTTGCAGCCGACCGGCGCCGGTATCGGCAGGTAGTTTCCCCGTTCGTTTCCCGTCCGACGCCCGTCACTTGCTCCCCCGCCGCCCGGCGCGGATGTTCAGTGTCCCGCTGAGCAGCCGTCCCGCCGCGAGCTGTCGGGAGCGGGTGGCGGGTTTTCGGTAAATTGACTGTCGATCATGCAGACCTTGTCACCGTCTCCCGCACCGGACGCCACCGTCGATCCGGGGACCGCGGGAGTCCGCAGGACGGGGTCCCAGGGGTTCTATCGCTACGACCTCGACGGCCTGCGCGGCGTTGCTATTGCGCTGGTTGCCGTCTTCCATATCTGGTTCGGCCGGGTCTCCGGCGGCGTGGACGTGTTCCTGGCGCTGTCCGGATTCTTCTTCGGCGGCAAGGTCATTCGCGTCGCACTGAACCCGGCTGTGACGCTGTCGCCGCTGGCCGAGGTGATCCGGCTCATCCGTCGGCTGGTACCCGCCCTGGTGGTGGTGCTGGCCGGTTGTGCGGTGCTGACCATTCTGGTTCAACCGGAGACCCGCTGGGAGACATTCGCCGACCAAAGCCTTGCCAGCCTCGGCTACTACCAGAACTGGGAGCTGGCCAACACGGCCGCCGACTACCTGCGGGCGGGCGAAGCCGTCAGTCCCTTGCAGCACATCTGGTCGATGTCGGTGCAGGGCCAGTTCTACGTCAGCTTCCTGGTGTTGATCGCTGGCTTGGGCTACCTGTTCCGGCGCTCGGCGGGTGCCCGGCTCCGGACCGTCTTCCTGGTGGTGCTGACCGCGTTGACGGTGGCATCGTTCGTCTACGCGATCATCGCGCATCAGCAAGACCAGGCTGCCGCCTACTACAACAGCTTCGCGCGGGGTTGGGAGTTGTTGCTCGGCGCGCTGGTTGGCGCGCTGGTGACCCACATCCGCTGGCCCATGTGGTTGCGGACGGTGTTGGCCACCGTCGCGCTGGGCGCGGTGCTGTCCTGCGGGGCGCTGATCGACGGCGTGCGGGAGTTCCCCGGCCCGTGGGCGCTGGTGCCGGTCGGCGCCGCCATGCTGATGATCCTCGTCGGAGCCAACCTGCAGGGTGATCGCGGCACGGGCGCCCGGTTACCACTGCCCAATCGCCTGCTGGCGACAAGGCCGCTGGTGGAGCTGGGCGCCATGGCGTATGCGCTATACCTCTGGCACTGGCCGCTGCTCATCTTCTGGCTGTCCTACAGCGGGCACAAGCACGCCAATTTCGTCGAAGGCGCCATGCTGCTGCTGGTGTCCGGGGTGCTGGCCTATCTGACCAACCGGCTCGTCGAGGATCCGTTGCGCTACCGCGCATCCTCGAAGCCGACGGCCGCGCCGGCCATTCCGTGGCTGAAGCGCCTGCCCCGAGCCACGATGGCGCTGGGATCGGCCATCGTGTTGCTGGGCGTGACCCTGACCGCGACCTCATTCACCTGGCGTCAGCACGTCACGGTCCTGCGGTCGGCCGGCAAGGAGCTCAGCGTCCTCAACCCGCAGGACTATCCCGGCGCGCGTGCCCTCACCGAACACGTGCGGGTGCCCGCGTTGCCCATGCGGCCGACCGTCCTAGAGGTCAAACAGGACCTGCCCGTCTCGACCCGGGACGGGTGCATCAGCGACTTCGTCAACCCGACGGTGGTCACCTGCACCTACGGTGATGTGGCCGCCGACCGGACCATCGCGCTGGCGGGCGGGTCACATGCCGAACACTGGCTACCCGCGCTGGACATGCTGGGCAAGCTGCACCACGTCAAGGTCGTGACGTACCTCAAGATGGGCTGCCCGCTGTCGACCGAGCAGGTCCCGCTGATCATGGGCAATAACGCCCCCTACCCGCAGTGCCGGGAATGGGTGCAGCGAACGATGACCAAACTGGTCACCGACCGGCCCGACTACGTATTCACCACCACGACCCGGCCGTGGAACATCAAGACCGGCGATGTGATGCCCGCCACCTATATCGGCATCTGGCAGGCGTTGTCCGACAACAACATTCCCATCCTCGGGATGCGAGACACGCCGTGGTTGGTGAAGAACGGCCAACCGTTCGACCCGGCCGACTGCCTCGCCAAACGGGGCGGCACCGCGCAGTCATGCGCGATCAAGCGTTCCGACGTGCTCTCCGACCGCAACCAGACGCTCGACTTCGTCGCGCAGTTCCCGCAGCTCAAGGTGCTCGACATGTCGGACGCGATCTGCCGCACCGACGTGTGCCGCCCGGTCGAGGGAAACATCCTGATCTATCACGGCGCCCACCACCTGTCCCCCACCTACGTGCGGACCATGGCACCCGAATTGGGGCGCCAGATCGCCGAGGCCACCGGCTGGTGGTGACCCGCCTTACTCCTCGCCTCTAACGCGCGTGAGCCCAACCGCACGCGGATAAGGTCGATAGGTGTCAACCAACAGTCCCGCTTCAGAAGCAGGCGGCAACCACCAACCCAAGCTCGCCACCGTGTGGCCGGGCAACCCGTATCCGCTCGGCGCCTCCTACGACGGCGCCGGAACCAACTTCTCGTTGTTCTCCGAAATCGCCGAGAAAGTCGAGTTGTGCCTGATCGACCATCACGGCAGCGAGTCGCGGATTCCCTTGGACGAGGTGGACGGATTCGTCTGGCACGCGTACCTGCCGAACATCACTCCCGGCCAGCGCTACGGCTATCGTGTCTACGGTCCCTTCGACCCGGCCGCCGGGCACCGCTGCGACCCCAGCAAGCTGCTGCTCGACCCGTACGGCAAGGCTTTTCACGGCGACTTCAGCTTCGGTCAGGCGCTGTTCTCCTATGACATGAAGGCTGTCGACCCGGACGGGCCCAACGCCGATGGGGCCGACCCGGGGACCCCGCCCATGGTCGATTCGCTGGGCCACACCATGACCAGTGTGGTGAGCAACCCCTTCTTCGACTGGGGATCCGACCGCGCGCCACTGACCCCGTACTACGAGACGGTCATCTACGAAGCCCACGTCAAGGGAATGACGCAGAACCATCCCAGCGTCCCCGAGGAGCTTCGGGGCACCTATGCCGGCCTGGCCCACCCCGCCATCATCGACCACCTCAAGTCGCTGCGTGTCACGGCCATCGAACTCATGCCGGTACACCAGTTCATGCACGACTCGCGGCTGCTCGACCTGGGTTTGCGAAACTACTGGGGGTACAACACTTTCGGATTCTTCGCCCCACACAACCAGTACGCCGCCAACCGCACGTCCAGCGTCGCCGAGTTCAAATCCATGGTGCGCAGCTTCCACGAAGCCGGCATCGAGGTGATCCTCGACGTGGTGTACAACCACACCGCCGAGGGCAACCACCTCGGTCCCACCATCAATTTCCGCGGCATCGACAACGCGGCGTACTACCGGCTGGTCGACACCGACCTGCGGTTGTACAAGGACTACACCGGCACCGGTAACAGCCTCAACCCGCGCCACCCGCACGTGCTGCAGTTGATCATGGACTCGCTGCGCTACTGGGTGACCGAGATGCACGTGGACGGGTTCCGCTTCGACCTGGCCGCCACGCTGGCCCGCGAACTGCACGACGTCGACCGGTTGAGCGCGTTCTTCGATCTGGTGCAGCAGGATCCGATCGTCAGCCAGGTCAAATTGATCGCCGAACCGTGGGATGTCGGCGAGGGCGGCTACCAAGTCGGGAATTTCCCGGGTTTGTGGACCGAGTGGAACGGGAAGTATCGCGATACTGTGCGTGATTACTGGCGGGGCGAGCCCGCAACCCTGGGCGAGTTCGCTTCCCGGCTGACCGGGTCGTCGGACCTGTACGAGGCGACGGGTCGGCGCCCCAGCGCCAGCATCAACTTCGTCACGGCGCACGACGGATTCACGCTCAACGACCTGGTGTCCTACAACGAAAAACACAACATGGCCAACGGCGAGGACAACCGGGACGGGGAGAGTCACAACCGATCGTGGAACTGTGGCGTCGAAGGCCCCACCGACGATCCCGACATCACCGAGCTGCGCTGCCGTCAGATGCGCAACTTCTGGGCGACCCTGATGCTCAGCCAGGGCACGCCGATGATCGCCCACGGTGACGAGTTTGGGCGCACGCAGAACGGCAACAACAATGTGTACTGCCAGGACTCCGAATTGTCCTGGATGGACTGGTCTTTGGTCGACAAGAATGCTGACCTGCTGGCATTCGCGCGCAAGGTGAGCACGCTGCGCAAGCGGCATCCGGTGTTTCGGCGGCGCCGGTTCTTCGAGGGCGAACCGATCCGGACCGGCGACGAGGTGCGCGACATCGCCTGGCTGACGCCGGCCGGGGCGGAGATGACGCATGAGGATTGGGGCGAAAGCTTCCACAAGTGCGTGGCGGTATTCCTCAACGGTGAGGCCATCAGCGCGCCGAACCTCCGCGGCGAGCGGGTGGTCGACGACTCATTCCTGTTGTGTTTCAACGCCGGTGAAGACCCGGTGGAGTTCGTAACGCCGAACAGCGACTATGCGAAAGAGTGGACCGTGGAACTGGACACCAACGAACCGACGGGCCGCAAAGAAGGGGCCGATCCGACGGTGACCGCCGAAGAGAAGGTGTCACTGCCCTCACGTTCGCTGCTCGTGTTGCGTAAGACGCAGTAACGCATGGCTTTACCCGTCATCTCCACCTACCGGCTGCAACTGCGTGGTGAATCCAGTGGGTTCGCGTTCACCTTCGCCGACGCGGAGGACCTGCTCGACTACCTCAACGACCTCGGCGTGTCGCATCTGTACCTGTCCCCGATCATGACCGCGACCGCGGGATCGAGTCATGGCTACGACGTCACCGACCCCACGACGGTGTCCCCCGAGATCGGCGGGCGCGAGGGCCTGGCGGGGCTGTCGGCGGCGGCCCGGGCGCGCGGCATGGGGCTGGTCGTCGACATCGTGCCCAACCATGTGGGCATCGATGCGCCCCAGCAGAACCCATGGTGGTGGGATGTCCTTCGGAACGGCCGTTCTTCGCCCTACGCAACATATTTCGACATCGACTGGGACCTCGATGACGACGGCCGCCTCGTGCTGCCGGTGCTGGGCTCCGACGACGACGCCGCCGACCTCACCGTGGACGGGGACCTGCTGCGGCTGGGAGATCTCGCGCTGCCGATCGCGCCGGGAACCGCGGAGGGCACCGGCCCCGAAGTGCACGACCGCCAGCACTACCGGCTGGTGGGCTGGCGAAACGGCGTGTGCGGCTACCGCCGCTTCTTCTCGATCACCTCGCTCGCGGGGTTACGTCAGGAGGATCGCGCCGTCTTCGACGCCACCCACGCCGAGGTCGGCCGGTGGTTCGCCGAGGAACTCGTCGACGGCATACGCATCGACCACCCCGACGGCCTGTCCGACCCGTGCGGATACCTGGCCTGGTTGCGCGAATTGACCGGTCCGGCGGCCTGGATCGTGATCGAGAAGATCCTGGCCGTCGACGAGGCGCTCGAGCCGACGCTGCCGGTCGGCGGAACCACCGGCTATGACGTGTTGCGGGAAGTCGGCGGGGTTTTCGTGGACCCCGCCGGGGCGCCGGCGCTGACCGGGCTGGTCGACTCCGCGGGTCCGGCCTACGACACGATGCCCGCGCGGCTGGCGGAGCTGAAAGTCCACGCGGCCACCGTGACGCTGGCCAGCGAGCTGGCCAGGCTGCGCCGCAGCATCGTGGCCGCGGCCGGCGTCGACCACCCGCAGCTGCCCGAAGCGGTGGCCGCGCTGCTCACCCACATCGGGGTCTACCGCTGCGACTACCCCGGGCTGGTCGCGCTGCTGCCCACCGCGTTGGCCGAAACCGAGGCGGCCGCACCGCAGTTGGGGCCCGCACTGCAGGTGCTGGCCGCGGCGCTGGCCCGCGGTGGCGAGCCGGCCACGCGGCTGCAGCAGCTCTGCGGCGCCGTCACCGCCAAGGCGGTGGAAGACTGCTTGTTCTACCGTGACGCCCGGTTGGTCTCGCTCAACGAGGTGGGCGGCGAGCCGCACCGCTTCGGTGTCGGTGCGGCCGAATTTCATCACAGCGCCGCCACCCGAGCCCGGTTGTGGCCGCAGACCATGACGACGCTGACCACCCATGACACCAAGCGCGGCGAGGACGTGCGGGCCCGGATTTCGGTGCTGTCACAGGTGCCGTCGCTGTGGACCGAGTTCCTCTCCCGCTGGGAGGTCCGCGCCCCCTCCCCCGATCCGGCAACCGGACATTTCTTGTGGCAGAACATCTTCGGCGTATGGCCCGTCAACGGTGAGGTCACCGACGCGCTGCGCGACCGGCTGCACGCCTACACCGAGAAGGCCATCCGGGAAGCTGCCTGGCATACCTCGTGGAACGACCCGGACGCCGCGTTCGAGGATGCGGTGCACCGCTGGCTGGACTCCGTGCTCGACGGCCCGGTGGCGGGCCAGCTGACCGAGCTTGTCGCCCAACTCAATCCGCATGCCGCCAGTGACGCGCTGGCCCAGAAGCTGTTGGCGCTGACCGTGCCCGGGATTCCGGATGTGTACCAGGGCACCGAGCTGTGGGACGACAGCCTGGTCGACCCGGACAATCGTCGTCCCGTCGACTACGCCGCCCGGCGCGCCGCCCTACGGGAGTTGGAGCATCCGAAAATCCGGGTCGTCACCACCGCGCTGCGCGTGCGCCGTGACCATCCGGACACCTTCCTGCGCGGCGACTACGTCCCGGTTCTGGCCGACGGCGATGCCGGCGAGCACGTGCTGGCCTTCCGCCGGGGCGAGGACATCGTGGTGGCAGTAACCCGCTGGACGATTCGGCTGGCCGAAACGGGCTGGGGCAACACGGTTTTGCCGCTGCCGCACGGAACCTGGAAAGATGCGCTCACCGGGGCGATCGCGGACGGACCCACGTCGGCCGCCCAATTGTTCGCCGACCTGCCGGTCGTGCTGTTGGAGCGTCACCATGACTGAATTCCGGGTCTGGGCGCCCAAACCCGCGTTGGTTCGGCTGGACGTCGACGGCCAGACGCACGCCATGACGCGCTCGGCCGACGGTTGGTGGCATGCGACCGTGGACACCGCGCCGGACGCCCGCTATGGCTATTTGCTCGACGACGACCCCACCGTGTTGCCCGACCCGCGCTCACCCCGCCAGCCTGAGGGGGTGCACGCCCGCTCGCAATTGTGGGATCCGGCCGCGGCGGCGTGGACCGATACCGCATGGGCCGGCCGCCCGGTCGAGGGCGCGGTGATCTACGAGCTACACCTGGGCACGTTCACCGAGGCCGGCATCTTCGACTCAGCCATCGAGAAGCTGGACTATCTGGTCGATCTCGGTGTGGACTTCGTCGAGCTGATGCCGGTGAATTCCTTTGCCGGCATCCACGGTTGGGGATACGACGGCGTGCTGTGGTACAGCGTGCACGAACCCTACGGCGGGCCCGACGGGCTGGTGCGCTTCGTCGACGCCTGCCACGCAAAGGGTTTGGGGGTGTTGATCGACGCGGTCTTCAACCACCTGGGCCCGTCGGGCAACTACCTTCCGCGATACGGGCCCTACCTGTCGTCGGCGAGCAACCCGTGGGGCGAGGGCATCAACATCGCCGACGCCCATTCCGACGAGGTGCGCCGCTACATCATCGGGTGCGCGTTGCGCTGGATGCGCGATTTCCATGCCGACGGCCTGCGGTTGGATGCCGTCCACGCGTTGGTGGACACCACCGCGATCCATATTCTCGAGGAGCTCGCCACCGAAACGGACTGGCTGGCACAGCAGTTGGGGCGTCCGCTGTCGCTGATCGCCGAGAGCGACCTGAACGACCCGCGGCTGATCACCCGGCGCGATCGTGGCGGTTACGGTTTGACCGGGCAGTGGGCGGACGACATTCATCACGCCATCCACACCGCGGTCTCCGGCGAGCGTCAGGGCTACTACGCCGACTTCGGCAGCCTGGCCGCCCTGGCGCAGACGCTGCGGCACGGATTCTTTCACGCCGCCACGTATTCGTCATTCCGGCATCGCCGCCACGGCAGGCCGCTGGACACCAGCGAGAAATCCGGCATCCCGGCCACCCGTCTGGTCGCCTATACCTGCACGCACGATCAGGTCGGCAACCGCGCCCTGGGAGATCGGCCGTCGCAGAACCTGACCGGCGGCCAGCTGGCCATCAAGGCGGCGCTCGTCCTCGGATCTCCTTACACCACCATGCTTTTCATGGGCGAGGAATATGCGGCGTCCACCCCGTTCCAGTTCTTCAGCTCGCACCCCGAACCGGAGCTGGCGAAGGCCACCGCCGAGGGACGCAAGGCGGAGTTCGCCGAACACGGCTGGGACGCCGACGAGATCCCCGACCCGCAGGACCCGCAGACGTTCGCCAACTCCAAACTCGACTGGGGTGAGATCGACACCGGCGAGCACGCGCGGCTGCACGGGCTGTATCGCGACCTGATCGCGCTGCGGCGCGACCACCCCGACATGGCCGATCCCTGGCTGGAAAACCTCACGGTCGACTACGACGAGGACCAAGGCTGGATCATGGTCTCTCGCGGCCGGTTGCGCATCGTGTGCAACCTCGGCGCCGAGCAGGTGAGGATCCCGGTCACCGGTGACGTGGTGCTGGCCTGGGGCGAGCCGGCCGTCGATGCCGACGGCACTGCGCTACAAGGCCATTCGTTCGCCATCCTGTCGGTGTGAGTGGGCTGTGGATAACTGATTAGCGGCGCGGCGGGCTTACAGCCGATGATGCCGCCATGAATCATTCTGAATTCGGTCACACACTGCGACGCATCTGCCCGCGCAAGCCTGGTCGCCGCGCCACCAACCCGGTGTCGGGCCGGCACACCGCGCGCCACGACATGCCGCCGCACCCCAGCGTCGAGCTGTTGTGGAACGGCCCCGGACTCGGTGCCGCCGACGACGACGAGGGCGCTTGAGCTGCGGTTACACGATGGCCCGCCCGGCCGGGTGCACTGCCCCGGCGACGGCATCGGCGAGTGGATCGATCTCATCGGGAGTCAGGTCGGAGATCGTGATGCGGATGCCCGCCGGCGTGTGCAGCCGGAATCGGCTGCCCGGCGCGGCCGCCCAGCCGGCGCCGAGCAGGCGGGAAATCGCGACCGCCTCGTCGGGAACCGGCACCCATACGTTGAGCCCGGAGCGCCCATGAGCCTGCAAGCCGCGTTCGGCCAAGGCGTCGCATAGCCGTCGGCGGCTCTCGGCGTAGCGCCGCTCGGCCGTCGCGACCAACTCCACCGCGGCCGAATCGCACCACAGGCCGACGGCGAGGCCCTGCAGGATGTGGCTCACCCAGCCCGGTCCGAGCCGCAACCGGCCATGGACCCGTTCGACGGTGCGATGGTCGCCGGCGAGCACGGCCACTCGCAGGTCGGGTCCGTATGCCTTGGACGCCGAGCGGACGAAGGCCCAATGGGTGGTGCGGCCGGCCAGGGTGTGCAGCGGTGCTCCCGAAATGCCCGCGCAGTGGTCGTCTTCGACCAGCAGCAGATCGTCGGCCCGCCGCGTCAACAGCTCACCCAGCGCATCGGCGCGATCGGCCGAAAGTGCTGCGCCCGTGGGGTTTTGCGCGCGGTTGGTGAGCACCAGCGCACGCACCCCGCTCCCCAGCGCCCGAGCCAGGTCCTCGGTCCACGGCCCTTCGTCGTCGACCCGCACCGGCTGAGCCGAAAGCCCCAGTGCGGCAAGGAGATCGAGAAGGTTGGCCCAGCCCGGGTCCTCGACGGCGACACGATCACCGGGGCGCAGATGCGCGGTGAGCGCGCGTTCGATGCCGTCCAGCGCGCCGCTGGTCACGGCCAGGTGATCGGCGGGAACGCCGTCCGCGGCCAGCGTGCGGCGGGTGAACTCCTCCAGCGCCGGCGAGAGCGCCGGCTCGCCGTAGAGCACCGGCCGGCCCGTGCCCCAACCGGCCGGTGATGCGCCGGCGATCGGCAACAGGTCCGGATGCGGGTTGCCGGTCGACAGGTCGCGCACGCCCGCGGGCACCTCGAGGCCGAGCAGCGAGCGCGGGGTGGTCGCGGGCCGATGTCGCACGCGGGTGCCGCGCCGGCCGGCGGTCTCGACGACCCCGCGATGACGCAGCAGGCGGTAGGCCGAAGCGGCGGTGTTGGCGTTCACGCCGAGCTGTGCGGCCAGCTCGCGCACCGGCGGTAGCGCATCGCCGGGTGCCAGGGCGCCGGCCGAGATCGCCGCTTCGATGCTGGCGGCTATGGACTCCGCGCCCGTTCCGGTTATGCTGTTTTGTACTGGCACGCAATATATTATGTACTAGGACAAACCCGAGGGCAACATCGTGGACACCGCATACCAGCCGACAGCACGCAGCACTCCGACCCGCTACCGGGAACGCGCTCACTACCACCGGCGCGCCGTTCACGACATCCTCGATGGGGCGCTGATCTGCCACCTGGGCTACCTGAGCGCCGGGCGGCCGGTCGTCTTGCCCACGACACATGCCCGGCTCGCGGAAACGCTCTATCTGCACGGTTCGACCGGCAGCGGCCCGTTGCTGGCGGCAAAGGCGGCCAACGCATCGGGGTCGGGCCTGCCGGTCTGCGTCACCGTCACCCTGGTCGACGGTCTGGTGCTGGCCCGGTCGGCGATGCACCACTCGGTGAACTTCCGCTCGGTGGTCGTGCAGGGTGATGCGCGCGTGGTCGAGGATCCGGCGGAAAAGTCGCGGGCGCTGAACTGCCTGCTCGATCACATCGCACCGGGGCGCGCCGCCGACTGCAGAGCCCCCGATGCCCGCGAGCTCGCCGCGACCGGGGTGCTCGCGCTCGACCTCGTCGAGGTGTCGGCGAAGGTGCGCAGCGGTCCCCCGGTTGACGATCCGCAGGACCTCCCGCTGCCCCATTGGGCGGGCGTGGTGCCGCTGAGCCTGACGGCCGGAACACCGGTGCCGGCCGACGACCTCGACCCGGCGATCGCGTTGCCGCCGTATCTGTCGGGCTAGAGCAGCAGGTAGCGGTAGGCCGGCGAGCCCGGTTTCAGGGTCTCGACGTGCAATTCCGTCGCACGCATCCGGGCCAGCAGGCCGTCAAGGTCGGCCGAGGATCCCAACTGGATGCCGACCAGCGCCTCGCCGGTCTCCCGGTTGTTGCGCTTGACGTACTCGAACAGGGTGATGTCGTCGTTCGGCCCGAGCACCGTGTCGAGGAAGCGGCGCAGCGAACCGGGTTCCTGCGGAAAGTCCACCAGGAAGTAGTGCTTGAGGCCGAGGTGCACCAGCGAGCGCTCGAGCACCTCGCCGTAGCGCGACACGTCGTTGTTGCCGCCCGAGATCAGGCACACCACCGTCGAACCGGGCTCGATGTCGGCGTCCAGCAATCCGGTGACCGACAGCGCACCCGCGGGCTCGGCGATGATGCCCTCGTGCTGATACAAGTCGAGCATCGCGGTGCAGACCGCGCCCTCGTCGACCGCGGTGATCGAGACCATGTCGCCGGCGGCCGCCAGCGCGGCGTAGGTCAGGTCTCCGGCCCGCCGCACCGCGGCGCCGTCGACGAACTGATCGACGTGGTCCAGGGTCACCGGCTCCCCGGCGGACAGCGCGGCCATCATCGCCGCGGCGCCGGCCGGCTCGACGCCCAGCACCAACGTGTTGTTCGTCCGCTCGGCGAGATAGGTCGTGATGCCGGCGATGCAGCCGCCGCCGCCGACCGGGACCACCACCAGATCCGGCTCCCCCACGGACGGGCCGAGCTGATCGAGCAGTTCGGCGGCGATTGTGCCCTGGCCCGCCATGGTGCGCAGGTCGTCGTAGGGCGGAACCAAGGTGGCGCCGGTGCTTTCCACGTCGGCCAGGGCCGCTTCGGCGGCGAGGTCGTAGGTGGTGCCACTCACGATCAGGTCGATGAAGTCGCCGCCGTGGTAGCGGATCCGGTCGCGCTTTTGCATGGGCGTCTTGGCGGGCACATAGACGCGGCCGTGCACCTGCAGCATCTTGCACGCGTAGGCGAAGCCCTGCGCGTGGTTGCCCGCCGACGAGCACACCACGCCGGCGGCCAGCTCCGTCTCGGACAGCTGGACCAGCAGGTTGTAGGCGCCGCGCAGCTTGTAGGAGCGCACGATCTGCAGGTCCTCGCGCTTGAGGTAGACCTGCGCGCCGGTGATCGCCGACAACCGGTCGCTGAACTGCAATGGGGTCGGCGTGACCACTGCGGCGATCCGCTTGGCCGCGCCGTCGATGTCAGCCGCGGATAACGGCGAGACGCTCGGGCTCTGGCTCAATTCGGCGGACACTGGTCAATGGTGCCACGACGGCCGACCAACTCCGGAATTCAGCCGACCGGGGTCAGCACGAACACCGGGATCTGGCGGTCGGTCTTGGTCTGATACTCGGCGTAGTCGGGCCACGCCTGGACGGCACGCTCCCACCAGGTGGCCTTCTCATCGCCGAAGACCTCCCGGGCGTCGTACTCGCGGGTCACCGGACCGTCCTGCAGCTCGACGCGGGGGTTCTTCTTGATGTTGTGGTACCAGACCGGGTGCTTCGGCGCCCCGCCCAGGGAGGCGACGACCGCGTACTGGCCGTCATGCTCGACGCGCATCAGCGGCGTCTTGCGCAGTTTGCCGGTCTTGGCGCCGACCGTGGTCAGCAGGATGATCGGCTTGCCCTTCATGTCGGCGGCCTCGGTTCCCCCCGACTCGGCGTATTTGTCAGCTTGTTCGCGAGACCAATCCAATGGCGACGGTTCGTATTCTCCGGTAAGCGGCATGCCACTCACTCTAGGCGGCGGTTTTCCGGTCGCGTCGCTTCACCACATTGGCCGCACCTGCCGCACTGGTCACGAGAAGCCGAGCACATGCGCGAATGCCCGCCTTTCAGCGACAGCCGTTGTCGCTGAAAGGCGGGCACAAACCACACGCTCCCCGCTGCGGCCGGCGATCACGGCGCCGAGCCGGTGAGGTAGTGGGCGAGCACCGGGCGCAGCCATTCGGTCAGCGTCGCGTCGTCCATCGCGGCCAGCGCGGGCACCCCGACGACGTTGCGCGCCATGGCGATTCCCAACACCTGCGAACCCACCATCGCGGTGCGTTCGGCGGCACGGTCGGGAGTGACGGTGGTCAGCGCCGGCGCAACTTTTTCGACGAACACTTCCAGCAGCGCGTCGGCGGCGGTCCGGTTGGTGGCGGCCGCGCGCAGCAGCGGCAGGAAAGACCCGGCCGGATCCCACACCCGGACGAGGAACGGCACCAGGACGTCTGCGATGCGCTCCGGGGCGACGCCGGTGAGGTCGGGGAAGGTGATCTCGAGCCGCGAGACCGCGGCGAACAGATCGGCCTTGTTGCCGAAGTAGTGCATGACCAACGCGGGGTCGACGCCGGCCTCGGCCGCGACGGCACGGATGGTGGTCCGCTCGAAGCCGTGGGTGGAGAACAGGGCGCGCGCGGCACCGAGGATCGTCGCGCGGGTGACTTTGCCGTCGCGGGTTTTACCGGGCATGCCGAAATTCTAGTTCAACAACTGTTGACATCGCTACCACTCGGGCTTACGTTGATTTCAACAGTTGTTGAATCGGTTCGTCAGCGCGATCCACCCCCGGCGACATCCGTCGCTGGTACTCCGAGCCGGAAGGAGCGAAGCCATGAGTACAACCGCCGTCCACGACGTCGACGTCCTGGTGGTGGGAGCGGGCCCCACGGGCCTGACCGCCGCGGGCGACCTGGCCCGCGCCGGGCGATCGGTGACCGTGCTGGAGCGCTGGCCCGCCGAAAACCCGACCAGCCGCGCGTTCGCCGTCATGGCCTCGACGCTGGAAGTCCTCGATGCGCGCGGGGCGGCCGACGAGCTGCTCGCGCTCGGGCAGCGCGGGCCGGACGTGACGCTGTTCGCCAAGGCCCGCCTCGACCTGACCCGGCTCGACTCGGCCTACCCGTTCGTCTTGATCACCCCTCAGACCAACGTCGACGCGGCCCTGCTCCGATATGCGGCGGCCGAAGGGGCCGACATCCGGCGCGGCGTCGAGGTGGTCGCGCTCGAGCAGGACACCGACGGTGTCACGGTCATCGCGCGCCCCAAGGATGATTGCGATCCTGCACACCAGCAGACGTGGCGCGCGCGGTACGTGATCGGCGCCGACGGTGCGCACAGCTCTGTCCGGACGTTGGTGGGCGCCGACTTTCCCGGCAAGACGGTGCTGAGCTCACTCATGCTGGCCGACGTCAAGCTCGCCCACGGCCCGTCGGGCGGCCGATTAGTGGTGGGCACCACCGGTGACGCGTTGGGCTTCTTGGCCCCCTACAACCGCCACGACGGGGACGGCTCGTGGTACCGGGCCTTGGTGTGGGACCGCGACAATCAGCTGCCCGACAGCGCGCCCGTCGACAACGCCGAGATCATCGACGTCCTGGGCCGGGCCATGGGGACCGACTTCGGCGTGATCGAGATCGGCTGGAAGTCGCGATTCCATTGCGACGAAAGGCAAGTCGCGCAGTACCGGCACGGCCGGGTGTTCCTGGCCGGTGACGCCGCGCACGTGCACTCGCCGATGGGCGGCCAGGGCATGAACACCGGTATCCAGGACGCCGCGAACCTGGCCTGGAAGCTCGATGCGGTGCTCGGTGGCGCCGACGGCCGCCTGCTGGACACCTACCACGGCGAACGCCACCCGATCGGCGAACGGGTGCTGCTGCAGTCCGGGATGATCGCCCGCGCCGCGACGCTGCATCGGCGGCCTGCGATCTGGTTGCGTAACCTGTTGGCTCCCAACCTGCTTCGGATACCCGCGGTGCAGGAGTTCGTGGCCGGCAGTTTTGCGGGCACGACCCTGCGTTACGGCCGGCGCGGACCGGTGGGCACCCGCGCCACCGCGATTCCGCTCGTCGAGGGGCGGTTGACCCGACTGTTGCGCACCGGCGAGTACGTCTTCATCCGCGAATACGGCGCCGCCCCGGTCGAGGCGCCCGGAATGGTGCAGGCCGAGCGGGCCGACCGCGGACCGGCCGTGCTGGTGCGTCCCGACGGGTACATTGCGTGGGCCGGTGCGTCGGCACAGGCGCCAGAAGGGGTCACCAACATGGCGGAGGCCGCGGCGACTACCGTGCGCGCGCGGTGATTCGCCCTAGCCGGTGTGCTCGGGCTGGTCCTGAGTGAACGATCGGAGACGCCGGCGGGTCTGGTGATCTTCCGCGCCGGGCTCGCCGTCGCTGTGCCGGCCCCGCGTGTAATCGCCCTGCCACGGCACTTTCTCGTTGCCGGCGCCGCCCGCGGCTTCCTGCTCGCGGCCCAGCGCGCCGCGTGAACCGAGGAAGTGTTCGTGCTTGCGGTGCAGCTCTTCGTCGGATTCGATGGGCCTGAGCTCGGGGACGAACTCCTCGAGGTCGGCCCGGCGTTGCGGCACGATCATGCAGATCGGCTCGTCGACCTCGAATCGCACCGGCATGAACTCGCGGGTGAATTTCCAATTCATGCTGAAACTCGAACTGGACCAATCGGTTTCGACGATGCCTTCCAGCGGGCAGATGGCATCCTTCGGATAGTTCGCCGGCCCGCGGACCAGCAGGTTGTAGCCCGGCGGGGTGCGAAACAGCATCGGCAGGTGCCAGGTCAAGATGCCATAACCGAAGTGGCTCGAGGGCAGGAACTGACCGCTTTCGCGGGTGTCGGGCGCGATCATCAGATTGGTGCGGTCGTTGCCGCCCATCCACGTCGCGGTGAACGCGCTGCGGTTGCGCACCTCCCAGCCGCTCTGATTGGCGATCAGCATCGGCAAACACCGGTGCGGCCACCCTTGGCGTATCTCCGACATCCACTCGCGGCCGATCGGTGCGGGGCTGATCGGCGGCGCGATTTCATGGGTGACGTACGCGATCAGTGGGCGGGACCGCCTGTCGGCGTTGTCACTCATCGGCTCCTCGATTCGCTGGTTTCCCGGGATAGCAAGTATCTCAACCGAGACGGCCGGTCGAAAGTTGACTATCCGGGTTCCCGCTGCCCGCCGTTGAAATCACGTCCACCATAGAGGCATAGCACCTGTCATGCGCGCCGACGAATGTCAGAACCGTCACGTGAGCTGCTCCGCGGCGTTGCGCAACGTCTCCTATGGGCAGGGGCCGATATCGCCCAGCCCACCCGTCGACAACACTGTCATGCGATACCTCGCGAAGGTTTCGGCGCGGCAAGTTCCCGCAGCGAAGACAGGAACAGCTCATCCATCCTTGGGCTCAAGTCGGCCAGCGTCGCGGCGCTGGCGTAGCCGGCGGAACCAAAGACGCGTTCGAGCGCATCGGTAGCAGTAGTGGCGCCGATGGAAAGGCAAAGGCAGGCAACGCCTTCCGTGCGGAGTTCGTCGAGGGCCTTGTAGCAGTCGGCTTCGGCGTAACGGCCTTCGTAGCCGTCGTCGTAGGGAAACCCATCGGAAAGGACGACCAGCAGCCGATTCGGTGTGCCCGCATCGGTTTTGAGGATTTCGCCCGCACCTCGGATCCCGGCACCAAGGCGTGTGTAGCCCGACGGTTCGAGCTGGTTGAGCCGCGCTCGGCCGATAGCGCCGAAATTTTGGTCGAACGTCTTGATGACCGGCAGATGGACCGCGTGGCGGCCCTGTGATCGAAATGCGTAGACGGCGACGCGGTCACCAAGTTCTTCGAGTGTGACGGCCAGAGTGGCGGCCGCCCGTCGCTGGTGGTCGTGCACCGCGAGGCCGTCCGAATCGGCGTCGACGGCTGACCCGGAGGCGTCGATCAGAATGAGCACGCCGAGATTGCGGGCGAGTTTGCGGCGCTCGGTGTAGACGTGTTCGGGCGGGGAGAAGCCGGATTGCAGATCGACGAACAGGTCGATGAGCGCCTCGATGTCCAGGTCGTCGCCGTCGGCGCGGCCGCGCAGTACCTTCGGGCCGAGCCCCACGCGAGCCAGGCGTCGCCGCAGCACGTCGTCGTGTGCCACACCGGCATCGGAGACGTCGGCGGCGATGGTCAGTGGAAAGTCGATGACCCGGCACCAGTCAGGCTTGTACCGGTCGTTGAAGACGTCCCACTCCGGATACAGGGCGCCGCCGACGCCCATCGCGGCACCGGGTTTGCCGTGATCGGTGAAGTGGACCCGGGTGGGCACGGGACGCGCATTCGGGCCGATCTCCTGCACCCGCCGGATCGAGCGAACCGTCATCTCGGCGCCCGCGGCACCCTCTCCCGGGGAACGCGATCCTCCGAACATCTTGCGGAAGTAGTCCGACATCGACTGGTTGTTGAAGAGCGGGCTTTCAAACAGTTTGAGGATCTTGCTCTCCCCGGACTTCCCGCCGTCATCGTCTTCGTCGTCGTCCTGCGATTCGGACATGTCGATGGGATCGAACTGCAGTCGGAGATCTTTGTTGGTGGCCTGCCCGCCCGGTCCTGCGGGCGCCGCCATCAAGCGCGAGGGCTTGATGACACCGAACCACTCGGGTGGGTCGGGCACCTTGGTTCGGCTCTTGGCCACCTTGAGTGACTCATCGGCGGTGGCGGTGCCCGGTCGTCCATCGGGTAGCAGCGCGGCATCGAGTGGAATCTGTCGGGCGAGTTCGCCGAGAACCCGCCGACCTTCGAGTGCCAGGTAGCGGCGCGCCAATGTGGAACGTGCCCGCAATCCCTTCACCAATCGCGGCTCAAGGCTGCCCGCGCCGAGAAGTGCGGCCTGAACCACCATCTCGCGGCGCTGCTCCTCGACGGGGGCGCCGGACGAGACGAAGATGAACTGGCCGTTCGTGTGCGCGGGCTGGCCGGCCGGCGCCTCGGTGACTTCGACGGACCTGCCGGCGATGTAGGTGGCGAGGAACCGGAACCGGTCAGGGTGGTGGGGATTGGAAGCGTCGGTCACTTCTGGGGCAGGACGGTATTGACGAGTTCGTCGAGGGCACGGATGACATCGTCGTCGTCGGAGAGCACCTGGACGACGGCCGCGTGGACTGCACTGCGCAGATTCAGTCCTTCGGCGGCAAGGCCGCCGGCGAGAATCAACATGCGAGTGGAGGACACTTCGCGCAACGGTGAGCCGTCGAGGTTTCGGATGGCGTACGCGAGCTTGACCAACGAACGTGCGGTCTCGGTGTCGATCCCGGCTTCGTAGGCGACCACCTCGGTCTCGATCTCGGGCGATGGGTAGCCGAGCTCGATGGCGACGAAGCGCTGACGGGTCGACTCCTTGAGGTTCTTCAGGACGCTCTGGTATCCGGGGTTGTAGGAAATCACCAGCTGGAATCCGGGCGCCGCCCGCAACGTCGTGCCGAGCCGGTCGACGGGCAGCTCGCGGCGGTGATCGGCGAGCGGATGGATGACCACGGTGGTGTCCTGGCGCGCCTCCACCACCTCGTCCAGATAGAAGATGGCGCCCTCGCGCACCGCGCGGGTCAACGGCCCGTCCACCCAGACCGTTTCACCGCCCTTGAGCAGGAACCGGCCCACCAGATCGGCCGACGTCATGTCCTCGTGGCCCGCAACGGTAATCAGGTCCCGGCCCAGCTGGTGGGCCATCGCCTCCACGAATCGTGTTTTCCCGCATCCCGTCGGGCCTTTCAACAGGACCGGCAGGCCTCGGCCGGCCGCCGCGCGGAAGACCTCCACCTCGTCGCCGACGGCACGGTAGAACGGCGCGTTCGAAACCGAGCGAACGGTCGCGGGTTGACTGTTCAGCAATTACTTCCCCCGATCGAGCGGAACGTTGTTGGGAAGTTTTACGCCCTCGGGTAGGACAAGCTTCCCGTCGTGGTTGATGTAGCCGGAATTCGTCAGGGGCACCGGTAGCGCAGGATCGGGGCACGGCCGATCGGTGTCTGCGCCGCAGATGCCCATCAGGAAGTACGAGCGCTTCAGGATGTCGTCGGGCCAGGGGTCTTGGTGCATGGCGAACCACTGCGCCGGAAGGTTGTAGAAGACGAAGAAGAAGGCGCTGCAGGCGGCGAAGATCGCCAGGAAGCGGGTGAGCTGCTGCTTGGCAAAGCCGCCCTGGACTCGTTCGAGTCCCCGTTCAACGAACGTCCGGCCGTGGTCGTCGGCGAAGAAGCGCATGCAGCACAGGCCGGCCTGTACGCCGCCCCACATCAGCCCTTCGTAGAGGGGCCACTGGTAGTACGTGCCGGCATTGACCGACAGCGCCCGAATCGCACCGGGGTAGGTGAACAGCCCCATCGGCATGAGGAACAGACCCTCGATGACGAAGTCGAAGAAGAAGGTCCAGGCGATCACCACGCCGATCAAGCCGAAGGTGTTGATGTTGGGCCACCGCTGCTTGGCTTTGCGCATCACCCAGCAGCCGAGCATCGTGCATAGCAGGACGAAAAAGTAGCCGGGAGCGTTCATCAGGAACGGCTCGGCCATCATGGCACCCGGTTTCCCGAACGACACCCAACCCGGAATGTCCTGGACCCACGAGCCCCGGTTCCACATCCAGGTGTTGTACGTGCTCCACGTGTTGAAGTAGTTCAGCAGCGGATCCTGAAAGAACAGCAGGCCGCATGAGATCAGGAGCATGCCGTCCAGGGTGATTCGCCGCTCCCGACGCCACGGCCGAATGATGAACCACCAGAAGGCAACCGGCAGCCCGACGACGATGACGGCGGTCCAGGTGAAGAGGATCGCCTTCATGAGGGTCGGTGGCTCGCTGGGTCCCGGAGGAACCCGCTCGAAGTTGGGCCCGGCGATCCAGCGGATCCACACGTACAGCTGAAATGCCAGAATGGCGCCCCCGGCGATGGCCCAGATCCGCACGGGCTTGGCCTTGGGAGCAGGCTTGGTCCCCAGTGAACCCACGTCCCCGAGCGACTCGGTAACGAAGGGCGCGCTCTTCTTATTCGACAGTTCGGTCATGACACTGCCCCTCCTGAATCGTCGTGATACAGCGTCCGCGAACCCGACTGCGCCCGAGACGCGAACCGGCCACGGTGCACCCGCACTAGGCATGCCCACGCTCACGATGAGTGATTAGTCGCTGAGCTCCGACAGCCGGGCCTCCGGTTAACATACCAATCGGTATCTCAATAACCAAGGATATTCTCAGATTCTATGGCAGAATCGCGACATGGTGGAGCGCTGGACTCGAGAGCGGCGCCTCGAGCACACCCGTTCGCTGCTGCTGGATGCAGCGGAGGAGGTGTTTGCCGAAAAGGGCTTCATGGCAGCGTCTCTCGACGACATCGCACACACCGCGGGCTATACGAAGGGCGCCATCTACAAGCACTTCGCCACGAAGGAAGACCTGTTCCTGGCGGTGAGCGATCGGTACTGGCGTCGGTATTTCGACAACTTCTCCGAGGTGATGTCGACCGCCACCCAGATCGGGGCGCGCGAACTCGACCAAATCGCCGAGCGATGGCGCAAACTAAGCCAGGATCGCGGCGCCGAGCACGCCGCATTGGGACACGAATTCACCCTGTATCTACTTCGCAACCCCGACGCACGGGAACGGGTGGCCGCGAAGCGAGCAGAAGTCGTCGAGGCACTGGCCAAGTTCATCGTCGAGGGGATAAACCGCCTGGGCGGAGCGCTGCTGATCCCTCCATTGACATTCGCCCACATACTCGTCGCCACCACTGACTCCGTCATGCTGGGCAGCCAGCTCGACGACATCGACCTTTACCGGCCCACGCTCGAAATGTATGTGTCCGTGATCAAATTGCCTTGAGCACAAGGGCGTTCACGCGATACTGACTATTTGGCCTTCACCAGCCGTTGTGAAACCTGGAGCATCACTCGCCTCGGCGTGAATCGATAACTTTGGGCCAGTAGCGCATTGCGCCACCCCGAGACGACGGTGGGCGTTGTCTTGTCGATCGCCTTCATCGCTGTGTCGACGACCTGCTCAGGCGTCTGCCGTCCGCTGGTCAGAAATTCTTCACCTGTGCGTGCGAAGAACTCCGTCTCAGTGGCACCTGGGCAGAGGGTGAGCACGCGTACGCCGGTGGACTTCGTCTCCTGCCACAGCGCCTCGGTGAATGACAACACGAACGCCTTGGTGGCGCCGTAGACGGCCATCCCGGGGTCGGGCTGAAAGCCCGCGATAGACGAGACGTTGATGATCAGTCCGTGCCGGGCCACGACCATCGCGGGCAGAAACAACGCGGTGAGTTCAACGAGCGTCGTGCAGTTCAGTTGGATCTGCGACGCATTTTCATCGGCCTTCTGCTGAGCGAAGTCACCGTGCAGACCGATGCCGGCATTGTTGATGAGAATGTCGATCCGGCGCCCGAGTTCGCCTATCTGGGAGGCTAATTCGGCCGCTGAGCCCGGAACCGACAGGTCGGCGGCAATCACATCTACCGTCAGCCCCGGGAACGATTGGAGCAGTCTGCTGCGCAGTTGGTCCAGCTTGTTTTGACGCCGCGCGACGAGCACGAGGTTAACTCCGCGTCTGGCCAGCTGGACAGCGAACTCCTCGCCGATCCCACCGCTGGAACCAGTGATCAACGCGGTGTCATTGTTGAGGTTCATGGGGACTCCCGAATCAAGGTCCGCATCAGAGGGGCTGGCGGAAGGGTGAGGCTTCGACACCGAGGAACTGCAGCAGTGCGGCCACTTTGTCGTCGAGTCCGAGGCCGACCCGGGTGACCTCGTCGATGCCCAGACTGCCGAACGCCGTGCTGGGCTGATCGAGACTGAACACGGCGTCGCCGTTGGCGTCGCTGAACAGCAGCACCCGCAACGGGGCGTACAGCAGGGCGTGTGGGTCGTGGCGGAACATGCTCTCCGCGATGACGTGGTTCCCCAGCAGATATTCGACCGCCTTGGTGGTGTTGCCGGCCAATGACATCACCGCCGTCGCGTCAATGGTCGCGTAGCGGATCAGCTGGTGTGGCGCCATCTTCTCGACCGCGGCCCGCATGTCCGACCAGGAACCACCGGCCTCGGTGATCCGCTCGATGGGCTCAGCGTCGAACTCCGGCGCGGCCTGCTCGAATCGTGATCTGAACTCGTCGAACGGCATTCCGGTGGAGACGTCGACCCGGGTCATGACATGTGACGCCGTGTTCACTGTCCAACCACCCACGTTCGCCTCCTCGATTGTTGGTTCGTTGAATGAACCGTTGTGGTCTCACCATAGAGTTCATTGACCGAACCTGCAAGTGCAATAATGGGGCATGGCCCTACCGCGTGAGTATCCCGGCGAAAACTGCCCGATCGCCCGGTCGCTGGAGATCATCGGTGAACGCTGGACGCTGCTCATCGTGCGCGACGCGTTCTACGGCGTCCGACGGTTCACCGATTTCCAGACCCACCTCGACATCCCCAAAGCGGTTCTGTCCCAACGTTTGGCGCTTCTCGTCCAGGAAGGAGTGCTGGGCACCGCGGCGTCGGTTACCGGTGGCCGCGACGAGTACGTCCTCACGTCCAAGGGCCGACAGCTGTGGCCGGTGTTAGCCACACTCGCCCAGTGGGGCGCCCAGAATTACCAGACGGCCGAGCAACGGCGGACCTTCGTCCATGCCGGGTGTGGCGGAAAGCTCAGCCCGCGCGGCGTGTGCGCCCGCTGCGGAGAAACCCCGGGCCCGGCGGACATGGCGACGTCGCCGCCGCGGCAATCCCGGGTCAGACGCGACGACGCGATCAGCAAGGCACTGCAGCACCCGCACCGGCTGTTGGAACCCATCCAGCCGACCACAACGTCATCCGGAAGCCCGCGCTACTGAGCCACATCCGGCATGGTGACACCTTGATCACCGCGCCCCGGCCAGCTCCGCGATGGTGTTGACCCGCCGGACAGCCGCGGCGATCTCGTCGGCGAACTCGCGGCGCCGCCGGGCGATATCCAGGTTCTCGACACCGTCGACCAGTTCGCGATGCCGGGCCAATCGCAGCGCCGTCTTGAACAACTCCATCGACCTCGACTCGGCACTGGCGATCCTGCGTTGCAGCTCCCACTGCTTGCCCACCTCGAGGCACTCGGCGAGAAATGCGTCCTCGTCGAACGATTCGTCCTCGTAGTCGGCGAGCCGGTCGGCGACGATGTGATAAGCGTCGAGGAAGGGGCGCAGCACCAGGTGGGCCAGCAGGACGTCGGCCTTTTCCAGAAGGCCGCGCACGTCGGCCGCCCCGGCCGCCTTGCTGGTGTCATCCACCCGCCCGATCAGGCGCACCTCGTCGGCGAGTTCCTTCTCGAACTGCGCGCGCGCCGAGAACAGGAATTCGAATTTCAGCAACTCGCGCAGGCGCAGCGCCTCATCGCGCACAGCGGTCGGTTGTACCAACCCGTCCACCGAACCCTCGGCGTCCTCCGTAGCAGCCAGCAATGCCGTCTCGGCGATCGCCCGGTCGACCACGATGTGAATGGCGGCGTTGCGGTAGAACGCGGCGACCAGGTGCTGCTCGGCCCCGATGCCCCAGACCGGTTCGGTGCCGGCGTCGTACACGCTGACGACCCCGGAGGCGACCAACTGGTGCAGGGTCCAGCGGATGGTCGAACGATTCGTCAGGTCGGCGGCGCCTGCCACCTTCCAGTTGCGCGCCGCGATGTAGCTCGCCAGCGGGCGCACGGTGGCCAGCACTTCGCTGATGGACAGCGAGCGGTCCGCGCCCAGCAGCGCCAGACTCACCACCGCGGTCGGCGTGACGGGCGTGGCGCGGTTGATTCGGTGTTCGACGTCCAACGCGATGCGTTCGATCTCGGTGCCGGTGCCGGACTCCTCGGCGCGCAGCTCCTCGAGGCGCTTGCGCAGCGGCAGCGGTTCACCGAAGTCGAGGTAGGCGCGGCCGAGCCGCTCACCCTGCTGTCGCGCCAGCCTGATCAGGAAGCGAAAGTCTTCAGGCCGTTTCGTCGCACCGTAGGCTTCGGTGGTCATGGCTTCCACCTCGTGCAGCTGGTCGTAGACGATCGAGGTCGGCACCAAATACACCTCGGGGCCGTCGATTTCGTCGACAGCGTCGCTGATGTACCGCAGAATCCCGAACACCGGCGGCCGCAGCTTGCCCGTCCTGGTCCGGCCGCCTTCGATGGACCAGGTCAGGTTGGCGTGGTTCTGCGCCAGCTGCGCGGCGTACGCGCGCAACACGAATCGGTAGACGGGAATGTCTTTCGTCTGGCGCCGGATGAAGATGGTTCCGGTGCGCTTTGCCCAGGCACCCATCGGGAAGAAGTTCAGGTTGGCCCCGCCGAAGGTGAGCGCGGGCGAGAGCCGGTTGGCCTGGATCACCTCGGGCAGCAGCAGCCCGTCCAGGTAAGAGCGATGCGAAAAGGCAAACGCCAGTGTGGCTTTGCGGTCGAGCTTGCGCAGCTGGGCGATCTGATCCTCGTCGGTCAGCACGTCGTAGGCCCGCATCAGCCAGCAACTGAAGCTGCGCCAGGCTTTTACCGCCCGCTCGTCGAGCGAGGGCGCCATCTCCCGCAGGTAGCAGGCGGCCTCGGCGCGCACGCCGCCCAGATCGCGGCCCAGCTCGTCGGCCAGCCGGCTCAGCCGCTCGTCATACCATGGTGCGCAGAGCAATTCGGCGACCTCGGCCGGATCCGTCGACAGCGGCGACGTTGATTCCTCGACGATACCGCTGCGCTGCAACACCTTTCGCATGCCGGCCTCGACAATTTCGCGGGCCGTCCCCGCCGGACCCCTGCTCATGCCGGCTGCACCGTGGCGGCTTGGGAGGGCTCGTGCACCTCAGGATGTGGTCGATCCGCGTAGAGCTGCTCGATCTCGTCGGCGTATTTCGCCATGATCGGTTTGCGTTTGAGTTTCATCGTCAGCGTGATCTCGTCCCCGCCGGGCTCCCACAGGGTGGGCAGGATGCGAAATCGTTTGATCTGTTCCACCCGGGCGAGTTTGTCGTTGCCCGCGGCCACCCCGGCGGCGATCTCAGCGATGACCTCCGGGTCGGCCGCCAGGGCGGCGGGTGAGGCGTCGGACAGGCCGCGCTGGGCCGCATACGGGCCGACCGAGTCGGCGTCGAAGACCATCAGCGCGGTGTTGTACGGTCGCCCCTCGCCGATGGTGATCATCACCCCGACCATGGGGCACGCGGCCAGGATGGTGTTCTCGATGTTGGCCGGGGACATGTTCTTTCCGGCCGCATTGATGATCAGCTCCTTCTTGCGGTCCACCACGCGCAGATAGCCTTGCGCGTCCGCCTCGAGGATGTCGCCGGTGTGCAGCCACCCGTCGGCGTCGATCGCCTCAGCCGTCTTCGCCGGTTCCTTGCGGTAGCCCTTCATCACCAGCGGACCGCGCACCAGATACTCGCCATCGTCGGCGATCCTGCCCTCCAACCCCGGCAGCAATCTGCCGACCGAGCCCAACCTGGCCTCGCTCGGATGGCTCACGGCCGCAACACAACTCAACTCGGACATTCCCCACACCTCGGCGATCGGAATGCCGATGCCGGCGAAGAAGGCCAACGTCTCCCTGGGGATCGGCGCCGCACCGGAGACCGCCCAGCGCAGTTCGCCGAAACCGAGCCGCTCGCGCAGCTTCGAGAGCACCAGCTCGTCGGCGTGGGCCCATTCGGCGGTCAGCTCGGCGGGCATCTCGGCGCCGGCCACCAGGGCGTCGGCGCGCTTGGCGGCGACCGACATCGCCCACTGCAGCGCCTGGCGCTTGACGTCGTCGGTCTCGTTGGCGATGGTGAATTCGATTCCCGCTTTGAGCTTTTCCCAGATCCGCGGAACCGCTGCCCACACCGTGGGCCGTACGTCGGGCAGCGCGAGCGCGATGGCGCGCGGGTCGTCGACGACGGTGACCTGAGCGCCGAACACCTCCAGGCCGTAGAGCCCCATCGCCCGGTCGGCGATGTGCGCCGAGGGGAGATAGGAGGTGACGCGGTCACCGAACTGCGAAGGCAGGACGGCGTTGAGGGCGTGCGATTCGAACAGCAGATTGGCGTGGGTCATCTCCACACCCTTGGGGTTTCCGGTGGTTCCGGAGGTGTAGATGAGTGTGACGACATCGTCGGGTTGTACCGCCCGCCAGGTTGATTCGAAATCGAAGTCGTCTTCAGCGGCCGCGTACAGCTGCTCGATCGACAAGGTGCCGGGCGGTGCGCCGTCGATGCAGACGATGTGCTCGATGGGTGCACCGCTGGCGCGGATGCGATCCACGTATTGCTCCTCGCAGATCGCGACGTTGGTGCCGGCGTTGTCGAACAGGTAGGTCAGCTGCTCGGCGGGCAGCGTGTTGTACACCGAAAACGATGTGGCGCCAAGGTGTTGGGCGCCGATTTCGAGCGGGTAGAACTCGATCCGGTTGGCCATCATCAGCGAGACCGTGTCGCCGCGCCGAATGCCCAACCCGGCCAGGCCGGCGGCGACCTTGCGCGCCTGTTCGGCGCACTCGCGCCAGGTCAGTGTCTGGGTTCCGCCGGGCGTGCGCAGCACGACCGCGTCGGGGTCGATCGCCGCGTTGCGCTGAAACGCCTCGCACAAGGTGGCCGGACCCTGGGCTGTCGTCATTTCCGTCCTCCTCGGCGCCACGTCGGCACTGCCTTCGTGAGCCTACGTCCGGGCAAAGGGGCAGGGAACATATCGCGTGACTTCGCCGGTGCGGCCGGGTCACGCCTCGGGGCGCCACAGCTGCACCGTGCTCGTCACGCCGCCAGGCAATTCCACCAGCTCGATCGGCGTGCCGTCGGGGTCGTAGATGAAGAACATCCGCACTCCCCCGATGTCGACGGGCTGGTCGGCCCGGACGCCGGGGTGCTCTCGCGCCACGGTCTCGTAGCTGGCGTCGAGATCGTCGACGCGAAACGACATGTTGGTGTAGCCCAGGTGCGGGCCGCTCGGGCACTCGGGCACCGCGCCCAACGACAACAACTCCACCATCGCCGCCCCGATCAGCCCGCCGACCATGCGGCCCTGCTGGGCGGCACCGCCGGTCACCGAATCCAGCCCGGCGCCCTCGAGTTCGACGTCGAACACCACGTCCATGCCCAGCACCGCGGTGTAAAAGGCCAGCGACGCCTCGATGTCGGAGACGCCGATGCAGAGGTGGGAGAAGTTCTGCACGGCGATGGGGTGCTGTTGGGTCATGAGGAGTCCTTGGCGGTGTGGGGTGGGTGAATGCCACAGGTACAGGCGTCAATTGAGGGACAGGTACAGCGCATCCCCCACTCGATCACGGCGCGGGCCCGGGTCAGCGACTCGATGTGGGCGTCGATCTCGGCGAGTTTGGCCTCGGCCAGTGCGCGGCTCACCGGCCGCCCGGGCGCGTCGTCGGCGAACAGCAGCTGGATCTCTTCCAACGAGAACCCGGCGGCCTTGCACAGCGCGATCACCTCGAGGCGGGCCAGAATCGAGTCGTCATACCGGCGCTGACCACCCCGCCGCGCCGGCTCCGGCACCAGGCCGATCTGTTCGTAGTAACGCAGCGCCGTTGCGGCCACTCCCGCCTCGCGCGCCACCTCCCCGATCGTCAGGCTTGGCGCCATCGCACCCTCCCGGGAATCCGCTTGCTTGACTTCGAGCCAACTCTAAGTCTTTCACTGTGGATATGGCTATCCCCCCACCCGCGAAACTGACCGGTTCCCGCTATGCCCGGCTGCGATCCTTCCGCCGCGACGGCACGCCCGTCGACACCCCGGTCTGGTTCGCGTTCGACGAAGACAGCCTGCTGTTCCGGACCAAGGTGGGCCCGAAGACTCAGCGGCTGGCCGCGCGCCGCGACGTCGAGCTCGCGGCCTGCGACTACCGCGGCCGGGTGCGCCCCGGCGCGACGACGGTGGCCGGCCGCGCCACGATCCTGTCCGGCGCCGAGGCCGCCAGAGCCAACCGGGTGCTGCACCGACGCTACGGCTGGCAATGGAACATCGTCCCGCTGATCAAGATTCCGGGCGTGACCAACGTGCACCGAGATCTCTGCGCGCGCGAGAAGTTACGGCGCGCCCGCGACCGCGGGGTGTGGCCGGGCAGCGTCATCGTGCGGGTGGAGCTGCCATGACGCGACCACCGGTGTCCGACCCGGTCCGCTCCCCCGGCATTCTCCAATGCTGCGGTGCCGCAGCAGGACTGGTGCTTGGCATGGTCCGCCCGAGGCGGCCCGACGAGCGGTTCATCCGCAGCGTCGTGGACGCGGGCCTACCGGCTCCCGGCGGCACCGTGACGGTGACCGCGCTGCCCCAAGTGCCACGTTCGGTGCCGACCGCCGCGATCGTCGAGGGCACCTTCACACCGGCCCGCGTCGAGAACTCCCTGACGTCGTTCGTCGTCTGTCACTCCGAAGCGACGTTCATCGTCGACCCCGCGGTGTGCCTCGATGTCGACCAGCGCGCCATCGCCCAACTGCCCGCGGTGTTACGGGTCGCCGTCCGCCCGCCGGACAGCACCATCCCCACCGTCACCGCATTGGCTCAGCTGCCCGACGCGCCGCACCTGGATTTCGCCTTGCCCACCCACGCGCATTGGGACCACGTCTCGGGTCTGCTGGACCTGCCGGATCTTCCCGTACGCCTGCACCGCGGCGAACATGAATGGATCAGTTCCGGTCTTGTCGCGCCCGTCGGTGGCGTGCGTGATTCGCTGCGCGGCAGGCCGGTCAGCGAATACGACCTGGATGGGCCGCCTGTACTGACCTTTACCGCAAGCCACGATCTCTTCCGTGACCAGTCCGTGCTGCTGGTCGACCTTGCCGGACACACTCCGGGCAGCGTCGGGGTGCTCGCCCACACCGGGCGGGGGTGGATCCTCATCGCCGGTGACGCGGCCTGGCACGCGATGCAGATCGAGAAGGTCCGCCAAAAGTCAAGCTATCCGGGTGTTTTGGTGGACGAGGACCGCGAAGAGACCTTCAAGACCCTGCAGCGCCTGCACCTGGCGCGGCACGCGGCCACGATCATCCCGACCCACGACCACCAGGCGGCGCTGGGGTTACCCGCCTAGGCAGCCCGGGCCGAGCAGCGCCTTGAGATCCCCCATCAGCGCCGGCGATGGCGTAACCCGAAGCGAGGCATCCAGTTCCAGCGTGGTGATCCGGTCCCCGCTGATCAGCCGCAGGTGCACCTGAGCCGTGCCGGGGTGGCGGGCCAGCACCTGCTTGAGCGCGGTGACCTTGTCGATGGTGCACTGCCGCGTCGGCAGGCTGACCGCCAGCGGCCGGTTCGGCTGCGCACTGGAAAAGTCGGGCACCACAAGCTCGTTGGCGATCAGCGCGACGCGGTCGTCGCGCAGCGACACCTTCGCCTTGATCAGCACCACGACGTCGTCGGCGATGTCGGCCCCGTGCACGGAGTACGCCTGCGGGAAGAACATCACCTCGATGCCACCGGTGAGGTCCTCTAATTGGGCTGATGCCCAAGGCATTCCGTTCTTGTTGACCCGACGGTTGACCGACGCGAGGATGCCGCCCACCCGCACCTGGGTGTCGTTGGGGACATCGCCGTCGAGGATGGCCGGAATCTGGGTGTCGACCTGCGCGGTCAGCAGGTGCGCCACTTGGTTGAGCGGATGCCCGGACACATACAGGCCCAGCATTTCTCGCTCCAGGGCGAGCTTGTGCTTGTCCTCCCACTCGTCGTCGGGCACCTTGATGTTGAACACAGAGTCGGTGACGCTGCCGTCACTGCCGCCGCCGAACAGGTCGAACTGGCCCATCGCCTCGGCCTTCTTGGTGCCCAGCACCGAGTCGACCGCGTCGGTGTGCACCAGGAACAGGCCCTTGCGGGCATGTCCCAGCGAGTCGAAGGCGCCGGCCTTGATCAACGACTCGGTGACCTTCTTGTTGCAGGCCGCGACGTCGATCTTGTTCAGGTAATCCGAGAAGTCGGTGAACTTGCCCTTGCCGTTGCGGGTGCCGATCAGCGAGCCCACGACGTTGGCGCCGACGTTGCGCACCGCCCCCAGCCCGAAGCGGATGTCCTTCCCGACCGACGCGAAGTTCACCAGGGACTCGTTGACGTCCGGCGGCAGCACCGTGATGCCGAGCTTGCGGCAGTCGGCCAGGTAGACCGCGGCCTTGTCCTTGTCGTCGCCCACCGACGTCAGCAGGCCGGCCATGTACTCGGCCGGATAGTTGGCCTTCAGGTAGGCGGTCCAATAGGAGACCAGGCCGTAGCCGGCCGCGTGTGACTTGTTGAACGCGTACCCGGCGAACGGAAGAATGGTGTCCCACAACGCTTTCACCGCTTTTTCGGAGAAGCCGTTGGCCGTCATGCCTTCGTAGAAGCCCTTGTACTCGGCCTCGAGCACCTCGAGCTTCTTCTTACCCATCGCCTTACGCAGCGCGTCGGCCTTACCCATCGTGTAGGAGGCGACCTTCTGGGCGATTAGCATGATCTGCTCTTGGTAGACGATCAGGCCGTGCGTCTCGGCCAGGATTTCGCGCAGCGGCTCCTCGAGCTCCGGGTGGATCGGCTTGACCGCCTGTCGACCGTTCTTGCGGTCGGCGTAATCGTTGTGGGCGTTCATGCCCATCGGCCCGGGCCGGTACAGCGCCAGCACCGCGACGATGTCGTTGAATTCGGTGGGCTGCATGCGGCGCAACAGATCTCGCATCGGGCCGCCGTCCAGCTGGAAGACGCCCAGGGTGTCACCGCGGCCGAGCAGCTCGTAGGTGGGCTCGTCGTCCAGCGGCACCGACTCCAGGTCGAGGTCGATTCCCCTGTTGGTCTTGATGTTTTCCAGCGCGTCGCCGATGATCGTCAGGTTCCGCAGGCCCAGGAAGTCCATCTTCAGCAGGCCGATTGCCTCACACGACGGGTAGTCCCAGCCGGTGATGATGGCCCCGTCCTGGGGCCGCTTCCACAGCGGGATGGCCTCGGTCAGCGGCTCACTGCTCATGATCACCGCGCACGCGTGCACGCCGGCGTTGCGGATCAAGCCTTCCAGGCCGCGCGCGGTCTGGTAGATGGTGCGCACGTCCGGATCGGTCTCGATGAGACCGCGGACCTCGGCGGCCTCCTTGAACCGCTCATGGCCAGGATCGGTGATGCCCGACAGCGGAATGTCTTTGGCCATGATCGGCGGCGGCAGCGCCTTGGTGATCCGGTCGGCGATCGCGAACCCGGGCTGGCCGTAGTGGATACGGGCCGAATCCTTAAGCGCCGCCTTGGTTTTGATGGTGCCGAAGGTGATGACCTGGGCGACGCGGTCCGAGCCCCACTTTTCGGCGGCGTAGCGCACCATCTCGCCGCGGCGACGGTCGTCGAAGTCGATATCGATGTCGGGTGCCGACGGACGCTCCGGGTTGAGGAAGCGCTCGAACAGCAGACCGTGCGGGATCGGGTCGATGTTGGTGATGCCCAGCGCGTAGGCCACCAGCGAGCCCGCCGCCGAGCCGCGGCCGGGTCCCACCCGGATGTCGACCGAGCGTGCGTAGTTGATCAGGTCGGCGACGATCAGGAAGTAGGACGGAAAGCCCTTGTCGCAGATGACCTTGATTTCATACTCGGCCCGCTCGATGTAGTCCTGCCCGACACCGGACGGGAAACGGCGCTGCAGCCCGGCGAGCACCTCGTGATGCAGCCAGGTGGCCTGGTCGTGTCCCTCGGGCACCGGGAAGATCGGCATCCGGTCGCGCGGCGCCCACACCTCGTCGTAGGACTGCACCCGCTCGGCGATCAGCAGGGTGGAGTCGCAGGCGCCGGGAACCTCGTCGTCCCAGATCTGGCGCATCTCGGCGGCCGACTTCAGGTAGTAGCCGTCGCCGTCGAACTTGAACCGGTTGGGGTCCGAGAGCGTCTTGCCGGTCTGCACGCACAGCAGCGCCTCGTGGTTGTGGGCGGCGTCGCGGGTGACGTAGTGGCAGTCGTTGGTGGCCAGCGGCGGGATGCCCAGCTTGCGGCCGATCTCCAGCAGGCCTTCGCGGACCCGCGTCTCGATGGACAGCCCGTGGTCCATCAGCTCCAGGAAGTAGTTGTCGGCGCCGAAGATCTCGCGCCACTTGGCGGCCGATTCCAGCGCCTCGCGCTCGTGGCCCAGCCGCAGCCGGGTCTGCACCTCACCCGACGGGCAGCCGGTGGTGGCGATGATGCCGTCGGCGTGTTCGGCGATGATCTCGGCGTCCATCCGCGACCACTTGCCGAGCTGGCCCTCGAAGGACGCCAGCGAGGACAGCTTGAACAGGTTGCGCAGGCCGGTGGCGTTCTCGGCCACCATCGTCATGTGCGTGTAGGAGCCACTGCCCGACACGTCGTCGGACTTCTGGCCGGGGTCACCCCACAGGATCCGCCGAGTGTCGAAGCGCGAGGCCGGCGCGATGTAGGCCTCGACGCCGATGATGGGCTTGATCCCGGCCTTGGTCGCCGCGGTGTAGAACTCGCTGGCGCCGAACATGTTTCCGTGGTCGGTCATCCCGACCGCGGGCATTTGCAGCCGGTCCACCTCGGCCAGCATCGGCGTGATCTTCGCGGCACCGTCCAACATCGAGTACTCGGTGTGGTTATGCAGGTGCACGAACGACGACTCGCGACGAACGCTCGCGTGAGGAGGCAACGAACCGGTCATAGGGACGCCAGTCTATGACCGCGGACCGACACGAGTTCGGCGTGTCGCCGCGTGTGTCTCGATGATTCGGTGACGACCCGCTGCGCCCGGTTCCCGCCGCGCTTGCGATCGCCCCGGGCCTCTTACCCGTACAACTCGACGAAGTTCTTCAGCGACTTCTGCACGTCGCCTTTGACGGCACGCGCCGCCGCCGAACCCACCGGACCGAACAGCGCCCGCCCACCCAGTTCGAGGCGCACACCCAGCGTCGATCCGTCGCCCGTGGGCCGCACCGTGAGCGTGACGGCGTATTTGGCCCCGCCTTTGCCGGACCCCGACATCGCCACCTCGTGCGGCGGGTCCCACTTGGTCACCGTCCAGGTCACGCGGTTGCGGAGGCCTTTGGCCCGCGCCACCCCGACGATCTGGGTGCCCTCGGCGATCTCGTCGGGCAGGTCGCTGCGCCATGCCTCGTGCATCACCAGCCAGTCGCCCAGGTCGGAGAGATCGGCGACGTGGTCCCACATGTCCTGCGGGGTCATCGGGACATCGGCGGTCAGGTCCACAGCAGCCACCGCCTGAGCCTAGCGCTTCGTCACATCCGCCACTGGGGTCTCACCGCCCAGGGACATGGTCCGTTGCCCGCCTTTGCGCGACAACGGGAGACGACGCGCCGGCAGCCCGCCGGCAACCCGATCCGCGGCCACCAGTTGTCGCTCAAAGGCGGGCATTTCGCCACCCGTCCGGCGGAGAGACGCATGTGGCGGGTGTGATCGGCCCGCTCTGACCGGCGAGGTCGTCAGGTCGTGGGACCGCCGCGGAATCGGTTGCCGATCCGGATGCCGGGCAACAGCAAACTGCGCGGCACGAACCGCCCGCCGGTGCTGACCACCTTGGGCACCACGCCGGGCACCACCGTGCGACGGCCGGACAGCATGCCGCCGATGGCCGCCTCGGCCACGTCGCGCGGCGAGACCTGAGCGATGGGGATGCTGAACCGCTCGGCGTTGGCGATCTCGGCCCACTCGGTCGGCACCGGTCCCGGGCACAGGCAGGTGACCGACACCCCCGTTCCGTGCAACTCCTCGTGCACCGCTTCGGAGAACGTCTGCACGAACGCCTTGCTGGCCGAATACACCGCCATGTAGGGAACCGGCTGAAATCCCGCGATCGACGCGATGTTCATCACCGCGCCGGCGCCGCGCTCGACCATGCCGGGCAGCGTCGCGTGGGTGAGCTCCATCAACGCCAGCGCGTTGAGGGTGACCTGCTCGCTCTCGCGGTCCACCGGCAACTCGTGAAACACCCCGCTGGTGCCGAAACCGGCGCTGTTGCACAGCCCGGCGATCGATTCGCTGCGCAGCCGGTTCGTCAGTTTGGCGCGAGCCTTGCCGTCGCTGAGATCCAGGGGCAGCACCTCGACGGCGACCGAGTATTCCTGGCCCACCTCGTTGGCCAGATCGTCGAGGCGCTCGCGGCGCCGCGCGACCAGCAACAGCGGGAAGCCGCGGCGGGCCAATCCGCGAGCCAGTTCGGCGCCGATACCCGACGAGGCGCCGGTGATGACAACGGTGGTCTGAATGTCAGGTTTTGGAAGGCTCATGGTGTCACCAATGTATCCCGCGGGTCGCCCGCACGAAGTTCTCGCTGCGCTTATCGAATTCCGTTGTGTCGGTTGATGATTCATCTCCTTTAGCGGCACTGGAGTCGCTGAACATGGCGAACGCCCGATTGCGCACCCGATCCATCACCGCCGGGTTGACCGCATCGGCGACGGCGGCGAACTGCCCGAACGGCGAGCTGGCCCGGCGCGGCCGGTGCACGATCGCGTCGGCGATCACGCCGGCCGCCTGCTCGGGCGTCAGCGCCGGGAACTTGTCGTAGAGCGTGGTCGGGCTGATCATCGGCGTGCGCACCAGCGCCATGTGCACCGTGGTGAACCGCACGTCGTCGTTCACGGTTTCGGCCTGCAGCGCGTCGCACAGACTGTCCAGGGCGGCCTTGCTGGCGATGTAGGCCCCGAAGCGCGGCGCGCGGGTCTGCACTCCGACCGAGGACACGTTGAGCACGTGGCCGTATCCCCGCTCGCGCATCCCGGGGATGAACTTGAGGATCAGCTGGACCGCGCCCAGGTAGTTCAGCTGCATGGTCCGCTGATAGTCGTGGATCCGGTCGTAGGACAGCTCCAGCGAGCGCCTGATCGACTTCCCCGCGTTGTTGATCAGGATGTCGACGCCACCCAGGTCGTCGAGCACCTGATCGGCCATCGCGGCGATGGCGTCCATGTCGGTCAGGTCGCACGGGTAGACGTGGGCGGTCCCACCGTTATCGCGGATCTCGTCGGCGACCTTCTCGAGATTTTCCCGGGTACGGGCCACCAGCGCCACCGCGCCGCCGGATTCCGCGATCTTCTTCGCGGCGGCCTCACCGATGCCCGAGGACCCGCCGGTGATCAGGGCGGTCTTGCCCGCGACGGCGTCCTCGAGGGTGCGGCCCTGCACCGCGTCGAGCAGATTCCGCAGATAAAACGGTCGATACCGTCCGGCCGAGTTCGGGGTGTTGACGATGTGAGACACCGCCGCCAGTGGTTTCTCCACCAGGCCCCCGAGCGAGTTCTCCACCAAGTTCGTTAAGTCACCAAGATTCATCGGCTTCGCTCCTGATGATGTGAGCCCCCCGGCCGCAACTGGCCTGCCCGTTGACCACGACCGCCTTGCGGGGCTGCGCGAGTGATGTGACGTGCATCATTAAGCCAACCTAGGACATCAGCGGACCGGCCCGGTACAGATTGCGGTCATGTAACGCGACACCGACTCTCACGTTGCGCCGAGAACAACCGCCAGCAGTGGGCAATCGGCTTGTTACACAGGGCAATCCGGGCGTGATCGCGCACTAACTGACGAGCAACGCCGAGATGCTCCAATCGTGCTTATGAAAATTCTGGCGCGCTTCCGCAAGTCCGCACCGGCACCCATCTACGACCGGATCGGTGGGCACGAGGCGATCGAAGTCGTGGTCGAGGACTTCTACGTTCGGGTGCTTGCCGACGAGCAACTGGCCGGCTTTTTCTCCGGCACGAATATGAACCGCCTCAAGGGCAAACAGGCGGAGTTCTTCGCCGCCGCCCTGGGCGGCCCGCAGCCCTACACCGGCGCACCGATGAAGCAGGTACACCAGGGCCGCGGGATCACCATGCACCACTTCAGTTTGGTGGCCGGGCATTTGGCCGACGCGCTGGCCGGCGCCGGCGTGCCGTCCGAGACGGTGACCGAGATACTCGGCGCGATCGCGCCGTTGGCTCCCGAGATCGCGACCGGCGACGCCGGCAAGGTCACGGTCTGACCGGTCCGTCCAGATCACCGTAAGGGCTGTAGCCGGGGCGACTAAGACGGCCAAGGACGGCAATCTCGGCTTACGGGCAGGCAACAGTGCCTAGCATGCCTGGCATGCGGCGCACATTTGACGACCTGATCGCCGAGGCGGACGCCGCCCCGGTCGACGGCTGGGATTTTTCGTGGCTGGACGGCCGGGCCACCGAGGAACGCCCGTCGTGGGGCTACCAGCGGCTACTGAGGAGCCGGCTGGCGACGGTGTCGGCCGCGCTGGACATTCACACCGGCGGCGGGGAGGTGCTGTCCGGTGCGGCACCGTTCCCGCCCACCATGGCGGCCATCGAGACGTGGCCGCCCAACGCGGCCCTGGCCACCCGGCGCCTGCATCCGCTCGGCGTGGTGGTCGTCGCGACCCGGGATGAGCCGCCGCTGCCGTTCGCCGACGACGCGTTCGACCTGGTGACCACGCGTCACCCGATCTCGGTCTGGTGGACCGAGATCCGTCGCGTGCTCCGGCCGGGCGGCACCTACTTCGCGCAGCACATCGGCCCCGCCACGACGGGCGAGCTGGTCGAGTACTTCATCGGTCCGCAGCCAAAGAAATGGGCCGAGTTTCACCCGGACGCCGTGCGCGCACAGGCCGAGGCCGCCGGGCTGCAGATCGTGGATGTGCGGATGGAGCGGATGCGGGCCGAGTTCTTCGACGTGGGCGCCGTCGTGTACTTCCTGCGCAAGGTGATCTGGGCGGTGCCCGACTTCACCGTGCAGCGCTACCGCGACCGGCTGGCCGAACTGCACGAGCGCATCGAATCCGACGGTCCGTTCGTCACCCACTCGGTGCGGCTTCTCGTCGAGGCCCGCAAGCCCCGGTGAGTCAGCCCTCGTCGCGCAACACATCCAGCGCGTGTTGCAGATCGGGCGGGTAGGGGCTGACGATCTCGATCCGCCTGCCGTCGGCGGGATGGGCGAACGACAGCGAGCGGGCATGTAGCCATTGGCGTTGCAGGCCAAGCTTTTTCGCGAGCTTGGGGTCGGCGCCGTAGACGAGGTCGCCGCAGCACGGGTGATGCAGCGCGGAGAAATGCACCCGGATCTGGTGGGTGCGGCCCGTTTCCAGGTGCACGTCGAGCAGGCTGGCGGCGACGAAGGCTTCCACGGTGTCGTAATGGGTGAGGCTGTGCCGGCCGTCCTTGGTGACCGCGAACTTCCATTCGCCGCCGCGGTGACGTCCGATCGGCGCGTCGATGGTCCCGCTGGACGGGTCCGGATGTCCCTGCACCAGCGCGTGATAGCGCTTGTCCACGGTGCGCTGTTTGAACGCCCGCTTGAGCAGGGTGTAGGCGCGCTCGGACAGCGCCACCACCATCACCCCGGACGTGCCGACGTCGAGGCGATGCACGATCCCCTGCCGCTCGGGCACCCCCGATGTGGTGATCCGGTAACCGGCGGCGGCCAGGCCACCGAGCACCGTGGGTCCGGTCCAGCCCACCGACGCGTGCGCGGCCACCGCCGCCGGCTTGTCGACCGCGACGATGTCGTCGTCGGAGTACAGGATCGTCATGCCCTCGATGTCGACCGGCGTGTTCTGCGGGGGCGCCGGCGCCTCGGGCAGGCGCACCTGCAGCCAGGCACCGCCGGTCAGGCGGTCGGACTTGCCGGCCTGGACTCCGTCGAGCTCCACCCCGCCGTCTTCGGCGAGCGCCGCCGCCGCGCTGCGCGACAGCCCCAGCAGCCGTGCCAGCCCGGCGTCGACGCGCATCCCCGCCAGTCCCTCCGGGACCGGCATCGAGCGGTCACTCACCCGCGCGGTCTCCGGAGTCGCCGTCGTCCTCGCGCCGGCCCCCAGAGTCGCCGTCGTCCTCGCGCCGGCCCCCAGAGTCGCCGTCGGCGGTGCGCCGGCCAACCGAATCGAAGTCGAACCCGAAGATCGACAACACCACCAGCAGGATGGCCCCACCGACCACCGAGGGATCGGCGACGTTGAACACCGGCCACCAGCCGACCGACAAGAAGTCCACGACGTGCCCGCGAAGCGGTCCGGGGGCGCGGAAGAAACGATCCACCAGGTTGCCCATGGCGCCGCCGAGGATCATGCCCAGGCCCACCGCCCACCAGGGTGACACCAGCCGGCGCCCCATCCAGAAGATGCCGACCACCACTCCGGTCGCGATCAGGGTCAGCACCCAGGTGTAACCGGTCGCCATCGAGAACGCCGCACCCGAATTGCGCACCAGCGTCCAGGTCACCGTGTCGCCGATGATCGGCACCGGCTGGCCCGGCGGCAGCAGCTTGACGGCAAGGACCTTGGTGACGACGTCGAGGGCCAGGACGATTCCCGCGATGGACAGCAGCAGCCGCAGCCGCCGCGGCGGCGCGACGGTCGCGGGCTCCGCGTCCCGCTCAGCCGGGGCGGCCCCACCAGCCTCTTCGGCTGAGGTCACCGGCTCAGTCGAGTTCGTTGGTTCTTCAGGCACTTCCCCATCATCTCCTACTGCCCCACGCAGGCTAGCCATGTTCGCGCAGCGGCGATGCGCAATGATGCCAGCATGGCCCGCCTCACCGTGATCGCCACCGGGGGCACGATATCGACCGGCACCGGCGCCGACGGGGTGCACCGACCCTCGTACAGCGGGGCTGATCTGACCGCGCCCTTCCGCGCTGAACACGATGTCGACGTCGTTGACCTGCTGGCGGTGGACAGCTCCGAGCTGACACTGGCCGATTGGGACCGCATCCGCGACGCGGTGACGGCCGCGGTCGACGCCGGTGCCGACGGTGTGGTCGTCCTGCACGGCACCGACACCATGGAGGAAACCGCGCTGTGGCTCGATCTCACCTATGCGGGCCAGGCCCCGGTCGTGCTGACCGGCGCCATGCGCAGCGCCGACGCCCCCGACGCGGACGGCCCGGCGAATGTGCGCGACGCCCTGGCCGTGGCGGCGAGCCCGGCCGCCCGTGGCCTGGGCGTGGTGATGTGCTTCGCCGGCCGGGTGCTGCAACCGCTGGGCATGAGCAAGGTGGCCACCGAGGACCTGGGCGGTTTCACCGGTCAGCTGCTCGGTGCCGTGGCCGGGGACCCGGCACTGGCCGGCCCGAAGACGCGCCCGTACCTCGGCGATCTGCGGGCCGGCACCGCGCCGCGCGTCGACATCGTCGCGGCGTACCTGGGCAGTGACGGGGTGGCACTCGATGCGTGCGTGGCCGCCGGGGCGCAGGCCGTGGTGCTCGAGGCGTTGGGTTCGGGAAACGCCGGGCCCGCCGTGGTCGACGCGGTGCGCCGGCACTGCGGCAACGGGGTCGTCGTCGCGGTGTCCACCCGAGTCCCCGGCGGACGGGTCGGCGCCAGCTACGGCCCCGGGCATGACATGGCGGCCGCCGGGGCGGTGATGGTGCCGAGGTTGCGGCCGCCTCAGGCGCGCGTTCTGTTGATCGCCGCACTGGCCGCAAAGCTACCGGTCGCCGACGTCATCGCGCGGTGGGGCTGACAGCGCGTCGGCCTGCAGCCCACCGACATAATCGGGCCAATCCAGTGAATCGACCGGGTTCGCGCGGACCAGGTCGCCGCTGTCGGCGGGAAATGTCCGGGCCGGGCCCGGCCCGGAGCTGCGGGTTTCGAACCGCGCGGTGACCACGCCGTGCCCGGCGCCCTGCACCCAGCCGTGCCCGAGGTCGCGGTGGGCCACATCGTCTCCCACCCGCCAACCGGCCTCGTCCGCCCCCGGGGCGAACATGGCCTCGGATGCGGTTTCCACGGACGGTGAATCCTGTTGCGGCTCCGGCAGATCCAGGTCCGGAAACAGCGATTCCTGACGTACGTCGCTCAGCCCCGAAAAGCCTACGCCCAGAAGGCGAATGGGCCCGATCTCGCGCGGATCGAGCAGGAGCCGGCGGGCCTGACCGACCAGCGTGGCGACCTCGGTGGTCGCATACGGCAGCGTCGCCGACCGGGTCAGCGTGCTCATGTCCGATTTCTTCAACTTGACCGTGACGGTGCGCGCGCCGCGGCCGTCGCGCAGCAGGCGGTGATGGGCGTGCTCGGCGATCGGCTCGATGGCCTCACGTAGCTGCTCGAGGCTGGTCAGGTCGACGGCGAACGTCGATTCGGAGCTGATCTGCTTGGCTTCGGCGCGCTCGGCGACCGGGCGGTCATCGATACCGCGGGCCAGCCGGTGCAGCGCCGGCCCGATCGTGGCGCCCAGGATGTTGGCCGCCTCGGCCTCGGTCAGCGCCGCCAGCTCGCCGATGGTCTCGATGCCGAGGCGGTGCAGCCTCTCCTCGGCGACCGGGCCGATCCCCCACAGCCGGCGCACCGGCAGCCCGCCCAGCAGCGGGCGTTCTTCGGCGCGGCGCACCACCCGAATCCCGTCGGGCTTGGCCAGTCCGGAGGCGATCTTGGCGATCTGCTTACCCGAACCGGCGCCCACCGAGGCGATCAGCCCGGTGCGATCCCGGACGCGTCGCCGCAAATCCTCGCAGAACGCCTCGACGTCCTCGGCGGACGCCCCGGCGAGTTGGGCGGGTTCGCCGAATCCCTCGTCGAAGGACAATTGCTCCACGACGGGCATCACGGCGCGAATGGTGTCGAAGACGCGCCGGCTGGCCAGGCCGTACACCACGCCGCGCGGGGGCAGTACCACCACGCTCACGCCCACCAGCCGGCGGGCCTGATGCATGGGCATGGCCGACCGCGCCCCGAAGACGCGCGCCTCGTAGCTGGCACCGGCCACCACGCCGCGCCCACCCAAACCGCCGACGAGCACCGGGCGTCCGCGCAGCGTCGGGCGGGTGAGCTGCTCGACGGACGCGAAGAACGCGTCCATGTCCAGGTGCAGCACCCACCGCGACTCCACACGATCGATGCTAGGTCCCACGCGACGGGCCAGTAGGACTAACGTTTTGGCATGGCCATGCACACCGGGCCTGCCGACGCGGCCGTTCCGCCGGGGGGTGCGCCGACCGCGACGCGGTGGGCGCGGCTGCGCCATCAATGGAATCAGCGCCTGCAACCCGGCGAGCAGGCCACCGTGCTGGCCTGGACGTCGTTCACCCTGACCTTCGCCGGGCTGCGCGGCCTCACCCACTGGATCCGGGCCGGGCATGGTCCATCCGGAGGTGGTGTGTCCTTGGGCGGCAAGCACTTCCACCACTACAACATCGGCATCGGGATGCTGGCGACGGTGGCCGGTGTGGGCCTACGCGGAAGCGACAAGCAACGGCAGCACCCCGCGGCGGCGGTGGCGTACGGCGCCGCCAACGCCATGATCGTCGACGAACTGGCGCTGCTGTTGGACCTCAAGGATGTCTATTGGGCGTCGGATGGCCGCGAGAGCGTCGACGTCGCCGTCGGCGTCATCGCCGCCGGGGCGACCGTGGTGGCGGGCATGCCGTTCTGGGCGCATGCCCACCGGGCACTGCGATCCAGAAGCTGACCGCCGCGAGCGCTCAGGCCTTGGCGATGCTCACCCGCACCCCGTCACCGATTTCGGCACCGTCGGCCGGATCGCCGAATTCGAAACTGGTGGCCAGGATTTCACCCGCGATGAGTTCGCGGTGGGTGCGCGCCCAGTCGGCGCGCCCGGCGGGCACCGCCATCACCACCGAAATCCGGTCGGACACCTCCAAACCGGTCGACTTGCGCAGCTCCTGCAATTCGCGGATCCGGTCCTTGGCCCAGCCTTCGGCCTCAAGTTCCGGGGTGACGGTGCCGTCCAGCACCACCAGGCCCGCCCCGCCGGGCAGGGCCGCGGTGAATTCCGGGTCGGCCGCGACCAGCCGTGAGCTGTATTCCTCGGGTTGCAGCACCGCGGGGCCGGCGGTCAGGGTGCCGTCCGGATTGACGACGCCCTCCCCCGCCTTGACCGCCTTGATGGCCGCCTGCACGTCCTTGCCCAGCCGCGGCCCGGCCACCCGCGCGTTGACGGTGAGCTCGAAACGGCCATAGGTGTCGATCGCATCGGTCAGCTCAACACTCTTGACGTTGAGTTCGTCCGCGATGAGGTCGACGAACGGCTCCAGTCGCTGCGGATTCTCTACCGCCACCGTCAGTTTCGGCAGCGGCAACCGCACCCGCAACTTCTTGGCCTTACGCAGCGAGGACGCGGCCGAGCAGACTTCGCGGACCTGATCCATCGCGGCGACCAGGTCGGGGTCGGCGGGCACGTCGCCGGCCTGCGGCCAATCGGTCAGGTGCACCGACCGCGCAGAAGTCAGGCCGCGCCAGACGATCTCGGTCACCGACGGCAGCAGCGGCGCGGCCAGCCGCGCGGTCACCTCCAGCACGGTGTGCAGGGTGTCGATGGCATCGACATCTTCTTCCCAGAACCGTGAACGCGACCGCCGCACATACCAGTTCGTCAGCGCCTCGGTGAACTGGCGCAGCTGCTCGCAGGCCCGCGAGATATCGCAGGTGTCCATTTCGTGGGTCAGGTCGTCGCGCAGTTCGGCGAGCTTGGCCAGGATGTAGCGGTCCAGCACCTGCGTTGAATCGGTACGCCAGGTACCGACTTTGGGCGCGTAGAGCGCCAGAAAACTGTAGGCGTTCCAGAACGGCAGCAGCACCTGGCGCACGCCCTCGCGGATGCCCTGCTCGGTGACGATGAGGTTGCCGCCGCGCAGGATCGGTGAGGCCATCAAAAACCAGCGCATGGCGTCGGATCCGTCGCGGTCGAACACCTCGCTGACATCGGGATAATTGCGCAGCGACTTGCTCATCTTCTGGCCGTCGGATCCCAGCACGATGCCATGTGCCACACAGGTTTTGAATGCGGGGCGGTCGAAGAGCGCGGTGGCCAGCACGTGCAGCGTGTAGAACCAGCCGCGGGTCTGCCCGATGTACTCGACGATGAAGTCACCGGGATAGTGGGTGTCGAACCACTCCTCGTTGTCAAACGGGAAGTGCACCTGCGCATAGGGCATGGAACCCGAGTCGAACCACACGTCGAGCACGTCGGGGATGCGCCGCATCGTGCTAGCGCCGGTCGGGTCGTCGGGATTGGGCCGGGTCAACTCGTCGATGAACGGCCGGTGCAGGTTGGTGGGCCGCACCCCGAAGTCGCGTTCGAGTTCGTCGAGGCTGCCGTAGACATCGATTCTCGGGTACGCGGGGTCATCGGACTTCCACACCGGAATCGGGGTGCCCCAGTAGCGGTTTCGTGAGATCGACCAGTCGCGGGCGCCCTGCAGCCACTTGCCGAACTGACCGTCCTTGACATGCTCGGGATACCAGGTGATCTGCTGGTTGAGTTCGACCATGCGGTCCCGGAATTGGGTGACCGCGACGAACCACGACGACACCGCACGATAGATCAGCGGATTGCGGCATCGCCAGCAGTGCGGGTAGGGGTGCTCGTAGGTTTCGTGGCGCAGCAGCACCGCCCCGTTGGCCGCGGCGGGTCCGCTGCCGTTCTTCAGGTCGCGGATGATGTGCGGGTTGGCGTCAAAGACATGCTGTCCCTGGTAATCCGGGACCTCTGCGTCGAACCGTCCTTTGGAATCGACCGGCGTGACCGGGACGATGCCGACCTTGTCGGTGGTCGCCATGTCGTCCTCGCCGTAGGCCGGCGCCATGTGCACGATGCCGGTACCGTCCTCGGTGGTGACGAACTCACCGGGCAGCACCTGAAACGCTTCCTCTCTTCCCGGTTCCCCGGCCATGAAATACGGGAACGGCGGCAGGTACCGCGTGCCGAGCAGGTCGGCGCCGCGATGGGTGGCCAGGATCTCGGGTTCTTCCCCCAACTCGCGGGAGTAGGCGCCCAGCCGGGGTTGCGCGAGGACGAATCGACGGCCGTCCGCGTTGACCTCGACGTAGGTCACGTCGGGGTTGACGGCGACGGCGAGGTTGGAGGGCAGGGTCCACGGCGTCGTCGTCCACACCAGCAGGTGAGCCCCGTCCAGCGCACCGCCGACCACCTTGAACCCCACCGTGAGGGCGGGGTCCTGGCGGCTCTGGTACACGTCGTCGTCCATCCGCAATTCGTGGTTGGACAACGGGGTTTCGTCGCGCCAGCAGTAGGGCAGCACCCGGTAGCCCTCGTAGGCCAGGCCCTTGTCCCAGAGCTGCTTGAACGCCCAGATCACCGACTCCATGTAGGGCAGGTCCAGCGTCTTGTAGTCGTTGTCGAAGTCGACCCAGCGGGCCTGGCGGGTGACGTAGGCCTGCCACTCGTCGGTGTAGCGCAGCACCGAAGCGCGGCAGGCGTCGTTGAACGCGGCGATGCCCATGTCGTCGATCTGCGATTTGTCGGTGATTCCCAGCTGGCGCTCGACTTCGAGTTCGGCCGGCAGTCCGTGGGTGTCCCAGCCGAAGCGGCGCTCCACCTTGTAGCCGCGCATGGTGCGGTATCGCGGGACGATGTCCTTGACGTAGCCGGTGAGCAGGTGCCCGTAGTGCGGCAGCCCGTTGGCGAACGGCGGGCCGTCATAGAACACGTATTCCGGTGCCCCGTCACGGCGGGCAATGCTGGCACGGAAGGTGTCGTCGCGGGCCCAGTAGTCGAGCACCTCGAGTTCGAGTGCGGGGAAGTCGGGCGCTCCACCGGACGGCTTGGGGTAGGCCTGGACGGAGTCCACGAGCTGAGCGTCGCGGTCGGCTTCGGGGCCGGATGTGTCGGTCACGGTGCGCGTTGTCTCCTGTGCCACGGTGCAAACCGGGGACGACGACGCGCTGGCTGCGCGAGCGCCGCGGTACCACCCCGCTTGCCGCGCTTTCGCGTGGCCACTCGATGACGGCTGTGACGGGCCTACCCGTTCGGTTCTACTGAGCCAGGACGGCTGTTCTTCCGAAGGCTCCCCGGTGATGGCCGGATCGACGCCAGTAAGTCGATTCTACGAAGACCCGCAAATCCGGGCGCACTCCAAGGGGTCGCCAAGGCGCAGAACTAGGTCTGCGACCAAGCGACCCCTTGGAGCAGGAGTTGCTCGGCGTCCATCGAAGGTCGGCTTTCAGGCCCGGACTTCGAGGACGCCAACCCGCCACAGCGCGGCGTACACGTGACGCAGCGGGACGCTCAGCAGGCGCGCGGCGCCGTCCACCAGCGGGTCGCCCCCGGTGCCCAAAGGCGGGGTGTCGGCCCGGCGGCGGGCCGTGGCCACGGGAGCCTGAGCGGGAGCCGGAATCGTGGCGGTGTCGCGCACCACGGTCAGCGCGCGGGCGGGCGCTACGGTTACCACTTCGTCGTGCAGAGCTGCGGTCATCATCGCCTCCTAGAGGGGACATCCAACGGGGATTGATTGGACTGACGTGTCCCGTCCCGTGTCGGTTCCGATCTCAAGAACGCTTGGCCGATAACCACTTAGCGTTGCGACGACTCAGCCGAGAAGGTCGCGCCGGAGACCGGATGGGGACGAAACACAGTTCGGACTTCGATCCGGACTATCGCTAGAACGCATTGTGTCCCTCACCTCCTCGCGGTCACGACGCATGCGCGGGTCGCATGCAATCTATGCGCAGCAAAGGAACAGAACCCGACGACCGTCGGATATCCGCACCCCTCTCGTCAGAGCTTCGGCACCACACGACGTGTCCTGGCCTGGAGAAACAATCCGAGCCGGAAGCCACCTGGGCTCAACCCTTAAGCCGGGAGGAGCTGTCCTGACCCGGGGCGTCTTTCGACGTTCGGGGTCAGTGGCCTGTATTCGTGTAGACGCCTCACCTAACGAGGTGCATACCCGACCGATAATGCACGACGGGTATGACGCGGTCAAATCCCTGCACAGTGTGTCGCGGATTCTGTACGCATTCATTCGGGGGGTACACAGCATTCGGCCAGGTTCACGGAGCTGACCTGGACGTATGGCCCGGCAGGGGTCAGGAAAGCGTCATCGCACGCGCGCTGCCGAGCAGTCCGGCATCACTTCTCGACCAGGCCGTCGAGCCGGGCGATGGTGTCGATGAACTCTTCGACCATGTCGAGCACCACCGAGCGCGTCGGGCGGACCCGGTCGAGCGAACCCACCACCTGCCCGACGAAGTAGGTGGCCAGTTCACGCGCCTTGGCGCCCTGGTGGGCGGCGGCCTGGTTGATGCGCACCTGCGGCTCGGTGATCAGCGCGGTCTGCAGCGGCATGCCCAGCGGGTCGGGGTTTTCCGGCCGCTCCCACTCCTCGGTCCAGGCCGTGCGCAGCATCCGCGCCGGCTTGCCCGTCATCGAGCGCGAACGCACCGTGTCCGACGAGGTGGCGGCCAGGAATTTCTCCTTGACCGCCGGCACCGTCTCGGCCTCTTCGGTGGTCAGCCACACCGAGCCGCACCACACGCCCTCGGCGCCCAGGGCCAGGGCCGCCGCGATCTGGCGACCGCGCGCGATTCCGCCGGCGGCCAGGACGGGCACCGGTGCCACGGCATCCACGACCTCGGGGACCAACACCATGGTCGCCACCTCGCCGGTATGACCGCCCGCCTCGGTGCCTTGCGCGACGATCAGGTCGACGCCCGCGGCGGCGTGCCGTTGCGCGTGCCGGGTGGTGCCGGCCAGGGCGGCCACCAGTACGTCCTGGTCGTGCGCGCGTTCGACGAGGTCCGCCGGGGGCGGGCCGAGTGCGCTGGCGATCAGCCGGATGTTGTTGGCAAACGCGACGTCGAGCAGTGGCTGGTAGCTCTTGGGCGAGATGTTCAGGCCACCCAGGGATCCGCGCGTTTCCTCGGCGGCCGCGGTGACGCCATAGCGGGCCAGCAGGTCGTCGACGAACGCGCGATGCTCGTCGGGCAACAGGGTGCGGGCCCGTGTGGTGTCGATGCCGCCCTGCTCGGCACCCACATATTTGGGCGGCAACAACAGGTCGACTCCGTAGGGCTTGCCCCCGGTCTGCTCCTCGATCCAGGCCAGCTCGTTCTGCAGGCGGTGGGGGCTGTGCGCGGTGGCGCCCAGGATCCCGAAGCCGCCCGCGTTGGTCACCGCGGCCACCACATCGCGGCAGTGGCTGAAGGCGCAGATCGGGAATTCGACTCCGAGCATCTCGGCGACCCTGGTTCTCATTGCCCGACGCTAAGAGTTATTGATTGCTAAGTCAATCGGCCACGGGGCGTAGGAAACTCATGCGTGAACGGCGGCGCTAAGACCGGGGCGACTGGCCGTCCGGCGGCCAGCTCGACACGCCTTCCTCTAACGGCACCTCCAGGCTCTGCAGGATCGACGCAACCATCCGCCAGGCGCCGATGACCGTGACCAATTCGACGAGAACCGTTGTATCACCGTGGAATTCGCGTTCGCATGCGGCCCAGCTCGAGGCGCTGACCGCGCCGTGGCGCACCACGTCGTCGGTGGCCGCGAGCACGGCCCGCTCGATCGACCCAAACCCGGCATGGTTGCGCCAATCCCGCACGCCCAGCAGATCATCGGCCGGAACGCCGAGCCGGGATGCGACGCGCCAGTGCTGTGTCCATTCGTAATCGCAGCCGGTGAGCCAGCCGATCCGCATGATCACCAGCTCGCGTAACCGCGAGTCGAGGGCACCGTGCCAAAGCATGGTGGCCAGCAAGTCGTTGATGCCACGCGCCAGTGGCGGATGGTTGAGCAGCACCTGGAAGATGCTGAGTTCGGCCATGTAGTTGGGGACGGCCGCTTCGTCGGCGGCGGCCTTGGCTTCGTCGAGTGGCAGTTGAGGCAGGCGCGCTGTTGTCACGGATGAGCACTCCTTTGCGCTGGCGGGACCGTCGCGTTCTACCGTCATGGTAGTCAGCGGAACCTTCCCGGGAGGGGCAACGCCGACTCGCCCGCATCGATAGCGAGAAATGCTGGTGCCCAACGTGTTTGCACAGGGTAAAACTCAAGGCCCTCAGCCGCGCGACATCGGGTTCTCGGTCGTCAGCTCGGCATAGGTTCGCCAGCGTAGTCGCCGAATGACCACAAGTTGCCTTCAGGATCGCGGACGGCGAATTCGTTTGCACCGTAATCCGTTTTGGCGAGCGGGCGCACGATATCGGCTTTGCGTGAAAGGACGCGCTCGTAGAGACCGTTCGGGTCCGTGGTGACGACGTAGCCACCGGCGGTCCCCGGTTCGCGACACCAGTCCCCACCGTGCTTGTAGCTGCCCAGCATGATGCCGCCGCTGCCTTCGGGCCAAAGCAATTGGGCATGGTCGACTCTGTCGCCATCGCCGTAACGTGCCGCGACGACGAAGCCGAGTGTGTCGATGTAGTAGTCGATGAGCTTGGGGGCGTCATGTGCTTGCAGCGTTAACCAGACGGTCGGATTCGAAGTAGTCATGGTCACACTGTGATGCCCAGGAGTGGCCGCTGTCTTGGATGTTTCGGAACTCGTCGGCCAGCCACGCCCTCGGCGGTACCCCGGCGAACCTGACGAACTCGCGGGTCAAGTGCGCCTGGTCGCAGTAACCCGTGTCGGCCGCGATCGCCGCCAAGTCAACCCGGCCGTACGCGCGCGCCGATGCCGCGATCCGCGCCGACGCGTGCTGGAATCGCAACTGTCGCTGGGTACCTCGTGGAGGCCCGTCGGTGCGGCGACGGTGTTGACCGTGCGGCCCGGCCGAATACCGGTGGCCGAGTTGGCCGACCAAGTTGAAGTGAGTGCACGGCATCTGACGACTCTCTTCCGACAAGAGGTCGGCAGGTCGCCGAAGACGGAACACCTCGGACCACTCGCGCGCTTCTGCGGCACGCTCGGGGAGCCTGGCCGCGGGCGGGCCCAGTACTTCGACCCCGTCGAAGCCGGTGACGGGGAGCTCCGCGCTGGGTACGCCGAACAGCGCACGCGACGCCAACGGGTGCACCGCCAGCTGCACACCCGCCTGGCCGCGACATTGCCGCACGTGGCTGACCTGCACATGCAGGCCGCCAAGGACCAGCGGGTTGGGCCGGGCAGCGGTCAGCGCGTCGGTGGTGTCTGCGGATTCCACGCCGTCATCGAGGCTGACGATGAATGTCAACGTCGACGACGGCATGCCGCGATGCACCATCTCAGCCACATTCAGGGCGCGATAGCCCACCATCGACATGACGCCGGGCGCGCTGAGCGGCGGAGCCATCACGAACTGCCAGCCGCGCTCCACTTCGTCGACCATCACCAGCCACGCTAGCGCGGCGCGTAAGCGAAATCAGGCCCCGCACGATTACCAACTTCCGTTGTGAACGCATGTCATCAACAGGAAGCCGACGGTCACGCCGAGCACCAACCGGCGGGGAGCCGCTGACCCAACGGGTCCCGAATCTCGGCCGGGTCAGCGGCTCCGGTCACATAGCCGACTACACGCATATCGCCGACAAGATCTTCACGGACAAGGACCGCGGCTTGTTCAATGCCGTCGGATTCGCCATCGAACTGGCGACGCTTACCGAGCCCAAAGACCGTCTGGTCAGCATGAGTCCAGCCATTGGGAACGCTAGTAGACGACGACCCTGTTAGTCCAGGGTTATCCAAACTTAATGTCTCGTCAATTGCCGAATACGTAGATAAAACCTAGTGATTAGCGCAATGAACGTACTTCTAGTACTGACTAACAGCAGCAGACCAACATACAGTATGGAGTGGTTTTAGGGTTTCGAGATTTGAAAGCGACGCATCGCAACACCGCCCATTATCGCCGGCTTATAGGCAGCACCGCTTCTAGCCCATGGGCCGATAACGCCAATTGCGCATTCACAAAAGTGGCGTGGCCCGTATGGACCACGCCACTTTCGGAACCCCCGAAGGGATTACAGCAAACCGAGCAGTTGCAGGTCGGTGGCGTACTTGACGATCACCGGAGCGCTGACATGAGGGATGTCGTTGTCGGAACCGACCTTGGCTTCCTGCACCGCGGCGCGGAAGCGATCCGTCGGGGCAAAGGCACCCCGGGCCGGCTCGGCGGGCTGCAGGTTCTTCGGGTCCCGCAGCAGCAACATCAACATCTGCAGTACCGAGTTCTGCCGCTGCCGTTCGGGCAGGCCGCGCAGACCGGCCTCGAAGCGCTGCAGCCACTCGCCGAAGTCGCCGACGCGCTCGATCGGGTAGCCCGCTTCGATCAGCCAGTCGACGTACTCGTCGAGCCCGATGCCGTCGTCGTGCGGGTTCATCACGTGGTACGTCTCGAACCCGTCCATCACCTGGGCGCCCAGTTTGGCGATCGCCTCGGCGACGAACTCGACGGGCAGGCCGTCGAAGTGCGCGCTCTGCCGGTTGCCGTCCGCGTCGAGTTGATAGAACGACTTGGGGGCGGTGCCGGTGGCCACGACGCTCAGGATCATCCGGGTGAAGATGTCCGCCACGTTGAGCTGACCGGCGTAGCTGGTGTCGGCCAGGATCATGTCGGAGCGGAACACCGAGACCGGCAGACCGCACAGGTCGTGGGCCTCGCGCAGCAGGACCTCGCCCGCCCACTTGCTGTTTCCGTACCCGTTGGCGTAGCCGCCGTCGATGACGCGGGTGGCGCTGATGACCCGGATGTCGGCGTCCTCGGTGAACGCCGCCGGGTCGATCTGGCGGCCCACGTCTGAAGTCGACACGTACGCGTACGGCTTCTTCTTTGTAGTAAGCGCCAACCGGAGCAGCTCCGCGGTGCCCCCCACGTTGGGGGTGAACAGCTCGTTGTAGGGCAGGACGCCGTTGACCACGGCAGCGGAGTCGACGATCAGATCGACGGTGTCGGCCAGCCGCTGCCACGTCTCGTCGGTCAGGCCGAGGTTGGCCTGGCCCTTGTCGCCGGCGACAACCTGCAGGTGTTCTTCGGCCAATTCCTGGAAGTGCCGGAGCAGTTCCGGGTCGCCGGTGTTGAAGGTCTTCTCCAGGCGCTGCCATGCGTCCTCGTCGGACTTGGCCCGCACCAAGCAGATCAGCTTGCCGTCGACCTGTTCCAGCTGCTCGAGCCACTCCAGCGCCAGGTAGCGACCCAGGAAACCGGTCGCCCCGGTCAGCAGAACCGTGCGGATCTCAGCGCTGGGTCCGGGTAGCGTCGGCGCGGTCGACAGCGTGGTCGCGTCGATGAACTTGTCCAAGGTGAGGTCGCGGGCGTGCACCTCCTTGGCGTCGGCGCCGTGCACCGCCGCGAAGCCGGGGCCCGCGGCGGCCTCGGTGTCGGCACCGCTGGTGATCCGCTGGCTCAGGCTGCGGACCGACTGCGAGTCGAACAGTGTGCGCACCGACAGGGCGCCGTCGACGGCGGTGTTGATCTCGGCGATCACCCGCATCGCGGACAAGGAGTCTCCACCGAGCTCGAAGAAGGAGTCCTCGACCGAGACCCGTTCCATTCCGAGGACGCGGGCAAAGATGTCGGCCACGATCTCTTCGGTGGGGTCGGACGGCGCGACGTACTCGCCGCCGCGCTTCTGGTACTCCGGCGCGGGCAGGGCGCGCTTGTCGAGCTTGCCGTTGACCGTCAGCGGCAGCGAGTCCAGCACCACCACCGCAGCCGGCACCATGTAGGCCGGCAACCGGTCAGCCAGCTGGATGCGGATCCCGACCGGGTCGGCGGCTCCGGTGACGTAGCCGACCAGGCGCTTGTCGCCGGGGCGGTCCTCACGGGCGATCACCGCGGCCTGCTCGACGCCGTCCAGTCCGGCAAGGGCCGCCTGCACTTCACCGAGCTCGATGCGGTAGCCGCGCAGCTTGACCTGCTCGTCGGCCCGCCCGAGGTACTCGAGCTGACCGTCGTGGCCCCACCGGACCAGGTCGCCGGTGCGGTACATCCGCGCACCCGGGCCGCCGAACGGGCAGGCGACGAAACGCCCCGCCGTCAGGCCGGGCCGCCGCGAATACCCCGTGGCCACACCATGACCGGCGATGTACAACTCGCCGACCACACCCTCGGGTGCCGGGCGCAGCCACCGGTCCAGCACGAACAGCGCGGCGCGTGGCACCGGTGAGCCGATCGGCGCCGATCCGGCTCCGCTTCGCAGCGGCGCACTCATCGCGGCGTAGACGGTGGCCTCGGTCGGGCCGTAGGCGTTGATCATCACCCGTCCCGGTGCCCAACGATCGACGATCTCGACCGGGCAGGCTTCACCGGCCACCACCAACGCCGTCGACTCCAGACCTTCCGGCGAGAGCATGCCCACCGCCGACGGGGTCTGGCTCAACACGGTGACCTCTTCGGCAACCAGCAGCGCGTGCAGGTCGTCCGGCGAAGCCGCGACCGACTCGGGCACCACGACCAGACGTCCGCCGTGCAGCAGCGCGCCCCAGATCTCGTGCACGGAGACGTCGAACACCAGTGAGTGCCACTGGGCCCACACACCCGCGTTCGGCAGGTCGGCGTGCAGAGTCTCCACCAGTTGCGCGACATTCTCGTGGGTGACGGCCACGCCCTTGGGGATACCGGTGGTGCCCGAGGTGTAGATGACGTAGGCGATGTTGTCCGACGACGGGATCGGCAACGCCGTGCTGGGCTGGGTGGCCAGCGCCGGGTCGTCGACGTCGATGACAGTCGGGCTGCAGCCGTCCAGCCGTTCCCGCAGACCCGCGGTGGTGACCACGGCGACGGGCTCGGCGTCGGTGAGCAGGAAGTCGATCCGTGCGGCCGGCAGCGCCGGGTCGATCGGCAGGTACGCCGCCCCGGTCTTCAGCACCGCAAGGATCGAGACGATCGCGTCGGCGGACCGCGGGAACAGCAGCGCGACCCGCTCGCCGGGGCCGGCCCCCTCTTCGGTCAGCAGATGCGCCATCCGGTTGGCGGCCTCATCGAGCTCCCGATACGTCATCGAGCGGCCGTCGAAGGTCAGCGCCGGCGCGTCCGGGGTGCTGGCAACCTGCGCGGCGAACATCGCCGGGATCGACTTTCCGGTTGCCGGCTGGTTCAACACCGCGCGGTTGCCCCGCTCGTCGAGCCACGCGTGCTCGTGCTCGTCGACGACGTCGAGCGACATCAGCCGTCGGGTCGGATCGGCCGTCATCTCCGACAGCACCCGCTGGAACCTCTCGGTCAGCTTCTCGATGCGGGACGCGTCGAAAACGTCGGTGTCGAACTCGACGCGCAGACCCAGTTCCCGGCCCGGAAGCGCCATCACCGACAGCGGGTAGTGGTTGTACTCGCGGTTGGTGACATCGGTGATCGCCAGCTCGTGGAAGCCCAACGGCACACTGGTGTCGATCGGGTAGTTCTCGTAGAGGAACAGGGTGTCGAACAGCGCGTCGTGACCGGTCACGTGGTGGATGTCGCTCAGCGCCAGGTGCTCGTGTTCGAGCGTGTCGTTGTGGTGTTGCTGGAGCTGGTCCAACACGTCGGCGACGGTGGTCTCCGCGGTGATGCCGGCCCGCACCGGGACGGTGTTGATCAGCAGACCCACCATGGACTCGGCGCCGATCAAGTCGGCCGGCCGGCCCGACACCGCGGTGCCGAACGCGACGTCATGCTGGCCGGTCAGCCGCATCAGCAGCTGGGCCCATGCGGCCTGCAGCACGGTGTTGACGGTGGTGTGGCAAGTGCGGGCCAGCTCGCCCAGGGCGCGCGTGGTCTCCGCGGACAGTCGGTAGGACTCCACGGCCCGTCGGCCGAGGCGCATCCGGCCGGCCGGGCCCACCAGGGTGGGGGTGTCGAATCCGTCGAGAACCTGGCGCCATGCCGCTTGTGCGGCTGCGCGATCCTGGTCGGCCAGCCAGGTCAGGTAGCTGCGGTAGGTCGCCGGCGCGGGCAACTGGTCCCCGTAGTAGCTGGCGAGGATCTCGCGCAGCAGGATGGGCAGCGACCAGCCGTCCATCACGATGTGGTGGTTGGTGAGCACGAACCGGTACCGGTTGTCCGCGGTGCGGATCAGCGCGGCCCGGAATGCCGGACGGTTGGCCAGATCGCTCACCGCGGCGCGTTCGGCGGCGCACAGCTCCTCGACCCGTTGCTCGGGGTCGAGATCCTCGGCGCCCAGCTGGATGTACCGCCACGCCATGACCGGGTCGGCCGGGATGACCTGGACGGGCTCGCCGAACTGCGGGCAGAACCGGGCCGCCAGGTTGGGGTGGCGGTTGACCACGGTGTGCACCGCGTCGTGCAGCCGGTGCGAGTCCAGGGCGCCGGTCACGGTGATACCGAGCTGCACCGCATACACGTCGTCGCCCGGGTCCTGCGCGAAGCTGGCGTGGAACAGCAGGCCCTGCTGCAGCGGGGTCAGCGGCAAGATGTCGGCGATCTGGTGCTGCTTGCTCAGCTCGTCGATCTGCCGCTGGTTCAGGCGCGCGGGCGCGATGTCGGACGGGGTCAACCCGCCGCCACCGCCTTGCACGTGGGCGCAAATGCCGGTGAGCGCTTCGAACCACAGCTGACTCAGCCGGTTGATCTGCTCGCGGTCCATCGCCGAGGCTGCCCACGTCCAGTTGGCGTGCAGGTGGGGGCCTTCTTCGGTGTCCATGGTGCCGGCGTTGAGGTCAACGGTGTGCATGAGCGGCATCGCCACCGCCGCGGCCGCGCCGCTCAGCGACAAACTGTCCGGGCTCAGCCGCCACAGCTCACCGGGCAGGTCGGCGGCAGCGCCCAGCCGTCCCAAATAGTTGAAGCCGATCACCGGGTCGGATCCACCCAGATCGATGTCCGGGTTCAGGTAGCGCAGCAAGCCGTAGGTCAGGCCCTCCGGCAGGGCGCGCAGTTGCTCCTTGATGGCCTTGACCGCCGCGCCCAGCGCGTCGTCGCCGGCGACCACGCCGGCCCAGTCCAGCCCGTCGACGGTCAGCGCCACCGGGTATTTCGTGGTGAACCAGCCCACGGTGCGCGACAGGTCGACGTGCGGGCCCAGCTCTTCCTGACGACCGTGACCCTCGACGTCGATGCCGATGCGCGTGCCACTGCCCAGGAACTGCGTCCAGGCCATCCCGAACGCGATCAACAGGATGTCCTGCACCCCGGCGTGGAACGCCGCGGGCACCTCACCCAGCAGCAGCCGGGTGGTCTCGACATCCAGCGACACCGACAGCTGCTCGGCGGTCTGGTAGGTGTCCTCCTCGGGGCGCACCGCCGGCAGCACGGCCGGGGTTGCGACCACCTCGCGCCAGGCGTCGGCCTGCTCGACCACCGCCGGGCTCTGTGCGTGCTCGGCCAGCAACGAGGACCAGCGGGCGAACGACGTGCCGCCGGCGGGCAGCGCCACCGGCTGGCCGCTGTGATGCTGCGCCCAGGCGATGTTGAGGTCCTCGATCAGGGTCCGCCACGACACACCGTCGACGGCCACGTGGTGGATGATCAACGCCAATTGGCTTGTCTCGCTTGCCCAGACGGCGCTCACCATGACCCCCGCGCCCGGGTTCAGCCGTGACCGGGCCGCCACCAGTGTCGCGTCGGACAACTCGTCGACCGACTGCAGGCAGTCGCCGGCCTGCACGGTGCCCGGTTCGGGTGCCTCCAGCACCCAGCCGCCGTTGCCGTCGTCCTCCACGCGCAGCCGCAGCATCGGGTGACGGTCCAGCAGCGCCTGCAGCACGACGGCCACGTCGTCGGAGGTGACGCCCGCGGGCGCCGCCAGCACCATGGTCTGGTTGAAGTCGTCGATGGGGCCCTGCACGGTCTGCAGCCAATGCATGATCGGCGTGGCCAGCACCGGCCCGATCCCCTCGTCGACCACGTCGACCTCGTCGGCGCCGTCGGTGGCCACCCGGGCCAGCCGGGCGACCGTCTGCTCGACGAACACGTCGCGGGGGCGGCACATCACGCCGGCCGCCCGGGCCCGGGCCACCACCTGCATCGACAGGATGCTGTCCCCACCCAGGTCGAAGAACGAGTCGTCCACGCCGACCCGCTCCACGCCCAGCACCTGGGCGTAGATGCCGGCCAGAATCTCCTCGGTGTGGTTGCCGGGGGCACGGTAGTGGCCACCGCGCTTGTGGTACTCGGGCGCGGGCAGCGCCCGCTTGTCCAGCTTGCCGTTGACCGTCAACGGCAAGGTCTCCAGCACGACGACCGCGGCCGGAACCATATAGGCCGGCAACCGCTTGCCCAACTGGGTGCGCAGCTCGGCCGGATCGGCGGTCCCGGTGATGTAACCCACCAGGCGCTTGTCGCCGGGGCGGTCCTCGCGAGCGATCACCGCCGCCTGGTCCACGCCGTCCAGCGAGGCGAGGGCCGATTGAATCTCCCCGAGCTCGATGCGGTAGCCGCGGATCTTGACCTGCTCGTCGGCGCGGCCCAGGTACTGCAGCTGCCCGTCGGCACCCCAGCGGACCAGGTCACCGGTGCGGTACATCCGCGCCCCTGGCCCCCCGAACGGGCAGGCTACAAAGCGCGAGGCCGTCAAACCGGACCGGCGGGCATACCCGGTGGCCACGCCGCGACCGGCCACATACAACTCACCGACCACGCCTTCCGGCGCGGGCCGCAACCACTTGTCCAGCACGAACAGCGCCGCGCCGGGAACCGGCGACCCGATCGGCGGGGCCCCCGAGTCACCCACGAGCGGCGTGCTCATCGCCGCGTAGACGGTAGCCTCGGTCGGGCCGTAAGCGTTGATCATCACCCGTCCGGGCGCCCACCGGTCGACCACCTCGGCCGGGCAGGCTTCACCGGCCACCACCAGCGCCGTGGAGTCCAACCCCTCCGGCGAGAGCATGCCCACCGCGGACGGGGTCTGGCTCAAGACGTTGACCTTCTCGGCGACCAGCAGGGCGTGCAGCTCGTCGGGTGAACCCGCGACCGACTCGGGCACGACCACAAGGCGGCCGCCGTGCAGCAGCGCACCCCAGATCTCCCAGACCGAGACGTCGAAGACCAGCGAGTGCCACTGCGACCAGACCTTCCCCGGGCCGGTAGGCAGATCGGCGTGCAGCGTCCGCAAGAACTCGGTCACATTGCGGTGCGTGACCGCGACGCCCTTGGGGGTCCCCGTGGTGCCCGAGGTGTAGATCATGTAGGCGATGTCCTCGGGCGCCGGCCCCGGCAGCGCGCTGCCGGGCTGGCCGCGAAGGACGTCAGTGGCGGCTTCGTCGACGTCGATGACGGGCAGGTCGAAGCCGTCCAGCCGGGTGCGCAGGCTGGTCGTGGTCACCACCGCGATCGGCGTGGCATCGTCGAGCATGAATTCCATCCGCGCCGACGGCAGCGCCGGGTCGATCGGCAGATACGCCGCCCCGGTCTTGAGCACCGCAAGGATCGAGATGATCGCCTCGGCCGAACGGGAGATCAGCAGCGCAACGCATTCGCCCGGTCGCGCGCCCTGGTCGGCCAGCAGGTGCGCCAGCCCGTTCGCGGCCTCGTCGAGCTCGCGATAGGTCATCGAGCGATCCCCGAAGCTCAGCGCGACCGCCTGCGGGGCACGCGCCACCTGCGTGGCGAACACCTCGGGGATCGACGACGGAGCCTTGACCGGCTTGGTCAGGACCGCGCGGTTGCCCCACTCATCGAGTCGGTCGTGCTCGCCGCCATCCAGCAGATCGATCGACAACAATCGCCGTCCCGCACCGACGGTCATGACTGCTCCTCCAAGTCCACGGTCATGGCTTCCAGTACCCGCCGGAATCGCTCGACTAGCTTTTCAATCCTCGCCTCGCCGAACACGTCGGTATCGAACTCAACGCGAAGGCCAATTTCGTGGCCCGGCACAGCTTGAACCGAAAGCGGGTAGTGGTTGTATTCCCGATTCGTGAATCCACTAATAGTTAACTCGTCCACAGCCGATAGCGCGGCAGTATCGAGTGGATAGTTCTCGTACACGAACATTGTGTCGAAAATTTGGTCATGTCCCGTTACACGATGGATTTCATTCAGTGCTAAATGCTGGTGGTCCAAGGTGTCGGTGTAGGTGCGTTGTAGCTGGTCAAGCAGGTCGGCGATGGTGGTTTCGGCGCCGATGGTTGCCCGCACCGGCACGGTGTTGATCAAAAGGCCCACCATGGCCTCAGACCCGGCCAATTCGGTCGGACGGCCCGAAACCGCAGTGCCGAACACCACATCGTGCTGTCCGGTCAGCCAGATCAGCAGCTGCGCCCAGGCGGCCTGCAGCACGGTGCTGACCGTGGTGCGGCACGAACGGGCCAATTCGCCCAGCAGGCGGCTGGTCTCCGCGGACACCTGGAACTCGGCAACACCGCGCGGCCCGAGTCCCGTGCGTCCTGAGGGGCCCACCAGCGTGGGGGTCTCGAAACCCTCGAGCACTTCGCGCCACGCCGCCTGAGCGGCAGTCCGGTCCTGCTCGGAGAGCCAGGTGATGAAGCTGCGGTACGGCACCGGCGCGGGTAGCCGCACCCCGAAATAGCTGGCGAAGATCTCTTGCAGCAGGAGTGGCTTGGACCAGCCGTCGAGCACGATGTGGTGGTTGGTCAGCACGAATCGGTACGTGTTCTCCGCGGTGCGGATCAGGGCGCCCCGGAATGGTGGCTGCCCGGCCAGATCACAGACGGCGATCCGTTCGGCGGTGGACAACCGGTCGACCTGCTGCTCGATGTCGCTGGCGGCGTCCAACTCGACGTATTGCCAGGCCAGCGTCGGATCGGCCGACAGGACCTGCACCGGCTCCCCGAATTCCTCGGAGAAGCTGGCCACCACGTTGGGGTGGCGGGTGATGACGGTGTGCACCGCCTCGCGCAGCCGCTCCGGATCGATGGCACCGGTCACCGAGATGTCGAGCTGCACGGCATAGAGGTCTTCGGAGTCTTGGCCGCCCTGGGCGGTGCCGGTGTGGAACAGCAGCCCCTGCTGCAGCGGGGTCAGGGGCAACACATCGGCGATCTGGTACTGCTGCTGCAGTTCGTCGAGGTCCCGCTGGCTCAGGCGGGCGGGCGCGATGTCGGACGGCGTGAAGCCGCCGCCGCCGTTGCGCACGTGCGCGCAGATGCCGGCCAGCGCGTCGAACCACAGCTCGCTGAGCCGGCTGATCTGCTTCTCGTCCAGCGCCGAGAGCGCCCACGTCCAGTTGGCCTGCAGGTGCGGCCCCTCCGCGGTGTCCATGGTGCCCGCGTTGAGCTCCACCGTGTGCGGCAGCGGAAGCGCCACCGCGCCGGCCGCACCCGCCAACGCGAAGCTGTCCGGGTCCAACTGCCACAGATCCGCCGACAATTCGGCGGCCCCACCGCCGAGCCGGCCCAGATAGTTGAACCCGATGACCGGATCCGAACCGTCCAGTCCCGCTTGGGGATTCAGGTAGCGCAGCAATCCGTAGGTCAAGCCGTCGGGCAGCGCGCGCAGTTGCTCCTTGGCGTCCTTGATCAGCCCGCCCACCGCCGCGTCACCGCCGACAACCTGTCCCCAGGACAGTCCACCGACCCGCAGCGACACCGGGTACTTGGCGGTAAACCAGCCGACCGTGCGGGACAGATCCACCTGCGGGCCCAGCTCTTCGTTGCGTCCGTGGCCTTCCACGTCGATGGCGATCGGCGCGCCGGTGCCGACGAATTGGGTCCAGGCCAAGCCGAACGCGATCAAGAGAATGTCCTGCACGCCGGCGTGAAACGCCGCGGGCACCTCACCCAACACCAGCCGCGTCGTCTCGACGTCCAGCGACGCCGAGAACTGCCCGGCCGTCAGGTAGGTGTCCTGGGGCTGCGCCTGCGGCAGCACCGCCGGGACGGCGGCCACCTGCCGCCACTCCTCCAGCTGCTCGACCACCTCGGGGCGCCGCGCGTACTCATCCAGCAGCGACGACCACCGAGCGAACGAGGTGCCGCCCACCGGCAAGGCCACCGACTGTCCGCTATGGTGCTGCGCCCAGGCGATGTTGAGGTCCTCGATCAGGGTCCGCCAGGACACGCCGTCGACGGCCAGGTGATGGATGATCAACGCCAATTGGTTTGTCGCACTTGCCCATACGGCACGCATCACGACGCCGTCGGCCAGATTCAGCCGCGACCGGGCGTCGACCAGCGCCGCTTCGGATAACACGTCGACCGACTCCAGGCAGTCGCCGGCCTGCACCGAACCCGCTTCGGGCGCCTCCAGCGACCAGCCGCCGGCGCCGTCGTCCTCGACGCGCAACCGCAGCATCGCGTGCCGATCCAGCAGCGCCTGCAGCACCACCGGCACGTCGTCGAAGGTGACCTCCGCGGGTGCCGCCAGCACCATGGTCTGGTTGAACTGCTCGACGGGGCCGTCCATGTTCTGCAGCCAGCGCATGATCGGGGTGGCCACCACGGGTCCAAGCCCCTCGTCGACCACGTCGTCGTCGCCGCTGGCTATCGTGGCGACGCGCGCCAGCCGGGCCACGGTCTGCTCGACGAAGACGTCCCGCGGGCGGCACACCACTCCGGCCGTCCGGGCGCGGGCCACAACCTGCATCGACAGGATGCTGTCCCCGCCGAGGTCGAAGAAGGAGTCGTCAACGCCGACGCGCTCGACACCCAGCACCTGGGCGTAGATGCCGGCCAGGATCTCCTCGACCGCGCTCACCGGCGCCCGGTAGCGATCGGCGTCCTGGTATTCCGGCGCCGGCAGGGCCCGGGTGTCCAGTTTGCCGTTGACCGTCAGGGGCAGCGCGTCGAGCACCACCACCGCCGACGGCACCATGTAGCCCGGCAACCGCTCGCCGAGCTGGGCCCGAACCTCGGCCGGGTCGGCCGTCCCGGTCACGTATCCGACGAGACGCTTGTCGCCGGGGCGGTCCTCGCGGGCGATCACCGCGGCGTGCTCGACCCCTGACAGCGAGGCGAGGGCGGCCTGGATTTCGCCGAGTTCGATGCGGTAGCCGCGGATCTTGACCTGTTCGTCGGCGCGGCCCATGTACTGCAGTTGCCCGTCGGTGCCCCAGCGGACCAGGTCGCCGGTGCGATACATCCGCGCGCCGGGCGCCCCGTACGGGCAGGCGACGAACCGCGTGGCCGACAGACCCGGGCGGCCCACATACCCGGTGGCCAGGCCGCCGCCCGCGACATAGAGCTCACCGACCACACCGGCGGGCACCTGACGCAGCCAGCCATCGAGTACGAAGAAGGCGAGGTTGGCCAGCGGCACCCCGATGGGGCTGACGTTGCTGTCGACGTCGCCGTCGACGATCTCGCGGAACGAGGCGTGCACCGTCGTCTCGGTGATGCCATACATATTGATCATCCGGGGCAGACCCGGGTGGCTGTGCAGCCATGTCGAGAGCCGGTGCGGCTCCAGCGCCTCACCACCGAAGACCACCGTCTGCAACTTCAGCTGCTCACCCAACTCCGGCGCCAGCGCATCGGCACTCTGCAACGCATAAAACGCCGACGGAGTCTGACTCAACACGCTGACCTGCTCACGAACCAGCAACGCGTGCAAGTCTTCTGCCGAGCGCACCACCGCATCCGGCACCACCACCAGACGCCCGCCATACAGCAATGACCCGAAGACTTCCCATACCGAGAAGTCAAACGCCAGCGAATGACACTGCGTCCACACCTGGCCTAACCCGAGCTGAGCATCCAGTGTCTCTAGCAACAACGTCACGTTGCGGTGCGGGATGGCCACCCCCTTGGGGGTTCCGGTGGTCCCCGAGGTGTAGATGATGTAGGCGATGTTCTCCGGAGCCGGCACCGGCAAGGCCGTGGTGGGTTGGGTGCGCACGGCGGGGTCATCGATGTCGACGATCAGGCCGTCGAACCCGTCCAGCCGGGAGCGCACCTCGGCGGTGGTCACCGCCGCGATCGGCGCGGCGTCAGCGAGCACGAACTCCAACCGCGCCGCCGGCACACCCGGGTCGATCGGCACGTACGCCGCCCCGGTCTTGAGCACCGCGAAGATCGCCATCACCGCTTCGGCCGACCGCGGGATCACTACCGCCACCCGCTGACCCGGCCCGGCACCCTGCTCAGCAAGCAAGTGCGCCAACCGATTCGCCGACTCTTCAACCTCGCGGTAGGTAAAGGAGCGCTCGCCGCAGGTGATCGCCACCGCGTCGGCGGCGCGGGCCACCTGCGCAGCGAACAACGCCGGAATCGACGCCTGTCCGCGCCGCCGCTGGGCCAACATCGCGCGGTTGCCCCAGGCATCGAGCCGTTCATGCTCGGCGACGCCGAGCAGGTCGATCGACGAAAGTCGTTGTGCCGGATCGGCGGTCATGGCCGCCATCACCTGCCGCAACCGCTCGATCAGTGTTTCGACGCCGGACGCGTCGAAGACCTCGGTGTCGTACTCGACACGCAGACTCAGTTCGTGCCCCGGCGTAGCCACCACCGAAAGTGGGTAGTGGTTGAATTCGCGGCTGCTGAACTCGGTGACAGCCAACTCGTTGACGCCCAACAATGCACCGGCATCAATCGGGTAGTTCTCGTAGAGGAAGAGCGTGTCGAACAGTTGGTCGTGCCCGGTGACGCGGTGAATCTCGTTGAGCGCCAAGTGTTCATGCTCAAGAGTTTCGGCGTGGACGCGTTGCAGCTGCTCCAGCAGGTCGGTGACGGTGGTCGCGGCGGCGATGTTGGCCCGCACCGGCACGGTGTTGATCAACAAACCGACCATGGCGTCCGCGCCGGCCAGTTCGGTGGGCCGGCCCGAGACCGCGGTGCCGAAGGCCACGTCGTGCTGGCCGGTCAGCCAGGTCAACAGTTGCGCCCAAGCACCCTGCAGCACGGTGCTGATGGTGGTGCGGCTAGCGCGCGCCAATTCGCCCAGCGCGCGCGTGGTGTCCGCCGAAATCGTATAGGCGGCAACGGCGCGCCGTCCGATCTTGCCCGGCGGCGCCACCAGCGTGGGTGCTTCGAATCCGTCGAGCGCCTCGCCCCAGGCCGCTTGGGCACCGGCTCGATCCTGAGCGGCCAGCCACATCAAGTAGCTGCGATACGACGGGGGCGCGGGCAGCCGCTCGCCGTAGTAGCCGGCGAACACTTCGCGCATCAGGACCGGCAGTGACCAGCCGTCGATGACGATGTGGTGGATGGTGAGCAGGAACCGGTGCCGGTCGGCCGCGGTGCGGATCAACGCTGCACGGAAGGCGGATTCGCCGGCCAGGTCGCAGACGGCGGTGCGTTCGGCGGCGGCCAGTTGCTCGACTTGTTCGTGGACGTCACCGCCGTCCAGTTCGACGTAGTTCCACGCCATCACCGGTTTGGCGGGGATGATCTGTACCGGCTCACCGAATTCGTCGAGGAAGCGGGCCGCCAGGTTGGGGTGGCGGTTGACGACGGTCTGCACCGCGTCGCGAAGCCGTTGTGGGTCAAGGGAACCGCTCACGGTGATGCCGAGTTGCACCGCGTAGAGGTCTTCGAGTTCCTGCGCGAAGCTGGTGTGGAAGAGCAGCCCCTGCTGGACGGGGCTGAGCGGCAGCACGTCGGCGATCCGGTGCTGCCGGCAAAGCTCGTCGATCTGCTGCTGGTCCAGGCGGGCGGGGGCGATATCGGACGGGGTCAGCCCGCCGCCGCCGCTGCGCACGTGCGCGCAGATACCGGTCAGGGCTTCAAACCACAACTGGCTCAACCGGTTTACCTGCTCGTCAGTCAGCGCCGATGGCGCCCACCTCCAGTTGGCGTGCAGGTGCGGTCCGGCCTCGGTGTCCATGGTGCCGGCGTTGAGTTCCACGGTGTGCGCCAACGGCATTGCCACCGCCGTGGCCACGGCCGCCGACGACAGGCTGTCCTCGCTGACGCGCCACAAGTCCTCGGAGAGATCGGCTCCCGCAGCCAAGCGTCCCAAGTAGTTGAACCCGATCACCGGGTCCGCGCCCTGCAGGTCGACTTCGGCGTTCAGGTAACGCAACAACCCGTAGGTCAGGCCGTCGGGCAGGGCACGCAGTTGCTCCTTGGCGTCCTTGATCACCGCGCCCAGGGCGGCCTCACCGGCGACCACCTGCGACCAGTTCAGCGTGCCGTTGATCTTCAGCGCCGCAGGGTACTTGGTGGTGAACCAGCCCACGGTGCGTGACAGGTCCACGCGGGACGCCACCTCTTCGTGGCGTCCGTGTCCTTCGATGTCGATTCCGATCGGGGCGGCTTCACCCAAGAATTCGGTGAACGCCAACCCGAATGCGATCAACAGGATGTCTTGCACGCCAGCGTGAAACGCCGCGGGCACCTCCCCCAACAGCAGCCGGGTCGTGTCGACATCCAATGAGGCCGACAACTGCCCGGCCGTCGCGTAGGTGTCCTCGGGCTGGACCGCCGGCAATGCCGCCGGGGTGGCGGCCACCCGCCGCCACGCGTCGGCCTGCGCGACCACCACCGGACTCTGCGCGTAGTCGGCCAGCAGCGAAGACCAACGGGCAAAAGACGTTCCGGGCACCGGCAGTTCCACCGGCTGGGCGTTGTGATGCTGGGCCCAGGCGATGTTGAGGTCCTCGATCAGGGTCCGCCACGACACGCCGTCGACGGCCAGGTGGTGAATGACCAACGCCAATTGGTTTGTCGCACTTGCCCATACCGCGCTCAGCAGCACCCCGTCGGCGACGTTCAGCCGGCTCCGAGCCTCGACCAGCGCCGCGTCGGACAACGCGTCGACCGCACGCAGGCAGTCGCCCGCCTGCACCGAGCCCACCTCGGGCGCCTCGAGTGACCATCCGCCGGCGCCGTCGTCCTGCACGCGCAGCCGCAACATGGGATGGCGATCGATCAGCGCCTGCAGCACCACCGCCACGTCGGCTTCGCTCACGTCGGCCGGCGCCGCCAGCACCATGGTCTGGTTGAACTCGTCGATCGGGCCGTCGATTGTCTGCAACCAATGCATGATCGGGGTGGCCACCACGGGCCCGATCCCCTCGTCGGCCACACCGAGCTCGCCGTCGGCCGCGACTTCGGACACGCGAGCCAGGCGGGCCACCGTCTGTTCCACGAAAACGTCGCGCGGGCGGCAGATCACCCCGGCCGCGCGGGCCCGGGACACCACCTGCATCGACAGAATGCTGTCGCCGCCCAGGTCGAAGAACGAGTCGTCGACACCGACGCGTTCCACGCCCAGAACCTGGGCGTAGATGTCGGCCAGGATCTCCTCGATCGCGTCGGCCGGGGCGCGATATTCACTCGCGGCGTATTCGGGTGAGGGCAATGCGCGCTTGTCGAGCTTGCCGTTGCCGGTCAACGGCAGGGTGTCCAACACCATCACCGCGGTCGGGACCATGTAGGGCGGAAGCTTGTCGGCCAACTGGGCACGCAGCGCCGCCGGGTCCGCGGTTCCGGTGATGTAGCCGACCAACCGCTTGTCGCCGGGGCGGTCCTCGCGGGCGATCACCGCGGCCTGGTCCACTCCGTCGAGTCCGGCCAAAACCGCTTGGACTTCGCCGAGTTCAATGCGGTAGCCGCGGATCTTGACCTGCTCGTCGGCGCGGCCGAGGTACCGCAGCTGCCCGTCGGGGCCCCAGCACACCAGGTCGCCGGTGCGGTACATCCGCGCACCCGGACCCCCAAAGGGGTTGGCCACGAACCGCGATGCCGTCAGCCCGGCCCGGCGCACATAGCCGTGCCCGACGCCGCGACCCGCCAGGTACAACTCGCCGACCACGCCGGCGGGCACCTGCTGCAACCATTTGTCGAGCACGAACATCGCCGCACCCGCGATCGGAGAACCGATCGGCACCACCGGGGAGCCGGGCGTCAGCGGTGTACTGATCGATGCACACACCGTGGTCTCGGTCGGGCCGTAGGCATCGAGCATTACGCGTCCGGGCGCCGCCCAGCGATCGACCACGTCGGTCGGGCAGGCCTCACCGGCCACCACCAATGCCGTGGACTCCAGGTCGTCGGCCGACAGCATCGCGACGGCCGACGGGGTCTGGGTCAGCACGCTGACTTTCTCCGCGACCAGCAACGCGTGCAGGTCCTCGGGGCTGGACGCCACCGATTCGGGCACTATCAGCAGGCGCCTACCACGCAGCAGGGCGCCGAAGATCTCCCACACCGAGAAATCGAAGGCCGCGGAGTGGCACTGCGTCCACACGTTCCCCTTAGGCAGGCCGGCGTCGAGCGACTCGATCAGCCACGCGACGTTGCGATGAGGAATCGCAACGCCTTTGGGGGTGCCGGTGGTTCCGGACGTGTAGATGATGTACGCGGTGTTCTCTGGCGCCGGCGGCGGCAGAGCGGTGCTGGGCTGGGTGTCGACCGCGGGGTCGTGCACATCGACGACGAGGACGTCGTGATCGTCCAGCCTGGAGAGCAGGTCGGCCGTGGTGATCACCGCACGGGGCCCCGCGTCGGCGAGCACGAAATCCATTCGGGACGACGCGTGCGCCGGGTCGATCGGCACATAGGCCGCCCCGGTTTTGAGCACCGCCAGCAGCGAGACGATGGCGTCGGCGCACCGGGGGAACAGCACCGCCACGCAGTCCCCCGGGCCTATTCCGTGACCGGCGAGCAGATGGCCCAACCGGTTGGAGGCCTCGTCGAGTTCGGCGTAGGTCAGGGAGCGGGCGCCGAATGTCACAGCGACCGCCTCGGGCGTGCTTTGCACGTGTTCGGCTAATGCCTGGGGGATGGAGACCGGGGCGGGCACGGGCTCGTGCAGTGCCGGCCGGTTGCTCCACTCGTCGAGGCGCGCGGGCTCGTCGGGGGCCAGGAGATCGATCGATGACAGCGGCCTTTCCGGGTCGGCGGTCATCTCGTCCAAAATCTGCTGCAACCGGCCCGCCAGGTCGGCGACGCCGAAGCTCGCGAACGGTTGGCCCGGGCCCGCGATGCTGAGGAACAGCTGGTCACCGGCGCCGAGGAAGAACATGCCGAAGTGCCCCACCGGGCCATGGTTGGTGTACGACGCGGTCGCCGGAGCGCCGGCGAGGTCCAGCGTCAGCCGGGACGGTATGAAGTTGATCCCCACCCGACTCGGCGCTTGCCGCAGCCCGTCACCCTCGAGGGTGTGCACCGGGAAGCGCTGGTGGCGCAGGAGTTCGCGGATTCGCGTGTCGACATGTTTGCAGAAATCGGCGACGGTCGCTCGCGGCTCGGTCGTCAGGACCAGCGGCACCACGCCGGCAAGCATCGCCGGAAGCGTTTTCGACTCGGGACGCACGCGCCTGCTGACCGGGAAGTCGAGGGCCACTTCCGAACCGCTACCGGACCATCCGCGCACCAGCAGGGCGCACGCGGCGGTGGTGACCGAGAACCGGCGGATGGCCAGCTTCTTGGACAACTCTTTGATCCGCGTGGCAACCGAGGGGTCCAACTGAACCGACGCGGACGGCGAGTAATGGTCGCGCTCGCCGGCGGCGGCGGGCAGGCGATCGACCGGTCCGCTCTCCGGCGGCAGGTGTTCGCTCCAATACGCCTTGTCTTCGGCGTAGTCGTCGGAGGCTTCGTAGCCCGACTCGAGGTCGACCAGGTCCTGGATCGAACCGAAGTAGGCGTCGGGAATCGGCTTTCCGGACACCATTGCGGAATAAATGGTTGCGACCCGGCGGCAAACCAGCGCCATGGCCAGACCGTCGATGGCGATGTGGTGGCAGCAACCAAACAAATAGAATTCCTCGTGCCCTGTCTGAAATAGCACGAATTTGAACAGTTGGCCGTTCAACGCCATGGGCGTGCGTTGGATCGAGGAGGCCGTCTCGCGGGCTACCTGCACCGGGTCCGGCGCACCCCGCAGGTCGTCGAACATCAGCTCGATGCGCGGGTAGTGGACCGATTTCTGCACGACCTGGCCGTCGACCTCGAAGAACGAGGCCCTGCCCGGTTCGGCCTCGTCAACCGCCTGGGTAATTGCCTGCTCAAGGGCGTCACGATGGACGGTGCCGTCAATCTTGACCAGGAGACCGAGCTGCCATTGCGTGCCGGCGAAGCCGGCCTCTTGGGACAACCAGATGTCAAGCTGCCCGCGTGTTAGCGGCAGCGCCTGATCATCCCGCTCCATCGACTCCCCCAAGTCTCCGCCACCCGCCCCATACCCCGACTGCTTATTGGTCAAAACCCCGACCCGTTGCGAGCTTGTCGCGCAGGCTCTTCGGCCGGATATCAGGCCAGTGCTGCTCGATGTACTCCAAGCACGCAGCTCGGTCGGCTTCGCCGTGGACCACTCGCCAGCCAGCGGGAACATCGGCGAAGGCCGGCCACAAGCTGTGTTGCTCCTCGTCGTTCACCAAGACGAAAAAGCTGCCATTGTCGTCGTCGAATGGATTGATGCTCACAATTCTCCAAGGTGCAAGTGGACATGAGTGGAACAGGTCCAAACCATAGTTGAGCCCTAGAGCGCTCGTCCGTGGTTTGGACAAAGTTCCTGGTGTGGCCTAGAAGGCTGTCGACGCCATCGTGTGATTGGTGTGCGGCGGGGCCCCGATGCCCCTAAATTCGCTGCAGTGACCTGCATCAATGGCGTGACTGCGAGATATCGCTATTGGGGCAGGCACGTCCTTCAGGCCGATGAAGTTATTGTGCTTGTCGACACGTAGCCTAGCCGAAGGCGTAGGGGGTGAAAAATCACCCAGAGGCGAAAGCTGGGAAGATGCTGGCAAGACGCCTCCGGATAGCCCAGCCGATGACACAGTGCACCCGCTGTGCTTAGGTGGGTGGGCGGCATTGCCGAAGAACTAAAAGTGAACGAGAAGATTTGTCGCTCAGCAAATGCCGGTTACGCACGGGATCGGCATTACGATCCCGTATCGCGTTGGAAAAGCCCTGATACGGAAGCGACTGGCGTGGTTTACTCATCAGGACCTGGTCGCGCTCCCCGGGGTGGGCTCGCGTGAGGTGTCCGAGGCACGACTGGTCTGCCACGCGCACCACATTCGCAGCGCCGCAATCTGGCGTGTCGCGACCGGGGTGTAGTTGCATGCTTGAGAGGCTGGGGCCGAGCAGGCGTGGACACGGCTGAAGGGGGCGCAGTGGTCGATTCGGATGTACGGGCCCGGCCCGACAACACCATCGCGGAAGGACGAGACATTAGCCAACGTGGTTTCCTGGGCTTTGGTCGTCGATCTTCAACTGGACCCACGCAGCAAAGCCCTCAAAAGGCTCGTCCGAAAAGGGGACCTGGGGTTTTCGGTTTCCTTGGCCGGCTGTGGATCCCGCTGGTCATCGTCGCCGTCGTCGTCGCCGGAGGCATGACTGTCTCGCGGTTGCACGGCGTCTTCGGCTCCGAGCACCGTCCGTCGTACGCCGAATCCAGACAGCAAGACACCAAACCGTTCAACCCCAAGCACGTGAAGTACGAGGTCTTCGGCCCCGCCGGGTCGATGGCCGACATCAGCTACTTTGACGCCAATGGCGAGCCGAACCATATCAACGGCATACCGTTGCCGTGGACCTTCGACATCTCGACGACGTTGCCATCGATCGTGGGAAATGTGGTGGCGCAGGGCAACAGCGATAGTCTCGGTTGCCGCATCGTGGTCGACGGCGTCGTGAAAGCCGAGAGGATCTCGCACGAATTGAATGCATTCACCTATTGCGTGTTGACGGCCACATGAGTACCCCCCAAATGGAGACTCAGCCGGCCGCGCGACCACGTATAGCGCGGATCATCCATCGCCTGTCCGTCCCTATTATTTTGGGTTGGCTCGCGATCGCCGTCCTGATCAGCATCGGCGTTCCCTCGCTGGAGCAGGTCGAAAAAGAGAATGCGGTCTCGCTGAGCCCGTTGGGGGCACCGTCCTTCAAGGCCATGGAGCGCCTCGGCCAGGACTTCCAGGAGACCAATTCCGGCGCCCTGGCCATGATTCTGCTGGAGGGCCAGCAGCAACTCGGCGACGACGCACACAAGTATTACGACCGCTTGGTACGCCTCCTGGAAGACGATCCCAAGCATGTGCAGCACGTCCAGAATTTCTGGGGCGATCCGCTTACCCGCGGTGCCGCGCAAAGCCAGGACGGCAAGGCCGCATATGTCCAGGTGAACCTGAACGGCAATCAGGGCGCGGCCGCGGGCGACGAATCCGTGGCAGCAGTCCGGAAGATCGTGCAGGAGGCTTCGCCGCCGCCCGGTCTCAAGGTCTACGTCACCGGCCCCGCGCCCATCGTTGCGGACATGAATATCGCCGGTCAAAAGACCATCATTTTAGTTACTTTAGCCAGCCTTAGCGTCATCTTCCTGACGTTGCTGCTGGTTTATCGATCGATAGTCACGGTCATTCTTTTGTTGCTGATCGTCGGCCTGGAATTGCAGATCGCGCGCGGAATGGTCGCCCTTCTCGGTCATCTCGGGCTGGTCGGACTCACCACTTTTGCCGTCAACCTATTGGTCGCCGCGGTCATCGCGACGGGAACTGACTACGGCATTTTCTTCGTCGGTCGATATCAAGAGGCACGGCAGGCGGGAGAAAGTCGGGAAGAGGCTTTCTACACCACATTCAACGGGGTCGCCAAGGTCGTCTTGGCCTCTGGTTTGACCATCGCCGGCGCGGTGCTCTGCCTCAGCTTCACCCGACTCCCCTTCTTCCAGCCGCTCGGTATCCCCTGTGCCGTCGGCATATCCATTGCGGTGCTCGTCGCTATAACGTTGGGACCGGCGCTTCTGGCCGCCGGCGCCCGGTTCGGTCTGTTCGAGCCACGCCGGGCGCTCTCGGCCCGCAGGTGGCGACGGATCGGTACTGCCATCGTGCGGTGGCCGGCGCCCATCCTCATTGCTTCATTGGCTGTCGCGCTGATCGGGCTGTTGACCCTGCCGAATTATCGGCCCAGCTATGACGACCAGAAATTCATTCCGCAAAGCATTCCCGCGAATGTGGGGTATGCGGCCGCGGCTCGGCATTTCCCTGGTCAGCGGATGTTGATGCCTGAGATTCTGTTGGTCGAGACCGATCATGATTTGCGTAATCCGACGGACATGCTGGTCATCAACAAACTCGCCAAGGGCGTTTTGGCCGTTCCGGGAATTGCGACCGTGCAGACGGTGACCCGCCCTGAGGGAGTCCCGCTGCAGCACACGACGATTCCCTGGATTGTGAGCATGGGCCAGGCGAGCCAGATGCAGAATATGGCTTTCCAAAAAGACCGCATGAACGACATGCTCACCCAGGCCAATGAGCTGGGGAAGATGATCGGCATCATGCAGCACATGCTGGATCTGATGAAGGAGCTCGTCGCCACGACTCACCACATGGTCAAGACGACGCATGAAATGCAGGACATCACGTCGGATTTGCGAGATCACGTATCGGATTTCGAGGATTTCTGGCGCCCACTCCGCAGCTACTTCTACTGGGAAAAGCACTGCTACGACATCCCGATCTGCTTCTCGCTGAGATCCATCTTCGACGCGATCGACGGCGTCGACGAGATCAGCGACAAACTGGGCGATCTGGTGAAGAACCTCGACGAGCTGGATGCCGTGCTGCCGCAATTGGTCATGCAGATCCCGCCCATGATCGAAACCATGTCGGGCATGCGCAACATGATGCTGACCATGCACAGCACCATGTCCGGGGTCATGGGCCAAATGGATTCGAGCGCCAAGGATCCCAGTGCTATGGGACAGGCTTTTGATGCCTCCAGAAACGACGACTCGTTTTACCTCCCGCCAGGGATCATCAACGGCTCCGACTCCTTCAAGCGGGTCGAGAAGGTGTTCATGTCACCGGACGGGAAAGACGTCCGTCTGCTCATCTCGCAGCGGGGTGACCCGCAGACACCGGAAGGCCTCTCCCGGGTCGAACCAATCAGGACGGCGGCCGAAGAATCGCTCAAGGGCACTCCCCTGGAGAATGCCAAGATCTATCTGACCGGTACGGCGGCGATCACCAAAGATCTGGTGGACGGATCTAAATTCGACCTCTTGATTGCCGGCGTATCCGCGCTCTGCCTCATTTTCATCATCATGCTGATCATGACGCGAAGCTTCATCGCCGCCATGGTCATCGTCGGCACGGTTCTGCTTTCACTCGGCGCGTCCTTCGGACTGTCCGTGCTGGTCTGGCAGTACTTGCTGCACATGCAGCTGCACTGGACGGTGCTTTCCACCTCCGTGATCGTGCTGTTGGCGGTGGGTTCTGACTACAACTTGCTGCTGGTATCGCGCATGAAGGAGGAAATAGGTGCCGGGATCCACACGGGCATCATTCGCGCCATGGGCGGTACCGGAAAGGTCGTGACGAACGCCGGCCTGGTGTTCGCCTTCACCATGGGATCGATGGTGGTCAGCGACCTGCGCAGCATCGGGCAGACGGGTACGACGATCGGCCTGGGCTTGCTGTTCGACACGCTGATTGTGCGCGCATTCATGACGCCGTCCGTCGCCGCATTGCTGGGACGTTGGTTCTGGTGGCCACAGCTGGTGCGCCCGCGCCCGGCCAGCACAATGCTGCGGCCCACCGGGCCTCGGCCGTTGGTGCGTTCACTGCTCCTGAAGCAGCCGCAATAAGTGGCGGCTTCCACTTCAGGAGGGGAACAGCGACCGTGGGGAACACTGTGACACAGGGCAATAGCGACGCGTGCCTGCTGAGGGTCGCATGACTACCGAACGCACCCGCCCTCCCGGCTTCGCGCGCAACATCCGGCGTCTTTCGGTGCTCATCATCATCGGGTGGGTGGCGCTGACCCTGCTGGTGACGTTCGGGGTGCCGCGGCTCGAGATTGTAGGCCAACAGCATTCGGTGCCCTTGGCCCCTCAAGATGCGCCGGCGGTCCAGGCTATGCAGCGCATGGGCAGGGACTTCAAAGAGTCCGACTCGGACAGCTTCGCGATGCTGGTGCTAGAGGGAGACCAGCAGCTCGGCGACCCGGCACACGCCTACTACGACAAGCTGGTTCATGAGTTAAGAAGCGACACAAAGCATATCGAGCACGTGCAGGACCTATGGGGAGACCGCCTCACCGCGGCGGGCGCCCAGAGCCCGGACGGCAAGGCCGTCTATGTCCAGTTGAACCTGGCCGGCAACCAGGGCACCACCCTCGGTCAGGAATCCGTGCAAGCAATCCGCGATGTCATCGCGCGGACACCACCGCCGGCCGGGCTCAAGGCCTACGTCACCGGTCCGTCAGCGCTCTTTTCCGATATGCAACTCGCGGGCGACCGATCCATTCTGAAAATGACGATGATCGGCGCCTTGATCATCTTCATCGTGCTGCTCATGGTGTACCGCTCGATCACCACCGTGATCCTGTTGCTGCTCACGGTCGGGGTCGAGGTCTTCGCCGCACGGGGTGTCATCGCGTTCATCGCCAGCAACAACCTGATGGCGCTCTCAACGTTTGCCGTCAACTTGCTCGTGGCCCTGGCTATGGCCGCCGGCACCGACTACGCGATCTTCTTCTTCGGCCGCTATCAGGAGGCGCGCCAGGCCGGCGAAGACCGGGAAACCGCGTACTTCACCACCTATCGCAGCGTGGCTCCCGTGGTCTTGGGCTCCGGTTTGACCATTGCCGGAGCGATGTTGTGCCTGAGCTTCACCCGCATGCCCATCTTCCAGACCATGGGCCTGCCGTGTTCCGTGGGCATGCTCATCTCGGTGCTGATCGCCCTGACGTTGGTTCCGGCGGTCCTGACCGTCGGCAGTGGCTTCGGATTATTCGACCCGACGCGCACGATCGGATTCGGCCGGTGGCGGCGAATCGGCACCGCAATCGTTCGCTGGCCCGCCCCCATCCTGTGCGCCACGATCGCGGTCGCCCTGGTCGGCCTGGTGACCTTGCCCGGCTACCAGACGAGCTACAACAACCGGCTCTATATGCCGGACAACGTTCCCGCCAACGTCGGGTACGCGGCCGCCGATCGTCACTTCAACCAATCTCGAATGATGCCCGAGATCCTGATGATCGAAGCCGACCACGACATGCGGAACCCGGCGGATTTTTTGGTGCTGCACCGACTTGCCAAGGGAGTCTTCGGGGTTCACGGGATCTCCCGCGTGCAGGGCATTACGCGGCCCGAGGGAACGCCGATCCAACACACCTCGATTCCGTTCCTGCTCAGCATGCAACAAGCGACCATGGGTCAGGACATGAAATACATAAGCGCGCGCATGGATGACATGCTCGTCCAAGCGGACATGATCGCCAAACAAATCGAGATCATGAAACGCATCTATACATTGCAAAAGCGCATGACTGAAATTACGCATGACACGATCGCCAAGACCAAAGAAATGGCCCTCGTTCTTAATGAGCTACGCGACAAGATGTCGGATTTTGAGGATTTCTTCCGGCCACTGCGCAGCTATTTCTACTGGGAAAAACATTGCTACGACATCCCGATATGCTGGTCGTTGCGAAGTATCTTCGAGATTCTCGACGGCGTCGATACGCTTAGCGACAAACTGACGTATATGCTGCAGGACCTTGATCACATGGACCGGCTGATGCCACAGCTGCTCGAGCAATATCCGCCGATGATCGCGATGTCGGAGGACATGCGGCGGATGATGCTGACGAACCACAGCACCATGTCCGGGATCATCGGCCAGATGGACAGCAACAACAAGGACGCCACCGCGATGGGGCAGGCATTTGACGACTCCAAGAATGACGACTCGTTCTATCTGCCGCCCGAAATTTTCGATAATGCGGACTTCAAGCGCGCAATGAGCCAATTCTTGTCACCAGACGGAAAGGCCGCTCGCTTCATCATTTCGCACCGCGGGGATCCCGCGACTTCTGAAAGCGTGAACCGCATCGACAAGATCAGGATGGCGGCAGAAGAAGCGCTCAAGAACACGCCGCTGGAGAACTCCAAGATCTACATTGCGGGTACCGCGTCGACGTTCAAGGACTTCCGGGACGGCTCCACTTACGACCTCTTTATCGCGGGCGTCGGTGCGCTTTGTCTGATTTTCATCATCATGCTCATCCTCACCCGAAGTTTTGTGGCCGCCCTGGTCATCGTGGGCACCGTGACGGTGTCGTTGGGCGCATCATTCGGGCTATCGGTGCTCATCTGGCAGTACATCTTCGGCGTCAAGTTGTACTGGATGGTGCTGCCGATGTCGGTCATCGTCTTGTTGGCGGTCGGATCCGACTACAACCTGCTACTGGTGTCGCGTATGAAAGAGGAACTCGCCGGCGGCATAAATACGGGCATCATTCGCGCGATGGGCGGTACCGGTAAAGTCGTGACGAATGCGGGTCTGGTATTCGCATTCACCATGGCCTCGATGGTGGTCAGCGATTTGCGCATTATCGGTCAGGTCGGTACAACAATCGGCCTGGGCCTGATGTTCGACACCTTGATCGTGCGCTCGTTCATGACGCCTACCATCGCCGCGCTGCTCGGTCGGTGGTTCTGGTGGCCGCAGTTGGTTCGCCCTCGGCCTGCCAGTCTGCTGCTTCGCTCCGTGGGATCGCGTCCGGCGGTGCGCACCCTGCTCCACGACGACGATGCGGACGCTCCCACGACAGAGATCCCGAGGCTGTCCGTGTAGGGTTCCATTCCCCGCGCCTAACGAGCAGTCAGCGCCGATACGATGCTGCAGTCGCGACACCCCTTTCCACTGCTTGACAGCGCAATCCACTATTGGAGGTAAAACTGGGATTGGTGCGTGCTGTGCAGTTGACGTCGACTAGGCGAATGACGACGACAGTCGAGGATCCTTTATGAAATTTGTCCTGGCATGCTACGGAACTCGCGGTGATATCGAACCTTCCGCTGCTGTCGGTCGCGAGCTGCTGCGCAGAGGACACGACGTTTGCATGGCTGTCCCGCCCGAACTCGTCGACTTCACCCAGGGGGTGGGGCTGTCGGCGGTCCCCTACGGTCCGGAAGTAAAGGACTTCCTCGACGAGGAGTTCCTGCGCAACATGTGGAGGGATTTGTTCCGCAACCTATGGACGATCCGCGGTTCGCTCCGGGTGGTGCGCAAAGTTTGGGAGCCGATTATCCGTTACTGGGACGACGCCAGTACGACCCTGTTGTCGCTGGCAGACGGCGCCGACCTGCTGTCCACCGGCCTGAACTTCGAGCAGGCCGCCGCCAACGTTGCGGAGCATCACGACATTCCGCTGGCAACGTTGCATCACTTTCCGATGCGTGCCAACGGCCAACTCGTTCCGAGCGCACCTGCGCGGGCTGTCCGCTCCACCATGACCGCGACCGAGTGGCTGTTTTGGCGCTCGACGAAGGAGGTCGACAACGCGCAGCGCCGTAAACTCGGCCTGCCTACGGCAACACAACGCTCATCGCGACGCATCGCAGAACGTGGAACGCTCGAAATCCAAGCCTACGACGAGGTTTGCTTTCCCCAGCTGGGCGCCGAATGGGCGAAATGGCACGACCGGCGCCCCTTTGTTGGCGCGCTCACCATGGAGTTGACCACCGACGCCGACGAGGACGTCACATCGTGGATGGCCGCCGGAACACCGCCTGTGTGTTTCGGTTTTGGCAGCATTCCGGTGGAGTCGCCTGCCGACACCATCGCGATGATCAGCGCAACATGTGCGGAATTAGGCGAGCGGGCGTTAGTTTGCTTCGGCGGGAACGACTTCGGCTGCGTACCAACTCACGACCACCTCAAAGTAGTGGGTGTGGTGAATTACGCTGCGGTTTTTCCCGCGTGCCGCGCGATTGTCCACCACGGCGGCTCGGGCACCACGGCGGCAAGTCTCCGCGCCGGGGTGCCTACGCTGATCCTCTGGAGTTCGGCCGATCAGCCGTACTGGGGGAATCAGGTCAAACGGCTGAACGTCGGCACTGCCCGGCGCTTCTCGGCTACAACGCAACAATCACTTGTTACCGACCTGCGTCGCACCCTCTCCCCCGAATGCGCCCTTCGAGCGCGCGAACTCGCCGGACGGATGACCAAACCCGCCGAAAGTATCAACAGGGCCGCCGATCTCCTGGAAGACGCGGTTCGCCGCAAAGCACACTGAGACGCGGGCGCGCCAACGAGCTCACCGCTACGACGATGGCCACGACTGCCTCGCGGGCAGTCCCCGGTCTCATGAGTGTTTGCTGGGTTGCGGGCAAGATGCCATGATCGATTCCGTGGTGAGTTGATGTTAGGGAACTTCTAGAACGTGGCGAGTTCAATTCGGTCTAGGGTCGCCACTGCCGGTACTGACATGCGTGATAGGGGCCAGGCTTGACCGAGCACAGTTGCCGCGTGTGCGAAGGCGAGGTCCGCCAGGTTCTGGATCTCGGCCGCCAGCCCATCTCGAACGCCTTTATGCGCCCTGAGGAAGCCTCCACAGTGCCGTTCTTCCGACTTGCGATCGGACTCTGCACCTCGTGCACAATGGTGCAACAGCTTCACGAAGTTCCCGCAGCCCAAATGTTTCATGCGGAGTACCCGTACCGTGCTTCCGGTTCCTCAGTGATTCGCAAACACGGCGAGGGCGTGGCAGAGCGAATCATTCAGGCCTGCGCTAGTGATCCGGACAGCTTCGTCGTAGAAATCGGCAGCAACGACGGTGTCATGCTAAAGGCGCTGAGCCAGGCCGGAATCCGACATTTGGGAGTGGACCCGGCCGCAGTCGCGAATCTTGGTAGCCGTCGATGCGTTGAAGAAGTCTTTCAACACGCTGACGCCGTAGGTCGCCGCCACGTCGGCTGCGACTGCGGCCGGGTCCACTCCCAAATGTCGGATTCCGGCCTGGCTCAGCGCCTTTAGCATGACACCGTCGTTGCT
>NZ_LZTA01000079.1 GCF_001665875.1 Mycobacterium sp. 852002-40037_SCH5390672
CCCCCCCGGGGGGGGGGGGGGGTGCCCCCGCGTGTGCGGCGGGGGGGGGGGGGGGGGGGGGGGGGGGCCCCCCACCCCCCCCCCCCCCGCCACGCCACCGGCCAGGGCCCCGACGGCCAACAGTGCCGCCGCGAACGAGATCCATGCGACCAGGGCGCGGTGCGGTTGCCGCCGCGGCGGTGGCTTGAGCGACGTGAGGGTCTTGACGGGTTTTGCCGGCTGCGTCGGCGCGGTTGCAACGTCGGTGGCGACCGCAACGTTCTGGGCCGACTCGCCCTTGGCCGGACCAGCCGCGCGCGAGGCTCGTCGACGAGCACGCGGCGTGGTTGTTGGTTCGTCTGCCACGGCAGGGTCCATTACATCGGCCTTGGATCAAGCATGAGGTCCACCCAATTCTCGGCGCCGGAGGTGCCGGTAGCGCCGGCCGCGAAGATACCAGTGCCGCCGGCCGGATCGACAAACGCGCCGGTCTTTTCGTCGTAGGTGGCGTAGGCCGGGCCGCTGGCCTGGGGCTGCGGACCGGGTGGGGGCCCCCACGGCTTCTCCGGTCCAGGGCCCGCCGGCGGCGGACTGATGCCCTCCGGCGCCGGCGGCGGGGGCAGCCATTTCGGGTACGGAAGCTGAGGCGGCACCGGGGGTACCCCGGGCGGCTGCCACGACGTGAACGGCGGTGGCGGCCCGTTGTCATTGGGTGGCGGCGGATCGAATGCCGGCTGCTTGTTGGGCAACGGCCCCGGCCCGGGCACCACACCCGGAGGCGGCGGCCCGACCATGGGTGTACCCGGATCGGGTTCAGCGCCCGGCGGGATATACGGGAAATGGTTGGGCGGCAACACATTCAGCCCATTGGTGACGGGAGTGTCGTAGGGCACCGGCGGACCGCGCCACGGATTGCGGCCGACGGGCACGTAGCCCTTCGGATCACGACAGAGCTGGATCGTCGGTGCGCGTTTTCCGGGGAATTCCTGGCACGGGTAGTTGCGCGCGCCGCGCACCGTACTGGGATCGTTTTGGGCGGTCTTGCAGTACATGTCCTTCGGCAGCTCGCGCACCGTCTCGTCGGCCGGGGTGCGCATCAACGGCGGGGGCAGGAAGCCGACGGCGCATGGTGGGGGGTCGTTGAGGTCGAGCTTGAAGTCCAGCTTTCCGCCTTCGTCGATGGGCGGACCGCCCGCCATCGTGATGATGGCGGCGAACAGCGCCGGCAAGACGACCAGCAGCTGTTCGATCGACTTGTGGTAGATCACCCCCACCCGGCCCAGGTTGGACAGGCTGGCGGCCAGTGCCGGGAAGGAGGGACGGATGCCGGAGAACGCGGTGCTTGCTTCGTCCGTGGCGCCCGGAGCCGTCGCCAGGGTATCGCGAAGCTGCGGGTCGGCCTGACGGACCTCGGAGGTGAACCGCGCCAGCCCGTCGGATAGCGACTTGATGTCGCCGCCGGCGCGGATCTGGGCCTGCAGGAACGGGCCGGCCTGGTCGATCAACTGCGAGACTTGCGGATAGTTGGCATTGGCTTCGTCCACCAGCAGCCGAGCCGACTCGAACAGCCGCGCCAGCTCGGGACCCGATCCGTTGGCCGCGGTGAACGTCTCGTGCAGCAGCTCACGCAAGCGGGTATCGCCCAGGCTGTTGACCAACGTCTCCGAGCGCTTCAACAGGTCGGCGACGTCCTGACCGATCCGGGTGTTCTGCCGCGTGATGCGAGATCCGTTGCTCAACTTCGTCGTTGCCGGCGAGCTCGGGGGCACCAGGTCGATGTACTGCTCGCCCACGGCCGACACGCTTTTGACGGTGGCGGTGACGTTCGACGGGATGGCGGTCCCACTGTTCAGCCGCATATCGGCGATGACGCCGTTGGGGCTCAGACCCACCGACTCGACCCGACCGACGGCAACGCCGCGGTAGGTGACGTTGGCGTTCTTGTACAGGCCGCCCCCGGCAACGAAATCGGCACTCACGCCGTAGGTTCCGATACCAAACGTCGCGGGCAACCGCAGGTAGAAGATCGCCATCACGGTCAGGGTGATGACAGTGATCACGGCGAAGATCGCCAGCTGGATCTTGGTCAGTCTGTCATGCATCGGCGCCCACCCCCTACTGTCCTGAAGCCGTGCCGGGCGGAATCTTGAACGGATCCGCGGCCTGTCCGGACAGGTTGGCCAGTTCGCCGGTCAAGAAGTCGGGGGGATTGAGGATCTCGTTCATGTGGGCCATGTTCGGGTCGAAATACGCCGTGGTGAAGAACGTTTCACCAAGGCGGCGCAGGGTCAGGTCGAAGGTGGTGAACACGTTGAGGTAGTCGCCACGCACCGCCTGCTTGATCCCGTAATTGGGGAACGGGAATGTCAGCAAGATCTGCAACGAGGTGACGAGATTTTTCCGGTTGTCGTTGAGCGCTTTCACGACCGAGTACAGGTCCTTCATGTCGGCGGCGAAGTCCACCTTCGTCTTTGCCAAGATGTGCGAGGTGACGTTCGCCAGTTTGTGCAGCGCACTGAAGGCCTCAACGATGTGGTCGCGGTTCTTGTTGAGCACGCGAATCGCTTCGGGCAGCGTGTCCAGCGCCCGCCCCAGGTTGTCCTTGTCGTGCGCCAGCGTCGCCGAGAATCGATTTAATCCGTCGACTGCATCGATGATGTCGTTGACCTGGCGGTTGAGCCCCGAGGTCAGTTCCGCCAGCCTGGGGACCAAATCGACGAACTGGTCCTGCCGGCCGGCCACAGCCCGGTAGGTCTCGTCGGTGATCTCTTCCAGGGCACCGACGTTGCCCTTATTCACCACCACACCGAGCGCCGAAAGCACCTCTTCGGTGGTGGGATAGCGACCGGTGTTGGCCTCCGCGATTTTCGACCCGTCCTTCAGCTTGCCGACGGCCGGCTTGTCCTTCGGACGCGCCAAGTCGATGTGCATCGAACCGAGCAGAGATGTCTGGGCGACCGTCGCGGTCGAGTTGGCGGGCAGCACGACGTTTTTGTCCAACGCCAATTTCACTGCCGCATAGAACGATCCGTCGGATCGCTGTTCGGCCGCAATGCCCGCGACACTGCCGACGGTGACGTCGTCAACCATGACCGGGGAGTTCTGCGGCAGGGTCGCCACGTCGGGCAGTTCGACGGTGATCGAGTACGCGCCACTTCCGTGACCGGCAGTGCCCGGCATCGCCAACGAGTTCAGCCCGCTGAATTGGCAGCCGGCCAGCAGCATGCTGCCCGTCGCCAATCCGCCGGCGCGCAACCACATTCGGTTCATCTGCCACCGCCCAAGTCCGCAGCCGGCCCGTTAGGCGCCTGTCCCGGAGGCGGGCCCGGCAGCGGACCGAACGCGCTTCCGGCAGCGGGCCCGGGGGCGGGAGCAGCGCCCGCCGGCGACGGGCCAGGTGCAGTACCGGCCTGCGGCGCCGTCGGGACCAGCAGGGCCTGCAGATCCGCCGGGTTCTGAGCGGCCGGCGGTGTCTGGGCACCCTTGGCCGGGATCCAGGTCAGCTCCGGCACCGGAGTCGCCGACTTCGCCTGGGTTTCCGGGGTGTCGTAGATGATCTGACCCTTGTACGCCGTAATCGTGTTGAGCGGGTGGAACATCAGCGGCGGGTAGTTCACGGTGAGCCGGCGCAGCACCGGACCGAGCCGCTCACGACAGAGTTCGGCGCGCTTGAAATAGTCGGGTGCCCTGGGCCCGGCGGCGGTTTCGAAGGACCCACCGCAGATGAACTGCACCGGGTTGGCGAATTCCGGTATCGACAACAGGCCGTTGAGCGTGCCCTGCGCGGGGTCGTAGATGTTGTAGAAGTTGGCAATACCCGGACCCGCCACGTGCAGCACCTGCTCGATGTTGTCGCTCTGGTCGCTCAACGTCTTCGCAAAATCGTTGAGGTTGTTGACCGTGTCGATGATCGTCGAGTTGTTTTCGTGCAGGAACCCACGGATGTCCGACAGCGCTTTGTTGAGCGTCCCCAGCGTGGTGTCCAGATGGCGCGAGCTGTCGGCGAGCACCTGTGACACCGAGGCGACGTTTCCGGCGAACTGGACGATTTGTTCGTTACTGGACGAGAGCGCATTGACCAGTACCTGAAGGTTTTTCACCGTGCCGAAGATGTCGCCACGCGAATCCCCCAGGCGCCCAGCGGCTTGCGAGAGCTCGCGCAAGGCGCTGTGGAACGACTCGCCCTTGCCGTCGAAGGTGTCCGCGGCCTGGTTGATCGCCGCGCCCAACGGTCCCTGCATCGATCCGGCCGTCGGGCCGAGTTGGACGGCCAGCTGGGTCAGCGACTCCTTGACCTCGTCCCATTCCACCGGAACCGCGGTACGGCCCGGCCCGATGCTGGCGCCGTCGGGCATCGCCGGCCCACCGGTGTAGGCCGGCGTCAACTGGATGAACCTGGCCGCCACCAGGTTCGGCGACATGATGATGGCCTTGGCGTCCTTCGGGACCTTCACGTCCGTGGAGACCGCCATGGTGATCTTGACGTCGGACGGCCGCGGTTCGATCGTGTCGATGGTGCCGACCGGGACACCGAGGATGCGCACCTGGTCCCCCGGATACAAGCCGACCGCAGAAGTGAAGTAGCCGATGATCTTGCGGTTTTTCGCTTGCGACGACAGCACATACACGCCACCCACCAGCACCGCGACCAGCGCGATGACGGTGGCGTAGCGCAGCCCCCGGCTGTGCGTGATCCGCTGCATCACGGCGACTTCGGCCTGATGACCCAGCGCTCCTGAATCAAGCCGCGCAGGTAGTCGGCGAGGCTGGCAGGCATCTTGCCGGGCTGATAGAAGAAGTCGAACATGGTGGCAAGTAGCGGCGCCGGGATGACGCCGTAGACATTGACGTTGAATCCGGGACCCGAACCGACCACCTCGCCCAGCTCGGTGGCGTAGGTGGGCAGCCGCTTGAGGGCCTCGGTGATGTAGTCGCGGCGCTCATTGAGGTTGGACAGCACATCGTTGAGCTTGCCCAGTGCCGGACCGAATTCCTTGCGGTTGTCGGCGACGAAGCCGGAGATCTGCGTCGAGAGATCTCCGATTCCCGAAATCAGCTGGGCCAGCGCGCCGCGGCGTTCGTCGAGGGCGGCGAACAACTCGTTGCCATCATCGACCAGTTTGTTGACCTGGTCGGCGCGCTGGGACAACACACCGGTGACCGACTTCGCATGTGCCAGTAGGCTTTGCAGCGCCTCGTCGCGGCGGTCCAACGTGCGGGACAAGGACGTCACGCCGTCCAGCGCGCCGCGCAGCTGCGGGTTGGCGTCGTGCAGCGTGTCGGTCAGCACGTTCAGCGCCTTCTCGAACTGCGGCTTGTCCAGGTTGTTGGCGTTCTGACCCAAATCCTCCAGCGCGCCGGCGAGCGTATATGGCGTCGTCGTACGACTGAGCGGGATCGTGGTTGCCTTGCCGCCGCCGGCCGGGGTCACCGAGATGGAACGCTCGCCGAGGATGGTGTCGGTGCGGATCGCGGCCAGCGACTGGTCGCCGACGGCGACGTGGCGATCGACGCTGAAGCTGATCTTGGCGCTGTCGCCGGCCAGACCCACCGTGGTCACCTTGCCGACTTTGAAACCCGAAACATAAACGGCGTTGCCGGGATTGATCCCGCCCGCGTCGGTGAAGTAGGCGTCATAGATCTTGCCCTGCGGCCAGAACGGTAATCCGGCGTAGCCGAACGCGATGAGCACGACGCACACCACCAGCACCACGCCGAAGATGCCGGTGCGCAGTGGATCGCGCTCACCCTTTGCGTTACTTGGCAAAAGCGCACCTCCCCTTGCTGGGATCCACTTGACCACCGAGCGGCAGCAGGATATCGCTACCGGCCGGGCCGTTGATCTTGATCGTCACGGAGCAGAAGTAGATGTTGAAGAATGACCCATAGGCGCCGAGGGCGGACAGTCGCAGATAGTCCTCGCCCAGCTGCTCGACGTCGTTGTCGACTTCAGCCTTACGGTTGTCGATCTCCGTAGCCAGCGGACGAGTGTTCTCCAGGATGCCCTGCAGCGGCCGGCGCGAATTCTTCAGCAGCTCCGTCAAATCCGTCGTCGTCGAGGCCAGCGGCGGGATGGCGCCCGCGATGTCGTCTTTGTGCTGGGCCAGCCCGGTGATCAGCTGCTGTAACTGGTCGACGCTGGTCGAGAACTGTGCGCTACGTTGGTCGACGGTCGTCAGCACGGTGTTGAGGTTGTTGATCACGTCGCCGATGAGTTGGTCACGTTGGCCCAGCGCCGAGGAGAACGCGCTGGTGTCGGCCAGCACGTTCGACAACGCCCCACCCTGGCCCTGCAGCAGCTGGATGACCGCGCTGCTGATGGTGTTGACCTTGTCGGCGTCGAGGCCTTTGAGCACCGGCCGCAGCCCGCCCAGCAGCGCATCGAGATCCAGTGCGGGCTGGGTGTGTTGGCTGTTGATCGTCCCGCCGGCCGGCAGCTTCCGCAGCTCCCCCGGGCCCGACGTGATCTCCAGGAATCGGTCACCGACCAGGTTCTCGTAGCGGATCACCGCGCGCGTGGACGAGTACAGCGTGTAGCGCTTGTCGACTCCGAACTTGACGTCGATGGTGTTGTCGGGGTTGAGCTTGATGCCCGACACCGCACCGACGGGCACGCCCGCGATCCGCACCTTCTGGCCGGACTTCAGCCGGGATATGTCGGTAAACGTTGCGTGGTAAGTGCTTTCGGGACCGAACCGGAAGTCACCGAACACCACCACCAACCCCGCCGACACCAACAACATGGCCACCGCGAAGATGCTGACCTTGATGATCATCTCGCGGTGCGACGGCATTCCCGAGCTGGCCGCCATCAGAAGTCGTCCCGTTCCGCGAAGGCGCCGTGGAACAGGAACTGCAGCGTGGAGGGTGCGTCGAACTGCAGCTCGGTGAACGGCTCGTACGGGATATTGGCGTTGTCTGTCACCAGGAACGGCGCCCGGTACCACGACCCACCGTGTTGCTTGTTCGGGATGTCGGGCAACCCTCGGCAGTTGGGACCGCCGGAGGCGTTCACGATGGGCAGCGATTCCGGATAGGTGTACGACGGCGCGCCCAGCACGAAGCTCGACGACGTGAACAAGCCCGCTTTCTTCACGCCGAGAATTGGTCCGAACTCTTTGAGGCCCCGGTCGATTCCGGAGAACAGGCAACCGAATTCCGGTGAGTATTCGGCCGCCACCTTCAGCGGTGCCCGGAGCCGATTGATGGCGTCGATGAAGTCCTGTTCGGCAGGCGCCAGCGTGTCATAGGCGTTGTTCGACAGGCCGATGGTGGCCAACAGTGTGTCGTTGAGATTCTTCTGCTGGTCCACGACGGTCTTGTTGATCGTCGGCAGGTTGTCGATCACGGTGGTCAGGTCCGGTGCCGCGTCGGCGTACACGTTGGCCACCACCGCGGCCTTGCGGAAATCCTCCTGCAGTGCGGGCAGCTTCGGGTTTGCCTGGCGGGTCAGCGTATTCAGACCCGACAGGATGCCGCCGAGGTCGTCGCCGTGACCGCGCAGGCCTTCGGAGAACGCGCTCAGCGTTCCGTTGAGTTCGACGGGATCGATCTTGTGCAGCAGGTCCATCAGCGACTGGAACAAGGTGTTGACTTCCAGCTGCACCGAAGAGGCCGCCACGTGCGCCTCCGGACGCAGAGACGTTGGCGAAGGCGCTCGAGGGGGAATGAATTCGACCGACTTGGCCCCGAAAATGGTGTTACCCGCAATGTGCACCATCGCGTTGGACGGGATGAAATGCATGTCGTCGCTGTTGATGCTCAGCGTCAGCCGCGCCTGGTCACCGGAATACTCGATGGTTTCGACCTTGCCGATCTGGATGCCTCGGTACTTGACCTTGGCGCCCTTCTCCATCACCAGCCCAGCGCGCGGCGCCGACACAGTGACGGTGTCGATCGATGCGAAGGCCGCGGTATAGAAGAGGTAAGTCAGCACAGCGAAAGCCACCATCAGGCTGGCCAGCACTGCTGCTGCCAGCCGGACGGTGGTACGGCGCGCGTGTGTGTCTGCCATGTCCCTTTAAGCGGTCCTCTTATCCGGAGAGGTTGAAGTTACCGGACGCCCCGTAGACAGCGAGCGAGATGAACAAGGTGATGACGACCACGACGATCAGCGAGGTCCGCACGGCCTGGCCGACCGCGATCCCGACGCCGACCGGACCGCCGCTGGCGTTGTAGCCGTAATAGGTATGGACGAGCATCACCGCGATGGACATCACGATGGCCTGGAGGAACGACCACAAGAGGTCCGACGGGACCAAGAACGTGTTGAAGTAGTGATCGTAGAGGCCTTTTGATTGCCCATTGATGTACACCGTGGTGAAGCGGGCGGCGAAGAACGCGGCCAGCACCGACAGCGAGTACAGCGGGATGATCGCGATGAGGCCGGCGATCAAACGGGTTGATACCAGGTACGACACCGAGTGCACCGCCATGCATTCGACGGCGTCGATCTCCTCGGACACCCGCATGGCCCCCAATTGGGCGGTGGCACCGGCACCGATGGTGGCCGCCAGCGCGATGCCCGCGATCACCGGCGCGACGACCCGGACGTTCAGGAATGCCGACAGGAATCCCGTCAGCGCCTCGATGCCGATGTTGCCCAGCGACGAATAGCCCTGCACGGCAATGACACCGCCGGAGGCCAGGGTCAGGAAGGCCGCTACACCGACCGTGCCGCCGATCATGACGAGGGCTCCCGCACCCATCGTCATCTCGGCGATCAGCCGGATCGTCTCCTTGTGGTACCGGGTGAGCGCATTGGGGACGTAGCGCATGGTCTGCCCGTAGAACAGTGCCTGCTCGCCGAAGTCGTCCACCGGCTCCTGCAGCCGGGAAAAAAGTCGGCGGAATCGCAGCGTGGCGTCGTAACTCATGGCGTGCTCACCCGTCCCGTCACTTCGCCGAAATTCGCACGCCGATGGCGGTCATCACCACGTTGATCACGAACAGACAGATGAAGGCGTAGACGACGGTTTCGTTGACCGCGTTACCGACGCCCTTGGGCCCACCCTTGACGGTCAGGCCGCGGTAGCAGCCCACCATGCCGGCCATCACGCCGAACAGCAGCGCTTTGACTTCGGCCAACACCAGCTCACGCAGCCCGGTCAGCACGGTCAACCCGTTGATGAACGCGCCGGGGTTGACGCCCTGCAGAAAGACGGAGAACACATAGCCACCGGAAAGACCGATGGCGCACACCAAACCGTTGAGCAGCAGGGCCACCACCGTGGACGCCAGCACGCGCGGCACGACGAGCCGCTGAATCGGGTCGATGCCGAGCACCCGCATCGCATCGATCTCTTCGCGGATGGTCCGGGCGCCGAGGTCGGCGCAGATCGCGGTGGCGCCGGCGCCCGCCACCACGAGCACGGTCACCACCGGACCCAGCTGGGTGATGGTGCCGAAGGCCGTCCCGGCGCCGGACAGGTCGGCGGCGCCGATCTCGCGCAGCAGGATGTTGAGGGTGAAGGCCACCAGCACCGTGAACGGGATGGATACCAGCAGCGTGGGAACCAGCGACACGCGCGCGATCATCCAGGTCTGGTCGAGAAACTCACCGAATTGAAACGGCCGGCGAAACGCTGCCCGGCCGGTGTCGATCATCATTTCGAAAAATCCGCCGACGGCGCGGGCGGGGACCGCAAGTTGTTCCATCAACTCGTTTCCCCCTCGGTCTGGTCTCGGCGAAGTCTATGTCTGGCCTTTGCGTCGTCTACGGTCCCACGTGGCTCGGTGTGAGCCGGATCATATTAACTCAGAACAAGTTCACCATGTCAATGAACAGCGCTTCTTTATCCAAACCGTTAATTCGCCAGGTCAGAAGCACTTGGCACGTGTCAAACTGACACATGTTCTACCTGGCCAATCCCCCCAATCGACCAGCTTTTAGCGACTATTGCTCCATCAGCGCGCCAGCGGAAAAATTGTGCTCAGGATCACGGCCAGCAAAGTAATCCTGCAGTGTCGAACTCAACTGCGCAGGGTCCCAGGCGTCGCCGTCGGCGCTGAATTTGCGCTCCACGGTCGGCGCAGCGACCAATGTCACCTGTGGACCGTAGACGATGAACACCTGACCGTTCACCTCGGCGGCCGCCGGGGAGGACAGGAACTCCACCAGATTCACCACGTGCTCGGGCGACAACGGGTCGACGCCACCCGCCTCGACCTCCGGTGCGTCGCCGAAGACGTCGGCCGTCATCGCGGTGCGTGCGCGGGGGCAGATGGCGTTGGCGCACACCCCGTAACGACCCAGCGCCCGTGCGGCCGTCAGGGTGAGCGAAATGATGCCCGCCTTGGCGGCGCCGTAGTTCGCCTGCCCGACGGGACCGACCAGGCCGGCCTCCGACGCGGTGTTGACGATCCGGCCGAAAATCTGCCCGCCGGCGTTCTTGGCCTTGGAGCGCCAGTAGGTCGCCGCGTTGCGGGTCAGCAGAAAATGACCGCGCAGGTGCACGGCGATGACCAGATCCCACTCCTCGTCGGACATGTTGAACAGCATCCGGTCCCGGGTGATCCCGGCGTTGTTGACCACGATGTCGAGGCCACCCAGCGAGTCGGCCTGAGCAACCAGTTCGTCGGCGGTGGCGCGTTCGCTGATGTCGCCCGCCACGGCGATCGCCTTGGAGCCGGCGGAGTTGATTTCGTCGATGACGTCAGAGGCATCCAACGCCGCGGCGATGTCGTTGACGACGACGGTTGCGCCCTGGCGGGCCAGGCCGAGCGCCTCGGCGCGCCCCAGGCCCGCGGCCGCACCGGTCACCACCGCGACCTTTCCGGAGAGATCGGTCGCGTTCGTGCTGCTAGTCAATTTATGAATACCTCTAGTTTCGAGTTACGCGCTGTGGGCTCGGATTAGTCGCCGCGGGAAAGTGCGGCGCGCGGGCATTCGGCGATTGCCTGCTCGGCCAATTGCTCCTGATCGGCGGGGATCGGGTCGAGCTTCACCACGGCGTAATCCTCGTCGTCCAGGTCGAAGATATCTGGGGCAATTCCCAAGCACACTGCGTTACCTTCGCACCGGTCACGGTCCACGATCACCCGCACAGCACCCTCCTTGAACCTGGCCTTCACCGCAGGACTCGCCTCATCAGTATGTAGGTCCACCATAAGACCCTGACACCGCTGGGGAAACGGTCGCTGGATTCCCAGACTAGAACGTGTTACAACCGGGAAGACGAACGGGTAGCCGTTGGTCGAGCAGCGGCCTGTGACGAGGCTTGTTATCCGAACGTCGTTAATTTGAAGGACGGCTGAAATGCGCATCAGTTACACCCCGGAACAAGAGGAGCTGCGTCGCGAGCTGCGGTCGTACTTCACCACCCTGATGACTCCGGAGCGTCGCGAGGCGCTGACCTCGACACAGGGCGAGGTCGGGACGGGCACCGCGTATCGCGACACCGTCGCGCAGATGGGCAAGGACGGGTGGCTCACCCTGAACTGGCCCAAGGAGTACGGCGGCCAGGACCGCTCGCCGATGGACTCGCTGATCTTCACCGACGAGGCCGCCATCGCCGGCGTGCCGGTGCCGTTCCTGACGATCAACAGCGTGGCGCCGACCATCATGGCCTTCGGCACCGAGGAGCAGAAGAAGTTCTTCCTCCCCAAGATCGCGGCCGGCGAACTGCACTTCTCCATCGGCTACTCCGAGCCCGGCGCCGGCACCGACCTGGCCAGCCTGCGCACCACCGCGGTGCGCGATGGCGACGACTACGTCATCAACGGCCAGAAGATGTGGACCAGCCTGATCGCCTATGCGGACTGGGTGTGGCTGGCGGTGCGCACCAACCCCGAGGCCAAGAAGCACCGCGGAATTTCGATGCTGACGGTGCCGACGACCGCCGAAGGCTTCTCCTGGACGCCGGTGCACACCATGGCCGGTGTGGACACCAGCGCCACCTATTACTCCGATGTGCGTGTGCCGGTGACCAACCTCGTCGGCGAGGAGAACGGCGGCTGGAAACTGGTGACCAACCAGCTCAACCACGAGCGGGTCGCCCTGGTTTCGCCGCAACCGATCTTCCTGGCCCTGCGCGAGGTTCGCGAATGGGCGCAAAACACCAAGGACGCCGGTGGGGCCCGGCTGATCGATTCCGAGTGGGTGCAGATCAACCTGGCCCGCGTGCACGCCAAGGCCGAAGTGCTCAAGCTGATCAACTGGGAGTTGGCCTCGGCGGCAAGTGAAGCCCTGTCGCCCGCCGACGCGTCGGCGGCCAAGGTGTACGGCACCGAGCTGGCCACCGAGGCCTACCGGCTGCTGATGGAGGTGCTGGGTACCGCGGCGACGGTGCGCCAGAATTCGCCGGGCTCGAAGCTGGCCGGCCGGGTCGAGCGGATGCACCGGGCGTGTTTGATCCTGACCTTCGGCGGCGGCACCAACGAAGTGCAGCGCGACATCATCGGCATGGTCGCGCTCGGGCTGCCCCGGAACCGCTGAGCCGCTACGTAATAAAAGGACGGACGTTCATGGACTTCACCACAACCGAAGCGGCCCACGACCTCGGCAACCTGGTCGACACCATCGTGGACTCGGTATGCACACCCGAACACCATCGTGAGCTCGACGGCCTCGATCAGCGGTTCGACCGCGACCTGTGGCGAAAGCTGATCGACGCCGGCATCCTGTCCAGCGCATCGGCTTCATCGCTGGGCGGTGACGGCTTCGGTGCGCTCGAGCAGATCGCGATCCTGGTTGCGCTGGGCCACCAGCTGGCCGCGGTGCCCTACCTGGAGTCGGTGGTGCTGGGCGCCGGAGCGCTGGCCCGATTCGGCTCCGAAGACCTGCAACAGAGCTGGGGCGTGCCCGCGGTCAACGGCGAGAAGACACTCAGCGTCGCCCTCGACGGCGAGATGGGCGAGGGCCCGGTGCGGGCGGCCAGCGCCGGAGCCGGCTACCGGCTGACCGGAACCCGCACCCAGGTCGGATTCGGTCCGGTGGCCGACGCATTCCTGGTTCCCGCCGAAACCGATTCCGGTACCGCGGTTTTCCTGGTCGCCACCGACGACCCCGGTGTCACGGTGACCGCACTGGAAACCACCGGCCTGGGCAGCGTCGGGCACCTCGCGCTGGAAGGAACCGAAGTGGAGAACAGCCGCAAGGTCGGCGGCGCTGAGGTCTTGACGTGGCTCGGCACGCTGGGCACCTTGGGCCGCAGCGCTTTCCAGCTCGGGGTGCTCGAGCGGGGCTTGCAGAAGACGGCCGAATACGCGCGCGAGCGTGAGCAATTCGATCGCCCGATCGGCAGCTTCCAGGCGGTGTCGCAGCGGCTGGCCGACGGCTACATCGACGTGAAGGGGTTGCGACTCACGCTCACCCAGGCGGCCTGGCGGGTCTCGGAAGACATTGCGGCCGAGATCGACGTCGCCAGTGCCGCGTTCTGGGCCGCGGACGCCGGTCACCGGGTGGCGCACACCATCGTGCACGTGCACGGCGGTGTCGGGGTCGACACCGATCACCCCGCGCATCGCTACTTCCTTGCCGCTAAGGAGATCGAGTTCGCCCTGGGCGGCGCCACCGGACAGCTGCGCCGCATCGGCCGGGAGCTTGCGGAGACGCCCGCTTAGGTGCAATGGAACTCACCGATGACCTGACGGTAACCAAGCTGCTGGCGCCGCTGACCGAGATCGACGATCGGGGTATCTACTTCGAGGACTCGTTCACCAGCTGGCGCGATCACCTGCAGCATGGTGCCGCGATCGCCGCGGCGTTGCGTGCGCGGCTCGACCCCACCCGGCCGCCCCACGTCGGCGTGCTGTTGGAGAACACTCCGTTCTTCTCGGCGATGCTGGTGGCGGCGGGAATGTCGGGGATCGTGCCGGTGGGACTCAATCCGGTGCGCCGCGGTGAGGCGCTGCAGCGCGACATCGCCCGGGCCGATTGCCAATTGGTGCTGGCCGACTCGAAATCATCTGAGACGCTGGGTGATATCGAGCATCTGAACGTCGACTCGGCCGAGTGGGCCGACGAGGTTGCCGGGCATCGCGACGCCCAGATCTCTTTTCAGGACGCCTCGCCGGCGGATCTGTTCATGTTGATCTTCACGTCGGGCACCAGCGGCGAGCCCAAGGCCGTCAAGTGCAGTCATGGCAAGGTCGCGATCGCCGGCGTGACGATGTCACAGCGTTTCGGCCTGGGCCGCGACGACGTCTGCTACGTGTCGATGCCGCTGTTCCATTCCAACGCGGTGCTGGTCGGCTGGGCCGTGGCGGCCGCCTGCGAGGGCTCAATGGCCTTGCGGCGCAAGTTCTCCGCCTCGAACTTCATCGTCGACGTGCGTCGCTACGGCGCCACCTACGCGAATTACGTGGGCAAGCCCCTGTCGTATGTGCTCGCCACGCCCGAGCGGTCCGACGATGCGGACAACCCGCTGCGAGCGGTGTACGGCAACGAGGGCGTACCCGATGACATCGAGCGGTTCGGCCGCAGATTCGGGTGCGTCGTGCAGGACGGGTTCGGTTCCACCGAAGGCGGCGTGGCGATCGCGCGCACCCCCGATACACCGGCGGGTTCCCTGGGTCCGCCTCCCGAGGGAATCGACATCATCGATCCCGAGACGGGTGCGTCATGCCCGCCGGGCGTGGTCGGCGAACTGGTCAACACCGCGGGGCCGGGGCGTTTCGAGGGTTACTACAACGACGAGGCGGCCGAAGCCGAGCGGATGGCCGGCGGGGTGTACCACAGCGGTGATCTCGCCTACCGCGACGAGGCCGGCTATGCGTATTTCGCCGGGCGGCTGGGTGATTGGATGCGCGTCGATGGTGAGAACCTCGGTGCGGCCCCGATCGAGCGAGTGTTGCTGCGCCATCCCGACGTCACCGAGGTCGCGGTATATCCGGTGCCTGACAAGAGAGTCGGCGACCAGGTGATGGCGGCGTTGGTATTGGCGCCGGGCGCCGAGTTCGAGGACGAGAAGTTCCGCGCCTTCCTCGCCGAGCAACCGGACTTGGGTCCCAAGCAGTGGCCGTCGTACGTGCGGATCAGCGCCGAACTGCCGCGGACCGTGACCTTCAAGGTGCTGAAGCGACAGTTGGCCGCTCAGGGTGTCGACTGCGACGATCCGGTGTGGAAGATCCACCGCTAGGGGCCCGGGACGGGCATTGCCGCCGGATGCGGCCGTCCAGGCAGTAAACTCAGCGCTTGATGAAAATCCGCGAAATGATCGCCGGCTCGATCCTGGCTGTGTCGCTGGGTGGCGCCGCGCTCGGGCTGGGGGCCGGTTTCGCCGCGGCGGATCCGCCCCCGCAGCCTCCGGTGCCTCCACCACCGCCATTGGTATGGTCACCGCCGACGCCGGATCCCGAACCGTGGGAAGCTCCTCCCCCGCCCGAGCCAGGGCCGCCGCTTCCGCCGCTCCCGCCGTCAGGCTGATGATTTCGCCCGGCACACGTTGCGTTGAGGTGCGCCGGCCGCAATGAACACGCCGCAAAGACAAGGAGTCGCGATGTTTGATGCGCGAGGTCGCTACCTCGGCGTCGTGGGCGCGCGCGCCTATGGTGAAAGCCGCGCATGACTGCGCGGCCTCTCGAGCTCGCGCTGGAGGCGAGCTTTGAGCAGATTTCCGCGGCGGTGCCCGCGAACGTCGGCATCGCGATCGCCCGGCCGGACAGAACATTTTCTCTGGGCAGCTGGTGGTCTGGAGTGGCATGGTCGACGATCAAAGTGCCCATGGCGATAGCCGCACTGCGCAACGATTGGCTGGGCGCCCGCGATTTGGTCGTGAAAGCCATCACCGAATCCGACAATCGCGCTTCCGAACAGTTGTGGTCGCAACTGGGCGAGCCGATGGACGCGGCCCGGCGGGTTCAGGTCGTTGTGGCCGAAGGCGGTGACACCGCGACCGTGGTCGAATCACGCCGACTTCGCCGTGGTTTCACCGCTTTCGGCCAAACCCAGTGGAGCCTGCAGCGTCAAGCACGGTTCGCCGCGGAGTTGTCGACAATCCCCGACGCCGTCGAAGTGATCGACCTGATGCAACGGCTGGTTACCGGCGACCAGTGGGGGCTGGCCGCCAAAGGCCTTGCCGCGAAGGGCGGTTGGGGGCCGGGAGTACACGGTGAGTACCTGGTCCGGCAATTCGGCATCGTCCCCACCCCATCCGGCCAGTGGGGCGTGGCACTGGCGGCGGACGCCGAGGACGGCGCGTTCGAAACGGGCGTCGACGTGGTCAACACGATGACGGACTGGCTGCTGAGCCGGCTGCCGAGCCTAGCCCGTTATTGACGGCACTACGGCGTCGATCAGATGCGGCCCGGGTTCGGCGAAGGCGGCGCGCAGCGCATCGGCCAATTCCTCAGCCGTGGTGACGCGCCGGGCGGGCACTCCCATGCCCTCGCTGATCTTCACGAAATCCATTGTGGGGTCAGATAAGTCGAGTAGGGATAGCGCTTCGGGGCCGGCCGCCGACCCGGCGCCGACGCGTTGCAGCTCAATCCGCAGGATGTCGTAGGCGCTGTTGTTGTATAGCACGGTGGTCACGTTGAGGTTTTCCCGGGCCTGGGTCCACAGTCCCGAGATCGTGTACATCGCCGAGCCATCGGATTCCAGACACAGCACCGGACGCTTCGGGGCGGCCACCGCGGCGCCGACCGCCGCCGGGATGCCGTAGCCGATCGCACCACCGGTCAGGGTCAGCCAGTCGTGCGCCGGCGCCCCGGCGGTCGCCTGCGCCAGTAGCAGGCCCGAGGTGTTCGACTCGTCGACCACGATTGCCCCTTCGGGCAGCAGCGCCCCGATCACGTCGGCGGCCGACGCGGACGTCAGCGCGCCCCTCGGCAGTTGGGGACGCGATGCCGCCGCGACAGGCGCCTCGGTGCCGGGCGCCACCTGATCGGCCAACGCGGTCAAAGCCTCTGCCGCACCGCTGTATTCGGCGAGCACGTGCACCTCGCAGCCGGCCGGTACCAGATCGCTGGGCATACCGGGGTAGGCGAAGAACGACACCGGCGCCTTGGCGCCCGCCAGCACCAGATGCTTGGCGCCCTCCAGCTGGGCCGTGGCCGCTTCGGCGAAATAGGCGAGGCGGTCCACCGCGGGGACGCCCGCGCCGCGTTCCAGCCGGGCGGGGAAGGTCTCACACAGCACACGCGCACCCGTCGCCGCCGCGATGCGGGTGGCCGCCGCCAGGCCGGCATGGCGGGTGGCATCGCCGCCCACCATGATCACCGTCGGCTCGCCGGAGCGAAGCACCTCGAGCACCTCTGGGGCCAGCAGCGGATCTGCGCCGGCCGGCTGCGCGTCCAGGTTGGAGAACAGCTGAGCGCCGTCGGACCAGGACACATCTGCGGGCAGGATCAGAGTCGAAATCTGCGAACCCCATCGGCTGGCCGCGATGCCCTCGACGGCATCGGCCGAAACCTGGGAGGCGTCACTGGTTCGGCGCACCCATCCCGAAACGCTGCCGGCGAGCGCGTCGATGTCGGATTCCAGTGGGGCGTCGTACTTTTTGTGATACGTGGCGTGATCACCGACGACCACCACCACCGGCACCCGCGCGCGACGCGCGTTGTGCAGGTTGGCCAGGCCGTTACCCAGTCCGGGACCCAAGTGCAGCAGCACGGCGGCCGGGCGATCGGCGATGCGGGCATAACCGTCGGCCGCGCCCGTGGCGACCCCTTCGAACAACGCCAGCACGCCGCGCATCCGCGGGACAGCGTCCAGCGCCGAAACGAAGTGCATCTCCGACGTGCCCGGGTTGGCGAAACACACGTCGACCCCGCCGTCGACCAGGGTGTTGATCAGGGCCTGGGCACCGTTCACTTATCTGCCTCCAGTCTGAAAACTCGTTCGGCATTGCCGCGCATGAAGTCTCGGCGAGCCTCGTCGGACAGCCCGAGTTCGTCCAGACCCGCCAACGCGTGCTCGTGGGTGATCATCGGATAATTGGTGCCGAACAACACCTTTCGTCGCCCGGTACCGGTCTTCATGAATCTGACGAGTTCGTCCGGGAACCGCTTGATCGTGTACGCCGAGGTGTCGATGTAGACGTTTTCGTGCTTGCGGGCCACCGCGACCATCTCCTCGGTCCACGGGTAACCGACGTGGCCGCAAACGATCACCAGCTCCGGGAAATCGAGCGCCACCTGGTCGATGTAGGGAATCGGGCGGCCGGTCTCCGACGGACGTAACGGGCCGGTATGGCCGACTTGGGTGCAGAACGGCACACCGGATTCCACGCACTGGGCGAACAGCGGATAGTAGCGGCGATCGGTGGGCGGGGCATCCCACAACCACGGCACCACCCGCAGGCCGACGAATCCCCCATCGGCTATCCGGCGCCGCAACTCCCGTACCGCTTCCATCGGGCGGTCCAGGTCGACGGTGGCCAGGCCGACGAACCGGTTCGGATGCGCGGCAATCCATTGCGCCACCTCGTCATTGGAGATCAGGTCCTGCCCGCCCGGCCCGCGCCAGGCGCTGAGTACACCCAATTCGACGCCAGCGGCGTCCATCGACGTCAGAGTCGCCTCGATCGGGATGTCGGTGTCGGGGATCGACCCGCCCGTCCACCGCCGCAGGGATGCCAGCATGTCGCTGCGCAGGAACCGCGCAGTCGGATGCTGCATCCAGGCATCGATCGTCATGCGAGTCGACTCTAGACCGAGGCCGGCGGCGCTCCGAGCTCAGATGCCCAGGGCGGCGCGCGCGCAGGCGTGCGTCTGCTGCGCGTACCCGCCGCCGAACAGCACGACATGGACCAGCAGCGGAAAGAGCTGGTGCAGGCCGATGCGGTTGCGCCAGCCGGGCCGTAGCGGACGCACCTGTTGGTAGCCGTCGATGACGGCGTCGTACTGCGGGCAGCCGAACAGCGCGAGCATCGCCAGGTCGGTCTCGCGGTGACCGGCGTGCGCGGCCGGGTCGATGAGCACCACGCCGTCGGGCGTCCACATCACGTTCCCGCTCCACAAATCGCCGTGCAGTCGGGCCGGCCGGTCGTCGTCGTCGAAATCGCCCGCACGGCAACGCGCCGCAACGGAATCGATGGCCTCGCGGGTGGCGGGATCGAGCTTCCGGGCCGCGAGTTCGGCCATCGGGGCCAGCCGTTCCTCGGCGTAGAACTCACCCCAGTGCCGGTGCCGGCGCAGCGACAGCGGCAAGGGCTGCGAAAGCGGTCCGAAAAAACCCGGCCCGTCCCAGCCCTGGGGTGCGGCGCCGAACGCCGGGGCGCCGGCGTCGTGCGTGACGGCCAGTCGGTTGCCGAACGTGCGCGCCGCCTCCGGGGTGGGGCTCACCGAGTCCAGGCGCCGCAGCGTCAGGCTCGCGTCATCAACGGAGACGACCTGCGCACACGGCACGCCGCCCTCGACGGCGGAAAGCCATTGCAGCCCTGCGGCTTCCCACGCGAAGAACCCGGCGGGCGCGCCCGAACGGTGCTTGACGAAGTCGGTCACACGGGGGGCGGGCCTAGCGCTGAAAACGCATCACGCGGGCGCGTGGGCGGCGTGTACGTCGTCGGCCGGGCGGGCCTCGGTCTGCTCCTTGGCCCAGCGGTAGTCGGGCTTGCCCGCGGGCGACCGCTTGACCTCGTCGACCAGCCACAGGCTGCGCGGCACTTTGTATCCCGCGATCTCGGAGCGCACGAAGCTGTCCAGCTCCGAGAGCGCGGGCCGCGTTCCCGGCCGCGGCGCTACGACGGCGGCGACGTGCTGGCCGTACCGGGGGTCGGGCACACCGACCACCAGGGCGTCGAAGACGTCGGGGTGCCCCTTGAGCGCGGCCTCGACCTCCTCGGGGTAGATCTTCTCGCCGCCGCTGTTGATCGACACCGAGCCACGGCCCAGCATCGTGACGGTGCCGTCCTCCTCGACCGTCGCGAAGTCGCCGGGGATCGCGTAGCGCACGCCGTTGATGGTCTTGAACGTCTCGGCGGTCTTCTTCTCGTCCTTGTAGTAGCCGACGGGAATGTTGCCCTTCTTGGCGATGAAGCCGCGCACACCGGAGCCGGGCTTGACCTCGTTGCCGTCCTCGTCGAGCACGACGGTGCGGTGGTCGATCGTCACGCGCGGGCCACCGGCGTGCGGTGCGTCCTTGGCGACGATGCTGGTGCCTCCGAATCCGGTCTCCGAAGATCCGATCGAGTCGGTGATGATCCGATTGGGCAGCAGCTCGAGGAGTTTCTCCTTGATGCTGGGTGAGAACAGCGCCGCGGTGGAGGCGAGCAGGACCAGTGACGACAGGTCGTACTCGTTGCCCTTGTCCTGGTGGGCCAGCAACGCGTCCAGCAGCGGCCGCGCCATGGCGTCGCCGGTGAAGAACAGCAGGTTCACCTTGTGGTCGTGAATCGTGCGCCAGACTTCGTCGGCGTTGAATTCCGGTGCCAGCACGGTGGTTTGGCCCGAGAAGATCGACATCCAGGTGGCCGACTGGGTGGCGCCGTGGATCATCGGCGGAATCGGGTGGCGGACCATCGGCGGACTGGCCGCGGCGGCCTTGGCCAGGTCGTACTCGTCCTTGACGAATTCGCCTGTGGCGAAGTCGGTTCCGCCGAGCAGCACCCGATAGATGTCCTCGTGGCGCCACATCACGCCCTTCGGGAAGCCGGTGGTGCCGCCGGTGTAGAGCAGGTAGATGTCGTCGGCGCTGCGCGGGCCGAAGTCGCGCTCGGGTGAGCTGTGTGCGATCGCCGAGTAGAACTCGACGCCGCCGTAGCGGCCGAAGTCGTCGTCCGGAACATCCGAGCCGTCCTCGACGACCAGGATGGTCTTGACGTTGGGCGTCTCGGGCAGCACGTTGGCGACGCGGCCGGAGTACTGGCGCTCGTGCACCAGCGCGACCATGTCGGAGTTGTCGAACAGGTAGCGCAGCTCGCCCTCGACGTAGCGGTAGTTGACGTTGACCAGGATGGCGCCCGCCTTGATGATGCCGAGCATCGCGATGACGATCTCGATGCGATTGCGGCAGTACAGCCCGACCTTGTCGTCCTTTTTCACCCCCTGCTCGAGCAGGTAGTGAGCCAGGCGGTTGGCCTTCTCCTCTAGCTGGGCATAGGTCAACTTCTCGTCGCCGCAGATCAGGGCGACACGCTCGGGCACAGCGTCAATGGCGTGCTCTGCAAGATCAGCAATATTCAAGGCCACGGCCACCAAATTAGAACGTGTTACATTTCGAGGCAAGCTCGTGCCCATTGTCGAGGGAAAGGCGGTAGCCGTGACCGTGGAGAATGCCGGGACTCCAGCAAACACCGAAAACGGGGAAACCGGGCGCGCTGAAGCCGACGCGCTGGTGGAACAGCGCGGTCACACCCTCATCGTGACCATGAACCGGCCGCATCGCCGCAACGCCTTGAGCACGGAAATGATGGAAATCATGGTCCAGGCCTGGGACCGTGTCGACAACGACGACGACATCCGCTGCTGCATCCTCACCGGGGCTGGTGGCTACTTCTGCGCGGGCATGGACCTCAAGGCAGCAACCCAGAAGCCGCCGGGTGAGTCGTTCAAGGACGGCAGCTACGACCCGTCGCGAATCGACGCCCTGCTCAAGGGCCGCAGGCTCAAGAAGCCGCTCATCGCCGCCGTGGAAGGCCCGGCCATCGCCGGGGGCACCGAGATCCTGCAGGGCACCGACATCCGGGTTGCCGGCGAGAGTGCCAAATTCGGCATCTCGGAGGCCAAGTGGAGCCTGTACCCGATGGGCGGATCCGCCGTGCGACTGGTGCGCCAGATCCCCTACACCGTGGCCTGTGATCTGCTGCTGACCGGTCGGCACATCACCGCCGCCGAAGCCAAGGAGATGGGTCTGATCGGCCACGTCGTTCCCGACGGCCAGGCGCTGACCAAAGCGCTCGAAATCGCCGAGGTCATCGAGAACAACGGCCCGCTCGCCGTGCAGGCGATCCTCAAGACGATCCGCGAGACCGAGGGCATGCACGAGGAAGAGGCGTTCAAGCCCGACACCGCGAATGGCATCCCGGTGTTCCTCTCGGAGGACTCCAAGGAAGGCCCCCGCGCGTTCGCCGAGAAGCGCAAGCCCAACTTCAAAAACCGCTAGATCGGTCGTCGGGCCGCGCCGGCTCGCAGGACCGCCTCCCTCTTCGCCGAGGGACCCCGGCCGCCTCCCGTCTTCGCCCGAGCGTGATCTCAGGGCGGCTTTTCGGTCGATTTGTCACCCTGACGTCACGCTCGGCGTCACTGTCAGTCCTTAGCGCCACACTGCTTGCGTGCGCGAACCCTTCATCGGTAGCGAGGCACTCGCGGCCGGCACGGTGACCCGGCACCGACTGCGGAGCCGATTCGTCGCGTTGCACCCCGACGTCTACGTGGCTCCCGGCACGGAGCTCGGCTGGATCGTCGTTCGAGTAACCGCGGAGGACGTTCCCGGCGGGATCCTGCGTCGGGTCGCGGCGGCATGGTCACGCCGAGGGTGAACTCAGGGCGAGAAATACGCCGAAATCTCGCCGTGAGTGCACGCTCGGCGCAAGGACCGCAGCCGCACAGCCCGAATCAGCTCAGCAGCGGCGCGCTCGGGGTGAACACCACCGGCATCGCTTCCAGGCCGCTGACGAAGTTCGCCGGCCGCAGCGGCAGGGTCGAATCGTCATCGGCCAGCCTGAGATCGGGTAGCCGCTTGAGCACCCGCTCGGTCATCATCGACAGCTCCAGGCGGGCCAGCTGGTTCCCCAGGCAGAAGTGCGTGCCGAACCCGAAAGCCATGTGGCTGTTGGGGTTTCGCCGAATATCGAATTTGTCCGGCTCTTCGAACATCGACTCGTCGAAGTTGCCCGACTCGAACAGCAGCATGATCTTCTCGCCCTCGCGCAGTGCGGTGCCGTGAAACTCGGTGTCGGCGGTCAGGGTTCTGCACATGTTCTTCACCGGCGAGGTCCAGCGCAGCATCTCCTCGATGGCACCGGGAAGCAGCGAGGGATCGCGCACCAGAGCCTCCCACTGGTCGCGGTGGCGCACCAGCTGCTCGGTGCCACCGCTGAGCGTGTGGCGGGTGGTTTCGTCGCCGCCGATGAGGATGAGCAGCGTCTCCATGACGATCTCGTCGTCGGACATCCGTTGCCCCTCGACCTCGGCGTTCACCAGGATGGAGAACAGGTCCTCGGTGGGCTCGCCGCGCCGCTTGGCGATGATGTCCATGGTGAAAGCGGTGTAGGCGGCGAAAGCCTCCATCACCGTTTGGAATTCGGCCGACGTGGGGTCGATGTGTGAGCTCAGCCCGCACACCAGGTCGTCGGACCACTTCAACAGCATGCCGCGTTCGGAGGGCAGCACACCCAGCATGTCGCCGATCACCGCCATCGGCAGCGGGGCGGCGATGTCGCGGACGAAGTCACACTCGCCGCGCTCACACACCGCGTCGATCAGGGTGTCGCACAGCTTGGCGATGGACGGCTCCTTCTCCTTCACCCGCTTGCGGGTGAAGCCGGCGTTGACCAACTTGCGCCGCAACAGATGCGCGGGATCGTCCATGTCGATCATGTAGGGCATGCCGGGCTGTTCGGGGCGGATGCCGCCCGTGCTGGAGAACAGTTCCGGATTGCGCTCGGCGTCGAGGATGGCTTGATAGGTGGTGGCGCCGGCCAGGCCATTACGATCCCGGAACACCGGCTGGTTGGCGCGCATCCAGCGATATGCCTCGCGCGAGGTGTGACGGTCGGCGTAGAAATTGCCGTCTGCCAGGTCGATGTTCGAGATTGCTTCCGGGATGGTCGAAGTCATCTACAGCCTCCAAATGTTGACGAGCGGATTACAGTAACCGGCATGCCTGAGTCACAACACGTAGTTGCGGGAACAGTCCTCACCATGCCGGTGCGGATACGAAAAGCGGACGTGCACACCGCGATGTTTTCGGTGGATGCGCAAGCGGCGCAACGCCTTATCGACTACAGCGGCCTGAAAGTCTGTCAGCAGCGCCCGGGCCGGGCGGTGGTGAACCTGATGCTGGCCCGCTATATCGACGGCGATTTGGGGCAGTACCACGAATTCGGCACCGCCGTCATGGTCAACCCGCCCGGCTCGACGGCACGCGGCTGGCGGGCACTCGGTGACGCGGCCGCGTTCATCCACCACCTGCCCGTCGACCAGAGCTTCACCCTGGAAGCGGGGCGCTCGATCTGGGGATTCCCGAAGATCATGGCGGACTTCACCGTCCGCGAGCACGGCCGGTTCGGATTCGACGTCAGCGCCGACGGCGCGCACATCGCGGGCATCGACTTCGCCCGGGGGTTGCCGGTGCCCTCGATCTTCACGTCGCGCCCGCAGGTCCTCAAGACCTATACCTTTGCCGACGGCACCACCCGGGAAGTGCCCTGGGAGATGCGGGTGCGCGGGCTGCGCGGTCAGCTCGGCGGGGCGACGTTGCGACTGGGCAACCACGCCTACGCCAAGGAGCTGGCGTCGCTGGGCCTGCCAAAGCGGGCGATGGTCTCTGGATCCGTCGGCCACGTCGAGATGACTTTCGGCGACGCCCACCCGCTCGGCTGACCGGCCCGGCCGGTGTCGATTGCCCGGCTCCTCATCGCGCGTCGCGCTCTGCATCGTCGTCGGGCGTGCCATCCGGACAATCTAGAACGCGTTCTAAGCCGCTGGCAAGGAAATTAGAACGTGTTCTAGTTTGTCGTGCCTGACTGTCAGATCAGGCTCGCCAGCTCGCGGACCTGCTCTGTACTGCGGCCGGACACCACCATCATGGTGACGCCGGCGGCCTCCCAGGCCTTGATCTGCTTACGCACGTAGTCGATGTCGCCGACGATCGCGGCGTCGTCGATCACCTCGTCGGGGATGATCTCCGCGGCCTTGTCCTTCTGGTTGCTGCGGAACAGTTTTGTCACGTCGTCGACCACCTCGGCGTAGCCCATCCGGCGGTAGACATCGGCGTGGAAGTTGGTGTCCTCCGCACCCATCCCGCCCATGTAGAGCGCGATGTAGGGCTTCATGGCCGCGAACGCGGCGCTGCGGTCCTCGGTGATGACGATGTTGGCCGTCGCGCAGATCTCGAAGTCCTCGCGGCGCCGGCGTGCGCCCGGGCGGGCGAACCCCTCGTCCAGCCACTCGTTGTAGGTGTCGGCCATGCGCGGCGTGTAGAAGATCGGCAGCCAACCGTCGCAGATCTCGGCGGCCAGCGCGACGTTCTTCGGCCCCTCGGCGCCCAGCATGATCGGGATGTCGGCCCGCAGCGGATGGGTAATGGGCTTGAGCGGCTTGCCCAGTCCCGTTGCGCGCTCACCGGAGAACGGCAGCGGGTAGTGCGGCCCGGCGCTGGTCACCGGCGCCTGCCGCGCCCACACCTGCCGGATGATGTCGATGTATTCGCGGGTGCGGGCCAGCGGCTTGGGGAATGATTGGCCGTACCAGCCCTCGACCACCTGCGGGCCGGAGACGCCCAGGCCGAGGATGTGCCGCCCGCCGGACAGGTGGTCGAGCGTCAAAGCCGCCATCGCGCAGGCTGTCGGGGTGCGGGCGGACAGCTGAACCACCGAGGTGCCCAGCCGCACCCGCGACGTCGACGAACCCAACCACGCCAGCGGCGTATAGGCGTCGGATCCCCACGCCTCGGCGGTGAAGACGGCGTCGTAGCCGGCCTCCTCGGCCGTGGCGACGAGCTCGCCGTGGTTCTGCGGCGGCTGAGCGCCCCAATATCCCAGCTGCAATCCCAGCTTCATCGTCTGGCCCTTCCGTCGCCCACCCGATGTTGAATCCGTTCTTAGAACCTGTTCTACTCGATGGCGTGACAGCCAGCTCGAGTAGCCCGCCCCTGATGGATCACCCTGAGCCACCGCTCGCCGCGCCACTGACGTTGTCCTTCGACTACACCCGTTCAGTCGGCCCCACGCTCGGCAAGTTCTTCACCGCGCTGCGCGACCGCCACATCCTGGGTGTGCGCGGATCGGATGGTCGGGTGCATGTGCCGCCGGCGGAGTATGACCCGGTCACCTATGAGCCGCTGGGCGAGATGGTACCGGTGTCCAGCGTCGGCACCGTTGTCTCGTGGGCCTGGCAGCCCGACCCCCTGGAGGGTCAGCCGCTGGACCGGCCGTTCGCCTGGGCACTGATCAAGCTCGACGGCGCCGACACCCCGTTGATCCATGCCGTTGATGTTGGAGCCGCGGGCCCTTCCGCCATCAGGACCGGTAGCCGGGTGCATGTGCACTGGGTCGACGAGCCGGTGGGCGCCATCACCGACATCGCGTATTTCGCGCTCGGCGAGGAAGCCGAAGCCGTGACCGAGCAGTCGGACGGCAGCAAAGACCCGGTGACCATGATCGTCACGCCGGTCTCGCTGACCATCCAGCACACCGCCTCGCACGAGGAGAGCGCATACCTGCGCGCCATCTCGCAGGGGAAGCTGCTGGGCGCGCGCACCGGCGAGAACGGAAAGGTCTACTTCCCGCCGCACGGCGCGGACCCGGCCACCGGCCAGCCGACGACCGAGTTCGTGGAGTTGCCGGACAAAGGCACGGTCACGACGTTCGCGATCATCAACATCCCGTTCCAGGGTCAGCGCATCAAGCCGCCCTATGTGGCTGCCTACGTGCTGCTCGACGGAGCCGACATCCCGTTCCTGCATCTGGTCGCCGACATCGACGCCCACGAAGTACGGATGGGTATGCGCGTCGAGGCGGTGTGGAAACCCCGTGAGGAGTGGGGATTTGGCATCGACAACATCGAGTACTTCCGGCCGACGGGGGAACCCGACGCCGAGTACGACACCTACAAGCACCACCTGTAAAGGGCTTACCTGCACATGAGCGCTCGCAACGTTGCGGTAGTCGGCTTTGCCCACGCCCCACACGTCCGCCGCACCGACGGCACCACCAACGGTGTCGAGATGTTAATACCGTGCTTCGCCCAGCTGTATGAGGAGCTGGGCATCGGCAGGACCGACATCGGCTTCTGGTGTTCCGGATCATCCGATTACCTTGCCGGACGGGCATTTTCGTTCATCTCGGCGATCGATTCGATTGGTGCCGTTCCGCCGATCAACGAGTCACACGTCGAAATGGACGCCGCCTGGGCGCTTTACGAGGCCTACATCAAAATCCTGACCGGCGAGGTCGACACCGCACTGGTGTACGGCTTCGGCAAGTCCTCGGCCGGGATCCTGCGTCAAATCCTGACGCGACAGACCGACCCCTATACGGTCGCCCCCTTGTGGCCCGATTCGATCTCGATGGCCGGGCTGCAGGCGCGCATCGGGCTCGACGCCGGCAAGTGGACCGAGGAGCAGATGGCGCGGGTGGCCTTCGATTCCTTCGCTAATGCGCGCCGGGTGGACAATGTCGAGGGGTCGATCACCGTGGCCGAATTGCTCGAGCGGCCGTTCTTCGCCGACCCGCTGCGGCGTCACGACATTGCACCGATCACCGACGGTGCCGCGGCCATCGTGCTCGCGGCCGGCGACCGGGCGCGCGAGCTGCGCGAAAACCCCGCCTGGATCACCGGAATCGAGCACCGTATCGAAACACCGTCGCTGGGTGCGCGTGACCTCACCGAGTCCCCGTCGACCATGGCCGCGGCCCTCGTGGCCACGGGCGGCCGGAACAACAACCTGGACGTGGCCGAGATCTGCGCGCCCTTCACCCACCAGCACCTGATCATCGAGGAAGCCCTCCGGATACCGGGACCGACCAAGGTCAATCCGTCCGGCGGCGCACTGGCGGCCAATCCCATGTTCGTCGCCGGTCTCGAACGCATCGGCTTTGCAGCACAACACATCTGGAACGGCTCGGCTGAGCGCGTGCTTGCGCACGCCACCAGCGGGCCGGCGCTACAACAGAACCTGGTCGCGGTGATGGAAGGAAAGAACTGATGGCCGGTGCAGGGCCAAACGTTGCTGCGGTACTAGGTACCGGACAAACGAAGTACGTCGCCAAACGCCAAGACGTTTCGATGAACGGCATGGTGCGCGAGGCGATCGATCGGGCGCTGGCCGACTCCGGCAGCACCTTCGACGACATCGACGCCGTCGTGGTCGGCAAGGCGCCAGACTTTTTCGAGGGCGTGATGATGCCCGAGCTGTTCATGGCCGACGCCATGGGCGCCACGGGCAAGCCACTGATCCGGGTGCACACCGCCGGATCGGTCGGCGGGTCCACCGGGGTGGTGGCCGCCAGCCTGGTGCAGTCCGGCAAATACCGTCGCGTGCTGGCGATGGCCTGGGAAAAGCAATCGGAATCAAACGCGATGTGGGCGTTGTCAATTCCGATCCCCTTCATCAAACCGGTCGGTGCCGGCGCGGGTGGGTACTTCGCCCCGCACGTGCGTTCGTACATCCGTCGATCCGGCGCGCCGACGAACATCGGGGCCATCGTCGCGGTCAAGGACCGGCTCAACGGCAGCAAGAACCCCCTGGCGCACCTCCACCAACCCGACATCACCGTGGAAAAGGTGATGGCGTCGCCGATGCTGTGGGACCCGATCCGCTACGACGAGACGTGCCCGTCGTCCGACGGTGCGGCCGCCGTCGTGATCGGTAACGAGGAGGCCGCCGAAGCCCGCTTGGCGCAAGGACATCCGGTGGCATGGATCCATGCCACCGCATTGCGCACCGAGCCGCTGCAGTTCTCCGGACGCGACCAGGTCAGCCCGCAGGCCGGCCGCGACGCGGCCGCTGCACTGTGGAAGGCGGCCGGCATCGAGAGCCCCATCGACGAGATCGATGCCGCCGAAATCTACGTGCCGTTCTCCTGGTTCGAACCGATGTGGTTGGAAAACCTGGGTTTTGCCGCCGAGGGTGAAGGCTGGAAACTCACCGAAGCCGGCGAGACCAAGATCGGCGGCCGCCTGCCGGTGAACCCGTCGGGCGGCGTGTTGTCGTCGAACCCGATCGGCGCCTCGGGCCTGATTCGCTTCGCCGAGGCGGCGATCCAGGTAATGGGCAAGGGTGGCGACCACCAGGTGCCGAACGCGCGAAAGGCCTTGGGACACGCGTACGGCGGTGGCTCCCAGTACTACTCGATGTGGGTGGTGGGCGCCGAAAAGCCCGCGGCCCAGAAGGTAGATGCGTGAGCGAGCATCCCGCGCACGAGGCCGGCCGCCGCTCCCGCGAGGCGGTGGCGGCCCGGGACAAGGATGCGTGGCTGGCGGTGTTCGCCGACGACGCCGTCGTCGAAGACCCGATCGGGCCCTCGGTATTCGACCCCGAAGGCCTCGGGCACCGTGGACGCAACGCGATCTCGGCCTTTTGGGACAAGGCGATCGCCCCCACCACGAAGATCGAGTTCTTCTTCCGCGACACGTATCAGTGCGGAAACGAGGAAGCCAACGTCGGGCACATCCTCATCACGACGGGCGAGTACCAGACGACCGCCGAAGGCGTGTTCACCTACAAGGTCAACGACGAGGGCAAGATGGTGGCCCTGCGCGCCTACTGGGAGATGGAGCGCGCGGCGGCCAACACGCGCAAGGTCTAGATCGGATCCAGCCCGGCCAGGTGCCGCTGAGCAAGATCGCGGTAGGCCTGCGGGTTCACCTTGACCCACATCTCGGCGCCGGTCCCGGCGACCGGGCCCTTGATCTGCGCCGGCGCGCCGACGGCCAGCATCCCGGGCGGAATCTGGGTGCCGGCCGTCACCAGTGAATGCGCGGCGACCAGGCTGCGCGCGCCGATCACCGCACCGTCCAGCACGGTGGCGTGGTTCGCGATCAACGCCTCAGGCCCGACGTGGACCCCGTGAATGACGCACAGGTGCGCCACCGTCGCGCCGGGGCCGATATCGACCGGGATACCGGGTGGCGCGTGCAAAACCGACCCGTCTTGGACATTGGCGCCCTCGCGCACCACGATGGGCCCGTAGTCGCCGCGCAACACGGCGTTGAACCAGACCGAGGCCCCCGCCTCCACCACAACGTCGCCGATCAGAGTGGCTGTCGGCGCGACGAAAGCGGTGGGATCGACCCGTGGCGCGCGGCCCTCGAACGCAAACAGCGGCATCGTTTAGATATACCTTGAGACCGCATACGTCGCGGGATATCCCAGGCAGACTCGCCGTCGTTGCGCGCCCCCGGCAAAAAACTGTAACGTGTTCTAGTTAGAGGCCCAGTGAGTTGGAGGTGACCAGGTGAGTACCGACACCAAGGCGGTCGGCATCCGGGAGATCGATCCCGGCGCATTGCCGACCAGGTACGCCCGCGGCTGGCACTGCCTGGGCGTCGCAAAGGACTTCCGGGACGGTAAGCCGCATTCGATTGAGGCTTTCGGCAGCAAGCTGGTGGTCTTCGCCGACTCGCAGGGCGACCTGAAGGTGCTCGACGGCTACTGCCGCCACATGGGTGGCGACCTGTCCGAGGGCACCATCAAAGGCGACGAGGTGGCCTGCCCGTTCCACGACTGGCGCTGGGGCGGGGATGGCCGGTGCAAGTTGGTGCCCTACGCCAAGCGCACGCCCAAGACGGCGCGCACCCGGTCGTGGGCGACCGACGTGCGTGGCGGCCTGCTGTTCGTGTGGCACGACCACGAGAACAATCCCCCGGATCCCGCCGTCCAGATTCCCGATATTCCGGAATCCCACAGCGACGAGTGGACCGAGTGGCGGTGGAACAGCCTCCTCATCGAGGGGTCCAACTGCCGCGACATCATCGACAACGTCACCGACATGGCGCACTTCTTCTACATCCATTTCGGGTTGCCGACGTACTTCAAGAACGTCTTCGAAGGTCACATCGCGTCGCAGTACCTGCACAACGTGGGCCGACCCGACGTCAATGATCTCGGCACCTCTTACGGTGAGGCACACCTGGATTCCGAGGCGTCCTACTTCGGGCCGTCGTTCATGATCAACTGGCTGCACAACAGCTACGGCGGCTACAAGGCCGAGTCGATCCTGATCAACTGCCACTACCCGGTGACCCAGAACTCGTTCGTGCTGCAGTGGGGCGTCATCGTCGAAAAGCCCAAGGGCATGGACGAAAAGATGACCGACAAGCTGTCCAAGGTGTTCACCGAGGGTGTCAGCAAGGGCTTCCTGCAGGACGTCGAGATCTGGAAACACAAGACCCGCATCGACAATCCGCTGCTGGTCGAAGAGGACGGCGCTGTCTACCAGCTGCGCCGCTGGTATCAGCAGTTCTACGTCGACGTCGCCGACATCGAGCCGGAAATGGTGGAGCGCTTCGAGATCGAAGTGGACACCACCCGCGCCAACGAGTACTGGAATGCCGAGGTCGAGGAAAACCTCAAGGCCAAGGACTCCGAGGCGGACGAGGCGGTCACCGACGACGTGCCGGCCAAGCAACACTAGGAATCATGGGCGACGATCAGCCGGCAGTACCGGACGTCGATCAGCTTGCGCGGTCGATGTTGTTGCTGCACGGCGATCATCACGACCACGACGAGCAGCAGCCGGCCGGTTCCGGGCGCAAGGGCGGAGCTCGGTCTCGTTTAACGTCGAAATCAAGAGATTTCGCCGATGATCCGCAGCGCGCCGCGGCGGTTGCCGATGCCAGTCGCGCCGACCGCGAACGCTACCTCAACTCGGGTCTGCTGCCGGTGGACTGCCGGTTCTGCCACGTACGGGTCACCGTTCGCAGGCTCGGGCCTGGCCATACCGCGGTGCAATGGAACACCGAAGCGTGGCAGCGCTGCGCGCACTTCACCGAGGTGCGCGAATCGGGGGGCGATACCGCACGCATCCGGTCGTGCCCCAAACTCGCTGACAGCATTGAGCATGCGGTCGCCGAGGGCTACCTCGACGACGATTCGGACGAAGACTGAGCGCCGGCGCAACGGCAACGTGGGTCCGCGCCCAGGGCGGGCTCGGTGCGCGCCCGGTTCGGCTCGGCTTAGCCCGGCCCGGCTAAGTCCGCCCGGCCCGGCTTGGCCCGCCGGGGAGCACTGTGGTGTTTGCCCACCTTTGAGCGACAACCGTGGCGCGCCGGGGAGGGTCGTGACTTTGTCGCTCAAAGGCGGGCAAAAGGTGTGCCCACCGACACGGAAACCCCTGTGGCGCTTGTGACTTACAGACCCGCGAATCGCTCCTTGACCGCCTCGGTGCTCAGACCATAGTCGGCCAGCGAGTAGGTGTGCTTCGGTGCCCGCTCGCCGGACTGGCTGTCGGCATGGGACTTTTCCATCGCAGCCCTAGCCTCGTCGGTGAGCGTCATACCGAAGTGCCGGTAGATGTCGGCCACAATGCCCATCGGGTCGGCGATCAATTCCTTGTAGTCGACGTCGTAGAACTGGGCCGGGCTGTATCTGGCCCGCGCGGTGTTGAACCGCTGCAGCCCTCGCGACCAGGTTTCCATTGCGTCAGCGCCGATTTGGGCCCCGGTGAACGACGTCGACCATCCCTCTGCGGTGTGCTGCGCCAGCGAGCACATCGAGGCCATGATCGTTTCGACCGGACGATGAGTCTGGATCACCAACGCGTCGGGATAGGTCGCCATCAACGCGTCCAATGCGAACAGGTGGCTGGGATTCTTCAGCACCCACCGTTTGTCGGCATCGTTGAGCCCGATCAGCTGCAGATTGCGGCGGTGCCGCTGATATGACGGAGTCCAGTCCTGCTCCGAGAGCCACTGCGCGTAGCTCGGCAGGTGCGCCAACGTTTCGTAGGACACCGAATGCAGCGACTGCCGCAGCAGCTGCCAGCACTCCTCCAGCTCGTAGGCGGCCATGAAATGCAACCCGGTGTAGCCGGGGTTTTCCTGGTGGTGCTGGGTGAATTGCGCATCGAGCTGTCGATACAGCGGGTGCGACTCCCAGGTCTCGCGCGGCGGACGCGGCTGGGGAAACTCGGCCAGCCACATGTGCAGACCCTGATGCGTGGGATCGGCGCCCAAAAGGCGGTGCAGCGCCGTGGTTCCGGTGCGCACCAGACCGGTGACGAAGATGGGCCGTTCGATGACGACGTCGGCGTACTGCGGGTACTGCTTCCAGGCGGCCTCGGACAGCAATCGCGCAACCAGCGCACCGCGCAGGAAGAAGCGATTCATCTTGCTGCCCAACACCGTAAGCCCGGCTTCGGTCCGGTAGGAGTCCAGCAGCACTTGCAGCGCTTCGCGATAGTTGTCGTCGTCGGCGCCGAAGTCGTCGAGCCCGGTCAGCTTGGTGGCCGATGCGTGCAGCTCCTCAACGGTTCCGATATCGGTGCGATCACTCATTGTCGCGCCGCCTCCTCCTCATCGCTGCGCTCTGCATCGTTAGCGACGTCATTAGACGTGATACTCCCCGCAGTTGACGTCCAGGGTCTGCCCGGTGATGCCGCTGGACAGATCGCTGGCCAGGAACAGGATGGCCGACGCCACTTCTTCCTCGGTGGGCAAGCGCTTGAGGTCGGAGTTCGCCGCAGTGGCCGCGTAGATCTCCTCGACCGTGGTGCCGTACTTGCCCGCCTGATGCTCGAAATAGGCCTGTAATGTGTCGCCCCAGATGTAGCCCGGTGCAACGGAATTGACCCTGATGCCCTTGTCGCCCAACTCGGTGGCCAGCGATTGCGACATGGCGAGCAGCGCGGACTTGGCCATCTTGTAGGCGCCGTATTTAGCTTGCGAGTGACGCAGCACCATGGAGTTGACGTTGACGATCGATCCGTGCGACGTCTCCAGCGCGGGCGTGAAGGCCTGGACGAGTCGCAGCGCGCCCAGCGCGCTGAGCTCGATCGCGTCACGGATGTGCTGAAAGCTGGTGCCGGCCAACGGCTTCATCGACGGCACCCGAAACGCGTTGTTGATCAGCACATCGACCTTGCCGTAGGTGGCCATGGTGGTCTCGACCAGGTAGGCGACCTCGTCGTCGTCAGTGATGTCGGTGCGCACCGCCAAGGCCCTGCGGCCGGAGTCATTGATCCGCTTGGCGACCTCGTCCAGCCGCTCGACGGTACGTGCCGCCAGCACCAGGTCGGCACCGCTGTCGGCACATCGTTGCGCCAGCGTGGTACCGAGGCCCGGACCGACGCCACTGATGATCACTACCTTGTCGTTGAGCATCCCTGACATCGTCACCCCAGCATCCTTGCCGCAATTTGTTGTTGGCGCAGGGCGATTCGCGCGCGCCAATCGTCGTCGGAAATCTTGTTGTGCTCGAAGTACGGCAACGTGGCGCCGATGGCGTCGATGTCGACCAGCTCGACGTTAGGACCGTCGGCTTCGGTAAGTTCACGCGACACTCGTTGCCAGCGGAACTGCAGGATGCCCTTGCGATGCCCGAGGGTTTCCGCCCAGTTGGTCACGCCCGGGTTCTGGTCGGCGACGACGATGCGCACCTTGCCGTCCGGATCCGCTTGCGCCTGAGTGTTGTTCAGCGAAGTCTGGTGGTTGATGTAGTCCAGCGAGATGTACCACAGGCTGCCCAGCTGGAAGCCGAGGTAGGGCGCATCCGTGACCGGGATGGTGATCACCAGCGCCTGGTCGGGCCGCAACTCGTAATGCCCCACCGACGAGTACTGGGTCGCCAGTCCGCCGGGCGTCAGACGGGGAGCGACCATCGTGTTGACCGGGATGGGGAAGTAGAACCACTGCGGGAACTGCAGCCACGTCTTTACCCGGTTTACAAGCTGCTTTCCGGCTGTGGCATAACGCTTTTCGATGGTTTCGCGAGTCAGCGGCGGCGGCGCGGTGCCCGCGGTGTCCAGCCGGGAGATGGCCAGCGTGCCGCGCTGCGCCGCCCAGTCCCCGTACACCTCGCGGATGACCAGTTGCCCCGGGCTGGTCGGCCGCACCCGCCACTCGAAGCTGCCGTCGGGCCCGATCTGCAGCTCCCGGTCGTCGAACGCAGCTTGGCTGGCGGGCACGTTGTCGTCGGTGTACTCACCGCCGAGCAGCTGAAAACTCAGGTCGGTGGTGGTGCCGCGCCGGCCGGTGACGACGTAGTCGTGATTGGCGTGCACTCGCGTGCCGAAGTAGAGCGTGTCCGGGTTGTCCAGGCCCATCTTGGTGAACGGACCGGTGCCCGACTGCAGGAAAGGATGGTCGCGGTCGTAGTCGAACGACAGGTGCATGCAGCCGGCGATGCAGCCGGCCAGGTACTGCAGCCCTTCCAGCAGGTCGGCTTCGGTCTCGATGTGAGGCGCCGCGGCCACCAGCTTTTCGGATTCGGCGATGGCTTCGGTGAGGGAGTCAGAGAACACGCCTAGACGCTAGAACGTGTTCTACTTTTTCGTCAATGGCGAACATTCCCCCGCGTGGCCACAGCGTTCAGAGACGACGCCGACTCACTAGGGTGGGCACGAGTGGGAAAGGTCGATCAGGTGCTGGCGGACGTCCGGATGCCGGTTCAGGTAGTCCATGACGTTGCCGTTGCCGCCATCGGCCGAAGCCTTGGCCTGCAGTTGCTGGTGCAGGTCGGGATGCTTCTGCAGGTACGAGTCGATGGATGAACCCACGTCCTGATTGCATTGCGGATCCGCGCTGGCTATGCCCGCGACGGGTAGCGCGATCACCGTTGCGGCGGTCGCGGCCATTAACCCCCCGGCGAGCAGGCCGTACAGCCCACGGCGACGGGCGCCGACTGTGTTGGATGTGCTCATACGCGCCAGATTACTCGCGGCACCTTTGCGCCGCCTCTGCGTGCCGTAGCCGACGCGGCGGGTCACCGCTGGGCGGCGCCGCTTTCCTGCTCGCGCTTGATCTCCAGCGCGATGTCGATGAGCTGGTCTTCCTGGCCACCGATGAGTTTGCGCTGACCGGCGCGGTGCAGCAGCTCATGCGCCGGGACGCCGTAGCGCTCACCCTGGCGGATGGCGTGCTTGAGGAAGCTCGAGTACACGCCGGAATAACCCATGATCAGGGCGTTGCGGTCGAGCAGGCATTCGGCGGGCATGGCCGGGGCGACCACCTCTTCGGCGGCGTCGGCGATGTCGAAGAAGTCGATCCCGGTCTTCACGCCGATCTTGTCGAACACCCCGATCAACGCCTCGACGGGCGCGTTGCCGGCGCCGGCGCCGAACCGGCGGCAGGAGCCGTCGATCTGCTTGGCGCCCGCCCGGACGGCCTCGACGCTGTTGGCCACCCCGAGCCCGAGGTTCTCATGGCCGTGGAAGCCGACCTGAGCGTCGTCGCCGAGCTCGGCGACCAGCGCCGCGACCCGGTCACGCACACCCTCGAGGACCAGCGCGCCGGCCGAATCGACCACGTAGACGCACTGGCAGCCCGCGTCGGCCATGATGCGGGCCTGGGCGGCCAGCTTCTCCGGGGAGATGGTGTGGCTCATCATCAGGAACCCGACGGTTTCCAGGCCGAGTTCGCGGGCCAGGCCGAAGTGCTGGATCGACACGTCGGCCTCGGTGCAGTGCGTGGCGATGCGGCAGATCGAGCCGCCGTTGTTCTGGGCCTCTTTGATGTCTTCCTTGGTGCCGACGCCGGGCAGCATCAAGAAGGCGATCTTGGCTTCTTTGGCGGTCTCGGCGGCGAGCTTGATCAGCTCCTGCTCGGGGGTCTTGGAGAACCCGTAGTTGAAGCTCGAGCCGCCCAGGCCGTCGCCGTGGGTGACCTCGATGACGGGCACTCCCGCGGCGTCCAGGGCGGCCACGATGGCGCCGACCTCGTCGGTGGTGAATTGGTGACGCTTGTGATGGGAGCCGTCGCGCAACGACGTGTCCGTCATCCGGACGTCCCAGATCGGGTTGAAGAAAATCTCCTGAGTGCTCATGACTGCGCTCCTCCGGCCGTCGCGCTCAATGACTCCTTGGCGATCTCCTCGCCGACCTTGGTCGCCGCGGCGGTCATGATGTCCAGGTTGCCCGCATACGGGGGCAGGTAATCGCCGGCGCCCTCGACCTCAACGAAGGTGGTGACCAGGGCCTGGCCGCCGGAGTTGATCGACGGGTCGTCGAACTGGGGCTCGTTGAGCAGCCGGTAACCCGGCACATAGGTCTGCACCTCGGCCACCACGTCGTGGATGGACTTGGCGATCGCGTCCCGGTCGGCGTCCTCCGGGATGGCGCAGAAGATGGTGTCGCGCATGATCATCGGCGGGTCGGCGGGGTTCAGGATGATGATCGCCTTGCCGCGCTTGGCGCCGCCGATGGCCTCCACGCCCCTACTGGTCGTCTTGGTGAACTCGTCGATGTTGGCCCGGGTGCCGGGGCCGGCCGAGAGCGACGCGACCGAGGCGACGATCTCGGCGTAGGGCACGCCACCGATGTCGGCGACGGCGCGTGACACGGCGTAGACGATCGGGATGGTCGCCTGCCCACCGCAGGTGATCATGTTGACGTTCGGTGCGTCCAGGTGCTGGCGCAGATTGGCCGGCGGGATCACCGCCGGACCCACCGCGGCCGGCGTCAGGTCGATGGCCCGGATCCCGGCGGCCTCGTACTTGGGGGCCGCGTCACGGTGCACGTAGGCGCTGGTCGCCTCGAACACCAGGTCGGGCTTCTCCGGCTGCGCCAACAACCAGTCGACACCCTCGTGGGTGGTCTCCAACCCGAGCTTGCGGGCCCGGGCCAAGCCCTCGCTGTCGGGGTCGATGCCCACCATCCAGCGCGGTTCCAGCCAGTCCGATCGCAGCAGCTTGTAGAGCAGGTCAGTGCTGATGTTCCCCGACCCGACAATGGCCACAGTTGCCTTAGTCGGCATGATGCTCCTTACTCGAAAGACAATCGGACCGAACCGAGGCCCGCGAAGTCGGCGACGAAGTTGTCGCCGGGGTGCGCATCGATCGCCCGCGTGCACGACCCGGGCAGCACCACGTCGCCCTTGCGTAACCGCACGCCGAAGCCGTCCACCTTGCGGGCCAGCCACGCCACCGCGGTCACCGGGTTGCCCAGCACCGCGTCGGTACGGCCTTCCGCGACGACTTCACCGTTGCAGCGCAACACCGCATCGATCCCCTTGACGTCGATGTCGCGGGGCGAAACGCGCGCCTCACCGAGCACGAAACCCGCCGACGAGGCGTTGTCGGCGATGGTGTCGCACAGCTCGATCTTCCAGTTGGTGATCCGGGTATCGATCAGCTCGATGGACGGCACCAACGCTTCGGTGGCCGCCAACACGTCGTCCTCGGTGCAGCCGGCTCCCGGCAGGTCCGCGTTCAGGACGAAACCCACCTCAACCTCGACCCGGGGGTACAGGTAGCGGTTGGCCTTGACCGGGGTGTCTTCGAACAACTGCATCTCGTCGAGCAGATGTCCGTAGTCCGGCTCGTCGACGCCCATCATTTGCTGGATCGCCAACGACGACAGCCCCACCTTGTGTCCCAGCACCCGAGCCCCCTCCGCGACTCGCTGGCGGATGTTGATCAGCTGAATCTCGTAGGCGTCGACGACGTCGATATCCGGATAGGCGGCCGTTAGCGGGGCGATCGGCTCGCCGCTCCGCTCGGCTTGCGCCAAGTCGGCAGCCAGCTCGTCGCGCGTGGCAACACTGAGCATTTTTCCAAGTCTCCTCGTACGGTCGACCGGGCCAGTAGCGGCCGCCCCAGGCAATTCTATAACGTGTTCTACATGTCAGCGCAGGAGTACGACGTCGTCGTGGTCGGGAGCGGCGGAGCCGGCATGGTAGCCGCCCTTACCGCCGCTCACCGGGGTCTTTCCACCATAGTCATCGAGAAGGCCCCGCACTTCGGTGGCTCGACCGCGCGCTCAGGCGGCGGTGTTTGGATCCCGAATAACGAAGTGCTCAAGCGTGACGGGGTCCGCGATACCCCCGAGGCCGCCCGCACCTATCTACACGGGATCGTCGGCAACGTCGTCGAGCCCGAACGCATCGATACCTACCTCGAGCGCGGCCCCGAGATGCTGTCCTTTGTGCTGAAGCACACGCCGCTGAAGATGTGCTGGGTGCCGCGGTACTCCGACTACTACCCGGAGTCGCCGGGCGGCCGCGCGGAGGGCCGGTCGATCGAGCCGAAGCCGTTCAACGCCCGTAAGCTCGGCGCCGACGAATCCGGCCTGGAGCCGGCGTACGGCAAGGTTCCGCTGAACGTCGTGGTGATGCAACAGGATTACGTGCGGCTGAACCAGCTGAAGCGTCACCCGCGCGGGGTGCTGCGCAGCCTGAAGGTCGGCGCCCGCACCGTGTGGGCCAAAGCGACCGGCAAGAATCTCGTCGGCATGGGCCGCGCGCTGATCGGGCCGCTGCGTATCGGCTTGCAGAAGGCCGGAGTTCCGGTGGTGCTCAACACCGCGCTCACCGACCTCTACGTCGAAGACGGCGTGGTGCGCGGCGTCTACGTGCGCGTTGCCGGCGATGCCGAATCTGGTGAGCCCCGGCTGATCCGGGCCCGGCGCGGGGTGATCCTTGCATCGGGTGGATTCGAGCACAACGAACAGATGCGAGTGAAATACCAGCGCGCACCGATCAGCACCGAGTGGACCGTCGGCGCGGTGGCCAACACCGGCGACGGAATCCTGGCGGGCGAAAAGCTCGGCGCCGCATTGGACATCATGGAAGACGCCTGGTGGGGGCCGACCGTCCCGCTGGTGGGCGCACCCTGGTTCGCGTTGTCCGAGCGCAACTCGCCCGGGTCGATCATCGTCAACATGTCGGGCAAGCGGTTCATGAACGAGTCGATGCCCTACGTCGAAGCCTGCCACCACATGTACGGCGGCGAATACGGTCAGGGTCCCGGACCGGGCGAGAACATTCCCGCGTGGCTGGTGTTCGACCAGCAATACCGGGACCGCTATATCTTCGCGGGATTGCAGCCCGGACAACGCATTCCGCGCAAGTGGCTGGAGTCCGGCGTCATCATCCAGGCCGACACGCTTGCGGAGCTGGCGCAGAAGGCCGGCCTCCCGGTGACCGAATTCACCGCGACCGTAGAGCGTTTCAACGGCTTCGCGCGCTCCGGCATCGACCAGGACTACCAGCGCGGCGAGAGCGCCTACGACAGGTACTACGGCGACCCGACCAACAAGCCGAACCCCAACCTCGGCGAGCTCAGTCACGCGCCGTACTACGCGGCCAAGATGGTGCCCGGTGACCTGGGCACCAAGGGCGGCATCCGCACCGACATTCACGGCCGGGCGCTGCGCGACGACGGCAGTATCATCGAAGGCCTCTACGCCGCAGGCAATGTCAGCGCTCCGGTGATGGGCCACACCTACCCCGGTCCGGGCGGCACCATCGGTCCGGCCATGACGTTCGGCTACCTGGCGGCGTTGCACATCGCCGGCGGAGCCGGGGAAAGGTAACCGCAATGCCCATCGACGTAGACGTCGCGCTGAACGCCGAGCTGGACCCCATCGAGTTCTCTTGGGCCAGCAGTGATGTGCAGCTCTATCACCTCGGCCTGGGTGCGGGGGCAGACCCGATGAACCCTCGCGAGCTGCGGTACTTGGTCGACGACACCCCGCAGGTGCTGCCGACGTTCGGCAACGTGGCCGCCACCTTCCACGCCACGAAACCGCCGACCGTGCGATTTCCCGGGATCGACATCGAACTGGGCAAGGTGCTGCACGCCAGCGAGCGGGTCGAGACGCCCGCAGCGCTGCCACCGTCGGGCTCGGCGAAGGCCGTCACCCGGTTCACGGACATCTGGGACAAGGGCAAGGCCGCGGTGATTTGGAGCGAGACGACGGTGACCGCGCCCGACGGGACACTGTTGTGGACGCAGCGCCGGTCGATCTTCGCCCGCGGCGAAGGCGGATTCGGCGGCGAGCGTGGTCCGTCATCGTCGGACGCCGCCCCGGACCGGGCTCCCGACTTTGAGGTCGACGTGCCGATCCTGCCGCAGCAGGCGCTGCTCTACCGGCTGTGCGGGGACCGCAACCCCCTGCACTCGGATCCCGAATTCGCCGCTGCCGCAGGCTTTTCCCAGCCTATTCTGCACGGGCTGTGCACTTACGGCATGACCTGCAAGGCGATCACCGATACGGTGCTCGACGGTGATGCCGGCGCGGTGGCTGCCTACGGCGCGCGTTTCGCCGGGGTGGCGTTCCCCGGTGAAACGCTCAAGGTCGGCATCTGGAAGGACTCGGGGCCTGCCGGAGACCGCTTCCTGGCCAGCGTTGTCGCTCCCTCGCGTGACAACGCCGTCGTCCTCGCCGGCGTCGAACTAATCCCGGCGTAGGGATTTGCGTTTTCTTTTGCGCCGAGCGTCGCGCTAGCGTGGCGTTCGGCGTCCACTGCCACGCTAGCGTGACGCTCGACGGGCAATTGCCGATTGAACCCGTCGAACAATCTCGGCCGGCCGATCGCCCGCGACTACCCGGACAACGATCCAGCCCAGCCGCTCGAGCATTTCGGCGCGCCGGATGTCCCATGTGTACTGCCATCGATCACTGCGGTGTTGCTCGCCGTCGTATTCGACGGCGACTTTAACGTCCTCCCAGCCCATGTCGAGATAGACGGTCAGATCGCAAAACTCGTCGCTAACGGCAATTTGCGTTTGGGGAGGAGGTAGGTGGGCCTGTATCAACAGAAGCCGCAGCCACGACTCTTTGGGTGACTGTGCTCCGGGGTCCGCTAGACGTATCGCGGTCCGCGCTCGGCGGATACCGCGACGAGCGTTATACCGCTCCGCCAATATTTCAACGTCAGCTACTTTTACGGCTACTGCCCGCATTAACGCATCGATGGCCGCGACCGCTTCATTAGTCGGGTACCAACAACCCAAGTCGAGTACCGTCCGTGCCGGCGTCGTCACCGGTATCCCATCAATCGATTCGACCTCGTCACATTCGATGTGATCACCGCGCACTCGCAGTCCTGGTAACCGATTTCTGTTGCTGTGCAGGATTTCCAGCGGCGCAGCGGAGTCGATCCACCGAGCACCATGCAGTGCGGAGGCCGAAAGCCCAGCAACGATTCCGCGGCGTCGTGACCACAGCCATCCCGCTCGGGCCCGAACAATTGGGGTCAGCTCAGCGCCCGAGCAGACATACACGTCGCGGAACAGCTTGGTGTACCGAGTCCGCAACGCACTCTTGACGACGGCGCCGTTCGCAACCGCTTCGCTGCCGATGAATGGCTCTGCCATCGCGGCAGCGTTGCACGAGTGGCGTCGAGCGTCACGTCAGTGCATGGCAACCATCCACAGCGTCACCCTAGCGTGACGCTCGGCGGCCACAGCCACGCTAGCGTGACTGCAGTGTGACGCTCGGCGGGAAATGGCCGCACACTCTGCGTTCAGAGCGCCGAGACCACTAGCCCAGGATCAGGCCCGACGTGGGCACGCCGGTGCCCGCGGTGACCAGGACGTGCTCGACGTCGGGCACCGGGTTCACCGAGGTGCCCCGCAATTGCCGCACACCCTCGGCGATGCCGTTCATGCCGTGGATGTAAGCCTCACCGAGTTGGCCGCCATGGGTGTTGATCGGAAGCCGCCCACCGATTTCGATGGCGCCGTTCGCGATGAAGTCCTTGGCCTCGCCCTTCCCGCAGAATCCCAACTCTTCCAACTGAATCAGGGTGAACGGGGTGAAGTGATCGTAGAGCACGGCGGTCTGGATATCGGTCGGCTTCAGGCCCGACTGCTGCCAGAGCTGCTGACCTACGACCCCCATCTCGGGCAGGCCGAGCTCGGGCCGGTAGTAGCTGACCATCGTGTACTGGTCAGGGCTGGAGCCCTGCGCGGCCGCCTCGATGATCGCCGGTCGCTGCTTGAGGTCCCGCGCGCGTTCGGGCGACGTCACCACGATGGCGACCGCCCCGTCGGTTTCCTGGCAGCAGTCCAGCAACCGCAGCGGCTCCGCGATCCACCGCGAATTCTGGTGGTCCTCAATGGATATCGGCTTCTCGTAGAAATACGCCTTCGGGTTCTTGGCCGCATGCTTGCGGTCGGCCACCGAGATCGCGCCGAAGTCCCGGCTGGTCGCACCGGACAGGTGCATGTAGCGCTGAGCGATCATCGCGACCTGAGCGGCCGGTGTGGAAAGCCCGTGCGGATAGGAGAAGGAATTATCCGCCGCCGTCGAATCCGCCTGCATGCCGGCGTTTCCCACCAAGCGGGTCTGCACCTGACCGAACCGCATGCCCGAGCGCTCGTTGAACGCCCGGTACGCGACGACGACGTCGGCCACCCCGGTGGCCACGGCGAGCGCCGCCTGTTGAACCGTCGCGCACGCGGCGCCGCCGCCGTATCCGATCTGCGAGAAGAACTTCAGGTCACCGATGCCGACCGCCCGCGCGACGGCCGTCTCGTTGTTGGTGTCCATGGTGAAGGTGGTCAACCCGTCGACGTCGGACGGGCTCAACCCGGCGTCGTCCAACGCAGCCAAAACCGCCTCGGCCGCCAGCCGCAGCTCACTACGGCCGGAGTCCTTGGAGAAGTCGGTGGCGCCGATGCCGACGATCGCAGCCTTGCCCGACAACATCAGGCACCCCCGATCGTCAGCGTCACGTTCGCGATGACGTGGTCGCCGAGGCTGTTGCGGCCGAAAACCTTCAGCGTGATCAGGCCGTCGTCGATTCCGGTCACCTCGCCGGAGAAGGTGACGGTGTCGTAGGCGTACCACGGCACACCGAGCCGCAACCCGATCGACTTGATCAGCGCCGTCGGACCGGCCCAGTCGGTGACGTAGCGCTGCACCAGCCCGGTGTCGGTCAGGATGTTGACGAAGATGTCCTTGGAACCTTTGGCCTGGGCCAGATCCCGGTCATGGTGCACGTCCTGAAAGTCCCTGGTGGCCAGGGCCGTTGAGATGATAAATGTCGGCGAGCCGTGCAGCTTGAGTTCGGGCAGAGTGGTGCCCACTTCAACAACAGGTGCGCTCATGCTTGATCTCCCAAGGGCTCCCAGGCGTAGAGGCTCCACTCCGGGCCGGACTCACCGGCCGGGAAGTCGATATAGGTTGCGCGAACCGGCATCCCGATTTTAATCTCGGCGGGTTCGACGTTGCGCAGCTCGCCGAGCATACGAACGCCCTCTTCCAGTTCGACCAACGCGATCACGAATGGCAGCGTGCGACCGGGCACCTTCGGTGCGTGATGCACCACGAAGCTGAACACCGTGCCACGGCCGCTGGCCACCGCGAAGTCGACGGGCTCGGCCTTGTCCTGCCATACCGCCGGCACCGGCGGGTGCTGCAGGGTGCCGTCGGCGAGACGCTGGATACGCAGCTCGTGCGCTTTAACGCCCTCCCAGAAGAAGGCGGTGTCGCGTGACACCGCCGGACGCATCATGGCGTCGGCGTCCAGGTCCTCCGGGACCGCGCCGGCATCAGACTTCTCGTGAGGCCTGAATTTCAAGATGCGCCATGCCATCTCGGCGACGTCTTCGTCACCGACCCGCCACGTGATGTGTTGGTTGATGAACCAGCCCTCACCGAGCCCGGTCTGCTTGGGGCCGACGACGTCGCGCATCTCCGAGACGACGGTGACCTGTTCCCCCGGACGCAGATACCGATGGTAGGTCTGCTCGCAGTTGGTCGCGACCACCCCGATGTAGCCGGCCTCGTCGAACAGCTCCATGATCGGGCCCATGGGGTCGTCGGTCGGGCGTTCCCCACCCAGACCGAACATCGTCCACACCTGAATCATGGCCGGCGGGGCCACAATTCCGGGGTGACCGGCGGCCCTGGCGGCGGCCTCGTCGACGTAGATCGGGTTGCGGTCGCCGAGCGCCTCGACCCAGTTGTTGATCGTCGGCTGGTTCACCGGATCCCGGGCGTCACGCGGCTTGGCGACGACGGTGGCCGTGATTTCCGCGATGGCGTCCTGAATGTCGGTCATCGAGGCACCCGCGGCACTTTGAGTCCCGCCGCCGCGATCATCTCCCGCATCACTTCGTTCACGCCCCCGCCGAAGGTGATGACCAGGTTGCGCTTGGTCTGGGAGTCCAGCCAGTTGAGCAGGTCGGCGGTGTCCGAATCGGCGGGGTTGCCGTACCTGCCGACGATCTCCTCGGCGAGTCGCCCGATGTACTGGATGCGCTCCGTGCCAAAGACTTTGGTCGAGGCGGCATCGGCCACGTTGATGTCCTCGCCGGCGGCGGCCACCTGCCAGTTCAGCAACTCGTTGATCCGCCACATCGCATGGATTTCACCGAGGGCCCGCTTAACGTCCTGGTGATCGATCGGCGTGACGCCGTCGCTACCGGGCTTGGACGCCCAGGCGTGCACCCGGTCGTAGATGCCTGCGGTGCGGCCCGCGGGGCCCAGCATGACCCGCTCGTTGTTGAGCTGGGTGGTAATCAGTCGCCATCCACCGTTCTCCTCGCCGACCAGCATGTCGGCGGGCACCCGCACGTCGTTGTAGTACGTGGCGTTGGTGTGGTGGGCACCGTCGGACAGGATGATCGGCGTCCAGGAGTAGCCGGGATCCTTGGTGTCGACGATCAGGATCGAAATGCCTTTGTGCTTCACGGCTTCCGGGTCGGTGCGGCAGGCCAGCCAGATGTAGTCCGCGTCATGGGCGCCGGTGGTGAAGATCTTCTGCCCGTTGACGATGTATTCGTCGCCCTGACGAATGGCGGTGGTTCGCAGGGAGGCCAGGTCGGTGCCGGCCTCGGGCTCGGTGTAGCCGATCGCGAAGTGCACCTCACCGGCCAGGATGGCCGGCAGGAACTTCTTCTTCTGTTCTTCGCTGCCGAACTGCTGCAGTACCGGACCCACCGTCTGCAACGTCACCGCGGGCAGCGGCACGTCGGCCCGGTGCGCCTCGTTGACGAAGATCGACTGCTCGATCGGGCCGAAGCCCAGGCCGCCGAACTCCTTTGGCCATCCGACGCCGAGCTTGCCGTCCCGCCCCATCCGCCGGATCACCGCGCGATAGGCCTCGTTGTGACGGTCTTGTTCCATCGCCATCATCTCGTCGGACGAGATCAGGTTCGAAAAGTATTCCCGCAGTTCGGCTTGCAGCTGACGCTGCTCCGGAGTCAGGTCTATGAACATTGCGCTCCCACCAGATCGAGACGATGAGATGAACCGCCCAGCAGCCGGGACAGGTCCTTGATCGTGGAGTAGTACCGGTGCATCGGATAGGTGATGTCCATGCCCATCCCGCCGTGCAGGTGATGGCAGAGCTGCATCACCGGCGGCGCCTGTGAGGTGATCCAGTAGCCCAGGACATCCAGGTCGTCTTGTACTTGTGGGGCGGATCCGCCCCGTTCCGACAGCCCCCAGGCGACCGACTTCGCCGCCAGATCGATGGTGCGCGAGGCGATGTAGACCTCGGCGAGCTGCGCGGCCACGGTCTGGAACGTCGACAGCGGCTTGCCGAACTGCTTGCGGTTGGCCACGTAGTCGGCCGTGAGACGCAGCGCCCCGGCCACCAGGCCGTCGACGTAGGCACCGTTGGCGGCCAGCACCAACTGGTTGACCCGGGGCGCCCCAGCGCCCGCCAATACGTCGGAGTCTTCGACCGCGACGTCGGCGAACGTGACCGTGCACTCCTGGGAGTCGTTCGAGGTCGGCGTTTGAACCACCTCGACGCCGTTGGCCTTCGGCGACACCACGACCACCGCGCTGTCGGCGGTGACGATGATCCAATCCGCTTGTCCGGCATAGCCAACGCCGACCTTGGTGCCCGACAACCGGCCGTTGGCGAACGTGGTCGAGGGCCGGTCCGGCAGCGCGGTACCCGGCTCGTTGAGCGCAGCGGTCAGGACGGCGCCCTTGGGGACGTCGGCCAAAAACCGATCTTGTTGTTCGTCGGAAGCCAGGTCAACCAGCGCCAGCACGCCGAAACCCAGCGTGGTCAGGGCCGGCGTGATGGCGCCGTGGCGACCGATCTCGGTCAGCACGGTGGCGACCTCGAGCAGACCCACGCCGTCGCCGCCGAGACGCTCGGGCACCGGTAATGCCGTCACACCCCCGTTGACCAACGCGTCCCAGCTCAATTCACGCTCGAACACGGACGTCACCACATCGGCGACGGCCTGTTGCGTCGCAGTGAGATCGAAGTCCATCAGGACTTCACCGCGGCTTTCCCGGCGTAGTCGACCTGCCAGTGCTTGATGCCGTTGAGCCAGCCCGACCGCAACCGCTCGGGCTCACCGACCGGCTTGAGGTCCGGCATGTGATCGGCGACCGCGTTGAAGATCAAGTTGATGGTCATGCGGGCCAGGTTCGCGCCGATGCAGTAGTGGGCGCCGGTGCCGCCGAAGCCGACATGCGGATTCGGGTCGCGCAGGATGTTGAAGCTGTGCGGGTCCTCGAAAACCTCTTCGTCGAAATTGGCCGACCGGTACGACATCACCACCCGCTGGCCCTTCTTGATCTGCACGCCGGCCAACTCGGTGTCCTCGCTGGCGGTGCGCTGGAAGGCCGAAACCGGAGTGGCCCAACGGATGATCTCGTCGGCCGTGGTTGCCGGGCGCTCCTTCTTGAAGAGCTCCCATTGATCGGGGTTGTTCGCCATGGCGATCATGCCGTGCGTGATCGAGTTGCGCGTGGTCTCGTTGCCCGCCACCGCCAGCATGACCACGAAGAAACCGAACTCGTCGTCGGAGAGCTTCTCGCCGTCGATGTCGGCCTGGATGAGTGTGGTGACGATGTCGTCGGTGGGGTTCTTGCCCCGCTCCTCGGCCATGGCCATCGCGTACGTGATCAGCTCCATCGACGACTGTGCCGGATCGACGTGGGCGTACTCGGGGTCGGTGCCACCGGTCATCTCGTTGGACCAGCGGAAGAGCTTGTCGCGGTCCTCCTGGGGAACGCCGAGCAGACCCGCGATGGCTTGCAGCGGCAGCTCGCACGAGACCTCCTCGACGAAGTCGCCGCTACCCTCGGTCGCCGCGGTCTTGGCGATGTTCTGGGCCCGCTGAGCCAGTTCGGCTTCCAGCCGCCCGATCGCCCGCGGGGTGAACCCGCGGGAGATGATCTTGCGCAGCCGGGTGTGGTGCGGTGCGTCCATGTTCAGCATGACGCTGCGCTGCAGTTCGACCTGCTCGCGCTTCATCTCCGGCGGCCAGGTCGGGATGGCGCCGTTCATCCAGCTGGAGAAGATGTCGCTGCGCTTGGACACCTCCTTGACGTCGGCGTGCTTGGTGACGAGCCAGTATCCGTGGTCCTCGAATCCACCCGCGCCATTCGGGATGTCAACCCAGTGGATCGGCTCTGCCTTGCGCAGCTGGGCGAGTTCCTCGACGGGCAATCCGGCAAGGTTGACGTCGGGGTCCAGAAAGTCGAAGTCGGCGGGAATGTTGGGGGGTGCCATGTAGGGTGTGCTCCTTTTACAACACTAATTGCAACGTGTTCTAGTTCCAGTAAAACACGCCTCGTAGGCAGATAAAAGGCAGGTCACCATCCTCGCTTGTCAGAGTAATGAAACGTGTTCTAGCCTGACGGAATGGGTAACCCTGTCATCGTTGAAGCCACTCGTAGCCCCATCGGCAAGCGGAACGGATGGCTGTCCGGTTTGCACGCCACCGAGCTGTTAGGAGCGGTCCAGAAGGCGCTGATCGAGAAGGCCGGCATCGACGCCGGTGAGGTCGAACAGGTGATCGGCGGCTGCGTGACACAGTACGGCGAGCAGTCCAACAACATCAGCCGGGTCAGCTGGCTGGTGGCCGGGCTGCCGGAGCACGTCGGCGCGATGACGGTGGACTGCCAGTGCGGCAGCGGTCAACAGGCCAACGGCCTGGTCGCAGGTCTGATCGCGGCGGGTGCCATCGACATCGGTATCGCGTGCGGCATCGAGGCCATGAGCCGCGTCGGACTCGGCGCCAATGCCGGTCCGGACCGCACCATCCTGCGGCCCGCGTCGTGGGACATCGACCTGCCCGACCAGTTCACCGCGGCCGAGCGGATCGCCAAGCGGCGCGGCATCACCCGGGAAGACATCGACGAGTTCGGTTTGGCCTCGCAGACCAAGGCCAAGCAGGCCTGGGAAGAAGGCCGCTTCGACCGCGAGATCTCCCCGATCGAAGCCCCGGCGCTCGACGAGAACAAACGACCGACGTCCGAGCGCGTCACCATCAGCCGCGACCAGGGTCTGCGCGAGACCACGCTGTCGGGCTTGAGCGCGCTGAAGCCGGTCCTCGAGGGCGGAATCCACACGGCGGGAACGTCGTCGCAGATTTCGGACGGCGCGGCGGCCGTGCTGTGGATGGACGAGGACAAGGCCAAGGCGCTCGGCCTTCGGCCGCGGGCCCGCATCGTCAGTCAGGCCCTGGTCGGTGCCGAGCCGTACTACCACCTGGACGGGCCGGTGCAGTCGACGGCGAAGGTGCTGGAGAAGGCCGGGATGAAGATGGGTGACATCGACATCACCGAGATCAACGAGGCATTCGCGTCGGTGGTGCTGTCGTGGGCACGGGTGCACGACCCGGACATGACCAAGGTCAACGTCAACGGCGGTGCCATCGCGCTGGGCCACCCGGTCGGCAGCACCGGCAGCCGTCTGATCACCACCGCTCTGCACGAGCTGGAACGCTCCGACCAGACCACCGCGCTGATCACCATGTGCGCGGGCGGCGCCCTGTCGACCGGCACCATCATCGAGCGCATCTAGCGCTCGATCATTTCCAGCTTCCGGTGAGCATCTCCGATGAAAGCCGCATCGCTGCGGCACAGTCCTACATCGACGCGCTGGTCAACCATGACGGTGACGCCGTTCCGTTCGCTGCTCGCTGCACCCGCATCGAGCAGGGGATAAAGAACGGTTTCTCCGGAAATCATCTGCGGCGCAGCCTCAATCGCGGACTGCAGTATCGGGTGCTCGCGGACACGACGCCACCGGAGTACCGCATCGACGGCGACCGGGTGTACGCGGCGTACCAGGTGCTGACCAAGGCGGCGTTCGGTCGCCGGCGGCTCGCCGCGCACGTCAACGAGACCTTCGTCATTCCCGCCGAAAGCGCAACAGGGAAGGCCGAAATCCAGCACATCGACGTTCGCTTCCAACCGTTCATCCAGCAGCGCCGGTAACGACCTAGCCCGCAGCGCCGGGTCCGGAGGAACCGGCCGAGCACAGAGGAACATCATGCCGAAATCGAAGCCGCGTGCACTGAACGCGCCGTGGGTCAGCTTCATCATCAAATGGATGGCCAAGAGCAACGCGTGGATCTATCAGCGCAGCAACGGAAAATTCGGCGACACCTTCCAGAAGGCTCCCGTCGCGCTGCTCACCACCACGGGCCGCAAGAGCGGCGAACCGCGAGTCAGCCCGCTGCTTTACCTGCGCGAGGGGAACCGGGTGATCCTGGTCGCCTCGAAGGGCGGCAGCGACAAACACCCGCAGTGGTATCTCAACCTCAAGGCCAATCCCGGAGTCTCCGTGCAGATCAAGGACGAGGTGCTGCAGCTACAGGCCCGCGATGCCACCGAGGCGGAGCGGGCCGAGTACTGGCCCAAGTTGGACGCCATGTATCCCTCCTTCGACGACTACCGGGCCTGGACCGATCGCGTCATCCCGGTAGTGATCTGCGATCCGTAGCGTTTCCCGTGGCCCAGGCGGGGAATCATCCGGGGCAAGATGTCCCACCGTCGCTGGATTCGTAACTCGCGCCCGATTGCGCTGCTGCTCAAGTATTTCGCGCGTGCGCATATCTGGGCGTACCAACGAACGAACGGCAAGATCGGTGCCAAGCTGGTGCGGTTCCCGGCGGCCTTGCTGACCACCACCGGGCGCAGGTCCGACGAGCCCCGAACCACGGCAACGCTGTACCTGCGCGACGGCGACCGGGTGATCGTGCCCGCGTCCTTCGGCGGGCGCGACGAAGATCCGTTGTGGTACCTCAACCTCAAAGAGAACCCCGACGTGCGGGTACAGATCCGCGCCCAGCACCTGGACTTGGTCGCCCGCGACGCGACCAACGCTGAGCGCGAACGGTATTGGCCACGATTGACGCGAATGTATCCGCCCTATCGCAAGTATCGCGAGGCCGCCGACCGGGTCATCCCGCTCGTAGTGTGCGAACCGCGCTAGGCGCCGTAAACCGGGACCGGCCGGCGCGCCTTGGCGAGCAGGTCGGCGACGACACGTCCCAATTCCGCGGGATCCCACCTCGCGCCCTTGTCGATCTCCGGTCCGTGGGCCCAGCCCTCGGCGACGCGGATCTTGCCGCCCTCGACCTCGAACACCTTGCCGGTGACATCGCGGGATTCGGCACTGCCCAACCAGACCACCAGCGGCGAGATGTTTTCCGGCGCCATGGCGTCGAAATCCTGGTCCTGCGTCGCCATCATCTCGGCGAACACGGTCTCGGTCATCCGGGTGCGGGCCGAGGGCGCGATGGCGTTGACGGTGACGCCGTAACGCCCCATCTCGGCGGCGCCGACCAGCGTCAACGCCGCGATGCCCGCCTTGGCGGCACTGTAGTTGCCCTGCCCGACGCTGCCCTGCAGGCCGGCACCCGAACTGGTGTTGATGATCCGGGCGTCAATGTCTTTCGGGGCTTTTCCCTCTTTGGACAGACGCCGCCAGTACGACGCGGCGTGGCGCATCATGGCGAAGTGACCCTTGAGGTGCACGGCGATGACGGCGTCGAACTCCTCTTCGCTGGTGTTCGCCATCATCCGATCGCGCACGATCCCGGCGTTGTTCACCAAAATGTCCAGCCCGCCGAATGTTTCGACGGCGGTCTGGATCAGGCTCGCCGCCTGGTCCCAATCGGCGATGTTGGATCCGTCGGCGACGGCTTCGCCACCGGCGGCGGTGATCTCGTCGACGACACCCTGAGCGGCGCTGCCGCCGCCGGCCGGTGAACCATCAAGGCCCACCCCGATGTCGTTGACCACCACCCGTGCCCCTTCCTCGGCGAAGGCCAGCGCGTGCGCGCGACCGATGCCGCCGCCCGCTCCGGTGACGATGACGACGCGGCCGTCAACCACTCCCATATCTGTTGTCTCCTCTACTTGATCGCGCTCGCGTTGGTGGTGGCCAGATAGTGCGGCGGCTCGCCACCGCCGTGCACCTCTAGCGAGGCCCCGCTGATGTAGGACGCCGCGTCGGATGCCAGGAATGCTGCGGCCCAACCGATGTCGGCTGGCTCGGCCAGCCGGCCGAGCGGCACGTTCTTGGAGATCGCGGCGATGGACTCGGCGTCACCATAGAACAGTTCGGACTGCTCGGTCTCCACCATGCCGACCACACAGGCGTTCACCCGGACCTTCGGCCCCCACTCCACGGCCAGCGTCTGCGTGATGCTTTCCAGGCCCGCCTTGGCCGCCCCGTACGCGCCGGTTCCCGGGGATGGCCGACGGCCGGACAGACTGCAGATGTTGACGATCGAGCCACCCTGCTGCTGGCTTTGCATGTGAGCGTTCGCGTGCTGCGAAACCGACAGCGCACCAAGCAGATTGAGCTCGATGATCTTGCGGTTGAACTTGGCGCTGGACTCCGCGGTCAGCACGTAGGGCGATCCGCCGGCGTTGTTGACGACGACGTCGAGGCGCCCGTGCCGGTCCACGATGGTGTCGATCAATCCTTTGACGGCGTCGTCGTCGCGGACGTCGCAGGAGTGGAATTCATACGGCAGTCCCTCGACCGCGCGCCGCGCGCAGGTGACGACGGTGGCGCCTTGCTGGGCGAAAACGGAGCTGATGCCGGCACCCACCCCGCGAACACCGCCGGTGACGAGAACCACCCGCCCGGCCAGCCCCAAGTTGATGGCGTCGGATGCTTCGGCGCGAGTCACTGTGCTAGCGTACCAAGCAAGTGCTTGCTTAGGTAGTTACCCCCACAAGGAAGTGGCACCTTGCCCATCACATCCACAACCACCGAACCGGGCATCGTCGCGGTTACCGTCGACTTCCCGCCCGTCAATGCCATCCCGTCGCGCGGCTGGTTCGAACTTGCCGACACCATCACGGCCGCGGGTCATGACCCCAAGACCCACGTGGTGATCCTGCGCGCCGAGGGCCGCGGCTTCAACGCCGGGGTCGACATCAAGGAGATGCAGCGCACCGAGGGATTCGCCGCGCTGATCGACGCCAACCGCGGCTGCTTCGCCGCGTTCCGCGCGGTGTACGAGTGCGCGGTGCCCGTCGTCGCGGCCGTGAACGGATTCTGCGTGGGCGGCGGCATCGGATTGGTCGGCAACTCCGACGTCATCGTGGCCTCCGACGACGCCACCTTCGGGCTGCCGGAGGTGGAACGCGGCGCCCTCGGCGCGGCCACCCATCTGTCCCGGCTGGTGCCCCAGCACCTGATGCGGCGATTGTTCTTCACCGCCGCCACGGTCGACGCCGCCACCCTGCACCACTTCGGTTCGGTGCACGAGGTGGTGCCGCGCGACGAGCTGGACGAGGCCGCGTTGCGGGTCGCGCGCGACATCGCCGCCAAGGACACCCGCGTCATCCGGGCCGCCAAGGAGGCGCTGAATCTGATCGACGTCCAGCGGGTCAACTCGAGTTACCGCATGGAGCAAGGCTTTACGTTCGAGCTCAATCTTGCCGGGGTGTCCGACGAGCACCGCGACGCGTTCGCCGGCACGACGAAGGGTGAGAAGTCGTGAGCGACAAGAGAACCACCGTCGACGACGCCGTCGCGCAATTGCGCAGCGGCATGACGATCGGTATCGGCGGCTGGGGCTCGCGGCGCAAACCCATGGCGTTCGTCCGTGCCCTGCTGCGCACCGACATCACCGACCTGACCGTGGTCACCTACGGCGGGCCCGACGTGGGCCTGCTGTGCTCGGCCGGCAAGGTCAAGCGCGTCTACTACGGATTCGTCTCGCTGGACTCCCCGCCCTTCTACGACCCCTGGTTCGCCAAGGCCCGCGCCAATGGCGCGATCGAGGCCCGGGAGATGGATGAAGGCATGCTGCGCTGCGGTCTGCAGGCCGCCGCGCAACGCCTGCCGTTCCTGCCGATTCGGGCGGGGCTGGGCAGCTCGGTCCCGGACTTCTGGGACGGTGAGCTGCAGACGGTCACCAGCCCGTATCCGGCACCCGGCGGGGGGCACGAGACCCTGATCGCGATGCCGGCGCTGCGCCTGGACGCCGCGTTCGCCCACCTCAATCTGGGTGACGTGCAAGGCAATGCGGCCTACACCGGCATCGACCCCTACTTCGACGACCTGTTCCTGATGGCCGCCGAGAAGCGCTTCCTGTCGGTGGAGCGCGTCGTTTCCACCCAGGAGTTGGTCAAGGCGGTCCCCCCGCAGGCGCTGCTGGTGAACCGCATGATGGTCGACGGCGTCGTCGAGGCTCCCGGCGGTGCCCACTTCACCACCGCCGCACCGGATTACGGCCGTGACGAGAAGTTCCAGCGGCATTACGCCGAAGCGGCTTCGACGGATGAGGGTTGGCAGCAGTTCGTGCAAACCTTCCTGTCGGGCGGCGAAGACGACTATCAGGCGGCCGTGCGCGCTTTCATCCAGGAGGCTTCTTCATGAGCGGCGAAGCGATCACCCGACCCGAGATCTGCGCAGTCGCCTGTGCCGAATTGTTCCGGGACGCCGGCGAGATCATGGTCAGCCCCATGACGAACATGGCCTCGGTCGGCGCGCGTCTGGCCCGGTTGACCTTTTCGCCGGACATCCTGCTGACCGACGGCGAGGCGCAGCTGCTGGCCGAGACCCCGGCTCTGGGCGCGTCCGCCCCCGTCGAGGGCTGGATGCCGTTCGCCCGGGTTTTCGAAACCCTGGCGTGGGGCCGGCGCCACGTGGTGATGGGCGCCAATCAGGTTGACCGCTTTGGCAATCAGAACATCTCGGCGTTCGGCCCGCTGCAGCAACCCAAACGCCAGATGTTCGGCGTCCGCGGTGCGCCCGGCAACGCCATCAACCACGCCACCAGCTACTGGGTGGGCAACCACTCCAAGCGGGTGTTCTGCGAGAAGGTCGACATCGTCTGCGGAATCGGCTGGGACAATGTGGACGCCGACAATCCGGCGTTTCGCTTCGCCAACACCTATCGCGTGGTGTCCAACCTCGGCGTGTTCGACTTCGACGGCCCCGAGCGCAGCATGCGGGCGGTGTCCCTGCATCCCGGCGTTTCGGCCGACGAGGTCGCCGAGAACACCTCGTTCGAGCTGCACGGCCTGGACGGCGCCGCGGAGACCAGGCTGCCGACCGACGATGAGCTCCGCCTGATCCGAGAGGTCATCGATCCGAAGGCGCTGCGCGACAGAGAGATCCGTTGATGAAGCTGCGCACGCCGCTGACCGAGCTGGTCGGTGTCGAGCACCCGGTGGTCCAGACCGGGATGGGCTGGGTGGCCGGCGCCCGGCTGGTGTCCGCCACGGCCAACGCCGGCGGGCTCGGCATCCTGGCTTCGGCCACCATGACGCTGGACGAATTGGCGACCGCCATCGCCAAGGTCAAGGCCGCCACGGACAAGCCGTTCGGGGTGAACATCCGCGCCGACGCCGCCGACGCCGGCGACCGCGTCGACCTGATGATCCGCGAAGGCGTCAAGGTGGCGTCCTTCGCCCTGGCGCCCAAGCAGGAGCTCATCGCTCGGCTCAAAGATGCCGGAGCCGTGGTGATTCCGTCGATCGGCGCGGCCAAGCACGCCCGCAAGGTCGCGGGCTGGGGCGCCGACGCGATGATCGTGCAGGGCGGCGAGGGCGGTGGGCACACCGGACCGGTCGCCACGACGCTGCTGCTGCCCTCGGTGCTCGACGCCGTGCAGGGCAGCGGCATCCCGGTGATCGCGGCGGGCGGATTCTTCGACGGGCGCGGCCTGGCGGCCGCGCTGAGCTACGGCGCCGCCGGCGTGGCAATGGGAACCCGGTTCCTGCTCACCTCGGATTCGACTGTGCCGGAAGCTGTGAAGCGCCGTTACCTGGAGTCGGCGCTGGACGGCACGGTGGTCACCACCCGCGTCGACGGGATGCCGCATCGGGTGCTGCGTACCGGCCTGGTCGAGAAGCTGGAAGGCGGTTCGCCGGTGCGGGGTCTGACCGCGGCCGTGCGCAATGCCGCCAAGTTCAAGCACATGTCGCAGATGACCTGGCGGTCGATGATCAGCGACGGCCTCGCGATGCGCCACGGCAAGGAGCTGACCTGGTCGCAGGTGGTGATGGCGGCCAACACGCCAATGCTGTTGAAAGCCGGCCTCGTTGACGGCGACACCGATGCCGGCGTACTGGCTTCCGGACAGGTGGCCGGCATTCTCGATGATCTGCCGTCATGCGCCGAGCTGATCGAGTCGATCGTGCGCGACGCCATCGAGCACCTGCAAGCGGCATCCGGTTTCATCCAGGGCTAACCGCATCAAAAGGGTTGCTGCGCGCCCGGGCGCGATGCGATACCAGCGCTCAGTTCGCAGTCGCGAGTTTGGAGCGGACGCGGACCAGCGGCGGATTGGGGTTCTGTGGCTGCGGAACGGCGGCCAGGCTGAAGTCCGCGATCACGCCCGGGCGGAAGATGAGGCACTCGGTAGAGCCACCGAACTGGAAGTAGCCCAGTTCATCTCCTTTGGCGATCCGAGTGCCCGGCTTGACGTTCGGGCTGATCATGCACGAGGACACCTCGGACATGCCTACGCCGAGGAAGGCGACAAGACCGATGTCCGGATCGTCGGCCTCGATGAGGATGATTGCGCGCGCGGCGACATGGGCCAAATAGGACTGCGACGTGGTCGGGTCGACCGCTTGGGCGCCCTCCGAGTCGTCCTCGGAGTAGTAGGTACCGTCCTGGACGAATGCGCGCACGATGGTGCCGGTGACGGGGCTATGCCAGCGGTGGTAGTTGGTGGCGCTCAAAAACGCTTGGTAGACGGTGCCGCCGACGAACTCATCGACCGCCTCGTCGTTGGCCAGCAGGTCGTTGAGTGAATAGGGTTGGCGTTTGATCCAGAAGCGGTCCTGGCGTTGCACGCCGGTGCTGATCCGGTAGGGCGTCGACTCGCAAGCACTGACGATCACTTTGTCGTTCTCAGGGCCGGCGACCGGACGGGCGGTCTCGGTGAAGCGGCGGGTGAAGAAGTCATTCCACGACGTGAAGCCCCAGTGCTCGTCGGTCGGATCGTGCACGTATTCTTCGATGCCCACCGCACGTATTGCCGCCTCGCACTTCCAGCCCGACGGCGAATCGTTCAGCACGTACAGCGAATCCGCGCTGCTGAGGAACTGACACCAGGCGTTGAGAATTTTCTTCAGCATCGCGTTGATCCGCGGATCGCGGTAGGCGGCGAACCCGGCGGGCGTGCCCATGGTCCAGTCCAGGATCGCGTTGAGCGGCAGGGTCACCGCATTCTCGCCGAATTCGGGCGCCATGGTCAGCACCTCGTTGATCATGCGCAGCAGCTGGGGCACGTCGTGTAGGTGCCGTTTGCGATACGGCTTGCGCTCGGGCACCTGGGCGATCATCTCGTTGAGGTACAGCCGCACCACCGGATCGGCGTCGATCAACTGCTGGAACTCGATGAGCACGGGATGCAGCTCGACGTCCTCGCCGCGGCTCTGCGTCCGGTCGGTGTGGCCCTCGAGCCAGGACTCGAGATCTTCTTGGTTGGCGGGCAGCCAGCCGGCCAATTGCGGTGCGCTTCTGCTTTCACTGCGTGACGTCATAACTGGCCAGATAACCGCCGCCCGGCAATCGAAACATGGGCCAGGCATATGCGCGCCGAGACTGAAGCTACGCGCACTGTGCGCGGCGCGTCGTGTGGGTAGCTTCAGTGTTGCGCTACAGGGGCGTGCGTCGGGATTACAGCCGCTCGATGATCGTGACGTTGGCCGTGCCGCCACCTTCGCACATCGTTTGCAGGCCATAGCGGCCGCCGATGCGCTCCAGCTCATTGAGCATGGTGGTGAACAGCTTGGCGCCGGTGGCACCCAGCGGATGGCCGAGCGCGATCGCACCACCGTTGGGGTTGACCTTCTGTGGGTCCGCCTTGATTTCCTTGAGCCAGGCCAACACCACCGGCGCGAACGCCTCGTTGATCTCGACGGTGTCGATGTCGTCGATGGACAGCCCGGCTTTGTCCAGTGCGTAGCGGGTTGCCGGGATGGGCCCGGTCAGCATGAAGACCGGGTCGGCGGCGCGAGCGCTGATGTGGTGGATGCGGGCCCTCGGCGTCAGATTGTGTGCCTTGACGGCCTTTTCGGACGCCAGCAGCACCGCACTGGCGCCGTCGGAAATCTGGCTCGCCATGGCCGCCGTCAGCCGGCCACCCTCGACCAGCGGCTTGAGCCCCGCCATCTTCTCCAGCGACGACTCGCGCGGCCCCTCGTCAACCCGGAACGGTCCGGATTCCGTTTCGACGGTGATGATCTCGTTGTCGAAGTGACCACCGCGGATGGCCGCGAACGCGCGCTCATGGCTGGTCAGCGCGTAGCGCTCCATCTCTTCGCGCGACAGGTTCCATTTCTCGGCGATCAGCTCCGAGCCGCGGAACTGCGAGATCTCCTGGTCGCCGTAGCGGTGCAGCCACTGCTTGGATTCGTTGGTCGGCGAGGTGAAGCCGAACTGCTCGCCCACCGTCATGGCCGACGAGATCGGGATCTGGCTCATGTTCTGCACGCCGCCCGCGACGATCAGATCGGCGGTACCGGACAGGACCGCTTGTGCACCAAAGGAGATCGCCTGCTGGCTGGAGCCACACTGCCGGTCGACGGTGACGCCGGGAACCTCTTCGGGATAGCCGGCGGCCAGCCAGGAGAGCCGGGCGATGTTGCCCGCCTGCGCGCCGATGGCATCGACACAGCCGGCGATCACGTCATCGACGGCAGCGGGGTCGACGTCGACCCGGTCGAGTAGTCCGCGCCATCCCAGGGCACCCAGATCCAAAGGATGTATCCCGGCCAGCGAGCCGCCGCGTTTGCCGACCGCGGTACGCACAGCGTCGATGACGTATGCCTCTGCCATCTTTCAGACTCCTTCTTTGGTAATTCCGCCAAGAACGATGGCGAGGTATTGCTGACCGACTTGTTCGGCGGTGAGCGGTCCGCCCGGCTGATACCAGCGCACTGAGACCCACGTGGTGTCCCGGATGAAGCGGTAGATCAGATCGACGTCGAGGTCGGGCCGAAAGCAGCCCTGCTCGACGCCCTGATTGAGCAATTCGAGCCAGATCTTGCGTTGTTGCCGGTTCATGTCCTCGATGTAGGAGAACCGGGGCTGGGACAAGAGCCGTTGGGCTTCGTCCTGGTAGATGACGACCTGCGCGTGCCGGTGCTCGATCGCCTCGAATGAGGCCATGAACAATCCCTTGAGCCGTTCCACCGGGTTGGCCTGGCTGTCCACGATCTCGCGGTAGCGGGCGAACAACCAGTCCAGGAAACTTCGCAACAGCTCGTCGACCATCTCCTCTTTGGAGGAGAAGTGGTGATACAGGCTGCCGGACAGAATGCCGGCGCTGTCGGCGATGTCGCGAACGGTGGTGGCACGCAGTCCACGCTCGGCGAACATCGTCGCGGCAAGCTCCAGGAGCTCGTCTCGCCGGCTGTTGGCCTGACCGGGCACTCGGTCCACCCGATCAGAGTATCAACCAAGCGCTTGCTTGGCCACCGGGTGTGGGTTTTCGTCCGGGCGTCGCCAAGGGTGTCAGCGCAGCGAGACCACCGGCGGGCTCTGTGACTCGTCGGCGTTGCCGGACACGAAGGTGTTCACAACGCTCGTTTTGGTGCCGCCCGATCGGGTCTGGGCGGTCAGCGGGAAGTTGACCGACCCGGAGAAGGACGCCTCGAGACGGAAGGGGTCGAACAGATTGATCTTGAGGCCGCTGAGGTCCGGTTTACCCCAGGCCGCGGTCCCGTCCACCAGGTCGTAGTCGAAGGCGTGCTGGGGGCAGTCGGCCGGTCGCAGCTGGGTCGAGTTCGCGCAATTCCCCAGCGCCGCCGATATCGCGGAACTGGTCGCGGACAACCCGTTGTCGCTGAGTTTGAATTCCAGGTCGTTGAAGTACCCACCCGATGTCGTCAGATTGTCAAGCAGGAAGGGCTTTTTGGGGCTGACGGCCAAATTCGGGTTGCTGCTGGCGACATCGAGCCAACCGGGAAAGACGTAGATCGGCGCGGTGCCGACGGGCTTGCCGAAGAACGTCGCGGTTTTGACGGCGGCCTGCTCGATGCCCGCGTTGAGCGTGTCCACCTTGATCGCGGCGTGGTCGAGCTTCCAGTCGTTGCCGGCCTTCTTGATCGACATGGTCACATCCGAGGTGTTGTCGCCGAATTTCGCCGAAACATGTACCTGCCCGAAACCGAAACCGCGAGCGGAATTGTCGTCAAGGATCTTGATGTCGGTGATCGGCCACCGCGCGATCTGCCGTTTGAGGATGTCGTCTGTCAGAAACTCTTTCGACGCCGGCTGGTCCGTGCTGTACGTCAACGCGGCTTGCGCATCGCCGCGGGCAAGCGCTTCGAGGTAGCCCTTGGCGGCATCACCGGCGCTGCCGGATCCGCCGCCGCCGCTGACTACCGCGATCACGGCGATGACGACCACGACAAGCACGACGGCGGCCACGCTCAGCCCGATGATCAACGGCTTGCGGTTGCGCCGACCGGGGCCGCCGTGCGGCCCGTTGAAGTGGGCGACGGTGACCGGCGGTGGCGAGGACCACGACCCGTATGCGGGCTGCTCAAAAGGGGTTGCCTGACCCCCGTGACCCCACTGCTGCGGCCAGCCCGCGTCGGATTGCCAGGGGGCACCCGGAGGCTGACCGGGTGCGCTTGCCGGAGGCGGGTTCTCACCCCACGGTCGATGACCCGGTCCGTCGCTCACTGCGCCCTCCCACCTGCGTCAACCGCGTTGGTCGACAATTGTAAACACGTCGCGGGCTTGCGCTAGTCAGCGATATCGCAGCTCACGGATGCTGGCTGGATACCGAGATGACCTCGCCGGTCAAGTAGCTCGAGTAGTCGCTGGCGAGGAACGCGATGGTGGCCGCCACCTCCCACGGTTCGGCGGCCCGACCGAAGGCTTCGCCGGCCGACAGCCGGTCCAGCAACTCCGACGACGACGTCTTCTCCAGGAACTTGTGTCGCGCGATGCTCGGTGACACGGCGTTGATCCGGACGTCGTACTCAGCGGCTTCGATTGCGCTGCAACGGGTCAACGCCATCACGCCGGCCTTGGCGGCCGCATAGTGCGCCTGCGAGTGCTGAGCCCGCCAGCCCAGGACGCTGGCGTTGTTGACGATCACCCCGCCGTGCGGCGCTTCGCGGAAGTAGCGCAGCGCGGCTCGGGTGGCACGAAACACCGACGTGAGGGTGACGTCCAGGACGCGGTCCCATTCGTCGTCGGTCATGTCGACCACCGGCGTCTGTCCGCCCAGCCCGGCGTTGTTCACCAGGACGTCGATGCGTCCCATCCGCGCGGTGGCCGACGCGAACAGCGCATCGATCTGCGCGGTGGACGTCACGTCGCACAGCACGCTTTCGACCCTGCCCTGCCCGAGCGCGGTGAGCTCGTCGGCGGTCTCCCCCAGCCGGCGTTCGTGGTGGTCGGAGATCACCACGTCGGCTCCCTCGGCCAGTGCCCGTCGTGCCGTCGACGCACCGATACCGGTGCCCGCGGCCGCCGTGACCACCACCACCTTGCCCTGCAGAAGACCGTGTCCGGCAATCTCTTTCGGGGCTTCGGACAGACTCATGCTTCCTCCTGCGTCTTCGCGCAAGCGCTCATCCTTTGACCTCTCGAGGTAGGCCGAGCACCCGCTCGGCGATGATGTTGCGCTGGATCTCGTTGGATCCGCCGTAGATGGTGTCGGCGCGGGTGAACAGGAACAGCCGTTGCCATTCGTCGAATTCGCCGTCGGATAGCGTCAGTCCCGCCTTGCCGATGACGTCCATGGCCAGCTCGCCCAGATCGCGATGCCAGTTGGCCCACAACAACTTCGACACGTTGTCTTGGCCGGGCTGCTCAACGTCCATGGTGGCCAAAGCGTAGCTGCGCATGGCCCGCAGGCCGGTCCACGCCCGGGTGAGCCGCTCGCGGATGAACGGGTCGTCGGCGGCGCCGGCGCGCTGGGCGAGCTCGGCCAGGTTGGAAAGCTCACGGGCGTAGCGGATTTGCTGCCCGAGGGTTGACACGCCCCGCTCGAAGGTCAGCGTGCCCATGGCGACCCGCCAGCCGTCGCCGGGTTCGCCGACCACCAGAGAAGCCTCGGTGCGGGCGTCGTCGAAGAACACCTCGTTGAATTCCGCGGTGCCGGTGATCTGGACGATCGGGCGGATTTCCACGCCCGGTTGATCCAGCGGAACCAGCAGATACGACAGGCCGGCGTGACGCTTGGAGCCCTTCTCGGTGCGCGCGACAACGAAGCACCATTGCGACAGGTGTGCCAACGACGTCCACACCTTCTGGCCGTTGATCACCCACTCGTCGCCGTCGAGCTCCGCGGTGGTCGCCACGTTGGCCAGGTCACTGCCGGCGCCAGGCTCCGAATATCCCTGGCACCACAGCTCTGTGACATCGAGGATCCTCGGCAGGAAGCGCTGCTGCTGCTCGGGCGTTCCGAAGGCGATCAGCGTGGGGCCGAGCAGCTCCTCGCCGAAGTGGTTGACCTTGTCCGGCGCATCGGCCTTGGCGTACTCCTCATAGAAGGCGACCCGGTGCGCGGTGGAAAGACCCCGGCCGCCGTGCTCGACCGGCCAGCCCAGGCAAGTCAGCCCGGCCTTGGCCAGATGCTGATTCCAAGCCCGGCGCTCTTCGAACGCCTCGTGTTCGCGTCCGGGCCCGCCGAGACCCTTGAGCGCTGCGAAATCGCCGACCAGATTGTCGGCGAGCCACTGACGGACCTCCGCCCGGAACTCCTCGACGTCCTGCATGCCCTGTAGGCTAACCTACCAAGCACTTGCTTTGTAGCTCGGTGACGATGCGCCGCGGAGCGGCGTGAGGAGAAATCGAGCGATCACATCGCGCTAGCGTCGCTACAGGAGCTTTCGATGACCAACGATCCGCGCACGGTGCCCGCGGCGCTGGATCGTTTCGCGCTCCAGCTGCCCGATCACGACGCGTTGATCACCGACGACCGGTCCTTCACCGCCGCCGGCTTGCGCAACGACGTGCATCGGGCCGCCGCCGCCCTCATCGACCTCGGCGTGCGGGCGGGTGACCGGGTGGCCGTCTGGTCGCCGAACACCTGGCATTGGGTGGTGGCCTGCCTGGCCATCCACCACGCCGGGGCCGCGATGGTGCCGCTGAACACCCGATACACCGCCGCCGAGGCCAGCGACATCCTGGCCCGCACCGGCGCGCCGGTCCTGTTCGGAATGGGCCGATTCCTGGGTAACGATCGCCTTGCCGATCTGGACCGTGCGGCGCTGCCCGCATTGCGGCACATCGTGCGGATACCGATCGACGCGGACGACGGAACGTGGGACGAATTCATCGCCCGCGGCGGCGACCTCGACGCGGTCGCCGCCCGTACGTCCGCCGTCGTTCCCGATGACGTCAGCGACATCCTCTTCACGTCCGGTACGACCGGACGCAGCAAAGGCGTGCTGTGCGCACACCGGCAGTCCCTGTCGGCCTCGGCGTCCTGGGCGGCCAACGGCAAGATCACCAGTGACGACCGCTACCTGTGCATCAACCCGTTCTTTCACAACTTCGGCTACAAGGCCGGCATCCTGGCCTGCCTGCAGACCGGCGCGACGCTGATCCCCCATCTGACCTTCGACCCGCTGCGCGCGCTGCAAGCCATTGAGCAGCACCGCATCACCGTGCTGCCCGGGCCGCCCACCATCTACCAAACGCTGCTGGACCATCCGGCACGCAATGACTACGACCTAAGCTCACTGCGGTTCGCGGTGACCGGGGCCGCGACCGTGCCGGTCGTGCTGGTCGAGCGCATGCAATCCGAGCTCGACATCGACATCGTGCTGACCGCCTACGGGCTGACCGAGGCCAATGGCATGGGGACCATGTGCCGCGCCGACGACGACGCGGTTACCGTGGCCACCACCTGCGGCCGCCCGTTCGCCGACTTCGAACTACGCATCGACGCCGAGACGCCCGGGGAATCGGGCGAGGTCTTGCTGCGCGGTCCGAACGTGATGCTGGGCTACCTGGAAGACCCGGAGGCCACCGCGGCCGCCATCGACGCGGACGGGTGGCTGCACACCGGTGACATCGGCGCCGTCGACGCCGCCGGCAACCTGCGCATCACCGATCGGCTGAAAGACATGTACATCTGCGGTGGATTCAATGTCTATCCCGCCGAGGTCGAACAGGTGTTGGCCCGAATGGACGGCGTGGCCGACGCCGCGGTGATCGGAGTTCCCGACGAGCGGCTCGGCGAAGTCGGCCGGGCGTATCTGGTGGCCCGGCCCGGCGCCGAACTCGACGAGCAATCGGTGATCGCTTACACCCGTGAGCATTTGGCGAACTTCAAGGCGCCGCGCTCGGTGCGGTTCGTCGACGCGTTGCCGCGCAATGCCGGCGGCAAGGTGGTCAAACCACAACTGCGGGAGCTGGACTGATGGATCTGGAACTGGACGAAGACACCCTGGCCTTCCAGGCCGAGGTCCGGGAATTCTTGTCGGCCAACGCCGATTCGATCCCGACGAAGTCATACGACAACGCCGAAGGCTTTGATCAGCACCGGCGTTGGGACCGGGTGTTGTTCGACGCCGGTCTTTCGGTGATCAACTGGCCGAAGAAGTACGGGGGTCGCGATGCACCGCTGCTGCACTGGTTGGTGTTCGAAGAGGAGTACTTCCGGGCCGATGCGCCGGGCCGGGCCAGCGCCAACGGCACCTCGATGCTGGCGCCGACGCTGTTCGCGCACGGCACCGAAGAACAGCGCGACCGGATCCTTCCGAAAATGGCGAGCGGGGAAGAGATTTGGGCGCAGGCATGGTCGGAGCCCGAATCCGGCAGCGACCTGGCGTCACTGCGGTCCACCGCCACCCAGACCGACGGCGGTTGGCTGCTCAACGGGCAGAAGATCTGGAGTTCGCGAGCACCGTTCGCCGAGCGGGGTTTTGGACTGTTCCGCTCCGACCCCGGTGCCGAACGACATAACGGGCTGACGTACTTCATGTTCGACCTGAAGGCCGACGGTGTCACGGTGCGGCCCATCGTCCAGCTGGGCGGCGACACCGGCTTCGGCGAGATCTTCCTCGATGACGTCTTCGTGCCCGACGAGGACGTGATCGGTACGCCGCACGAGGGCTGGCGGGCGGCCATGAGCACGTCGAGCAACGAGCGTGGCATGTCACTGCGCAGCCCGGCCCGCTTCCTGGCCACCGCGGAGCGGCTAGTCCAGCTGTGGAAGGACAGTGGCTCTCCCGACGCATTCGCCGACCGCGTCGCCGACGGATGGATCAAGGCGCAGGCCTACCGGCTGCAGACCTTCGGCACGGTGACCCGACTGGCCCTCGGCGGTGAGCTGGGCGCCGAATCGTCGGTGACCAAGGTGTTCTGGTCTGACCTCGACGTCGAACTGCATCAGACCGCGCTCGACCTGCTGGCCGCCGACGGGGAACTCGCGGGCCGGTGGACCGAGGGTCTGCTGTTCGCGCTGGGCGGCCCGATCTACGCCGGCACCAACGAGATCCAGCGCAACATCATCTCCGAGCGGTTGCTGGGACTGCCGCGCGAAAAGTCCGGGGGCAAGAAGTGAAATTTGCGCTAGACGAACAGCAGCGCGACTTCGCGTCGAGCATCGACGCCGCGCTCGGCGCGGCGGATCTGCCCGGCGCGGTGCGCGCGTGGTCCGCGGGCGATACCGCACCGGGCCGCAAGGTGTGGGAGCAGCTGGCCAACCTGGGCGTCACCGCCTTGGCCGTGCCGGAGAAATACGACGGCATCGAGGCCCACCCGGTCGACCTCGTCGTGGCCATCGAGCGTCTCGGACGTTGGTGCGTTCCGGGCCCGGTAGCCGAATCCATCGCTGTGGCACCAGTTTTGCTCGCCTCTGGCGATCATGCCGACCGCTGCGCCGAATTAGCGTCCGGTGAACTGATCGCCACCGTCGCACTGCCGCCGCAGGTGCCGCGCGCCGTGGATGCCGACGTGGCCGGGCTGGTGTTGTTGGCCACTGAGAATGGGGCCGCCGGCGTCAGCGAGGCGACAGCTGGGGACGTTCACAAGTCCGTCGACCCCAGCCGCCGGCTCTCCGAAGTGACCGCGACCGGCACGAGCTGGCAGGTCCCGAAAGGAACAGTCAAGCGCGCCTACGAGTTCGGCGCACTGGCGACCGCGGCACAGCTGATCGGGGCGGCAGAGGCGCTGCGCGACGGGGCGGTCGACTACGCCAAGCAACGCACCCAGTTCGGTCGGGTGATCGGTTCGTATCAGGCGATCAAGCACAAGCTCGCCGACGTGCACATCGCCATCGAACTGGCCCGTCCGCTGGTGTACGGCGCGGCGCTGACGATGGACGCGCGCGACGTCAGCGCGGCCAAGGCGGCCGCGTCCGAGGCGGGCCTGTTGGCGGCGCGGTCGGCGCTGCAGACCCATGGCGCAATCGGTTTCACCCAGGAGCACGATCTTTCGCTGTTGTTGCTGCGGGTGCAGGCATTGCGGTCCGCCTGGGGTACGCCCGAGGAACATCGGCGGCGAGTGCTGGAGACGCTATGACCACCACCGAAGAACGCGAGCTACTCCGACAGACCGTCGCCGCTCTGGTGGCCAAGCACGCCGGTCCGGCGGCCGTGCGCGCGGCCATGGAGTCCGACCGCGGCTACGACGAATCGCTCTGGCAGCTGCTGTGCGAGCAGGTCGGCGCCGCGGCCCTGGTGATCCCCGAGGAGTTGGGCGGCGCGGGCGGCGAATTGGCCGATGCGGCAGCAGTTTTGCAGGAGCTGGGTCGCGCCCTGGTGCCCTCCCCCCTGCTGGGAACGACGCTGGCCGAGCTGGCGTTGCTGAGCGCACCCGAGCCGGACGCCGCGACGCTGGAAGGCCTCGCCGAGGGCAGCTCGATCGGCGCGCTGGTGCTCGACGCCGACTACGTCGTCAACGGCGATGTCGCCGACGTCGTGGTCGCCGTCGAGGACGGCCGGCTGAGCAGGTGGACGCGGTTCGGCGCGGAGCCGGTCGCCACCATGGACCCGACCCGGCGCCTGGCGCGGGTCAAGGCGCAGGAGACCGAGTCGATCGGCACCGACCCGGGCCTGGCGGACAAGGCGGCCATCCTGCTGGCCGCCGAGCAGATCGGTGCCGCCGAGCGGTGTTTGGAACTGACCGTCGAATACGCCAAGGACCGAGTGCAATTCGGCCGCCCGATCGGCAGCTTCCAGGCGCTCAAGCATCGGATGGCGGATCTGTATGTCACCGTCGCCGCGGCCAAAGCCGTCGTCGCCGACGCAGGCGATGACCCCACCCCCACCAACGCCGCGGCCGCCCGCCTGGCCGCCACCGAGGCGCTGAACACCGTGGCCGCCGAGGGGATCCAGCTGCACGGCGGCATCGCGATCACCTGGGAACACGACATGCACCTGTACTTCAAACGCGCCCACGGCAGCGCACACCTGCTGGATTCGCCGCAAGAACTGCTTAGGCGCCTGGAATCCGAGGTACTCAAGACGCCGTGACCGACCGTGTCTCAGTGCGCGCCGGCATCCCACCGTTTTATGTGATGGATGTCTGGCTGGCGGCCGCGGAACGCCAGCGCAGCCACGGCGACCTGGTCAACCTGTCGGCGGGCCAGCCCAGCGTGGGAGCACCCGAGCCGGTGCGGGCGGCCGCGGCTGCTGCCGTGCGTTCCAACGAGCTGGGTTACTCGGTGTCGTTGGGCATCCCCGAGCTGCGTGCCGCGATCGCCGCGGACTACCGACGCCAACACGGGCTCGACGTCGAACCCGACGCGGTGGTGATCACCACCGGCTCCTCGGGCGGCTTCCTGCTCACCTTCCTCGCGTGCTTCGACGTCGGCGATCGGGTGGCGCTGGCCAGCCCCGGCTATCCGTGTTACCGAAACATCCTGTCGGCCTTGGGTTGCGAGGTGGTGGAGATACCCTGCGGGCCACAGACGCGTTTCCAGCCGACCGCGCAGATGCTCGCCGAACTCGACCCCCCGGTGCAGGGCGTCATCGTGGCAAGCCCGGCCAACCCCACGGGCACCGTCATCGAACCGGCCGAACTGGCAGCCATCGCTTCCTGGTGTGATGCGGCCGGGGTGCGGTTGATCAGTGACGAGGTCTATCACGGCCTGGTGTACCAAGGAGCACCGCAGACCAGCTGCGCGTGGCAGACCTCGCGAAACGCCGTGGTGGTCAACAGCTTTTCGAAGTACTACGCGATGACGGGCTGGCGCCTGGGCTGGCTGCTGGTGCCCCCCGAGCTACGCCGCGCGGTGGATTGCCTCACCGGGAACTTCACCATCTGTCCGCCCGTGCTGTCACAACTCGCCGCGGTGGCGGCCTTCACCCCGGAGGCGACGGCCGAAGCCGACGGCCACCTGCACCACTACGCCACCAATCGTTCGTTGGTGCTGGACGGGCTGCGCAGCATCGGCATCGAGCGCCTGGCCCCCACCGATGGCGCCTTCTACGTGTACGCCGACGTCTCGGAATTCACCGACAACTCGATCGAGTTCTGTTCAAAGCTGTTGGAAGAGACCGGCGTTGCGATCGCACCGGGTATAGACTTCGACACCACGCGCGGAAATTCGTTCGTGCGGCTGTCGTTCGCGGGTCCGACGAACGACATCGAGGAAGCGGTGCGGCGACTCGGCCCGTGGCTTTCGGCCCGCTAGCAAAGCGAACCAGGCCGCCTAAGCGTCGAGCACCTGTGCGACGCGCGCCTCGAGCGCGGACCGGTCTCCCATACCCGCCACGTCGATGCCGAACCGCTCATTGAGCACGTCGAGGACCGCCGACGCATCGTCGAGGCGGATCTTCTCGCTGCCCTCGGCGCGGTGAATGGTCAGGTTTCGCCCGGCTAGGTTGTAGCGCGCGTCGTCGGTGGTCAGCGCAACGGTCAGGGTGGTCACGAACATCGACGACGGGTGCGTGGAGACATACCAGCTGCCCACCCTCAGGTCGACCTGGGGCACGGTCTGGGTACCGAAGATGTACAGCGGTTGCCACTCTCCCCGGATCAGTGCTCGCAGAATCAGGCCGTCGCCGCGATCGTTCAGCCGGTACGGCTCGTGTGTGGTCTGCTGGGCGTTCCCGGTCTGCAGGCGGATGGGAGACGTCAGCGTCTGGCCACCAAATCCCACGTCGACCAGGAACGAGCCCTGCGAGCCCGGGAACGTCACCGCCAGCACCGTGTGCGTCTGGGCTCCCAGCGGCACGTCGGGCGGCAGCATCCAGACCACTCGGCCGGCCAACCGCCGCACCCGGAAACCGATTTCGGCCAGCACATACCCCATCAGGCCGTTTTGCTCGTAGCAGTAGCCCCCGCGGCGACGGTGGACCAGCTTGTCGGTCAGGGCTTGCGGGCTCAGGTCATCGACCGGGATCCCCATCAGCGGATCGAGGTTCTCGAAGGGGATCGCGCCGGTGTGCGCGGTCATCAGGTCCTGCAGCACTTCGAGGTTCGGCTCGACGGGACCGCGGTAGTTGATGCGGCCGAAGTACGCGCCCAGATCCAGCGTCATGACACCATTCTGACCCGCGGCCTTCGGACGACGTAGCGGGCGTCGGCATCGGTTGTTTCATTCCTTTCGAATATGGCAACCCGCCGAACGGGGCCTTTGCGGTTCCCACACCGATTAACGGAGTCCATCATGAACACCAGCAACACCGTCTGGATCGTCATCGCCGCAGTCGTGGCCGTCCTTGTGATCATCGCCCTGGTCATCGCTGCCCGCAGAGCGAACAGGCGCCGCCGCGAGCGGGAGGCCGAGGGGATTCGCGAGCAGGCCAAGCTGGAGACCGCCAAGGTTGAGCGCCGCGAGGCGCTGGCCGCGGAGACGGCCGCGAAAGCCCGTGCCGCGCAGGCCGAAGCCGAGGCCAAGGCGGCAGAAGCCGCCCGACTCCACGATCGGGCGTCAGCGCATCAGACCGAAGCGGCGTCCTCACGCGAACAGCTGGGCGAGCAGTGGAAGCATGCCGACAGCCTTGACCCGAGAGTGAAGGCCGAAACGGACTCAGTTACCGACAAACCCGCCACCGACCGCGGCGACGCGTGGAGCCAGGAGCAGCCGATCGCGGACAACTCCCCCACGGTGGACATGTCGGCCACCGACCGCGACGCCGGCAGCCATCGCAACACGTCCACCTAGGAAGCCGCGCACCGCGAGTGCGCGAGGTTCTACAGCCAGGTGTCTTGCGTGGTCGTGGTCAGGAACGCTTCCAGATCGTCGCGCCACTGTGCGGGCGTCGTCTTGTCCGGTTCGATGCCGGTGTATTCACCGCGATAGAACAGCAACGGCCGCGGCTTGATCTTGGGTGCCTCCGAAAGCGATTGCACCGCACCGAACACCACGAAGTGATCGCCCCCGTCGTGCGCTGAGGCGACCGTGCAATCGATGTAGGCCAGTGAACCATCGATGATCGGCGACCCGAGTTCGGAAGGGTGCCAGTCGATCCCGGCGAACTTGTCGGGCTCCTTGGAGCCGAATCGGGCCGAGACGTGCTTCTGCTGCTCGGTGAGCATGTTGACGCAGAACCGGCCGCTGGCCTCGATGGCCTGCCAGGACCGCGACACTTTGGTGGGGCAGAACAGCACCAGCGGTGGCTCCAGCGACAGCGCCGCAAAGGATTGGCAGGCGAAGCCGACCGGGACGTCGTCGTGCACGGTGGTGATGATGGTGATCCCGGTGCAGAACTGGCCCAGCACGCTGCGGAACGTGCGCGGGTCGATCGGCGCGGCGGTCATAGTCGGCCTCGAACTAGCCCTTGAAGCCGACGCTGAAGTCGTGACCCCACAGGCTGATCGCGGTGCTCTCCCGGGCGATCCAGTCGTTGTCTTCGACTTGTCTTCCCTCGCAGCCGAATTCGATATCGAATCCGCTGGGTGTCTTCATGTAGAAGGAGAGCATCAGGTCGTTGACGTGGCGGCCCAGCGTCGCCGACATCGGCACCTTGCGGCGCAGCGCGCGGTCCAGACACAGACCCACGTCGTCGGCTTGTTCCACCTCGACCATCAGGTGCACGATGCCGCTGGGGGTCTGGCCGGGCATGAAGGCCAGGCTGTGGTGACGCGGGTTGCAGCCCAGGAACCGCAGCCAGGCAGGCGGCCCGTCGGCGGGCCGGCCCACCACCTGCGGCGGCAGCCGCATCGAGTCACGCAGCTTGAAGTCCAGCACATCCCGGTAGAAGTGCAATGTCTCTTCGTCGTCACGGGTGGTCAACACCACGTGCCCCAAGCCCTGCTCGGCGGTGACGAACTTGTGCCCGTACGGGCTGACCACCCGGCGGTGCTCGAGGGCGGCGCCGTGGAAGACCTCCAGGCAGTTGCCGGACGGGTCGGAGAACCGGATCATCTCGTCGACCCGGCGATCGGCCAGTTCTGCGGCGGTCGCCTCCTTGTAGGGCGTGCCCTCGACGTCGAGCCGGTTCCGAATCTCTTGCAGGCCGGCGGCGTTCGCGCATTCCCAGCCCGCTTCGATCAGCCGGTCCTGCTCGCCGGGGACGATCACCAGCCGGGCCGGGAAATCGTCCATCCGCAGATACAGCGCACCTTCGCTTGCGCCCTTGCCCTCGACCATGCCGAGGACCTTCAGGCCGTAGTCACGCCAGGCCGCCATATCGGTGGATTCGATACGCAGATAGCCCAGAGAGCGGATGCTCATCGCGCACCTCCCAGGAAATCAATGGTGAGCGTGTTGAACTCGTCGAACTTCTCCACCTGTGCCCAGTGGCCACATTGCCCGAAAACGTGAAGCTGCGCACGCGGAATGGTTTTCAGTGCGACCAACGCACCGTCCAGTGGGTTGACCCGGTCCTCGCGGCCCCAGATCAGCAGCACCGGCTGGCGCAGCCGATGCACCTCGCGCCACATCATGCCGAGCTCGAAATCGGCTCCGGCGAAAGACATTCCCATCGCGCGGGTCGCCGTCAGCGCTTCGGGCGTGCTGGCCAGTTCGAAACGCTGATCGATCAACTCGGGGGTGATCAGTTTCTGGTCGTAGACCATCACCCGCAAAAACGCTTCGAGGTTCTCGCGGGTGGGTTCCGCCGAGAACTTGCCCAACCGCTTGACACCCTCGGTCGGGTCGGGCGCGAACAGGTTCACGCTCACCCCGCCGGGCCCCATCAGCACGAGGCGCCCGGCCCGATCCGGGTAGTCCAGGGCGAACCGGACCGCGGTGCCACCGCCCAGCGAATTGCCCACCAGCGGAACACGTCCCAACCCCAATTGGTCGAAGAGGCCCTTGAGTGCCCGCGCCGCGTAGTGGTTGAACTGCCCGTGCTCGGCACGCTTGTCGGAGTGGCCGTACCCGGGCTGGTCGACGGCGAGCACATGAAATTGCTGCGCCAGCACTCCGATGTTGCGGGAGAAGTTCGTCCAACTCGCCGCGCCCGGGCCGCCGCCGTGCAGCAGCACCACCGTCTGGTCGTTACCTACGCCCGCCTCGTGATAGTGCAGCTTCAGCGGTCCGTCGACGTCGACCTCCGCAAAGCGCGAGGTGGACTCGAAGGTCAATTCCCCCGTTGTCGCGGTCATGGGCTAGACCATGGTGTCGCCGGGCGGCAACCCGAACTCGTTGTTCCCGAAGATCTGGTAGGCCCGCTCGGGGTCATTGGCCGCGTGCACCCGGCCGGCGTGCGCGTCACGCCAAAACCGTTGCACCGGTTGGTCATTGCCCAAAGCGGTGGCACCGGAAGCCTCGAACAACCGGTCGATGGAGGCGATCGCACGACCGGTGGCGCGCACCTGGTCGCGGCGAGCGCGGGCACGCAGGTCGAACGGGATCTCCTTGCCGGCGGACAGCAGCGCGTACTCGTCGGCGACATTGCCGCTCAACTGGCGCCACGCCGCGTCGATGTCGCTGGCCGCTTCGGCAATGCGGACCTTGGCGAACGGGTCGTCCTTGGCCTTCTCGCCGGCGAACGCCGCCCGCACCCGCTTGCCCTGGTGCTCGACGTGCGCGTCGTACGCCCCGTAGGCCATCCCGACGATCGGCGCTGAGATTGTGGTGGGATGCATTGTGCCCCAAGGCATCTTGTAGACCGGGGCGGTGTTGGTCTGATACCCGCCCGCGGTGCCGTCGTTCATCGCCTTGTACGACAGGAACCGGTGCCGTGGCACGAAGACATCCTTGACGACGACGGTGTTGCTGCCGGTGCCACGCAAGCCGACGACATGCCACACGTCGTCGATGCGGTATTCGCTGCGCGGGATCAAAAAACTCCCGAAGTCGACGGGACGTCCGTCCTTGATCACCGGGCCACCGAGGAAGGCCCACGTCGCGTGGTCACAGCCCGAGGACCAGTTCCACGCGCCGTTGACCAGGTAACCCCCATCGGTCACCACGCCGGCGCCCATCGGGGCGTAGGACGAGGAGACCCGGGTCTTGGGGTCCTCGCCCCAGACCTCGGCCTGCGCCTCCTGGTCGAACAACGCCAGATGCCAGTTGTGCACGCCGATGATCGAGCTCACCCAACCGGTGGAACCACACGCGCTGGCCAGGCGCCGCACCGCCTCGTAGAACAGCGCCGGATCGCACTGCAATCCACCCCATTGTTCGGGCTGCAGCAGGGTGAAGAAGCCCACGTCCTCGAGGTCCTGAACGGTCTCGTCGGGCAGCCGCCGCAGGTCTTCCGTCGCCTGAGCGCGTTCGGCAATCCGCGGGAGCAGATCATCGATGCCAGCCAAAACCGACTGCGCATCACGCTGTTGAATGGACGTCACTTACGTTTGCCTCCTGCGCCAGACTTACTCAGCGGACTTACACCAGAGACTAGAACACGTTCCGATTTGTGTCGAGCAGGGTATTCCTGCGGCTGGTAGCGATACGAATCCGGTTTTCTGTAACATGTTCTAGTTGTGACGAAAGGAAGGGACGGGCCTTGACCGAGGCGGATCTGGACCAAGCACCCGACGAGCCACTCGGTGACCACGTCCTTGAACTGCAGGTCGCCGAGGTCATCGCCGAGACCGACGATGCGCGGTCGCTGGTGTTCGCGGTACCGGACGACGCGGGCGACCCCGACATCCCGCCCGAGCGGTTGCGGTACGCCCCGGGCCAGTTCTTGACGCTGCGCGTTCCCAGCGAGCGCACCGGGTCGGTGGCCCGCTGCTATTCGTTGTGCAGCTCGCCGTTCACCGACGACGCGCTCACGGTCACGGTCAAACGAACCGCGGACGGCTACGCGTCCAACTGGCTGTGTGATCACGCCCGGGCGGGCATGCGGATCCACGTGCTGGCCCCGTCGGGCAATTTCGTGCCCAAAACGCTGGGCGACGACTTCCTGCTGATGGCCGCGGGCAGCGGGATCACCCCGATCATGTCGATCTGCAAGTCGGCGCTTGCCGAGGGCAGCGGGCAGGTGACGCTGGTCTACGCCAATCGCGACGACCGTTCGGTGATCTTCTCCGACGCGCTGCGCGAGCTGTCCGCCAAATATCCCGAACGGCTGACCGTGCTGCACTGGCTGGAATCGCTGCAGGGCCTGCCCAGCGTCGGCGCCCTGGCCAAGCTGGCCGCCCCCTATACGGATCGGCCCGTCTACATCTGCGGGCCGGGGCCATTCATGGAGTCGGCCAAAGAAGCCCTGGAAACACTGAAAGTGCCTGCGGCGCAGATACATATCGAGGTGTTCAAGTCGCTGGACTCCGATCCGTTCGCGGCGGTGAAGATCGAGGACACCGCCGAAGGTGACGAGCCCCCCGCGACCGCGGTGGTGGAGCTCGACGGCGAAACCCATACCGTGTCGTGGCCGCGCAACGCCAAATTGCTCGACGTGCTGCTGGCCAAGGGTCTCGACGCCCCCTTCTCCTGCCGGGAGGGTCACTGCGGCGCGTGTGCCTGCACGTTGCGCAGCGGCAACGTGAGCATGGAGGTCAACGACGTGCTCGAGCAGCAGGATCTGGACGAGGGCCTGATCTTGGCCTGTCAATCTCACCCGGATTCTGATTCGGTAGAAGTCACCTACGACGAGTAGTCGCGGGGCTAAGTTCACCCTGTGGTCAGAGGGAAGGGAAGCATCGATGATGCGGCTGGTATCGGGATTCGCAGTCGTCGCAGTGCTGCCCATGTTCCTGCCCGCCGGGGTGTGCGCGGCGGCGAGCAACACCGCCACCACGCTGTTCCCGTTGGATGGGCCCAACCAGCTGGAGACGCGGGCCATCCTCAACTGCTTCAAGGCCGACGGCCACTGTGACTTCACCGCCGGGGCGGACATGCTGACCCCCGATGGGGTGACCGGCTTCCCGCCCGGCCTCTGGGCCCGGCAAACCACCGAGATCCGGTCCTCGAACCGGCTGGCCTACCTCGACGCGCACGCCACCGGCCAGTACGAGCGGGTGATGAAGTCAATGGGTTCCGACGAGATCACCACGATCTACATGGGAGAGGGCCCGCCGGACAAGTACCAGACGACCGGGCGCATCGACTCCACCGATTGGCAGACCGGCCAGCCCAAGACCGACAACAACGTCATCGCCTGCACCCACATCCAGGTGGTCTATTCCGGGGTCAACATCACGTCCCCGAGCACCTGCGCGCAGACCACCTTCTCCTGAAACGTCGAGTGAGCCAAGGGTTACGCCGTCGAGCCGGTCCCGTCAGCAGTCCAGTGGCCGCACCCAACCGACGCCGCAGCTGATCCGTTCCGCGGGCGCGCCGACGTCACCGCAGATCTGCGCAACTATCTCGGCTGAGCCGGCAGCAAAGACAGCGAACGTGTAATTGTCGTCGGGCACCGTCATCGCCGTCAGAAGCTCGACGAGCGTCCCACGAGTCGACATTAATTCAGCACGGCTCTTCAGACGATCGACGATATCGCCGATCGAGTGTGCGGATGTTCGTGGTCCGTACCACTCGACGAGGAACCGTTGTGGTTCAGGCCCAGTGATCGCCATTGTTGTCAGGATATAGACGTCGGCGATCCTCGGCATCAGGGTTTTCCCTACTGCATACCGGGCTTGTCTGATCTGAAAGCGGCTTTCGAGAGTGTAGGGATATCCCTGATTCGACGGCCGAAACATCGACGTAGCGTCGCCAATCGATGATTCGACATCCCTGACCAGACGACCACGAGGAATCCTCATGAGGATGGATATGCATTCCACGCCGGAGTGCGAGCGGCAACCTGGGCGACACGCCCAGCGCCCGGGCGCGGCGTCCGCAACCTGTCGGGTGTTGGTCGCCACGGTGGCGCTCAGCTGTGCGGCGGCGGGCTGTCAGTCACAGAGCGGTCCGACCGGTGCTTCTGGGAGTGGTGCGGACAAAGCTACGCCGAGCACAGCATCGACCGCCAAGCCGATCGATGCGTGTTCGATGCTGTCGGCACAAGATGTTTCGTCGATACTCGGCGTTTCCGTTTCAGGTAAGCCCGGCGCGCCGAAGGATCCCCGGATGGGTGGCTGCACTTGGCAGAACACCTCGACAGAAGAGTCGATAACTCTGGAAATCAGTCAGCCCGGCACGGCCCTGCACAACACCCTGCCGCCACCAGAAGCCGGCTTCCCCAACCCCGCCAAGCCGGGCCCTGATGGCATGCGCCTGCTCGGCAACGGCACGGTCGAGTTCGCCGCTGGTAATAGAGACAACACGCTGCAGGTTGCGGTGCTGAGATTGTCGGCAGATCAAGCCAATTCGGCTGCCATAGAGCTCGCACGCAAGGTCGTACCGCAGGTGCCCCAATAGAGAAGTCGATTGCGCTCGCCGGCGCCACCCCATCAATTTCTCCAAGCTCGCAGAAAATCGGTATAACGCGGCTTTTTCTTTGCACATATTAATTTGG